>NZ_NPFL01000016.1:0-194266 GCF_002259075.1 Rhodococcus sp. 15-725-2-2b | reverse complement strand
GGCGGGCGGGCATGCGCGCATGCTCGGGCCGGTCTTCGGACACCGCAGCTGGAGAAGTCGAATCGGACACAACACCCCTCGAGGTAATTTGGTTGGATAACCAGACCGAATGTAGGGGCAATCAGTTTGAAAGTCCAACCAAATGACGCGCTCACAATCGCACTCGATGCTGTGAGCGACCGCTGGTCTCTCCATGTCGTTCGCAGCCTTGCACTCGGCTCGGTGCGGTTCACCGATGTGATTGCCGATACGGGAGCGCCGAGAGACGTGCTGGCCAGTCGCTTGCGCAAACTCGCCGACGAAGAAATCGTCGAAAAGCGTCCCTACAGGGAAGGATCGCCCCGCGACGGTTACTTCCTGACCACGAAGGGCCTGGACCTGGCGCGAGTGTTGCTGGTTCTCAAATCTTGGGGCGATGCCTACAGTCCGCCGGATGCCCGGCGTCGCCGTTTTGTTCACACTCGTTGTGGAGAAGCTTTCGAGGCCATGGTCGTCTGTTCCCACTGCCGAGAACCTCTCGGAACCGACGAACTCACCGACGACACGCCGAAGATTTGAACTGGAGACGCACCGGGCCCCTGACCACGTTCAAGCTTTCGACTTCCACTGAAAGAATGGTCCCGGCCTGCCATCGAGCGAGGCACCGGACAAACCTCGAAGTTCGGAGGGGTCACGACCGAGATTGAACTCGGTCAGCTGAGGGGTCAACTGGGATCGACACGGCCCGAAGGGAACAGCTCGGACGCAATCGCGGTCATGGTCCGACGAGCATGGTCCGCACCGACCGAACCTCCGCCGTATTCGCTCGCGGCCTCGCGAGAGGCGATTGCCACCAAGTAGCGGTGGTCGGGACCGACGAACCCGGTCGACAAATGAATCCAGTCGCCACCCACGCAGCACATCCACCCCTGCTTGACACCGAGGCTGTTCTCATCGGGTAACGCATCGGGAAGTCCAAAACGCTGGTAGTAGCCGTCCGCGCCGAAACGCGTGAAGTTCTGCAAATTCGAAAGGACAGCAACCGACCGCGAGCGCGAGAGACCACCGGCACCGTCGATCATCGCGGAGTAGAAGGTCACCACATCGTTCATCGTGGTTCGAGTTCGCCACCATTCGTCCCCCGGCTGCACCGAAGTGGAGGGCAACCCGTAGCGAGCAGCTACACGCCCCACGATGTCGTTGCGCCCAAAACGATTCCAGAGTTGCTCGGCCGCGGCATCGTCCGAGGAGCGCAGCATAGCGTCGATCTGGGTTCTGTCACTTCCGCTCAAATCGACCTCACCGCGCTCGTTACGGAACAGCAGATCGTCCGCGATGAAGAGCTTCGACACCGACGCAGTTTCGATCGGCTCCTCGTTACCGTTGGTAGCCCGAATCCCGCTGACCCGGTCCATGAAAGTGATAGACACTCGCGCACCGTTCAGCGCCCCCACCTCGGTGGCGGCGCGCATCCTCTTCTCGAGGCTCGCCGGTTCGATCCCTGACACTTCGGTGGCAGTCTCGGCAGGTGGTTCCGCACTCTCGACAGCGCTAGGCGCAGTGACCAAATCGGTGGCAACGCAGTGCATCGGTGCCGACACGGACAATACGAGAACGACGACTGCAGTTAGGGCAGCACGGCCGACTGCAGTTCGAGACACGGCCCGAGCGATCTGCCGGCGCGGTATTTCAGCGCTCTGCACGAGAAGTCCTCACTGTGACGACGGCGGACACCGCGGCGATCGCCGCATATCCGAATGCGATGTGCGGGAGGGCAACAATGCTGGACAAACGGCCGGCGACAAGGCTCGGTGCGGCGGCTCCACAATAGGAGAAGAGGTACACCGCCGACATCAGGCCTGCACGTTCGCCCCTAGCCGTTTTTGACAGTAACGCGCGGACGGACCCTGTGAACGTCATACCCTGTGCCGCACCGGCGATTACGCCGAAAGCGATGACCCCGAGGGTCGATCCGGCAAGCAAACTTGTTGCGATGCCGACGACGGCAACTGCGAACACCACGATGCCCGCGCGCTGCGCCACGGATGGCGTAAGGCGGGCGGTGAGTGGGCCGCCCAATGCGTACGGGGCCATGAACGATGCGAAAACCACTGCAGCCACGAGGGTGTTGGTGGTCCCCAGGTCTCGGGCCGCGATCGTCGGGCTGAAAGCTTGGTAGAAACCGCCGAGCGCCCACGTGGCACCGAACACGGCAACAGCGCCCGGCAACAACGGTCGAACCGCAGCGGGAATGGACACGCGAGGACGTAGCGACGTCAATGCTCCCTGTCGTCGGTTCACAGGATCGTGAGCGAACAGGAGCAGCACAGCACACACAGCGAGCAGGCCGACATCGATCACGTAGGTGGCCGCCAGGGGTGCCGGAGCGTACTGAGCGAGAGCTCCGGTTCCGAGCGAACCGATGGTGAGCCCCGAGACCGGCCCACCCGCAGCTGCGCCGGCAGCAAGCCAGCGCGGGCGGTCGGGGGCAGTGTCGATGACGTAGGTGGTGAGCGCCGAAGACGCAAGCCCACATGCCAGGCCGTGAAAGACTCTGCCGGTCAACAAAATACCGAGGTTGGACACATCGAGCAGAATGAGGCTTCCGATCGCGGCGAGGATCACAGCCGCGACTGCAACGACCCGGCGGCCAAGATGGTCGGACAGGCGGCCCAGTACTACCAGTGCGATCAGGACGGCGACGAAGTACGCGACCGCGGCCAGCGACAGGTCTTGCGTGCTCAATCTTGCCGCAGCTCGATATCGCTCGTACAACGGAATAGGGGCCCCGGACGCAGCGAACACCGTAACGAGCGCCGCTGTTGCGGTGGCGAACGCGAACGGTTGCGGCGTTCGATCGTCAGGCGCGGTCATCGGCGGCGATGAAAGGCGATTGTCGTAGGGGCATGCGCTCGAGTAAACAGAGCGAGCGGCGACCGCGGGAGTCCCTGCTGTGGGGTGTACTGACAGGGAACCGCTCATGGCGGAAAAGACCTGTTCGCCGCCAGCGCCGAACTTGCTACTCGGGCGACTTCACGCCACTGTGGAAAGGACGGAAATCGGTGAACGCCCCAACACGAGGAGATAAAACAAATGACCACGATCGCAATCATCGGTGCGGGTGAAGGTCTCGGCTCCGCTGTGGCTCGACGTTTCGGGCGTGAAGGACTCGCAGTAGCGCTCATTTCCAGGAACCAGAACAACGTCGACCGCATCGCCGGACGGCTTGTCGACGAAGGAATTACCGCCCAGGGTTTTGCTGCCGATGTGCGGGACGCGAAATCGCTGACAGCAGCTCTGGATTCCGCGGCCGAACGACTGGGCCCGATCGAGGTACTGCAATACAGCCCCGTGCCCGCGAAGGAATTCATGAAGCCTGTACTGGAGACCACCGCCGAGGATCTTGCCGGTCCAGTCGAGTTCTCCATCTACGGACCTGTCACGGCTGTGACGCACGTGCTGCCCGGAATGCGCGCGCTCGGGCGTGGCACCGTCCTCTTCGTGAACGGGTCGAGCGCTGTTCGGCCCGGACCCTCCGTCGCGGGCACCTCGATCGCGTTCGCCGGGGAAAGTGCTTATGCTCAAATGCTTCACGATGCCCTTGCACCCGAGGGTCTGCACGTCGGCCAGCTGATCATCCCGCGGGGAATTGGCGCAGGTGAGCCATCGCACGAGCCAGATGCCCTCGCCCAGTCGCTGTGGGGAATCCACACCGAGCGCAAGGAATTCCGCGTCTTCGTGGCCCCTCTGGATTGAGCTTCGGACCGGCGGTCGAGCGCAGACAAAGGTACCTTGCCAGTACACCTTTTCTCAGAGACTGGTTCGATTGCCGTCCGCGGTGTTCCATCGAAACATGACAACTTCAGTGAAGGCCTACGCCGCCACCGCAGCCGACCAGCCCCTGTCCCCCGCCACCATCGAACGCCGCGACCTCGGGCCGCACGACGTCCGAATCGATATCAAATTCGCCGGCATCTGCCACTCCGACATCCACACCGCACGAGGCGAATGGGGACCGATCAACTACCCCCAGGTCGTCGGACACGAAATCGCCGGCATCGTTGCCGAGGTCGGATCCGAGGTCACCACGCACACCGTCGGCGATCGCGTCGGAGTCGGCTGCATGGTCAACTCCTGCGGCGAGTGCGCCCAGTGTGTCAAAGGACTCGAGCAGTACTGCCTCGTCGGCAACATCCAGACCTATGGCAGCACCGACCGCGATGGCACCACCACCCAGGGCGGCTACTCCCAGCAAGTCGTCGTCACCGAGCACTTCGTCGTCAAGATCCCCGAGGGCATCGAACTCGACGCCGCCGCACCCCTGCTGTGCGCCGGCATCACCACCTACTCACCCCTGCGCCACTGGGGTGCCGGACCCGGCAAGAAGGTAGCCGTCGTCGGCATGGGCGGATTGGGCCACATGGCCGTCAAGATCGCCCACGCCATGGGTGCCGAGGTAACGGTGCTGTCGCAATCATTGAAGAAGCAAGAAGACGGACTCCGACTGGGAGCCGACCACTACTACGCAACCAGCGACCCCGATACCTTCGAGACGCTCGCATCCACATTCGACCTGATCATCAACACCGTCAGCGCCTCGATCGACCTGAACGCACATCTGTCACTGCTCGCAGTAGACGGTGCCATGGTCAACGTCGGTGCCCCCGCGGAACCGCTTCCGATACAGGTCTTCTCGCTCATCCCCCACCGCAGGACCTTCGCAGGCTCGGCCATCGGATCGATCGCCGAAACTCAGGAAATGCTCGACTTCTGCGCCGAGCACCATCTCGGTGCCGAGATCGAGGTCATCTCCGCCGACAAGATCAACGACGCCTGGGAGCGGGTCCTCGCATCCGACGTCCGGTACCGCTTCGTCATCGATACCTCGACCTTGGCCTGAGTTCTCACTCGACTATGACGCCGACCGCCGGCGCACGCGCGTAACGTGCTCGCGCCGGCGGGTCGTCAGCGTCGTTTTCAGTGGCGTCGGCATTGCAACGACTGGGCACCGGATGTAATCCGGTGCCGGTCAGGTACGCGGTATCGCCATGTATTTGTACTCGAGGAACTCGTCGATCCCCACCCGTCCACCCTCGCGCCCCAATCCAGAGGCCTTGACACCGCCGAACGGCGCGGCAGGGTTGGACACGATGCCGGTGTTGAGACCAACCATTCCGACTTCGAGGGCATCCCCGACGCGAAAGCTTCTATCGACATCCTGGGTGAACAGATACGCGGCAAGACCCCAAGGGGTGTCGTTGGCGAGACGCACAGCCTCGTCCTCCGAGTCGAACGGCACTATGGCAGCCACGGGCCCGAAAATCTCCTCGAACATGAGGTCAGCGTCGGCCGGGACGTCGACGAGAACCGTTGGTAGATAAAAGTATCCAGGACGGTCCGGCCTCGCACCGCCGCAGATCACCTTCGCTCCCCTGCGGAGGGCATCACCTACGAGATCTTCGACCTTCGTCAGAGCTTTCTTATCGACGAGAGGGCCGACTTCCGTAGCTTCGTCGACTCCGTCACCGAGCGAGAGCGCGCCCAACCGCTCTGCGAGCCGTCTGGCAAACTCATCTGCGACCGACCGTTGCACCAGAATGCGATTGGCCGCCGTGCACGCCTCGCCCATGTTCCGCATCTTGGCCGCGAACGCGCCTTCGACGGCTCGATCAAGATTCGCATCCTCGAACACGATAAACGGAGCGTTACCGCCGAGCTCCATCGACGACCGCATGACATGGCGAGACGCCTGCTCGAGAAGCAGGACACCGACAGCCGTCGAGCCCGTAAAGCTGATCTTGCGGGCAATTCCACTGGCCATCCACGGCGACACGACAGCCGATGCATCGGTCGTACACACGACGTTGACGACACCTTCGGGTAGGCCGACCCGAACAAGGATGTCCACGAGCGCGAGGGACGCGAGCGGTGCGAGATTCGCGGGTTTGAAGACCACAGTGCATCCTGCCGCGATGGCCGGCCCGATCTTTCGCGTACCCATCGCGAGCGGAAAGTTCCACGGAGTGATGAGAACACATGGTCCAACCGGTTCACGAGAGACGATGATGCGATTCTTTCCGTCACCCGTTGTCGTGACGTCACCGGCGACGCGAACTGCTTCCTCGGAGAACCATCGGAAGAATTCGGCAGCGTAGGCGACCTCGTCCCTCGCCTGCCCAATGGGTTTGCCCATCTCGCTGGTGATGATGAGTGCCAGATCCTCCTGCTCGAGCAGCATCAGTTCATACGCCCGGCGCAGGAGCTCGCTTCGCTCGCGGGGCGAGGTCTTCGCCCAGTCTTTCTGGACGCGGCCGGCTGCTTCGATGGCGCGCTGCGCGTCCTCAGGTCCTCCGTCCGCGACCGTCGCGATGACGTGCCCACTTGCTGGGTCGATGACCTCGAAACGTTCACCGGATGCTGCTTCTTCCCACTCCCCACCGATGAATACGCCGGTAGGGACTGCGGCGATGGTCGCCCTTGCTCGTTGAGACGAACGGCTGTCGCTGAGATCGGTAGTCATGATTTTCTCAGCCTACTTTCCGGTGACGGGATGTCGACCAGTCGCCGATCGTCCAACTCTTGCGCACGCGGCGCGTGTAGGCGTACGTCAAGGCAAGGGCACGCCATCGTTCAGTAGCAGGCTCAGAACGTGTGCAGCACAGCGCGAAAGAACTCTGTGGGTTCGACGGCTTCGATGGCCACGGGGCCCTCGTTGGCCAGGAACTCGTAACCCGTTTCGGCACCGTACTTCTCGCCACCGACTAGCACGTTACCGTTGAGCTGAAACAGAATCTCGATCG
Organism: Rhodococcus sp. 15-725-2-2b; assembly: GCF_002259075.1. Classification (NCBI taxonomy): domain Bacteria; kingdom Bacillati; phylum Actinomycetota; class Actinomycetes; order Mycobacteriales; family Nocardiaceae; genus Rhodococcus; species Rhodococcus sp. 15-725-2-2b. Next base: position 187,487 of record NZ_NPFL01000016.1, on the reverse strand, counting down.
ACGAAAACTGTCCCGCCCCGTAGGTCGCGCCCGCGTCGAGGCGGACGAACCCGAGGCGGAGGTTGCGCTCGGTGAAGTTGCCGAGCCACTTGTCCCACACTCCCGATTCACCCTGCTGGATCCAGTCGTATGCCTCTGGATTCATGGCTATCACGTCGGTGTAGCGCGGAGTCGCAAACTCCAGTTTGCGGCCTGTAGCGTGCTCGAAGATCGCCTGTGAACCGTCCAAGGTCTGCTCTACCCCGTTTTCGTCGGTGTAGTGGTAAAGACCCTTCTTGAACGCACCCTTCTTGTTCAACTCGGCATTGGTCGCTTCACGCTGCGCTACAGAGAGATAGCCGTTGCCGCTGGCTCCACCGGCCTGCAGAACCAGTGTGCGCAAGCCTTCCTCACGTTCCTGGGGTCCGTAATGAACGCTCTCGGGGAAGTAGCCGACCCAACCCTGCTCCAGGTAGTCGGTCTCCGAGTACGGCAGACGGCCCTCGACGACGTAGCGGATCTGATCGAAGTCGTGTCGGTGACGCGGAGTCCTCCAACCACCGCTACCGGTGTAGCCGGTGTTCAGATCGTAGTTGTTGGGCGAGCCGTCCACACCGAACAGAAGATGCTTCTGTTCGAGCTTTCCCTCGCGCATTGTGCCGACGGCTTCCTCGCCGGTCTCCGATGCCCTGCTCACTCGCATGTTCTGCTCCTTAGCTGCTTGTACGTTCGTTCCGAACTTCGTTGACAATATCCCATAGTTCGGGATATTGTCCACCACTAAATAGATGCGGATCACAAATTCGCTGAAGACCCAGACACCACACAACGAGACTTCGACAAGGACCGACATGACCACAGCGCTCACACACGCCCCCCAGGATTCGGGAGTCCCCGCTTCGGCGCGCGACTTCAGCGTCAACGATCGCGTGGTGATCGTGACCGGTGCTGGACAAGGCATCGGCCGTGAGGTCGCACGACAGTTCGCTGCAGCCGGGGCTCTCGCCGTTGTTGCCGATCTCGACGAAGGCAGGGCAAAAGCAGTTGTCGGCGAGATCGAGAATGCAGGCGGCGTCGCTTTGGCGGTGAAGGTAGATGTCGCCGACGAGCAAGCTGTGGGTGCCATGGTCGATACCGTCGTCTCCAAGTGGGGCCGTGTCGACGTGCTCATCAACAACGCATCCGTGTTCGCAACCATCGAGAAGGGGCCCTTCGACGAAATTCCCGTCGAACAGTGGGAACACGTGTTGCGGGTCAACATCACCGGGACATATCTGTGCGTCCGGGCAGTAGCGGCCCACATGCGCAAGGCGGGCTTCGGTCGTATCGTCAACGTCTCCTCCGACGCGGTGACCCGCGGCACGGTGAACTACCTGCACTACGTGACCTCCAAGTCCGCGCTGATCGGTATGACCAATTCGCTGGCGCGCGAGCTCGGCCCGCACGGAATTACCGTCAACTGCATTCGGCCGGGGTCGGTTGCCACCGAGGTCGAACGAGTCATCAACCCCACCGCCGAGGTTCGCCAGCGCGCCCAGTCGCTCCAATGCATTCCACGCGGAATGGTGCCCACCGATCTCGTCGGCATCATGTTCTTTCTGGCAACTCCTGCGTCCGCGTTCGTCACAGGGCAGACGATCGCGTGCGACGGGGGCTACACACACAGCAGCTAGTCCAACCGACCTGACAAACACCCGAGGAAGGCTCGATCCATGAGGCAATACCCGCACCTGTATATCGACGGTCGATGGGTCGAGCCCATCGCACCCAAAACGATCGAACTGATCGACCCCACCCGCGAAGAAGCATTCGCCACCGTTGCCCTTGGTGGCGTCGCAGACGTAGATCTCGCGGTTGCAGCCGCGCGCCGTGCGTTCGAAACTTTCTCGGAAAGCTCCGTCGAGAGTCGAATCGCGCTGTTGGATCGGATCATCGACGTCTACGAGTCACGTCTGGACGACTTCTCCGAGCTCATCGCGCGAGAGGTGGGCATTCCGGTCGCGAACCGTGCACAGGTCACCGGACCGGCCGATCACATGAGGGTTGCCCGCGACCTCCTGCGCGACTATCCGTTCGAGTCGAGGGTCGGCGGAGCTATTGTTCGTCGCGAACCGATCGGCGTGTGCGGGTTGGTCTCACCGTGGAACTGGCCAGTTCAAACGGGAGTCATCAAACTCATCTACGCCTTGGCGGCCGGGTGCACCGTAGTCGCCAAACCGAGCGTCGAATCCGCTGCCAGCGGCGTGCTCTTGGCCGAGGTACTCCACGAGGCCGGTGTTCCAGCGGGAGTATTCAACCTGGTGAGTGGCACCGGTCGCGAGGTGGGTGACCGGTTGTCCCATCACCCCGACGTCGACATGATCTCGTTCACCGGATCCACCGGTGCCGGCAAGCTCGTGGGAGCAGCCGCGGCAACGAGCACCGTCAAGCGGGTATGCCTCGAACTGGGTGGCAAGTCTGCGAACATCGTCCTTCCGGATGCTGACCTCGAGAAGGCCGCGCGATGGAACATTCAGAGGTGCTTCCTCAACACCGGCCAATCCTGCCACGCGCCCAGCCGAATGCTGGTGCACGAGAGTCAGATCGAAAACGTGGTCCCTTTCCTTCTCGATGAGGCGCGGCGATTCCGAATCGGCGATCCACTGGAGAGTTCGACCACGATGGGACCTGTCGTCAGCGCCGGCCAGCTCACATCAATCCAGAATCTGATTCGGACCGCCATCGACGAGGGTGCTGTTCTCGAAACGGGTGGCGCTGATCGGCCGAAGGGCCTCCACCGCGGGTACTTCGTGCAGCCAACAGTGTTCACCGGAGTCACACCGAAGATGACGATCGCCCGCGAGGAGGTATTCGGACCTGTTCTGGCCGTTCTTTCGTACCGCGACGAAGACGAAGCAGTGAACATCGCGAATGACTCCCCGTACGGCCTCGGCGGCTACGTGTTCGGCGGCGACCTCGCGAACGCCAGAAAAGTGGCGAACCGAATTCGCGCCGGGCGCATCAGCGTGAACGGCGCAGCAACGGACTCCCACACACCGATGGGTGGCTACAAGCAATCCGGAATCGGCCGCTCGATGGGCAAACTCGGCCTCGAAGAATATTTGGAAGTCAAGTCCGTCTACGGGTTCGAGGACGAGGCGAGCGACTTGCCTGCCCTGTTCGGCTGAACACACCCAGATCACACAGGAGACCACAGCACATGAGCGACGAAACCCCAGTCCTACTTCACAATTTCGCGAAAGAGAAGCTTTCCCGAGGCGAACCCGTTTACTCGATGACGGTCCGCCTCGTACGGACGATCGACATCGCCTCAATTGCGCATACCGCGGGATTCGACACTGTCTACATCGACCTCGAACACAGCAGCTTCTCACTGCAGGACGCAGGCCAGATATGTATGGCCTGCAATCATCTGGGTGTCACGCCTTTGGTTCGCGTTCCTGACCTCGATCCGGCGCTCATAGCACGCGTGATGGACTCCGGCGCAATGGGAATCGTCGTTCCGGGTGTTGCGTCCGCCGACGAGGCGCGGGCCGCTGTTCGAGCGGTCAAGCATGCCCCGCTCGGCGAGCGCTCCCTTGCCGGGGCTGCCCCCCAATTGCATTATCGAACACTGCCGGCCGAGCAAGTCGTACGCGAGCTGGACCAAGCGTCGATGGTCATCGTCATGATCGAATCTCAGGCCGGTCTGGACGCAGCCGAGGACATCGCGGCGGTCGACGGCGTCGACGTGGTGCTTGTGGGAGCCAACGATCTGAGCGTCGAACTGGGTGTCGCCGGGCAGGTGGATCATCCGAAAATTCACGAGGCGTACCTGCGAGTCATCGCAGCATGCAAGGCCGGTGGAAAGACTGTGGGAATCGGCGGAATGGGCGGTCGTCCGGACTTGATCCGTCAGTACCTGGACATGGGTGCCGGCTACGTCTCGACCGGCAACGACATTTCGTTCCTTGCCGGTGCCGCCGCACAGAAGCGTCAGCAGTTCTCCTGACGCGGGAAAGCAGTCACATGCCCACGAAAGTATGTATTTACGGAGCCGGAGCCGTCGGCGGACACCTCGCAGGCCGCCTTGCTGCAGGCGGGGGCGGACCTGAGGTCTCGGTCATCGCGCGCGGCCCACATCTCGCAGCGGTACGCGAACGCGGCCTCCGGGTGCGAACCCACGATGGGGAGTTGCACTCACACCCGTCCGCCACCGATAGACCGGGCGATCTCGAGCCACAGGACATCGTCTTCGTCACGGTCAAGGCCCCCACGCTGCCGTCCATCGCCGCGGACATCGCGTCGCTGCTGCACGATGACAGCCTCGTCGTGTTCGTCTCGAACGGAATTCCATGGTGGTACTTCCACTCCCACGGTGGACCTCTGGACGGTACCGATTTACGACGACTCGATCCCGATCTTTCCCTGTTCTCGCTCATCGGTCCCGACCGGTCGGTGGGTGCCGTTGCGTACACCGCGGGAACCGTCGTCGCACCAGGAGAAATCGCCGCCGTAAATCCACGCAACAGGCTGATACTCGGCAGGCCTGACGGTCGAGTCGACAATCGCTTGGAGGCCGTTGCGTCGCTCTTCGACTCGAGCGGGCTCGAAGCAACAACCACCTCGCAGATCCGCGACGCCGTCTGGGCAAAACTGTCGATGAACCTGATCGGTGGCGCGCTGGGCGTGCTGAGCAGCTCCGTCATGAAGGACGTTCTCGACAAACCACCTGTGGCAGCGACCGCGTTGACGATGGTGACAGAAAACGGTGCCATCGCACGAGCGCTGGGATGCGAACCGGCCGATCCCGGAGACGTTCTACGTAAGCAATCGGCATCGACTCATCTGCAGAGCGTCGTTCAGGATCTACAGGCCGGCCGGCCGATGGAGATCGACGCTCTGTTTCGAGTCCCTCTCGAGCTGGCCGCACTGGCTGACGTCCCGACACCGACGTTGTCTTTCGTGATCGAACTGGTCATTCAACGAGCACGTGCTGCGGGCCTCTATCGCGACTCGGCGTGAACCGTCGACCCACCCCCACCACTGTTAATTACGGAGATCGCACCTATGCGCGCAACGCCCGACACGATCACTCTGCTCACCGAGTACTACACGGCCATGCAGAACAACGATCCTCGACAATTCTCAACGTACTACGCAGAGAACATGACTCTGACGTTCGGCAACAGCCCAGAGATCGTCGGGCGCGAGAAGGTCATCTCGGCCTTCAGCACCGCGCTGGACAGGGTCGAATCACTCGCACACGATCTCGTCGACGTCTGGGAAGAGGACGACGGTGTCGTCTTCTTCGAGTCTCTCGGCCGTTGGACGTTGCGCGGCGGCGAGGTCGTCGAAATCAAAGCCGCCTCGAAGATCACCATCGTCGACGGGAAGTTCGTGGATCAGAAAATCTACGTTGACAATGCACCTGTAGACGAAGCACTGCTGCGCGAATCGGCGACACTCGACAGCGGACGGAAGGTTCACTGATGACCGGAGAACACCGCGAGTTTCAGTCTCGCCTCATCGTCACTGGCCTTGACGACAAAGGCCGATCAGCTATCACGAGTGACGGTCCAACGACAGACCGCCTAGTGGCCGACGGCTACACCCGGAATCACCTGTGGCAGGGGACCGAAGTTCCGACTCCGGTCACGGCTCCGAACGGCCCTCCGAGTGCCGCGGTGATTCCGCCCCCGCCGGCGGGCTACAACTACGTCATCACCGCTTTCGCCCCAGACAACGAGTGGGATTACGAAGGCGGCTATGCGCGAATCCTGGCGGAATCCGGCGCAGGCGACGCGGTCGACTCGTCGGATCCTCCAGGCATGCACACGACGGACACCATCGACATCGTCACCGTCATCTCGGGTGAGGCGTGCGTCATCCTCGACACCGGCGAGACGGTCATGCGGCCGGGCGACACCATCATTCAACGTGGAACCAAGCATGCGTGGCGAAATCGGACCGACGAATTCTGCGTGGTCTCCGCTGTGCACATCGCCGCGACTCGCTGACTCATACCGACTCGAGCTCGTACCGACTCGGGATTCCGGTTCCGCTGAGCGGGGCCGGAATCTTTTGTCCGTCAACGTGACCGAAGCAATCGAATCCAGGGTCGATACTCGGCACCCAAGATCTTGCACCTTCACCTTCCGCGTGGCGACAGTGCCGAACAGATCGAATCAAACTGTTGACTATTTCCCACATGGCAGGATATCTTCAACGATGTGAGTGCCGTCACTTTGCGTAATCGCAGCAAGTGTCAACACTCCAGCGACGCGTGGCACTCAAGCAGCGCGGCCACTACCGCCCGACCCTGGGCCCGCGCCCCGCGTTTCACCGTAGGACTTGCCGCTGCCGTGACAACCACGGCTGCACCCACACTGTTGCCGAAGACCGACCGCAAGACCGGGCATCGACCGATACATGCGAACTTCCGCGGCACAGGCCGTTCATCACGAAGGAGAATTTCTGTGTCCGACAAGTTGGACTCCACGCGGGTCGCGACCGATCAAGGTAGTCGTGAAGACCCCAGAACGTTTCTGTTCCGGCTGACGCTGATCGCCAGTATCGGCGGGTTGCTGTTCGGTCTCGACACTGGCGTGATCGCGGGTGCACTCGTATATCTACGTGACGACTTCAACCTCACCGCCGTCAGCGAAGGGTTGGTGGTCACCTCGCTGCTGTTTCCCGGCGCGACAGCAGGTGCACTCTTGGGCGGTCCGATCGCAGACCGCTTGGGACGCAGAAAGTCATTGGTCATCGCTGGCTTCATCTTCATCGTCAGCACCATCGTCTGCGCTCTCGCTCCGACGGTCGCAATTCTGGTCGCAGGACGAATTGCCTTGGGCTACGCCGTCGGAGTCGCATCCGTCGTCGTTCCGCTTTATCTCGCCGAGATGGCACCTGCGTCGCAGCGAGGCCGCATTGTCACGATGAATCAGTTGATGATCACCGTCGGGCTGTTCTTGGCCTTCGTACTCAACGCGTTGCTGGCCAACCTGGTCGACAGCTCAGTGGTGTGGCGCTACATGATCGGCATTGCCGCGATTCCTGCCGTCGCCTTGTTCTTCGGCATGCTCGCGCTACCCGACACCCCTCGTTGGTATGCGAGCAAGCAGAGATGGGACGAAGCCAAGAACGTGCTCCGACGTGCCCATATGGCAGACCGGGTCGAAGCCGAGTACAAGCAGATTTCCTCGATCGTGGAAGACGACCAAGTCCAGGGCAAAGTGTCGGTCATGGCCGTGCTTCGCAACGAACCCTGGATGAAACGCTTGATCATGGTCGGCATCGTTCTGGCGGTTGCTCAGCAGACCACAGGGATCAACGTCGTGATGTATTACGCACCGACGGTTCTCGAAACGTCCGGCCTGACCAGATCCGCCGCTCTGCTCGCGTCCGTCACAGTGGGAATTGCGATGATCCTCTTCACGATCATCGGAATGTGGATTCTCGGCATCATGGGACGGCGCAAGATGATGCTGTTGGGCTTCGTCGGTGTCGCGGTGTCGCACTTCGGTCTTTTGATTACGTACATGTTGCCCGAAACCACCGTGCGTTCCTACCTGATCCTGCTGTTCATGCTGTCGGTCACCGGCTTCATGGTGACCTTCCTCGGAACGACAGGCTTCCTGGTGCTGTCCGAACTGTTCCCCCTACCAATCCGCGGATTTGCCATGGGCGCCTCTCTGGGCGGGCTCTGGATTGCGAACTCGCTCATTTCGTTCCTCTTCCCAATCCTCGCGGAGCGGTTCGGGTCCGTGGTGGTGTTCGGCGGATTCATGGTACTGAACGTGCTCGCCGCACTGTTTGCGTTTCGGTTCATTCCCGAGACCAAGGGGCGCACCCTCGAAGAAGTGGAAGTCGAGATGCGAGCCCGCGGCACCGCATCCGCAGCAAGTTCGTAGCCTGGCGCACAGCAAACCTTTCTCACTCACCCAACAGAAGGCGATTGCCCGAAAATGACTGAACGCAGATTTGCCGGAAAAGCTGTATTCGTGACGGGAGCCGGCAGCGGAATCGGCCGCGCAACCGCCTTGGCCTTTGCGAGCGAGGGTGCGGACGTGGTTCTGGCCGACATCGATACCGCCGGAAATGACGAAACCGCGAGGCTTGCAGCCGAACACGGCGGTCGAACGGTAGCCGTGCGCTGCGACGTGTCGTCCTCGGCGGACATTCGTAGCGCCATCGAGCGGACCGTCGCGGAATTCGGACGACTCGACGTCGCATTCAACAACGCAGGCATCGAACAGCCGGCCGCACCGCTGGTCGACATCGAGGAAGACGAGTGGACTCGGCTGATCGACATCGATCTGCGAAGCGCTTTTCTCTGCATGAAGTACCAGATTCCCGCGATGCTCGAAAACGGTGGTGGATCCATCGTCAACACGTCGTCGGGAGCAGGTGTCATCGGAATTCGAGGACAGGCCGCATACGTCGCAGCCAAGCACGGATTGATCGGACTGACCAAGTCCGCGGCACTCGATTACGCTGACCAGGGCATTCGGGTCAATGCGATCTGTCCTGGCATCATCGAGACGCCCATGATGGACAGGTTCTCGGGCGGCACTCCCGAAGGCAGGGCTCGTGTGATCGGCCAGGAACCCGTGGGACGGATGGGAACCGCCGCCGAGATCGCGTCTGCGGTTCTGTGGCTGTCGTCAGACCTCGGGAGCTTCGCGACCGGTCATGCAATGGTGATCGACGGAGGCCAGACCGTCGGAATCTGATCGACCTTCCAGTATCGACAAATTGCCGTCAGACCGTGTGAGAGCACATCGTCTGGCGGCGATTTGCGTTGCGTACTCGGACGCTTCGATCACAGGGAGGTCGGGACCGGCCCCGCCCCGTCTGCGGCGTCGGCTCGACGTTGTATGTCGGCTACCCCGTCCGAAATCTTCGACGCTGCAAGCTTCACAGCCGCCACTGCCCGCCGCACGTCGACATCTCGCCGCTCGTTCACATCCCACGCCACCCCCACACTTCCAAGCGCGGTTTTCTGGCCAGTGAGAACCGGTGCCGCGACGCCGCAGACCCCAGGGTTGAACTCCCCCACTGTGACAACGAAGCCGTCTTTCTTGAATGCACCCAAAGTCGCACGGAAGGCGGTCCACGAGTCACCCAGACCCGCCTGCTGAATTTGCTCGCGTTGACGCGGGTACAACGCCTTCAGGCGGTGGTGCGGAAGGTAGGCCAGTATTATTTTCGACACCGCTCCTTGAAACAACGGACGCCGTTCACCGCGAGAAAAACGATTGGCCGGACTGAGCGGAGCTCGGTACTCACCGACACAGAGGACCGAGTCACCAAACGGTCGGCACAACAACGCCGAGTGGCCGATGTTGTCCACCAGATCCTCCAGCACACCACGACTGGCCAGCAGAAGAGGATCGGTCTCACGAATCTGGCGATCCATCTCGATGATTCGGGGGCCGAGAGTGTACTGCCCGTTACGCACAGCGGCGATCAACCCGGCATCGTTCAGCGTCTTGATGTACCGATACCCCGTCGAACGAGAAGTATCGAGGTACTCGAGGATCGCGGCAGTGGACCACATCGGCTGAGCTTCACTGAACAATTGCAGGATGTGAAGCATCTTTTCCAGACTGCCAGCCGTGTCCGGGCTTTCCGCCACGTCATCGACGTCATTCGATGCATGAGACTGTGCCATCGTTCGAGTCCGACCCGTTTCTTCCGTCGTTCGCCGCGTAACGCTCATCCTAGTGCTCCGGCCCGTCATGGCGTGTAACGCCGCACGGCTGCCCGGTCGACGACCGATTAGCCAGTGATGCTGCCTACTTATCCGCCACTGTACAGCCCAAATCGTAACAAAAGGCGTATATTCGTAAGCAATGCTGGCTATTAATGAGGAGGATCGTGTGGACGATCGGGTCGATGCACTTCGAGAAGACATCGTGCTGTTCAACCGAGCTATTCGAGCGAACGTCGCCGGCCATCTACTGACACCCACCCAGCTTCAGACCCTTGGGAACCTCGACCGCATCGGTGCAATGAGCGCCCGTGAACTGGCCACAGTGGAGCGGGTGACACCGCAGACCGTGGCCAGGACGGTCACACTACTGGAAGAGCGCGGACTGGTGACCCGCATTCAAGACCCTGATGACGGTCGCGCGCAGATCATTTCGATCACCCACGAGGGCAAGGCCAAGCTCGGAGCCGATCGTCGCAAGCGCGACGAGTGGCTGGCAAACGCACTCGACACGCATTGCAGTGCTGTGGAACGTGACGTGCTCTTTGCCGCCGGAGCCCTGCTGCGCCGCCTGTCGAGCGCACCTGTCGTCAGCGACAGCGTCGAGGACCGGGCGGTGCGTAAATGACGCGGAGTACCGAAACAGGGCTGGCGCGAACATCGGTCCCATTCAGCGTGCGAGGAGCAGCAGCCACCGGAACCGTGCTTCAACCGCTCAACTCGTCCATGATCGCTGTGGCCATCGTTGGAATTGCTGCCCAGTTCGGCCCGAGCGCCAATGTCTCGTGGGTCATCTCGGCTATGTACATCACAACGGCCGTCTGCGCGCCGATGGCGGGTCGCTTGGGATCGATGCTCGGCGCACGTCGCGTGTTTTTGGCAGGTTTGGCTTTCGTGGCGTCGGGTTCCGTCTGTGGCGCCTTCGCGCCGAACATCGGAACGTTGATCGCGTCGTATGTCGTTCTAGGAGTCGGGATCTCGGCGCATATGCCCAACGCGATGACCATGGTCCGGGCGTACGGAGAACTGCACGGGCAGCAAACCCGCACTGCGCTCACCACCATCGTGATGTGCGGGCAGTCCGTTGCCGCTCTGGGCCCGACAGTCGGCGGGCTTCTGGTCGGAACGTTCGGCTGGCAGTCGATCCTCTGGGTGAACCTTCCCGTCGTGGCCATCAGCGCGATCGCAGTGTTGTCGGTCGACGTCGGAGACGAGGGTCGGTCGACGGTGTCCGTGCGAGAGGCACTCGGAGCCATGGACGGAATAGGGATCGCGTTCTTCGTTACCACAGTGGCGTCGTTGATGGTGTTCCTGGCGTCGATCGCACACACAGCCCGATGGTGGATACTCCCTGTCTCCTCTGTCGCGTTCGTGCTGTTCGTCGTGTGGGAACGTCGCACGAAGCAACCATTCTTCGACGTACGCGCTCTCGCCCATAACCGTGCGCTGGCCGCGACCCTGGGCGGTGCGCTGATCACCTACACGTGCTTCTATTGTGTGTTTTTCGGAATCCCACAGTGGCTGCAGGCGTCTCGGGGAATGACACCCATCGAGACCGGCCTGACCATGCTGCCGGTCGCCGGAGTCACCGTCCTGTCCACGGTCCTCGGAGCCCGCGTATACGGCCGGTTCGGCGCGCGACGCACCCTTCTCGCCGGCACGGTGATGATGCTCGTCGGCGGCACTCTGATCGCCACCGTCGAGTCCAGCACCGCCCCGATCTACGTGCTTCTTCTGGTCGCCGCCGTACTCGGAATTCCCAACGGCTTCCACAACATCGGAAATCAGAGCCTCATCAATGCCACGACCTCGGTCGACGACGTCGGCACCGCTATCGGGATGTACCGCACCATCGCCTTCGTCGGAGCAAATCTTGCGGTGGTCGTACTCCAGATCACTGCAGGTCCGGTTGTCGACGACGCGGGCCTGCACCGTACAGGTGTGTTCATCATGGTCTGCGCTGCAGTCGTACTTGCGGGGTTGCTCGCGTACCGTCGAGCGGCGACGTCACGGAGTTGAGTACAAAAATCGGGCCCCCTCCGTTGATTGCGCAGTGACGCAACAGAATCGACGGAAGGGGCCCGCTTGGGCGGTCAGCGAGTCGTTACAGCTCCATGTAGACGCACTTGGTGTAGAGGTAGTTGTCCATGTGGGCAGCGTTGCCTTTGGCTCCGTATCCACTCAACTTGGTGCCGCCGAAACCGACCATGGGATCGATGTAGCCGTAACAGTTCACCCACATCGTGCCGGTGTGCACCCCACGAACCACTTTCATGGCGGTCGACAGACCTTGCGACCACACTGCACCGCCGAGCCCGTAGTCGCTGTCGTTGGCAATACGAATGGCCTCGTCCACGTCGTCGAACGGGAGAATGGAGAGCACCGGTCCGAAGATCTCCTCGCGAGCGATACGCATACTGTTCGACACACCGCCGAACACGGTCGGTGCCATGAAGTAGCCGCTGCCGAGATCGCCGCCCAATCGCTCGCCGCCACGGAGCAGTTCTGCTCCTTCCTCACGACCGATGTCGGTGTAGGCCATGACCTTGTCCAACTGAGGCTGCGAGATGATCGGGCCCAGGGTGGCCGCGTCGTCGAGGCTGTGTCCGACTCGGATCTCGTCCATGTACTGCAGGAGTCGTTCGGTGAACTGATCGACGATGGACCGCTGAACCAACACACGCGTTCCGGCGAAACAGATCTGACCGGAGTTCGCAAACACACCCATGGCGGCACCCGGTACCGCTTTGTCCAAATCTGCATCGGCGCAGACGATGTCGGCGGATTTCCCACCGAGTTCGAGCTGCAGGCCTTTGATGTTCACAGTCGATGCTTTGATGATGCTGCGGCCGGTCTGCGTCGATCCGGTGAAGGCAATTCGGTCGACGTCAGGATGACTGGCCAGCGCGTTGCCTGCATCTTTGCCCAAGCCAGTGACCACGTTGACGACGCCGGCGGGAACGCCCGCCTCGTGCAGTATTTCTGCTGTCCTCAGAACGGATAGCGACGCATCCTCGGAGGGCTTCAGAACGGTGGTACACCCACTCGCCAAGACCGCACCGACGATCCAGAACTGACCGCCCAACGGACCGTTCCACGGAATAATGCCTCCGATGACACCCACCGGAGCTTTCAACGTCATTGTGGCGATGTCGCCAGGGATGCCATTCATCAAGGTCTCACCCGAGATATTTCCCGCTTGCGTCGAAAAGAACGACAACATCTTCATCAAGGCTGCCTTGGAGTTACGCAACCTCGTGACCGGGGCACCCATGTCCAGCGCCTCGATCTGAATCAGCTCGTCGAAACGGTCGTCCATGATGTGCGCGACGCGCGTCAGCAGAGCTTGACGTTCGTAAGGAGACCAGGTGCTCCACTGACCGTGGAAGGCGCGGCGGGCGGCGACTACCGCCCGGTCGATGTCGGACTCACCGCCTGCACCTATCCGGGCGAGAATCTCGCCCGTCGACGGATTGACGGTCGTCAAAGTCTCCCCGGAATCAACCGGCACACTGCGCCCGTCGACGAAAGGGTGGTGCACCTCCCGTGCCAAGAAGTTCTGGGCACCATCCAACAGGGCGAAATTCTGGAGATCTGTACTCACTTGCATCCTCTCGAAAGAATCTACGACACCGCGTCGATCGGCAGAGAATCAACCGACGGGTTCACACGTGCGCTCTACATACATAAGCCGAAACTGGTTCGCGTACAAGGATTTCACATCTGGTGTACCCCTCGGGCGAACTACGCCACGCTCGGATAAAACTTTCATTGGAACCGGTCGGCTCGACAAGGTCATATCGAGCCGACCGGGGTCTGATGCACCTGCTCACGCTGGGGTGAGCGCGGCCCGTAGCGCGCTCACGATGGCGTCGGTGACGGCCTCGGTGTCTGCTGTGCCGCCGATATCGCGGGTGAGAACTCCCCCCGCGGTGGCGGCTTCGATGGCGGCTTCGACCTGCCTGGCCTCGGCATGGCGTCCGAAGTGATCGAGCATGAGGGCTGCGCTGGCGATCGCGCCGATGGGGTTGCTGATGCCTTTGCCAGCGATATCGGGGGCCGAACCGTGGACGGGTTCGAACATGCTCGGATAGCGGCGTTCGGGGTTGAGGTTGGCACTCGCTGCGATGCCGAGGCTACCGGCGAGTGCAGATCCGAGGTCGGAGAGGATGTCGGCGTTGAGGTTCGAGGCGACGACGACGGACAGTTCCTCTGGGTGAAGGATGAATTTTGCGCTCATCGCATCGACCAGAACGCTCTCCGTGGCAACGTCTGGATAGTCCGCTGCCACCCGACGGAAGACCTCGTCCCACAGCACCATGCCGTACTGCTGGGCGTTGGATTTGGTAACCGAGGAGACTTTTGCAACGGTGCGAGTGCGCGCCAGATCGAACGCGAAGCGCATGATCCGCTCACAGCCCTTGTCGGTAAACAGTGATGTCTGCAGTGCCACCTCGTTGCCCGGTCCGCGTCCGCCGAGGTTGCGGCCACCGAGGCCCGCGTATTCGCCCTCACTGTTTTCTCTGACGACGACCCAGTCGAGTTCTGTGTCGTCGGCCTTGCGTAACGGGGATTGCACTCCGGGCAGAAACTTCACCGGTCGCACATTTGCCCACTGATCGAAGTTCTGTGTGATGTTCAGACGCAGACCCCACAGACTGATGTGGTCCGGGACGTTCTCCCATCCCACCGCACCGAAGTAGATGGCGTCGTAGGTTCTCAGAATTTCGAGCCCGTCGTCGGCCATCATCTTGCCTGTCTTCGCGTAGTATTCACTACCCCAGGGAAACTCGTTCCATTCGAAGGCGAACGCACCGCCGGAGTGGCCGGCCACGGCATCCAATACGCGTCTGCCCGCGCCCACCACCTCTGCGCCGACACCGTCGGCGGGGATCGACGCGATCCGATACGTGGTCGACTGCGAGCCCACTACTACCTCCGATGTCAGACAGATCACGCTTGATCCCACTAATTAAGACTGCGCAAGCTACCCCCCGTCCATTACCAAGTTCCGATGCCGCTCATAGGATCAATCAATCGAAGTGGTTCGACCGCAGCTAGACTGCATCGAACCTCACGACCAGCACAACGTGGAGGCAGGTTCGAGTGGATGCACGAAAGCTCAAGTACTTCCTGGCTATCGTCGATGAAGGAAGCATCAATCGCGCGTCCGAGGTGTTACTCATCGCCCAACCCACTCTTTCTCAGGCCATCGCCGGACTGGAGCGCGAATTGGGAGTGCCGCTGTTCCATCGCATCGGTCGGCGACTCGTACTGAGCGACGCCGGCGAAACCTTGGTGGGGCCGGCTCGAGTGGTGTTGCGCGATCTGGACGACGCGGAAGCAGCTGTCCATGGCTTGAAGGGACTTCGGAGCGGACGCCTCGACCTGATTACGATGCCGTCACCGGGAATCGAGCCCCTCACCACTATCCTCACCGCGTTCGGTCGACTGTTTCCGGCAGTAACCGTGAATGCCCAAGCCGCATTCACCCCTGAAGAGGTCCTCCGAGCGGTTCGCACCGGCGTCAGCGAGATAGGCATTCTCGGCTCACCTCAGGCCGTTCAGGCACCGGACCTGCGGGTGGTGACGTTCAAGAGCCAGCCTCTGTTGTTGCTGTCGAGCCCCGACGCGGATCTACCTGACCGGCCCGAGATTCAGCGGTCGGAGCTGTCCGGGCTGAGGTTGATAGCTTCACAGCAGGGGTCGCTGATGCGATCGCTGGTGGACGACATTCTCGCCAGCGGGATCCCCGCCACTATCGCTGCCGAAGTCGCACACCGGACGTCCATCCTCCCCATGGTGCTCAGCGGCTTCGGCCACGCAGTCACTCCCTCTGCCTGGGCGGCGTCGGCCGAGAAGGCAGGTGTACGAGTTCGCCGCATCGTCCCGGAGTCATACCTGCACGTCGCCGCCGTGTGCCGACTGACACACATGACTCCCCCGGCGCAAGTGCTGATGGACGAAGCCCAGAAATACGCCGGCGAAGTACCGAATTGAGCACTACCGAGAATGCTTCAACGCGTCGCACAGAGCATTGTCGGCGCTCTCGAAATGCGACCTCGCCCGGCACTTGAACATCGGCGCAACCGATAACTTCTATTGGTAAAACGTATTGGACATTCGAGGCTGCTTAGCCCCTTAATAGATCGACTCGAATTGTGACACAAGCGACAACGCGTATCCGGAACCGGACGCTGTCATTCGAGAAAATCGCGATAGGGGTTTTCAAATGTCGACCGAAACCGACGATCTGGTACACCACCTGGCGTACGCAGCGGCCAACAGTGCGTTCGAGTCACTGTCACCGGAGGCGATAGAAGCCGCCAAAAAAAGCATCTTGGACACTCTCGGAGTAATCCTCGCCGCCAGTGGCGTCGAGCCGGCGGTACGCGCAGCTATCGACCTGGTCCGAGAGGGTGGTGGTACCCCTGAGGCGTCCCTCATGGCTTTCGGAGGCAAGCTGCCGGCCATCGCTGCAGCCTTCGCCAATGGTGCCTTGGCGCACTGCCTCGACTACGACGATCAGACTCCCTGGGGCCAGCATGCTTCCAGTTCGATCATCCCTGCCGTTTTCGCCGTCGCAGAGCGCAAGGGCGGCGTAACCGGCAAAGACCTCATCGCGGCGGTCGCGACGGGTCAAGACCTGTTCGCCCGGCTTCGGTGCAACGTCGGTTGGCGTAAGGACTGGAACCTGTCGACAGTGGTGGGGGTGTTCGCCGCCACCGCGGCAGCGGGCCGCGTGCTCGGCCTTTCCGCCAGTCAGCTTGCCCATGCACTCGGGATAGCAAGCATGCAATCGAGCGGTGTCATGGAGGTAGTGGCTGGGACCGGAAGCGACCTTCGTGGTATGTACGCTGGCTTTTCCGCCCGAGGCGCAGTGACAGCCGTTCTATTGGCCGAGAAAGGCACCACGGGCGTCGACACCCTGTTCGAGGGCGAATATGGCTTCCTGAAAACATACTTCGGCGGCGTATACGATCGCGCGCAGATTCTCGAGGGCCTGGGAAGCGATTACCGAGGTAGCGGAACTCTCTACAAGAAGTGGCCGGCTGTCGGTACCGCTCACAGTCACATTCACGCGACCATCGAACTACTGAAAGAAAATGAATTGACTGCGGACGATCTCATCGAGATTCGCGTATTCGTCGGCGACTACCACGATCTCATGTGCAGTCCGCTCGAAGCACGCCGAATCCCAACGACGTTGGTCGACGCAAAGTTCAGCCTCCCATTTCTCGTCGCAGTCGCCGCAGTTCATGGGACCGTAAAGATCTCGCACTTCAGCAGCGAATCTTTGAAGGACACATCTGTCCTGGCCGTTGCTCAGAAGATAGTGCCGATAAGTGATGCGTCACTGGACTGGACTCTCGAATTACCTCCGGGGCGAGTCGAGATCGTCACTCAGGACGGTCGGCGATACGAGAAGACCGGCACCGGGGTACCAGGAAACGATGATGCGCCGCTCTCTTGGAGCGACCTGGCCGAAAAATTCAGCGATTGTGCGGCAGTCGCCGTTACCAGGCATTCAGACGACAGTCTCGTCAAAGTCGTGGACTTGATCAAGAACTTGGAGTCGCTCGACGACGCAACGGTCGTAATGGAAAATCTCAGCCCTAATGTGGACGAAGGTTTTTCACCGAAGTACGAGACATCGCCGCAGTCGACTTCGACGAAATCCGAGGCGCGGTTGTGATCGCTATCTGGGCGCTCGTGGCATTCATCGGCACCATCGTAGCGTGGAATGCAGTACTCAAACGAAATATCGGCGAGGCGATGCTCGTCGGCTTCGTCGTAGTCGGCGCATTCGCCGGCCGAGATGCGCCGCGATACATGGCGAGCGGCTTCGTCGACGCGATTCAGGCCGAAATTACTTTTGCTGCGCTGGCGTTCATTTTCATGAGTTTCATTCTGGCGAAAACACCGGTGCTCGATCGGCTCATCGATATTCTCAACTCATTCCTCGGGCGAATGAAGGGAGGGCCGATTTACACCACGACGCTGGCTGGGGCGATTTTCGGGGCGGTCGCCCATGTCGGCGCATCAATGGCCGCGGTCGTGGGATCGGTGACTGTTCCATGGATGAAGCGTTCCGGCGTCAGCGGAGAATTGTCTGCCACCGTCGTAGCCGGTTCAGCAGGCATGGGTTTGACGTTTCCATTCAGTGCGACCATGTTCATCTTGGTCGGATCGGCCACTGTCAGTGGCATGATGGACGCGGACGACATCATTGTCCCTCTCGCCATCGCCGGTGTGTGGTGTCTCGTCTACCGACTTGTGCTCAATTTCTATCTGATTCGCAGGAACGGCCTGCAGCCGATCGCTGTCGAGGACCGAATTCCTGCCCGACGCAGTCTTCGCGCTGGGTGGACCTCGGGCCTTCTACTGATTCCGCTGCTCGTCCCCCTATTCCTCACCCAGGGGCCGATCGCGAACGCACTGGGGCGATACACGGACTTGGTGATGTCGAGAGCGATCAGCATCATCACCTGGATCCCCGTTCTGATGATTCTGCTCGTCCTCTTTCTCGGACGTAGACACCTGCCCAGAGACGGCAGAGGCTGGTGGAAGATACTCGGCGAATCCGCACCCCAGTTCGGAATCATCGGCACGACGCTCGTCGCGGCGTTCTCCGCGTCCGCCGTCCTTGGCCAATTGCGCCTTCCCGAGCAGTTGACCTCGATGCTTGAGTCATTGGCCGCACCGAAATGGCTGATGGCAATCCTGGTCGGAATCATCATAGTGGTCATCGCAATCCCCTTGACGGCGTCGGCCACCGTAGCAACCGTCGGACCGGTGGCGGTCGCAGCATTGGCCGGGGCGGGCGTTCCTGTACCGATCGCAGCTGCCGCGGTGCTGGTCTTTGCATCCACCGAGGGAGCTTCACCACCGTCCGGCGCGCCGATCTACATCGCGGCAGGAATCGCAAGAATCGATCCGTCGAAGATCTTTGTGCCGCTGCTCAAGTACTACTGCATTCCAATTCTCGCTATCGGTGTGCTGATCGCGCTCGGCATTCTCCCCGTCTGAATGAATAGGACACCTTCATGTTCCGCACAGTCGTCTCGACCCTCTTCCGCCTCAGCACAGTCGTTTTTCTGGTCGGGGGGCTGGTGATCGTCCTCTGTCAGGCGGCCGGACTGATCCTCGGCAGAGGGGAATTCGTTACTCAGACTTTTGCCTCGATGAGCCCTTACGTATTCGGTAGCGCGGGAGTAGCCGGGTTGCTTGCATTCGTCATGTCGTATCTCGATGATCCCGAGGACTCTTCGACCGACTCCGGCTTTCATGACGCGGCACCGGGTGGAGCATCGTCCGCGCCGCAATGAACGAGTCCTGACGACCAGCGGTCGGGCACCTACCGACGAATACGCAATTCTACTGCTAGACAACCGCATTCGTCGACGGGCGTCGGTCGACACCGATAACCCCGTGCTGTCGATGTATGGGACCGTCCAACTGGCGCAGCCGCTGTCCCGATGCGCCGCTTCGATCAGCTATCAGCTGCGCCAGAATCGAGATGGCTGTCTCCTCGGGGGACCGCGCATCGAGATCGAGTCCGAGGGGTGAGTTCACACGCGCGAGCACATGCTCGGAAAGTCCCGTAGCACGTAGTCTTTCGAGCCGCTCGGAGTGCGTGCGCCGCGAACCGAGCGCGCCCACGAAGGCGAGCTCGTCCAGCTCCAGTGCGGCCACCAACATCGGGACATCGAACTTGCTGTCGTGTGTCATCACACAGACCACCGTGCGACCGTCGAGTCTGCCGGCAGTGTGTTCGGCTTTCAGATATCGGTGCGGCCAGTCGTTCACTACCTCGTGCACGTTCGGGAAACGTTCGGTCGTCGCGAAGACAGGCCTGGCGTCGACGACGGTCACCCGGTACCCGAGCAGCGTGGCAGATGCACCCAATGCTCGGACGAAATCGTTCGCGCCGGCCAAGACCATCCGCGGCGGAGGGAGGAAAGTATGGACGAACGCGCGGGCACCGTCGCCCGATACTTCGACAATTCCGGTCGATCCCGACTCGTGCAGGCTGAGCTCACCGTTGTGGAACGCGCACGCCGACCGGTTGCCTCCTGGCACCTCCGGGTCACCCGTCACGAAACGCCGCGGCTCATCGTCGAGCACCGTCACCAGGGCGAACCGGCGATCCTGGTCACGGGCCGCGATCAACCGATCGATCATCTGTTTGTCCGAGGGGTCAATTCGCTCGATGAACACTTCGATCTCGCCCCCACACGGGAGTCCGACCTCGAGTGCGTCGGGGTCGGAGTAGCCGAACAGCTCGCACGCGGACGTCCCGGTTGTGATGACCTCGAGCGCTGTATGAATCACAACTGATTCGACGCAACCTGCCGACAACGAACCCAACGGCTCCCCGTCAGCGGTCACGACCATGGTGGCTCCGACGGCACGCGGGCCGGCTCCGGAAGTTGCCACGACACGTGCCAACGCGACGGGAGAGGACTCCAGGAGAATACTGATGTCATCGAGCAATTCGAACATTCAAGAGCCTTTCCCGAATCGCGACGCGATTGAGATCTCGGCATTCGAGAACGCGTGCGATTACATACATCAAATCCGCCGATGCCGCGGTGTCGAGACGCGAACGATATAGCGACGACCTGACTTCCGCTCGACGGTACGCCGCAGTAACGGCCCCTGCCACCGAACCTGCGGCCAGAGGGGTTCCCTGCCAGTACGTGCCTAACCAGTGCCTGTCCGATTCACCGATCCGCTGCAACCATGGGGCCAACAGTCGCGTCCTCACGTTCGTACAGTGACCAGGAGAGTGCAATGGCCCCACAGCACGACACCGATTCGCCCCAAGAAGCTCGCGTTCCACACAGCATGACGCGCCGAACGTTTGTCGGTACCTCCATCGCTGCAGGTGGCGCGATAGCGGCCGTGTCTTTGCTGAACGGTTGCTCCAACGAATCAACCACACCGGTCACCCCGTCCGAAACGTCGCCGGTGCGATTGACGGTGAACGGAGCCGAACGTGAACTTGCCGTTGACAATCGCACTTCCCTGCTCGACATGTTGCGGGAGCACACGGAGTTGACCGGAACGAAGAAGGGCTGCGACCAGGGCGCGTGCGGTGCCTGCACCGTCCTGTCGGACGGTCAGCGGGTGTTGTCCTGCCTGACGCTTGCCGTCCAAGCGAACGGATCAGACATCACAACCATCGAAGGCCTCGAAACAAATGGCCAATTGCATCCGCTACAGCAAGCATTCATTGACGAAGACGGCTTCCAGTGCGGCTTTTGCACCTCCGGCCAGATCCTCTCGGGAATCGGCTGTATCCGCGAAGGTCACGCCGGCTCTCCCGAAGAGATTCGAGAATCGATGAGCGGCAACATCTGTCGATGCGGTGCCTACACCAACATCGTCACCGCCATCTCCCGCGTGGCGGAACAGGGAGGTGCGTGAATCATGTTTCCTTTTCAGTACGACACGGCTGCCGATGAGGCAGCAGCACTGGACGCAGCCGACGGCGGTGCCCGTTATCTCGCCGGAGGGACCACCCTCGTCGACCTGATGCGTCAGACCGTCGAGCGTCCCACCCGAGTCGTCGATATCAACGCGCTGCCCTACCGCGACATCGAACTCGACTCGAACCGCCTGCGCATCGGTGCCCTCGCTCGAATGTCGGACGTTTCGGCCGACGAACAAGTGCAGAAACAGTTTCCGATGCTCACCCAGGCGTTGGATCTCAGTGCCTCGGCGCAGCTGCGCAACATGGCTTCCATCGGCGGTAATCTACTCCAGAGGCCACGTTGCCTGTACTTCCGCGACGTCAATGCAAGATGCAACCGTCGCCAGCCCGGATCCGGCTGCGCCGCAATCGATGGCCGCAATCGCACATTGGCGATCTTCGGAACAAGCACGGAGTGCGTGGCAACCCACCCGTCCGATCTTGCTGTCGCGCTGACCGCGCTCGACGCCACGATCGTCACCCGAGATCGAGACGGAGAGCGAACGATCCCGATCGCCGACTTTTTCAGGTTGCCCGCAGACACACCCGACCGCGAGAACAACCTCGCCCCCGGAGCACTCATCACCGCCGTAGAGATCCCGGTCCGCCCTGACACCAGGCGATCCGGGTACCTGAAGGTGCGTGACCGCTCGTCGTACGAGTTCGCGCTGTGTTCGGCTGCTGTCGCGCTCGACATCAGCGACGGTACCGTTCGTTCGGCCAGAGTCGCTGCCGGCGGAGTAGGTACGGTGCCATGGCGCCTGACCGGCGTCGAGGAACGACTCGTCGGACAGAGGCCGAGCCCCGAGTTGTGGAACACCGCGGCGGACGCTGCGGCAGCGGGCGCGCAACCCCTCTCCGAGAACGGATTCAAGGTGATACTGCTCCAACGCACCGTCCGACGTCAGCTCTCGAGAGTGGCGGCCCTGTCGTGACGACTCCACTGAGTGCGAGACTATCCGGTCAACCCCTCACCCGCGTCGACGGCCGTCTCAAAGTCACCGGAGCTGCGCTCTATGCTGCAGACAACCCGGTACCGGACCACCTGCACGCAGTCCTGGTGTGCAGTACTGTTTCCCGGGCAACCGTGGCGTCGATGGACACCGATGCGGCCAGCGATCATCCTGACGTCGTCAGTGTGATCACCGACTTCCCGGGTATCGAACTCCCCTACGACATCTCTCGGGTCAACTTCTTCGGCCAACCGTTGGCGGTGGTCGTCGGCAATACCCTCGAGGCAGCGACGCACGGTGCGGCACTGGTGTCCGTTCGGTACAACGAAGAAGCCCAGAGCACCAACCTCGACGACGCGTCCGGAGAGAACCGCGAACCCAGCAGGATGGAGCCCGCGTACTCCCGCGGAGACGCGGACACAGCACTTCGCACCGCGCCTGTCGTCGTCGACCGCGAATATTCCATTGCGCGCAACTATCACAACCCGATGGAGATCCCCGCGACAATTGCGTCGTGGGACGGCGACCAGCTGACAGTGTGGGACAAGGTACAGGGAATCCACTACAGCAGGGCCGCATACAGTGGCGCACTGGGAATTCCGGCCGATAACATTCGCGTTGTCTCTCCCTTCGTGGGTGGCGCATTCGGTAGCGCCGGCGAGACCTGGCCGCATCAGTTCCTGGCCGCAGAGGTAGCCCGTCAGCTTCGTCGTCCAGTAAAGCTGTCACTGACGCGACCCCAGATGTACGCCGCGATCGGCTACCGCCCCACGAGTCGTCAGCGACTGGCTCTCGGCACCGATCGTGACGGAAGATTTCTTGCCACCGTGCACGAGAGCGAAGTCGAAGTGTCGCGTTACGGAGGGTACGAGGACTCCCCAACGGAGGGGACGAGGCTGATGTACACGTCTCCGGCATTCCGGTCGGCTGCAAGCGTAGTTCCTCTCGACACCAGTGAAGCGACCTACATGCGAGGACCAGGAGCTGTCACGGGCGCGTTCGCGCTCGAATGCGCCATCGACGAAGTCGCCGAGCAACTCCGGCTCGATCCGATCGAAGTTCGGTTGAGGAACGAGCCTACGGAAGATCAGACCAACGGCACCCCGTTCTCCACGCGCAGACTCACCGAGTGCTTCCGCCGAGGTGCCGATGCGTTCGGGTGGTCTCGACGGAACGCGACCCCCGGCGCCGTACGTGACGGCGACCAGCTCATCGGTATGGGTACCGCTTCGGCGCTGTACCACACGCTTCGCTCACCGTCCTCGGCGATGGCTCGGGTCAACTCCGACGGTAGGGCCGAGATCTTCGCCGCCGCAAGTGATATCGGGCCAGGTACATACACTGCGATGACTCAGCTGGCTGCCGACGCGCTAGGTTTGCCACTCGACAGGGTCACCTTCTCCCTCGGCGACAGCGACTATCCGCAGGCCGCAACGCAATACGGGTCACAGGGAATGGCGAGCGTCGGTTCGAGCATCGAGATCACCGCGAACATTTTGCGAGATCGCATCATCCGAACCGCCGTACTCGATCCCGCATCCCCTT
This sequence comes from Rhodococcus sp. 15-725-2-2b, assembly GCF_002259075.1. Lineage (NCBI taxonomy): Bacteria > Bacillati > Actinomycetota > Actinomycetes > Mycobacteriales > Nocardiaceae > Rhodococcus > Rhodococcus sp. 15-725-2-2b. The sequence continues at coordinate 163,834 of NZ_NPFL01000016.1, read as the reverse complement.
TGAATGGGGCTCGGCCGGATCAGATCGACGTCGTCGACGGGCAGATGCAGGTACGCGGCGACTCGGGCAGAGCTGAGACCTATCGGGACATGTTGCGCCGCCGAGGCGAGCCGAGCATCGAAGCCTCCGAGACCTACACTCCGGAAGATGTGAGTGCCCAGTTCTCCATGCACGCATACGGAGCCGTGTTTGCCGAGGTTGCTGTGGATGAGCTACTCGGAACCGTGAGGGTGCGGCGAATCTACGCCGTGTACGACGCTGGCCGAATCATCAACCCCAGGATGGCGCACAGCCAAGCCCTCGGCGGTATGACACAAGGCATCGGCATGGCGCTGCTGGAGTCCGCAGAAGTCGACTACCGCGACGGACGTCTGGTCAATGCGAACCTTTCCGACTACCTCGTACCGGTAAATGCGGACGTTCCCGTTCTGGACGCTGTCTATCTGGACGCCCGCGACGATATTGCAGATCCGATCGGCGTCAAAGGTCTGGGTGAAGTGGTGATGGTGGGAGTTCCCGCAGCGATTGCCAACGCGGTGTACAACGCCACAGGGCGCAGGGTGACCGATCTGCCCATCAGCGTCGAGAGCCTGCTTTGACCCACGGCAGAAGCAGGCTCGGCCGATAGTGCTTGCTGTCGGCCGAACCTGTTCTCGGTCTCGGTCTCGGTCTCGGTCTCGGACCGTCCCACTTACGACGGATCGGTCGGATCCCCGACACTGATGACGGCGATGAGGTCTCCACCTTCGACCTGCGCGACACCGGTGATCGCAAGGCGGGTGATACGGCCACCGCGTGGTGCGGTGATTGTGGCTTCCATCTTCATGGCCTCGATGGTGGCCAAAGTGTCCCCAACTGAGACAGAATCCCCCTCAGCCGCAACCATCGTCACGACTCCAGCGAACGGTACCGCTACGTGAGACGGATCGTTTCGATCCGCTTTCTCCGAAGCCGGGGCATCCGCGGCAATCGACCGGTCGCGCACCGACACCGGGCGCAACTGCCCGTTGAGGATGCACATAACCGTCCGCATTCCGGCGTCGTCGGGCTCCGAAATGGCCTCGAGCCCGATCAGCAGCTCCACACCCTTTTCGAGCTTCACTCGGTGCTCGTCACCCTGTCGTAGACCGTAGAAGAACTGGTTCGCCGACAACGACGAGGTGTCGCCGTACTTCTCGCGGTGTTCGGCAAGTTCCTTGGCGGGGCCGGGGAACAGTAACCGGTTCAACGCTTCTCGACGAACCGGTCCGGCTGTGTCGAGTGCTGTCTCGTCGTCGGGTGTCAGGGGTGCGTCACGGCGTACCCCGGTTCGGCCGGCGAGCGCCCTTTCGCGGAACGGTTCCGGCCATCCACCGGCTGGCGTCCCGAGATCTCCGCGCAAAAATCCGATCACCGAATCGGGGATGTCGTATTTCCCCGGGTCCGCCGCAAAGTCGTCGACACTCACTTCGGCACCCACCAGATGCAGTGCGAGATCGCCGACCACCTTCGAACTCGGGGTCACCTTGATCAACCTGCCCAATAGGCTGTCCGCGTCGGCATAGGCCCTCTCGACCAGTTCGAATCGGTCCCCGAGTCCGAGAGCGATCGCTTGCTGACGCAGGTTCGACAGTTGGCCGCCCGGAATTTCGTGACGGTACACCCGTCCTGTCGGCGAGGGGAGCCCGGACTCGAATGGCGCGTACACCTTTCGAAGAGCTTCCCAGTACGGCTCTAGATCGCACACGCTCTGCAGGCTCAAACCGGTATCGCGTTCGGTGTTCGCCGCAGCCGCCACGATGGCCGACAACGCCGGCTGGGACGTCGTGCCCGCCATTGGAGAGGACGCACCGTCGACGGCGTCCGCCCCCGCCGTCCACGCAGCGAGGTACGTCGCCAGCTGCCCACCGGGTGTGTCGTGAGTGTGCACGTGCACCGGAAGGTCGAAGTTCGCGCGCAGCGCTGTCACCAAAGTGGTCGCCGCCGGTGCCCGCAACAGACCCGCCATGTCCTTGATCGCCAACACGTGCGCGCCGGCGTCGACGATCTGCTCGGCAAGCTTCAGATAATAGTCGAGGGTGTAAAGGTCCTCTCCAGGGTTCGACAGGTCACCGGTATAGCTCAGCGCCACTTCCGCTACAGCAGAGCCGGTTTCGTGCACAGCGTCGATAGCCGGTCGCATCTGGTCGACGTTGTTCAGCGCGTCGAAGATACGGAAAATGTCGACACCGGTCTGCGCGGCCTCCGCCACGAATGCGGACGTCACCTTCTGCGGATACGGGGTGTACCCCACTGTGTTCCGGCCGCGCAGCAACATCTGTAAGCAGATGTTGGGAACCGCCTCGCGCAGGGACGCCAATCGATCCCAGGGATCTTCGTGCAGAAAGCGCAGTGCCACATCGTATGTCGCACCGCCCCAGGCTTCGATCGAGAGCAGCTGCGGTGTCGATCTGGCCACGAAGGGAGCCACGGCCATCAAACCCGTCGTGCGCACCCGCGTGGCCAGCAGCGATTGGTGGGCGTCTCGGAACGTCGTGTCCGTCACCGCCAAAGCTTTCTGCTGTCGCAGAGCTCGCGCGAAGCCATCGGGGCCCAGTGCCCGCAGTCGTTGACGACTCCCGTCCGGCGGGGCAACCGACAGGTTCAGGTCCGGCAACTTGTCTCGTGCGTAGACCACAGTCGGACGGATGCCGTGCGGCATGTTGACCGTGATATCCGCCAAATAATTCAGGATCTTCGTGCCTCTGTCACCGGATGCGAACGAGGTCAACAAGCCGGGCCGCTGCTCGATGAACGAGGTCGTGATGCGTCCGGCTCGGAAGTCCGGGTCTGCCAGAACACTCTGCAGGAACGGAATGTTCGTCGCGACTCCGCGGATGCGGAATTCGGCTACGCCCCGTTGTGCACGCGCGACCGCGGTCTCGAAATTCCGGCCACGACACGTGAGCTTCACCAGCATCGAATCGAAGTATGCGGACACCTCCGCTCCGGTAGTGGTGCCACCGTCGAGACGGACGCCTGCCCCGCCGGGCGTCCTGTAGGCGGTGATCCGGCCGGTGTCCGGCCGAAAGCCGTTGGCCGGATCCTCCGTGGTGATGCGGCATTGAAGGGCAGAGCCGCGAATCTTGATGTCCTCCTGGAGGAGTCCCAGGTCCTCCAGCGACTCGCCCGCTGCGATCCGCAACTGAGACTGCACCAGATCGACGTCGGTGATCTCCTCGGTGACCGTGTGCTCGACCTGGATACGTGGGTTCATCTCGATGAAGACATGGTTTCCGTCGCGATCGACCAGGAACTCCACGGTTCCGGCACACGCGTACCCGATTTCCCGCGCGAAGGCGACTGCATCCGCGCACAGCCGAGAACGGAGCGCCTCGGAAATGTTCGGGGCCGGAGCGATCTCCACCACCTTCTGGTGGCGGCGCTGCACCGAGCAGTCACGCTCGAACAGATGGATGACGTTGCCATAGGTATCGGCCAAGATCTGCACCTCGATGTGGCGGGGCTCGATGACCGCCTGCTCGAGGAATACCGTCGAGTCACCGAACGCCGACTCCGCCTCTCTCGCAGCAGCTTCGATCGCCTCTCGAAGATTTTCTATCTTTGCAACCCGACGCATGCCGCGCCCACCACCACCGGCGACAGCTTTGACGAACACCGGGAAAGTCATGGCCTCGGCCGCAGCCAGCAACTCATCGACATCCGACGAAGGTTCGGACGACGAGAGCACGGGCAGACCAGCCGCCTTTGCCGCTGCGATTGCCCGAGCCTTGTTGCCCGTCAATTCCAACACCGTCGACGAAGGGCCGACGAAGGTGATTCCAGCGGCAACGCACGCAGACGCCAGATCGGGGTTCTCGGACAGGAACCCGTAACCGGGGTAGATCGCGTCTGCGCCGGCGCGGACTGCGGCGTCGACGACCTTCTCGACCGAGAGGTAGTTACGAACTGGATGGCCCGGTTCACCTATCTCGTAAGCCTCGTCGGCTTTGGTGCGATGCAACGAATTTCGGTCCTCGAACGGGAACACAGCAACGGTGCCCGCTCCAAGCTCGTAGGCAGCACGGAATGCTCGAATTGCGATCTCACCGCGGTTGGCGACCAGTACTTTGGAGAACATGTGGACAGCAAACCCCTCGACGAGCTGGAATCGGACTGTTGAGTCGTGCAGAACGTCAGTCGGTCACAGATGGGTACCACTTCTGCATGAGGTCGGTCTGATCGGCGGAGCCCCCGAGTCGTTCGACTGCCTCATCCATCATCTCGGCGACCAACGATCCGACTCGCAGTTTCTGCCCGACGTGGTCTGCCAAAGCCTCGGCGAGATGCGCGTCCTTACGCATCAATTCGAGCGTGAAGCCCTGCTTCAAGTTGGGGAAAACGATCTCAGGATACGTGTAATCGGTGACGTAGCTGCGCCCGGACGACACGTTCAGGACGTCGACCATGACGTCAGGGGCGATTCCGTATCGCTCTGCAAGAGTGATCATTTCGACCGTCGCGAACCGATTGCAGTGGTTCAGAAGGTTGTTGACCAGTTTCGCGGCGTGTCCGGCACCTACCGGCCCCAGGTGAAACACGTTGGAGGTGATTGTGTTCAGCAGCGGCTCGGCGCGGGCGAAATCCTCGTCGGTTGCACCGACCATGAGGGTGGCCAGACCGTCGTAGGCGCGTCGGACCCCGCCGGCGATCGGTGCGTCGATGTACGAGATCGACTTCACGGCGAGGTCGCGGACGAGTCCCTCGTCGACGATGGGGGTGCTGCTCGTGGTGTCGATGACGAGTGAACCCGGATCCATCTTCTCGGCCAGGCCGCCGTCACCAAGCAGAAGCTTCAGGACGTTGTCGGGGCCGGGAAGAGACAGGAACACGACATCGCATGTCGCGATCTCGTCGAGCGGCGCGAACCTCGCTCCCCGTTCCTCGAGGGGGGTTGCGAGGGCGGGGTTCAAGTCGTTGACCCACAGCGTGTTCGTGTCGACGAGTCGAGACGCGATGGCCGACCCCATCGCTCCGATGCCGACGAATCCAATAGTTTGCGACAAGAGTCCACTCTCCTCATAAAGTCTGACAATTTACATACTGCTGCGCTGTGAATGGATTGTCAATGAACAGAGGCCTTCCCGGCGATGTGATCGGCACCGGACCGCCGAGAAGGAGCATCGATCTGCCGGACAGACAGGGCACACAGGGCCGAGATGATGGTCGATGCCGCGATCCAGAGCACGACCGGCATCCCAGAGTCCATGTCCGCCACCAACTTCGTCAGCACCAACGGCGTCACCGCACCGCCCAGAATGACTCCCAGGGTGAACCCGATCGACAGACCCGTGTATCGGACCGCACCGTCGAACGCCTCGGCGAAGAACACGCCAATGGTTCCCCACGTCATCGAGTACCCGGTCAGCATGACCAGGTAAGCACCGAGAACGACGGCCTGGTTCTCCGTGTCGAAGGCCCGCATCCATCCGTACGCGGTCACCGCGATAGCGATATTGCCCGTGATGAAGATCTGCTTTCGACCGACGCGGTCGCTCAGCGCACCGAAGAAGATACTGGCCGCGATCACCCACACGGCCGCCGGGATGATGATCACGAGCATCTCGTTTCGTGTGAAACCATGGTTTGAGCCGTACGACAGACCGAAGACGGTCGCAGAGTAGAAGGTCACCGAGTTGCCCACGGCTGCACCGGCTATCAACAGAACAGCCATTTTGTGACGCCGGAGCACTACCAAAACAGGAGCGGGGGCTATTTCGTGCGACTTCTGCAAGGACTCGAACGCCGGGCTCTCCTCGAGCCGCAACCGAATGATCAACCCAAGGATGACGAGCAGACTGCTGATCCAGAACGGGACGCGCCACCCCCAGCTGAGGAAGGCGTCGTCGCCCATCGCCGTGCCGACCACCAGGAACACGATGTTCGCTACGATCAGGCCGCACTGGGCACCCGTCTGAACCCACGAACTGTAGAAGCCCCGCTTGCCCTTGGGGCTGTGTTCGACTGTCATCAGTACGGCACCGCCGTATTCGCCGCCCAGCGCAATACCTTGAATGAAGCGGAGAACAACCAGCAGGATGGGCGCGGCGATCCCGATTGTGGCGTACGACGGAATCAGCCCGATGGCGACAGTGGCGGTGCCCATCATCACCAGAGTCGTCACCAACGTGACCTTGCGACCCACTCTGTCCCCGAAGTGACCGAATACAACTCCGCCGAGCGGCCGTGCCACGAACGCCACACCGAACGTCGCGAGTGAGAGAAGCGTTCCGGTCACGGGGTCGGAATTGGGGAAGAACACCGTCCCGAACACCAGCGCGGCGGCGGTTCCGTAGATGAAAAAATCGTAGTATTCGATCGTGGTACCCATCAGGCTGGCGATTCCCACCCGCCTGACGTCACCCGTACTCGGTGTCCGGGACATCTTGTGCCTCAATTCCGGTCGTCGTGTGCGAGTCGCTCGCGCAGCTCGACCTTGCGGATTTTTCCACTCATCGTTTTCGGCAGGTCGTCGACCACGACGACCCGTTCAGGGCAGTAGCGCTTGGCCAAGCCGCACCCAATCAAGAACTCCCGCAACGAGTCCACCGTCACAGTCGTTCCTGGCCGGCAACGAACGAACGCACAGGCTCGTTCACCCAATCGGTCGTCGGCGTAGCCGACCACGGCCACATCCGTTACGGCCGGGTGGCGGAATATTTGACTCTCCACGGCCCCGACGGGGATGTTCTCGCCGCCGCGAATGATGATGTCCTTGGTGCGGCCCGTTATCGTCACCGACCCGTCCGCGTGCTGTATCGCTGTGTCTCCGGTTGCAAACCAACCGTCTTCGTCGAACGCATCGACGGTGGCCTCGGGGCGGTTGTGATATCCCACGAACAATCCCGTTCCACGGAGCCACAGGTCACCCACCTCTCCTGTCACTGACTCGACACTGTCGGCGGTGCGAACGGACACCTCCGCATTCGCCAATGGCAGACCGTCGGTCGTGCGATTGATGTCACCGAGTCCCGGTCGGCCGGACACTGCAATGCCGAATTCCGTCATGCCCCATGCGGGGATCACGGAGCATCCGAGCACCGCTTCCGCCTCCGACATCAGGGGTCGAGGAATGGGGGCACCGGCAACGGCAACGAGGGCCAGATCGCGCGCGTGTTCGCGGGTCAGACCCGACGAGCGGATCAGGTCGATCAGGAACGTCGGAGAACCGACCATGCACGTGATCCGCTGCGACTCAAGGACTTGTGCGCCGACCTCGGGGCTCCATTTTTCCATGAAGACAGCCGTTCCGCAGAGATACACGGTGAACAAGGCGCCCCAGAAGAACCCCGTCGAATGACCGACCGGTGACATCACCAAATTTCGCATCGGTTGTCCGAGCGAATCCGGACCGACGTGTGCAGCCCAGCCTCGCACCACGACGTCGAGCGTTGCGTGCAGGTTCATCACAGCTTTGGGGGTGCTCGTCGTTCCCGATGTGAAGGCGAGCTGAGCGGGACCCAGCGGGTCGGCCGGGACCTCCACGAACGAGTCTGCGGAGCCCATGAGCCCGTCAAGCGACAATGTTCCGTCGACTGGCTCACCGACCACCACTACCGTCAGGGCGACGTTGCCCAGCACCTCCTTCGGCAAGGCGGTGGCCACGACGTCGGAGGAACCGTGGTGGCGTGAGACGATGAGCACCGTCGTCCCCGTCGCACTCGTCATGGACTTCACTTCGTGTGAGCCGTAGGTGATCGGGATCCCCGAATAAGTTGCCCCTGTGCGCAAGACGCCATAGACGACGCCGAGAAACTCCGCCGAGTTCGTCATCATGACAGATACGACGTCACGAGGCACCACGCCGCGGGACTGCAGTCCCGCGGCAACCCGACGGCTCATCGCGTCCAACTCTGAGAACGTCATCTCCCGGACGGTCCGGCCCTCGTGGTCGACGCTGACCGCCGCCACTCGGTCGGGGTGCCGCGCGACGGCCTCGTCGAGATACTCCCACAACGAGGCGTGTCGCCACAACCCTTGGTCGAGCCTGCGCAATGCCTCGTCGGCCGAGACCACCGAACCGGCGGGCAGGTCTCGCATCATCGCGCTCATCGCGCCGAGGGAATATCGACTCGCATCGACACGATGCTGCTGTCGCGCGCGGCCTTGCGGGCTTCGACATCGAAATCCGGTGTTGCACAGAAGAACAAGGTGTGGCCATCTGTGCCTCCGAGCGCACAGGCAAAGACGCACGAGCCCGGATCTACGCTCTCCACGATCGCACCGTCGACCACCCGATGCAGCCGATCCTGCCGAATGTCAGCCAGCCACACCCCACCCTCGGAATCGATGCACGATCCGTCCGGAGCGACCGTTACCTCTTTCAACGCCTCGTCCGCGTTCGACGAAATCGGTAGCGGCCCGAACGACGCCCAGACGCGTCGGTTGACTAGATCCCCGGATTCGGTCAGGTCGAAGGCTGTCATGCGATTGCCGAACGTCTCGTTGACGAGCATGACGTCGTCGGCGGTAATGACACACCCGTTGGGGAACCACAGGTCGTCCGCCACCCGCGTGATGGTGCCGTCCGGATCGACTCGGTGAATGAATCCCCGTCGCATGTCTTCGCCGGCGTAGAGGTCGAATCCGAAGTCTCCCAGATAGGCGCGTCCGTGCCGGTCGACCACGATGTCACCGAGGAATCCTCGGACGTGGTCGGACAGATCTGCATGTACGACGAGACTGCCGTCCGCCTCACGACGCAAGAGCGTCTTGTCCATCATCGACACGATCAGAAGACGACCGTCTGGCAACCAACCGAGACCCGACGGTTGTTGGGGTACCGTCGCTTCCTCTCTCAGGTCCGAGCCGTCCTCGCAGGCCGACTGCACCTTGTGTGTGTACAGGTCGGAGAACCAGATACGGCCGTCATGCCAGCGCGCGCCTTCGGTGAATGTCAGTCCGGGAACGACGGTGTCGAACGTTGTGGGCACGGTGAACTCCTCGATGGTGGTTTCTTTGTCGAGCTCAAGCACGGCGTCGTCCCCGTTGGGCATACGCATAGGTACCGACAGCGATCAGCAGAATGAAGCCGTAGATGGTTTGGCGCGTCGAATCCGGGATGTTGAGCAGCGGCGTGACGTTGTTCAACAAAGAGAGGAACAGTGCTCCGAGGATCGCACCGATGAACGAGCCTCGACCGCCCGTCAGTACAGCTCCGCCCAGGAACACGGCGGCGAAACAGGTCAACGTGTATCCCGCACCGACCGAATTGGACCCGATGCCGGTCTGCGACGCTAGGAAGATTCCACCGACAACAGCACCGAACGAACACACCAACAGTCCCACTGTGCGCACGCGGGTGACCGATTGACCGACCCGTCGGCTGGACTCCATGTCGAACCCGGTCGCCCGCAATGCGAGGCCGGAGGGGCGACGTTGGAGCCACCATTCGGCTCCGATGGCAATGACGACGAGAACGATGAAAGGTGCAGGAACGAAACCGATTCCGAGTGAGAACATCGAGTTCAACCCGGGTGCGATAGTCCCCTCAGGCTTGGGTCTGAGCACGATAGCGAGCCCAGCAATGATAGCCATCGTCGCGACGGTCGCAACGATGGCGTTCACCTTGAGCCTCTCGATCAGGAATGCGTTGAGACATCCGATGACCAGCGCGGTGAGCACGAATGCCGGTACCGCGACGAGCAAGGTGCCCGCCGACAGATCCGGTAGCACCAGCGATGCGATGACTACGGTGAGACTCATGGTGGAGCCAACCGAAATATCCAGGCCACCTGACACCATCACGTATTGCTGTCCGAGCGCGACGAACGCGAGCGGCAAAGTCAGTAGCAAGAGGTTGGCAAGGTTCTGCGGAGTCCAGAAGACCTCCGATTGCGTTCCCGTGTAGATGGACACCAGTGCCAGCAGAATCAGCAGCATCGCCACTGGAATCTGGCCTGACACCCGACCGAGTGCCCGCCCCAACCAACTCGGGCCGATGGGAAGGCCGACCGACTCGTCGTCGACATCGACCGCACCGACGAAGCTGCGAACGATTGCGGCTTCCGTTGTGGGAGAGGGCAATTCCTCAATCGCCACGCCCTTCGACATGACGACGACTCGATCGCACAGTCCTGCCAGTTCCGAGGAATCAGACGAGTTGATCACAACGGCGACACCGGAGTCCGCGGTGTCGGCAATGAGGCTGTAGATGTCCAGACGTGCTTTCGCGTCCACTCCCTGAGTGGGTTCATCCAGCATCAACACCTTGACCTGGCGCAACGCGGCGCGCGCCAGCACTGCTTTCTGCGCATTGCCACCGGAGAGCGCACTGATGGGCTGATGCGCCGATGCGGCGACAATTCCCAGACTGGCTTTCGCGCTCTCGAACTCAGAATTGAGACGGCCCGGCAGTGCCAGTCCGAACGGTCCCGCGTCCGACCCGAGTTGGGTTGTGGCATTCGCCATCACCGACAGTGGCAGAAACACCGATTCTGCAGCGCGATCGCCGCTTTGGAAACTGATTCCGGCGTCCAGCGCCGAGGGCGGACTGAGCCGCTTGATCGGAGCACCATCCACCGAGACATCGCCTGCGTTCCGGTCGATCCCGATCATTCCGCGCAGTACTTCGCGTTGCCCGTTCCCTTCGGCACCGGCAATTCCCACGATCTCGCCGGCTGCGACGCTGATGTCGACAGGACCGTATCCTTGCCCACTGAGTCCGACGACCCTCAACCGCTCCGGTGCACCATTTACTCGCGGTGCGCGGGTGGGAAATTCGAGCGCAGTCGGCGCGCCCACCATCATCTCGACGATGTCGTCGACTTCCCAGTTTCCCGAATCGAAGGTTCCCTGGATGACGCCGTCGCGAATGACGGTCACGCGGTCGGCGAGACGCCGAACCTCAGGCAGTCGATGGCTGACGTAGACGATGGCCGTGCCCTCGTCGCGAGATGTCCGAACCAGTCCGTCGAGATGCTCTGCGTACCGCATGTCCAACGCTGCGGTGGGCTCGTCGAGCATCAGAACGAGCGGGTTGTGAGCCATGGCCTTCGCAACTTCGAGGAGCTGCCTGGAACCGGGTCCGAGAGCTCGCACTGTGTCGCCGGTTCCGAAGGGCAGGTCGAATCGTGCGAGCAGACCGTCGAGATCCTCCGGTGGCGTCTCACCGACAGAGTGGAACGAGAGTTCGACGTTCTGCCGAACGGTCAGGTCTTCCACGAGGGATGTGTCCTGGTAGGCAACCATGAGCCCGAGCTGACGAGCTCGCCGCACACCGCTTCCGGCGAGCTCCGTGCCACCGATCAACACATTGCCCTGCTCCGGCGTGAGTACACCGGAGGCCGATTTGATCAGAGTCGACTTGCCGGAACCGTTTTCGCCGACGAGCGCATGCACCTCGCCTGGTCGTACGTCGAAGGAGATCGAGTCGAGCGCTCGGACACCCGGGTATACCTTGGTGACATCGGTCATCACCAATACTGGATCGAGGTTGGTTGTCGACGCCTGCTCGACGGGAGAATTCGCTACGGTCATGACGCGGACAATGCGAGCGCGATCTGAGCGGGCGTCAGAAGACTCGGAACCGGTGTGCTGGCGGGGATGGATGGGTCGGCATTCTGCAGTACGCTGTCGAGCGGAACCACCGGGTTGGGCGAAATCATCTGCCGGTTGACGTCCTGCCCCGCTCTGAGCATGATTCCCGCAGTAACTGCGATTCGTCCGCTCCATACCTGACTATTGGTGACGAAGCTGGTTGGGTTGAGGTTGGCGTTCCGAGCTTCCGTGAACGCGGTCAGCCAGGACTGGTTCACCACGTCGGACATGACGACCGGCGGTGTCTGGCCGCGGTCGACGAACGGACGCACCAAGTCTTCGGGGGTGTAGTCGTACACGATTGCACCCGGTGTGGTTCCGGACGACAGGAGTGCGTTGGCTGCCTGGGCTGTTCCCTGGGGAGTCCACTGCGTGAATCCTTCTAGTGCGCGAGTCCACCCTGCGGCTTGCATCGACCGCTCGAAGCACGGCTGCCATGTTGCTGCGTTGCTGTTTCCCGGGATTCCGGTGTACATCGCGTAGGACTTGTTGGGCGCGTTCGTCGCGGCGATCGCTGCACCTGCTTCGGTGTAGGTCTGGCAAAGGTCCGGAACCACCTGAGCCGCTACCGTTTCGACCACATCGTCGGGCAACGGTGTTTGGGCCTCGACGACGAGAATGCCGGCGTCCTTCGCCTGCTGCAGGACGGGGCCCACGGCTCCACCGTAGATCGAGTTGAGCACGATGACGTCGACGCGCTGTGCCACCAAGCTCTGGAAATTGGCGAGGAAACCGGCGACATCGGTGGACGAGTTGTAGACGATCTTCGCGACCTGCGGCGACGCTATCGCCTGAGCGGTGATCTCGCCTCGGAAGATGCTGCGCCACGGGTTGACGTTGTCGTTTGCGAACGCGACGGTGAGCGATCCGCGGCCGGTTTCGCAGACGTTGCTCTGCATGCACTCCGCAAACGTCTGATCTTGCTCGCCGGTGAGAGGAACGGATGCCACGGCCATGGTGTTCAGGATGGTCGGGTCGAGTGAATCCGCGGGAATCGGCTGTAGGAACGCCTTGTCGATGGTCGCCTGCAGGGCCTCGGGAGTGGCGATATCGGCCGACACCGGTTCCACAGACGCACCGCTGCCGCTATCCCCGGCAGTAGTGCTCGAGCAGCCTGCAACCAAGGCCGCTGCAGCCAAGGCTGCGGCGTATCGAGCGCGCCGTGAACGGGCACGATGGCGCTGATTGGGCAGTGACGCGGAAGATCTCATATCTGACTCCATGTGTTGGGGGAACGCGGGACCGAAGAAGGGAACATGTCAGCTCTTGCTGCGAAGCAACCGGGTGAATCGACGGACGCTGCTGGCGCCGACCGTTCCTACGGTGATTGCGGCGACGGCGATCACCAGGGCGGCGCCCTGGACGATCGTTCGGGCACCGGCGGAGAGGCCGAGGATCGCAAGAGCCTGGTCGAGCAACTGGAGAAAGATGCATGCGACGACGACGCTGGCGACACTCGCGGGCCCGCCCGCAAAAATTCCGCCTGCGATTCCGACCGCGGTCACCGTGGCCAGCTGATACGGAACACCCACGGTGCTGTCCGGCGTACCGACGAACCCGGACAGCAGCACTCCGGAGAGTCCGTAGAGAAGGCCTGCAGCCGCGAAGCTCGACAGCCGCACTCGGGTGACTCTGACTCCTAGTGCGCGCGCCGCTCTCGGATTCGAACCCACCTCCGCGACTCGTCGACCCGCACGTGTCAGGTGCAGTACGCCCGCGAGGAGTGCGGCCAGTACGACTGCGACCAGGAAGCACGCGTTGACGCGGAAGATCGACAGCTGCGCGAAGTCTTGGAGTGCTTGGGGCGCTTGCCCGGTCAGCGAGAAGGAGACGCCGGTCGAGTAGCTGATGAGGCCGGTGACGATTCCGAACGTCGCCAGCGTGACGATCAGTGAGTTGAGTCCGAGAACCGAGATCAATATCCCGTTCACCGTGCTGATCACCACCGCCATCGCTACCGCTGCGACGAGGACGAGCGGGACGTTGGCACCGTCCCCGCCGTAGTGGACGATGATTCCCGCCACTGCCGCAAGAATTGCCGGCACGGAGAGGTCGATAGCTCCGAGCATGATGATGAGCATCTGCCCCATGGAAGCGAGCGCAAGTGTCCCGGCGAGCGCCGTGACAACCCAGACCGAGTCTCCCTTGAGGCTGGCAGGTGCAACGATGAGCGCTGCAACAATGAGGAGCGCCAACGCGGCCCATGCCGCGAGGTAGCGACCGGGGTATCGATACTTGATGTCGGTCAGTCTGCGCGTGCTCCTCTTGGGAGCATGCGAACTCGCCGCCGTCGAACCACTCTGCACGACCGTTGACATTTGGTAACTTTCTTTACATTCAGCGAAAAAGACTGACCGAGGTGATGGCTGTCACAGCATGACTCAGAGTCGAGCCTCCGGTCAAGACTTTCGGTCAAACAATTTACTGACTGTAGTGTTGAGCATGCCAGTGAATGCCGAGCGGGCTCACCATGTCCGGTCGTCAGCTCAAAGCCTGGCGAGAATCGTCCGCGCGCGAGAAATGACCGGTGGATCCACCATCTCACCGTCGATGGCGACAGCTCCCCCGCCTTCGGAAACCCAACCTGCATCGACGGCCGCCGCGACGCGACGCGCCCAGGCGATATCGGCCTCCGACGGACGTAGGACGTCGTGCACCAAGTCGACCTGACGTGGATGAATACACAGCTTGCCAGTGAGTCCCATTGCTTGTGCATGCATCACGTCGTCGATCAGACGTGCCGGGTCGTCCAACGACGTGGTGACACCGTCCACCGGGCCGGCGATTCCGGCTCCGGCGCTGGCGAGGACCAACTGAGACCTTGTGTAGAGGAACGCATCCCGTGAATCAGGATCGACCCGCAACGCTGCGGCAAGGTCGATGTGTCCGAGAGCAACCCGAACCACTCCCTCGGCGGCCGCGATCGACTCCGCCCGAAACACTCCGGCGGGTGTCTCGATCAGTGGTACCAACGGCAGTCCCGATCGGCGGTGCAAGGCCTCGACCATGACCGGAGAATCGGTCTTGGGGACCATGAGGGGCACACCGAATCTGCGCAACGAATCGATCTCGTTCTCGTGCCACCGCGAGTTCACCGCATTGATACGAACTATCGACACCGACTGTCGCCGTCCCGGTTCGAGCCACTGGACAACCGAGGCCAGTGCCGTGGACTTGTCGCCCGCACTCACCGCGTCTTCCAGGTCGAGAACAACGACATCCGATCCCGATGCATGAGCTTTCTCGAACCGGTCGGCTCGTGACGCCGGGACGAAGAGGAAGCTTCGGGCAGCTCCGATCTGCGCATGGACGCTCATCTCACGATCACGATCGGACGCCACACCAGCACCGTGGACGAACCCTGGTCGAGCGCGTCACGGCTCGAGGTGACAACTCGCAGTCCGAGAGCCCGGAGCCCGTCAGCGCTCGAGTCCACACTTTCGATCGTCACGGTCGAGGTGAGAAAATCTCCCTCGCGCACGGGGCCTACGTGATCGCAGCCATGCCAGCCGGCGACCGCAACGATTCCCGGAACGGCTTGACACACGTGATGGAACGCGATCCCGATGGAGTGACCGCCGTACACCAGCCTCTCTCCTCCTCCCGCCTCCGAATCGTGATGCACGCGTGCGACGTTCCCCGTCATTCGCGCGAGTTCGGGGGCACTGGAGACCACGTCGCCGCCGAGTACGTCGAGCTCGGTGCCCACCTCCCACGTCGTCGGACCGCCCGGTTCTGACAATTCGTGGACGTTCCATCCCGCCACCGACGAGAACAAGCCGGGATGTGCGGACGAGTCCGTTTCCGATGAGATGTCGTCGCGGTGGTCGGTCTCGGGGGCGAGCGGTGAGAGCAGAACCATCGCGCATCGGCGGTAGTCGAGGACTGTTCGCCCGTGCTGATCCACCGTGGTGATGCGCAGTACGACGAGTCCCGTCGGCGGCCGGTCCGGCCGGCGGGCGTTCTCACGAAGGGCTTCGACGACTGTCGTGGTTCGCAGAGTGTCGCCGACCACGGGAGAACGATGAAAATGCAGCCCTCGGTAGAACAGATTTGCTCGTACGTGTTGTGTTGCCGGTGTCGACTGGCCGATCGAGATGTCCCACACCAGAGCGGGGTTGACGATCGAGCCGCCGCAGATCGCCTGCGCGGACGCACGATCGAGGGACAGTGCATACCGGTTGCCCACGATCGAACTGTGCACCGCAGCGAGCCCGTCGGTCAGCGTTACCGCCGGCGCGGTATCGAACAGCTGGCCCACGACCAGTTCATCGAAATAGGGACTCCGGACCGATTTCCGAGGGGACTCGACCACCGACATGCACATACCACCATTCACGAGTTGACCGATGAACAGCTAGACTACTGTCAGATTATTGATTGGCTGCAAGGTTTTGCCGTAGATGTTGCTGAGATCCAGTCGGTGGGAACTCACTCGCAACCGGAAGAACGTGCACTCGGGCTACAGCGTGGGAGACTGTGAAAATACCGCCGCAATCTCGATACTTGCACCTCACACAACGCCTTCTGGAGATTCCATGACGTCATCCTCGACCAACTCGTTCAAAGCGCGACAGGTGACTCGTCCGCGCGATCAAGTCGAAGCGCAGTTGCGGGAAGCGATTCTGGACGGACGGTTCAAGCAGGGCGCCAAGCTTCCCCCCGAAACCGAGTTGGCCCAGCTCTTCGGGGTCAGCCGACCCACCGTGCGGGAGGCACTCGGAGCCCTGGTCAGCTCCGGCCTGATACGAAAGATCCCTGGAGTGGCGGGGGGTAGCTTCGTCAACACCGTGACCCCGCACTCGCTCAGTCAGATGCTGACCGAGTCGATGGACACCATCGTGCGCATCGGCGCGTTGGATATCGAGGAGATCACCGAGGTTCGCCGCCTCCTGGAAATTCCGGCCGCGGAATGGGCTGCGCGCAACCGAACGGACGAGGACATCGCCAAGATTCGCAGCGTCATCGACCTGCAGAAGAACATCACGATCGACGATCCCGAGATCCCGGAATACGACCTTCGCTTCCACACCGCGATCGGATACGCCTCCGGCAATCGCCTGCTCGCCGCATTCATCTCGTCCGTACACGATGCGACTCACCCCGCCCAATACTTGGACGTGACTCCCGAGGTCGCCAAGAAGACGGTTCGTCAGCACATTGCCATCGAGGCTGCCATAGAGGCGGGCGACGCGGAGAAGGCCGGCGCGGCGATGCGCGAACATTTGGACTTCGTCCTTCAGTACTCGCTTCCCTGCTAATTCCCGCAGCATCGGCGATATTGTCAGACATTATCCTGGCTGCTATTTTAGGGATCATGAGTACTACAGAACCGCAGCCGGCCGACGCGCCATCGAGAATTCTGGTCACGGGAGCTGCAGGTTTCGTCGGCTCCCACGTGGTGGAATTGTTGGCTGCCCAGTCGGACGCAGCGGTGCATGCCACAGACGCGGGCGGCGAGGCCATGCTGGGGCAACTGGACCAATTGCCCAATGTGACTGCCTCTCTCGCCGATCTACGCGATCGGTCTGCAATCACCTCGCTGGTTCGTGACGTCGATGTCGTTGTTCACCTCGCAGCCGTGCGAACCAAAGCGTCCTCCTCGAACACCCGCGACGCACACGAAGTCAATGTCGGCTCGACCTACGACCTGTTGACGGCGGCAAGCGACGCCGATGTCCGTCGGTTCGTCTTCGGGTCGTCGCACACGGTGTACGGCTCGTTCCCCAATCCGAACAGACGGCCGTTCGCAGAGGACGAACCGTGGGCCTGCACAGGCATCAACATGTACGCGGCCACCAAGCTCGCCGCCGAGGCTTATTGTGAGGCGTTCGCATCCGCAGGTGGTCCCGACTATTTGGCTTTACGACTCGGCACGATTTACGGCCCCCGCACCAGCCCCGGGTCGAACGGGTCGTTGATGACCGACCTGCTCGCGGCTGTTCACGACGGCCGGACACCGACCATTCCATGGGCCTCGGGCGCTCGACACGGCTTGATTCATGTTTCGGACGTTGCCGAAGCCGTCCGTCGCGCGATCGAATCCGATGCGACGGGAATGGCCGTGAACGTTTCCGGAACTCCGCGAACCTCCACAGAGATCTACGGCACCCTCGCCGAGCTGGCCGGGAGCGATCCAACGGCAATCGTCTTCGACGAGAACCGGACTCGGCATCAACTGGTCAGCCAGCGGAGGATGCAGGAGGTGCTGGGCTTCACGCCGCAGGTCGAACTGAAGGACGGCTTGCTCAGTGTGATCGAGTGGTTCCATTCGACGCAAGAGTGAACGACGAACGACGCCGACCTCACGGTCGGCGTCGTTCGTGGATACACGTCGATTCAGAAAACGATGACACCCTTACCTGCACGCTGCTGGTCGAATTCCTCGTACGCCTCGGACACCTCGTCCAACTTCCATCGGTGAGTGAAGAGGGCGTCGACCGGAAGGTTTTGCGCCACAATGAAATCGGCGCATTCCTTCTGCCCCACCCAGGACATCGACCATGACGTCATGACCGTCAGTTGGCGTCGAAGGTACGGCAACACGCCGATTCGAATCTCGGCACCGACACCCACGAAACATGCACGACCCCATCGCGCCAGACTGTCGATCAACGCGGCAGCTGCGATCGACGAACCTGACGTCTCCAATCCGACAGGAACGCCGTCGGCACCAGCAATTTTCCGAATCGCCTCCGGTACAGGCCCGCTCGCCGGATCGACGGCGGCCACCGCGCCGAAAGCGAGAGCCTGCTCGCGCCTCTCCGCGTTCAGGTCCACCGCGATGACGCGCGCGCCCAAGGCCGTCGCAAGCATGGTTGCCGACAGGCCGACCGGACCCTGACCGAACACCACCACGAACTTGCCGCCGACGTCGCCCACACGGTCGAGTGCGCCCCACGCAGTGCCCGTTCCGCACGAGATAGCAGCGCCCGCCTCAAAACTCAGTGTGTCGTCGAGTGGAACCAGTGTCGACGCCGGGACCTTGACGTAGGGCGCGTGACCACCGTGGTCGTCGCTTCCGAGCACCACGATCGGCTGCACAAGACACATCTGCGACCACCCCGACCGGCAGTCGGAGCAGGCCCCGCAACCGATGTAGTGGTGGATCATCACACGGTCTCCGACTTTCGCCACAGCATCGGACACACCCTCACCCACCGAGTGCACCACGCCTGCGGGCTCGTGTCCGGCGATACAGCGTCCGGCACTATCAGCTGCGGCGCGGTAATAATTGAGGTCACTTCCACACAGTCCCGACGCCTTGGTCGCCACGACGACCTCACCCTTACCCGGTGTGGGCTCGGGGAAATCACGCAACTCGATCTTGCGGTCGCCGAGATATACAGCTCCTTGCATCACTATCTCCCATCTCACTTCTCGAGTGGTATGCAGCGGTACGCCGGCTAACCGACGACCCCGCGTACGCGTAGTCCAGCAAGCTCGGCGTTCGACAATCCCAGCGCGTCGCCGAGAATTTCGTCCGTGTGCGCAGACAAGTCCGGTGCCGCACATGACTTCGCGTGTACATCGCCCCACCGCCACGGCGCGGCAGCGCTGAGCATGGTTCCGACTCCCGGCTGTTCGATTTGGTGCACGATGCCGGTTGAGTCCTCGAGCGCGATCTTCACGACCTCGCTCATGTCGCGGTACGGGCTCCACAGCACTCTCGCTGCGTCCAGCGATTTTTCTACGTTCGCGAAATCGCGCGTCGCGAACCAGGGCCGAAGTATCGATTCGATCGTATCCCGGAATCGGTACCGCGCACCCTCGTCGTCGAGATCCGCACCGAATGTCTGTGCCAGCGCTGTGAATATGCTCTCGGTGCCCGTGGCTCGCTGCAGGGCGTGCCACTGGCCTGTCGTCAGGGCAACCACCATCACGCGTCGTCCATCGGACGTCTCGAAATCGACACCGAAGGTGCCGAACATGTGATTGCCCAGTCTCTCTCTGGCACTCCCGGATTCGTGCGCCTCGGCCAGCCAGCCCATCTCCGCTACACCGGCGAGCGCCACGTCCGACAAGGCAACGTCGACCTTGGACCCGCGTCCCGTTCGGTCCCGGTGGACAACAGCCGCCGCCACCGACGTGGCCGCGATCATTCCTGTCACCAGGTCCCACGCAGGCAGCACATGGTTGACAGGCCCGATCCGGTCACTCGGACCGGTCATCATCGGCACACCGACCTCTGCGTTGATCGAGTAGTCGACCGCCGGCAGTCCCCCCCTACGCCCCTCGATATGGACGTGGATGGCGTCGGCGCGGCGCGCGATCAGCTGCTCGTGTCGAATTCGGCTGCGCCCTACCATGTTGTCGACCAGGATCCCCGTGCCGGGACCGGGTGCGGTCACCAGCCCGAGCAGAAGCTCCAGCCCCTCCTCGGTGCGGTGGTCGATAGTCACGGAGCGCTTACCCCGATTCAGATTCGTCCAGAACAGGCTCGCCCCGGTACGGGAAAGCGGCCATCGTCCCGCATCGCTCCCGCCCGTGGGTGGATCGACCCGAATGACATCCGCACCGAGCTGGGACAACGCCAACCCGGCAGACGGCCCGGCGACGAACGACGACGCCTCGATGACGCGGATGCCCGCGAGCGGACCCGTCACCCGACCGATCACGGCATCGCCAGCGACGGGTCCGCTGCGACGAGGGCGTCGGCCACCTCCGCCGAGACACCAACCGCCTTCAACTCGACATACGCTTCGAGCCCCTCGGGCCCGTTCTCCCGGCCAAGTCCGCTGAGCTTTATTCCGCCCATGGGCGCGGAGAAGCCGGCCGGATTTCCATTGACCTCGACGGTGCCGGTGTGGATCCGTTCGGCGACACGCAGACCGCGCTGAGCGTCACCGGTAAACACCGCGCCGTTCAGCCCGTAATCGGAATCGTTTGCCAACTCGATAGCGTGTGCCTCGTCGCGGTACGACAGCACCGACACGACCGGACCGAAGATTTCTTCGCGCACAATCTTCATGTCGGGGGTGGCATCGACAAAGACTGTTGGTTCGACGAACCAACCACGATCCAGATGGGCGGGTCGACCACCGCCCAGAACGCACCGTGCACCCTCTGCTCGACCGGCAGCGATGTATCCCTCCACGATGGTGCGCTGGCGTTCGGTCACCATCGGACCGATCTGGGTGTCGGGGTCCATCGGGTCGCCCACAGGCATAGCGGACACCATGTCCACGAGGCGGTCGGTGAACTCCTCCTGCTGCGACTGGTGCACCAGAATGCGTGTCTTGAGCGAGCACACCTGACCGCTATTGCGGAACGATCCCATGCGGAGCGCTTCGACAGCCGCGTCCAGGTCGGCGTCGGGAAGCACGACCGCCGCCGACTTGCCGCCGAGCTCGAGAGTCACACGCCGCAGATCCTCGCCACAACGCGCCGCGATGCTTCGTCCCGCCGCGGGGGATCCCGTAAACGTGACCTTGTCCACCATCGGGTGTCCCACGAGGTAGGCGCTCGCCTCTCGGCCTGCAGGAACGACGTTCAGAACGCCCGGCGGCAGACCGGCTTCGGTAGCCATCTCGGCCAAGAGGTAGGCATCCACCGGTGTTTCCGGCGAGGGCTTGAGCACCATCGTGCAGCCCGCGATGAGAGCGGGTACGAGCTTCTGCACATTGATCGACAACGGCATGTTCCACGGCGACACCGCGGCGACGACGCCGAC
This sequence comes from Rhodococcus sp. 15-725-2-2b, assembly GCF_002259075.1. NCBI lineage: Bacteria > Bacillati > Actinomycetota > Actinomycetes > Mycobacteriales > Nocardiaceae > Rhodococcus > Rhodococcus sp. 15-725-2-2b. Next base: position 142,605 of record NZ_NPFL01000016.1, on the reverse strand, counting down.
CGGGCTCCGCGTGACAAGAGCATTGGCCGATCCGGAACGTCGCAGCGCTCGCCACGGGAAATCAGCGGCGATGTCGAGGGACGCGTCGATGACCCTGACCGGGTTTGCCGCCTGAATCGTCCTCGATTGCGTAATTGGACAACCCATCTCGGTCGTGATGGTGGTAGCGAGATCCTCCGCGTTCTCGACGAACAGCTGCCGTAGTCGACGCAGAATCTCCAGACGATCGTCGAGCGTGGTGTTCGACCACTTGCCGTCGTCGAACGCCATGCGCGCAGCGCGAACGGCGGTGTCCATGTCCTCGATGGATCCCGCAGGCACCGTGCCGTACACCTCACCTGTCGTCGGAGAGACGAGCTCGGTCACCTCCGACGAGGCGGGCGCGATCCACTTACCGTCGACGAAAATTGTTTCGTACGTTGACCTCTGCATCGAATCCCTCACGCGTCCGCGGTTGCACGTGTTGCAGCGAGACGAATGTCCCGTGCGACGAGCATGCTCTGAACTTGATTGGTGCCGTCGTATATCTCGGCGACCTTCGCATCGCGCATCAGCCGTTCGGCCCCGAGCGAAACCAAATCTCCGTCCGGCCCCAGAAGCTCGACGCATCGCGCGGCAACGCTCGTTCCCAATGTCGTGCAGTGCATCTTTACCAAGGACACCTCTGCGACCGGCTCCTCGACACTGGCGTCGACCTGATCGGACACCGACAACAGCATTGCCCGCGCGGCCGTGATGTCGCCGCGCAATCTGGCGAGCTCGAACTGCAGATCCTGGGCATGCGCGGTCTTGGACGAGAGTAGATCTCGATAGTTCGCCCAGGCCACCACGACGTCGAACGCACCCTGTGCGAAACCGACGCCCTGCGCAGCGGCACTGATTCGAGATCGAACGACCGAGCGCAAGAGCAGTGGGTAGCCGTCGCCTTCTTCGCCCATCCGGGCCGAGACGGGGATCCGGCAGTCCTGGAACGACAACGTCACCGTCGACGCACCCTTCTGACCCAACTTCTTCATCGGCGCTCCCGGCACGAAGCCGTCGAGTGTCGCAGTGTCGAGAAGGAAGGCAGTGATACCCGACTTCCCGAGGGCGGTGTCCACAGTGGCGAACAAGACGATAACGTCGGCACGGTCACCGTTGGAGATGAATGTCTTCTCGCCGTTGACGATGTAGCTGTCCCCGTCGCGTCGGGCGACCGTTCGCATCGAACTGACGTCCGAACCAGCACCGGGCTCCGTGAGCGCGATCGATCCGATCGCAGTTGCCTTGCACAGCTTCGGTACCCACCGCTCGCTCTGCTCCTGCGAGCCCTGAAGGTGAATCGGGTGAGCGGCATGCATCTGCGTCATGTAAACCGTCGAGGTCGCACCACAAACGGCCGAGATGCGCAGCAGCGCTTCGGCATACGTCGAGGTGCTCGCTCCTGCACCACCCAGGGACTTCTGCATCTGCAGAACCCCGAGGCCCGCGTCCGCCAGTTCGGAGATCGCAGCGGAGGGGAACGTGCCGGTCGCGTCGATCGCCTCGGCTTCGGGCGCGATGGTGCGCGCGATAATTGAGTCGACAATGTCGATGATGTCGTAATCGACGCTGGCCCATGGTGTGTTCATGTGATCTCCTGATGAAAGACGGGTGCCCGACGCTCGGCAAAGGACGTGATGCCTTCCTGCCCGTCGCGAGCAGCTATGGATACGGCAGCGAGTGCAGCCTCGTGATCGAGCGCCGCCGCGCGGAAGGCGGACCGTGCAGCGTCGAGGATGTTCGCGACGCCGGTTCGGCTTCCCGACGCGATCAACTCGGCCAGTCTCCGAGCTTCCGCCGCCGAATCTTCGGGCGGTAGCGGGGGAACCGAGAGAAGACCGATCTGCCAGGCTCGATCGGCGTCGATTCGTTCGCCCCCGAGCATCATCGCAAGGGCTGCCGGTTTGCTCACCGACATCGCGAGCCGTTGCGTGCCACCGAAACCCGGGATGCAACCGATGCGTGCCTCGGGAAGGCCGAATCGGCTCCGATCCGATGCGACGACCAGGTGGCAGGACAGCATCATCTCGAAACCGCCACCGAGCGCGAAGCCGTCCACGTCGGCGACCACCGGCACCACCGAGTCGGCGATGGCCGTCATCGTTCGTTGGCCTGCTCGAATGAACGAGTGCGCGGCCTCGACGTCGAGTCCGCGGATCTCATCGAGATCGGCACCGGCGCTGAAGGCGCGGTCTCCGCTGCCGCGAATGATGATGGCTCCCAGGGAATCGTCGTGTTGCGCTTCGACGACGACGCCGAGGATCTCGCCGAGAACGGTGGAGTTGAGCGCGTTCAATTGTCCGGGCCGAACGATCTCGATGGCCAGAACTCGCCCGGAACGGGTGGTGTCGATCATGGAACCCACACGACCTCCTCGTTCGCCAACTCTGCGATCGCCGCGTCGTCGAGCCCGATCTCTGCGAGCACATGTCGCCCGTGCTCTCCGCGCAGCGGCGCCGGAATACGAGCCTGCCGATCCTCGCGATCGGAGGCAAGTCTCCACGGAGTCCCGACTCCGCGGAATGTACCCGCCACCGGATGCTCGTAGGACACAATTGCCGAGCGTGCTTCGACCTGCGGGTCCGCGACCACCTCCGACAACGAGTTGATCTGCGAGCATGGAACGCCGACGGACTGCAGCGTTTTCAGTGCGGTCTCCGAGGACATGGTCTCGAGCCGAGCTTGGAACAAGCCGACGACTTCATCCCGCTTGGCACGGCGATCGGCGTTGGTTCGCAGGTCCTCCCGCTGCCCCAGATCGTGCAAGCCGAGCGCCTCGCACGCGCGAGTCCAATGACCATCGTTTCCGATGGCGACGACGATGGGACGATCAGCGGTCTGCATGGACTGATAGATGGCCACGACCGAGTCACGACCCGAGCACGGTGCGGGTTCCGGATCTCCTGCGAGGTAGCTTGCGATGCGCGGCGACATGAACGCCAGATCGGCTTCAAGCAAGGCGATGTCGACGATCTCGCCCTCCCCCGTTCGCTGCTGTTTGACCAGAGCCGACGCAACAGCGAACGCGGCGACGGTCCCTGCTGCCACATCGGAGAGCGCCGTACTGACACGCTGCGGCACGCCGTCTGCGCCCGTTACACTCATGATTCCCGATCGGGCCTGGGCAATGAGGTCGTAGCCCGGGAGCGCAGAGTCCGGTCCAGTGAGCCCGAAGCCCGAGAATGCGCATATAACCAACTTTGGGAATGCTTTTCGCAGAGTTGCTGGACTCAAACCGTGCTTGTCGAGTTTGACCGGGTTGATGTTCTCGATGAAGACATCGGCGGTCTCGAGCAATTTGAACAGGACGTCGCGGCCGGCCTGTCCGCGGATGTCGAGGCACATGCTGCGCTTGTTGCGATTGACCGACAGGAACCACGCGGCCTCACCGTTCAAGAATGGAGGGCCCCATCCGCGCGCGTCGTCCCCGCGAATCGGTTCGATCTTGATGACGTCGGCACCCATGTCTGCGAGGTACATCGAGGTCGTCGGTGCAGCGTAGGACGACGAGATGTCGACTACCCGCACACCGGCCAATGGCCCAATGGATGCGTCCATGCTGTTCTCCGATTCTGTGCTGGTGCCGCTCTCGCGCGATGCGGCGGTCATGGCAGCACTGTTGCTTGAGAACCCAGACCGAGCTGGGCAACCCGTGCCAGGTGAAAGCGCCGCCCACCAGCCCTCGACTGGATGCTGACTGCATCGCGCAACAGTCCGGCGATGGGGTACTCCTCGATGTATCCATACCCGCCGTGGGCCTGCACGGCATCGATGCACACGGCGACGGCTGCGCGCCCGGCCACGGCCGACACCGGCGACGAACTGTCGCCGTCGAGGGCCCGCAGCAGCAACGCCTCCGCTTCTCGAACGCGGAGATCCATCTCGGCGAGCAGGGCACGCAGACCCGCGAAGGACGCGACGGGGACGCCGAACTGGTGACGCCCCAGAACGTAGGACTGTGACTCGAGCACTGCCCGTCGGGCTGTGCCGATCAGCGCGGCCCCGGTGAACAGGTCCCACCGCGAGACCAGTTCCGTTGCGTCGCAACCCTCGACCACAGTGCCCGAGTCGATGGTGATGGAGACGAGCTCCGCCTGCGCCAGACCGGATCGTTTCGCGCTGGCGTCGGGGACGACGAGGTTCCACGGTGCTGAAGACACCGACCCGGTCACTGAGTCCCAGACAACCACGCGCTGTGGCTCCAATGCCGACGACACCACGGTCGTCGAGCCTGCGAAGGCCAATCCGAACGTCGAGCCACCCGGCCCTACATCTCGGCCGACATGGTCGGCCGCGTAGCGCCCGGCGAGCACGAAAGCGAGCGACGGAGAGGTCTGCGCGACTTCTCGCACGGTATGAGCGAGCCAGGCCAGACCATCGGGCTCATCGGCGACATCGCCTGCGAGCTCGAGAAGCCCGGTACTTTCCAACGCCCCCCGTGAAGCACTCATCGAGTCGGACGAGTCGGCCACCGACGATGCAACCTTCGTGGCTGTCGCCAGAAACTCCCGTAGCTCGGAGCCGAGGCCGCTCATCGGTTGAACTTCGAACGGTCGGGCTCGCGGCGCTGCTCGAACGATTCGGACATCTCGGTGGCCTCCTGACTGCTGCGATACGCAGTGAGCAAGAGGTCGTGAGCCATCCGAGCCTGTCCGACGACACCGGTGTGGCGTCCGGAGAACGCAGCCTTGAGCGCACTGAGGGCGAAGGGGCCACGGCTGCGCAATGTCTGCGCCAACTCGATCGCATGGGAAACCGGATCCTCGGCGATGTCGTTGACGAGCCCTATCTCCTGCGCTTGCTCGGCGGTGTACTTGCGGTTGAGGTACCACATTTCCTTAGCGCGTCGACGCCCGATCGTCTGCTCGAGGTACCACGTGCCGTACCCGGCGTCGAAGCTTCCCACCATGGGCCCGACCTGCCTGAAGATCGAATGCGGTGCTGCAACGGTCAGGTCGCAGACAACCTGGAGAACGTTGCCGCCGCCGACAGCGAATCCATTGACGGCTGCGATGACCGGTTTGGGCATCGTGTCGATGAACTCGTACAAATCGATGACCGGCATCACGCTCGAGTAGTCGAGCGACGTAAGTTCCTCGTGTTCGCCGCCGATACAGAAGAACTTGTCGCCGACTCCGGTCAGCACCGCGACATCCACCGACGGCGTCTCACGCACCATGCGGAATGCGTCGAGCAACTCGCGGGCGGTGGTGAAACGCAACTTGTTCGCGTTCTCGGGGCGGTTGATCGCAATGGTCGCCACCCCCTCGTCGACCGAGACGACGATGTCTTCGTAGGTCATTGCGGTACCACTTTCTGTTCCGGTTCAAAGATCGATCTTTGTAAGACATTTAGTCTGATACTTTCTTTACAGAAACGTACATTGTCATACAGATAGAAGCAACAAGTTTCGTCCGTCTCGCAGCCTTACCATCGACTTCCAGGAGAGAACATGACCACAGCATCCACTCCGATCTGCGTCGTGGGCGCAGGCACAATGGGGCGTGGAATCGCGCAGACCGCGCTCGCTGCGGGCCATTCGGTCACTATCGTCGATCCACAGGAACATCAGCTGGTCGCCGCGGCAGCCGACATCGAAGCCCGCCTGACCAAACGGCACCCCGCATTGGCGGCCGACCTCGAGTCCGCGTTGACCACCTGCACGTCGATCCCACTCTCCCCGCGTCATCCGAACACCGTGGTCATCGAGGCGGTTCTCGAGTCGCTCGATGTCAAGTCTGCTGTCTTCACAGCAGCCGCGGACCACTTCGGCCCGCAGTGCATTCTCGCCACCAACACCTCTTCGCTGTCCGTCTCCGCGATCGCCGCACGCTGCCCACTCCCCACCCGGGTCGTCGGAATGCATTTCTTCAACCCGGTTCCAGTGATGAAGCTCGTCGAAGTCGTCACGGGGCTGCAGACCGACCCGCAGGTCGCAGAAGAGATCGACACGCTCGCGGTCGCATGGGGCAAGACGGTCGCTCGAGTGACGAACGCACCGGGCTTCATCGTCAACCGGGTCGCTCGTGGCTTCTACGGTGAACCCCTCCGACTACTCCAGGAGTGCGTCGCCTCACCCGCCACCCTCGACGCGGTCATCCGCGGCTCCGGGCAGTTCAGGATGGGGCCGTTCGAGCTGATGGATCTCATCGGCAACGACGTCAATGCAGCAGTGACCAGAACGGTCTGGTCGGCTTTCAACTTCGATCCCAGGTTCGAGCCGTCGCGAATCCAGGACGAGCTAGTCGCCGCGGGACGCTACGGACGCAAGAGCGGGCATGGCTTCTACTCCTACGCCACAGAGCACACCCCCGCCGAAGCTCCAGCGCAGGTCCAGCTCGGCGCGCTTGCACCGCATGCCGTTCGACGCGGTGACAGCGCCGAGCTGGACGCGGTGTTGGAGCGATCCAGCATCGCAGTCACCCGCGACGAGCAGGCACCGGACGCACAGGCGGAACTCGTTCTCGACGGAACAGTCGTCGTCATCACCCGCGGCCGCACCGCGAGGTCGGAATCGGCAGCACGAGGCGGCACACCCGTCGTCGTTCTCGACCGCTGCATCAGCGTTGCCGAGGCCACTGCGATCGCGGTCGCATCGTCGCATGTGGAGTCGCTTTCGGCGGTGGCGGCCATGCTGCACCGGGCAGGCATCACCGCCCACCCCGTGTCCGACGTGCCCGGCCTTGTGCTCGCTCGGACCCTTGCCGTCATCGCCAACGAAGCCTGGGAGGCAACGATGCACGGCGTGGCCTCCCCCGCTGACATCGACATCGCGATGAAACTGGGCACGAACTACCCGGCAGGCCCGTTCGAGTGGACTCGCGATTGGTCACGTGCAGCTGTGTTGGAACTGCTCGACGCGCTGTGGTTCAGCTACCACGACACCCGCTACCGGGCCAATCGCCTACTGCGGGACTGACGCGAAAATCCCGTACGTTCACGCCGATGCGCGAACGTACGGGATTCTTCATGCCATGTAGCGGACGATGTCCTCTACCCGAGCCTTGGCGTCGCCGAACAACATTCGGCTGTTGTCTCGGAAGAACAGCGGGTTCTGCACACCCGCATACCCGGTTGCCATGGAACGTTTGAACACAATTACATCCTTGGCTTCCCATACGCGCAGCACCGGCATACCCGCGATCGGTGACGATGGGTCCTCGGCCGCGGCCGGGTTGACTGTGTCATTTGCGCCGATCACCAGCACCACGTCGACACGATGCAACTCGTCATTGATCTCGTCCATCTCCAAGACGATGTCGTAGGGCACCTTCGCTTCGGCGAGTAGCACATTCATGTGGCCGGGCAATCGACCTGCAACCGGGTGGATGGCGAACTTCACGTCAACTCCCCGCTCACGCAAAGCCTTGGCCAACTCTGCGACGGGATACTGCGCCTGCGCGACAGCCATTCCGTAACCCGGAGTGATGACCACCGAGGACGCGTTCTGCAGAAGGTCCGCCGCAGTCTCTGCGTCGACCTCACGGTGCTCGCCGTAGTCGGTATCGTCCGAGACCGAAGCGGTGGAACCGAATCCACCGGCGATGACGGAGACGAACGAGCGGTTCATCGCTGTGCACATGATGTAGGACAGGTACGCGCCCGAGGATCCGACAAGGGCTCCCGTCACGATCAGCAGGTCGTTGTTCAGCAGGAAGCCCGAAGCCGCTGCAGCCCAACCGGAATACGAGTTCAACATCGACACGACCACCGGCATGTCGCCACCGCCGATTGACGCCACCAGATGCCAGCCGAGGGTGAACGCCAGAACGGTGACCGCAACGAGCAGCCACAGCGACGGCACCGCGACGAACCAGACGGTGAGCGCGAAGAAAGCCACCAACGCCCCGATATTGAGAGCATTCTTGCCGGGAAGCATCAACGGGGACGAAGACATCTGGCCGGACAGCTTCAGGTTCGCAACGATCGAACCGGTGAACGTCACCGCCCCGATGAACACTCCGATGAACACCTCTGCGTGGTGAATACCCTCCACCGCCCCGGACTCGAAGGTTTCGTGCGCGAGATAGCCGTTCCAGCCCACCAGTACCGCTGCGAGCCCAACGAAAGAATGCAGTAGAGCAATCAGTTCCGGCATCCCCGTCATCTCGACCACCCGGGCACGCCACCGCCCGATGGCCGCGCCGATCAGCAGCGCCACGACGAGCAATCCGATTGCCACGCCGCCCGAGCCGTCGACGATCACCACGATGGTAGAGCCGACGGCGATCGCCATTCCCACGATGCCGTAGGCGATGCCGTTCTTCGAGGTTTCGTGCTTCGACAGCCCTGCGAGAGAAAAAATGAACAACACAGCGGCGACGAGGTACGCGGCGCTCGTCGCGGACAACACGGTCATGATGCCTCAGCCTTTACTGAACATCCGAAGCATGCGCCGAGTGACCGCGAACCCTCCGAACACGTTGATTGCGGCCAGAAGTGTAGCGACGAAAGCCAACACACGGATCACGCCGGCATTGGTGGAATCACCGCCAACACCGAGTTGGACTATCGCACCGACGACGATGATGCCGCTGATCGCGTTGGTCACCGCCATCAGCGGCGTGTGCAACGCATGAGCAACGTTGCCGATCACGTAGTACCCCACGATGACCGACAGCACCAGCACCGTCAAGTGTTGCGGGAGTGGAGCGGGCGCAAATCCTAGAATCAGGAAAAAAGCAAGCACTCCGCCCGCAAGCCAGACCCATCGATGCCAGATCGGCCGGGGCAATTGTGCCTGCGGAGCGACCACTTCGGCGGGTGCGGCGAGCGGCGCTGCGGACACTGCCGTCGGCGGCGGCGGCCATGTCGTGTGGCCGTCGCGCACCACGGTGACACCGCGCTGAACAACATCGTCGAAGTCTATGACCAATCGGCCGTCTTTCGCCGGTGTCAGCAGCGTCAGAAGGTTCACCACATTGGTGCCGAATAGCTGCGAGGCCTGGGTGGGAAGTCGGCGCGCCAGATCGGTATAGCCGAGGATGACCACACCGTTGTCTGTGACGACGCGCTCCCCGGCAACGGACCCGGCAACATTTCCGCCCTGTCCGGCAGCCATATCGAGCACGACACTTCCCGACTTCATCGAGGCGACATCAGCCTCGGTGATCAGACGAGGTGCCGACCGCCCAGGAATCAGCGCGGTGGTGATGATGATGTCCACATCGGCCGCCTGCTCGGAGTAGATTTCCGCCGCGCGTCGGCTGTAGTCCTCGCTGGTGGCCTTGGCGTAACCGTCGGTCGACACCGCCTGCGCCACATCTACTTCGAGAAACTCTCCACCGATGGAACGGACCTGTTCGGCAACCTCGGGTCGCGGATCGGTGGCCCGAACAATGGCCCCGAGGCTCGAAGCCGTGCCCACTGCCGCCAGCCCCGCCACCCCGGCTCCGGCAACCAGCACCCTCGCAGGTGGGACCTTGCCTGCGGCGGTCACCTGACCGGTGAAGGACCGACCGAACTCGTGAGCCGCTTCGATCACCGAGCGATAGCCGGCGATGTTCGCCATCGACGACAGAACGTCCATGGACTGCGCGCGCGAAATACGAGGCACCGCATCCATCGCGAGAACTGTCAGATTCCGTTGTGCCAATGCTGCAACGAGTTCCGCGTTCGACGCCGGACCGATCAGACTCACTGTCGTCGCGTCGTCCGACAATCGGTCGATCTCCACCGGTGTCGGTGCATCGACCTTCAGGACGACCTCGGCAGCCCACACGACATCACCTGAGGCCACGGTCGCGCCCGCCTCGCGGTACGCACTGTCGCTAAAGCTCGCCCTCTCCCCCGCACCCTGCTCGACGAGGACCTCGTAGCCGAGGCCGAGAAGCTTGCGAACGCTGGCAGGGGTTGCTGCAACACGGGTTTCACCCGGCGTCGACTCGGCAACCACCCCGAGGCGCATGGGTTCGCTCAACTGCTCGAACCAGCGCTGTAACGCTCCATCACGGCAAGAATTCCAGTCCGGACGTCGGGCCGGGCGATCAACTCGATGTTCGCGGCCAGGCTTGCCCGGAGTGCTGCGTCCAATTCCACAGTAGATATCGCACGAGTGATCTTCTTGACGCTCGCGTACGTGGCCGATGGGCCGTGCGTCATATCATGGGCCAACTCCTGCGCCCGGTCCATCAACTCGTCGGGCTCGCGGACCTCGCCCACCATGCCAAGAGCGAGAGCGCTTTCGGCGGAGATGAACTCGCCCGTCGCGAGCAGTCGTAAAGCGGCCGCCGAGCCGATGAGCGAGGGCAGAAGGTACGCGCCGCCGGCGACCGGAACCATGCCGAGATTGACGTAGCTCTCGGCGAACCGTGCCCGCGAGGACGCGATCCGAACATCGCACGCGAGGCCGAAATCGAGTCCGCCTGCGGTAGCAGCACCGTTGTAGGCGGCGACGACCGGAACGGGAGCGCCCCACAGCATGCGCACCGTCACCTGCACCGCAGGCATCCAGATATCGGCGAGGTAGTCCATCAGTGCATCGGGCCCATCGCCGGTATAGACGCCGTACATCTCACGAACATCGGCACCTGCGCAGAACACCTTGCCGGTACCGGTGAGCACCACAGCGGAAACCGAGTCGGTCTCCGCGAGTTCGGTTACTGCTTCGCCCATGCGTTGCACGACATCCGGAGTCACCGAGTTTCCCCTGTCCGGTCGGTTCAGCCGCACCGTTCCGACTCCGTCCGCCACTGATACGACGATATCGGTCACGTCACTTCTCCACTCTGGTCACGTTGGCAGGGACGCAGCTGGGGTCGGCGACCCAGGACTGCACGGTCTTCTTGATGTCGCCGCGGGCAATCTTCGACTCTCCCGATGCGCGTGGAATGGGATCTGGTGACACGAAGATATGTCCGGGCCGCTTGAACCCGGCGAGGTTGGTCTTGAGCCACTGATCCAGTTCGAGGCCGATCGACTCCCAGGGCTCCGAAAGGTGAACATACGCAGCTGGAGTCTCCCCCCATTTCGCGTCGGGAACACCGACTACGACGGCCTCGCGGACAGCAGCGTGCTCCTCGAATGCCCGCTCGATCTCCACAGGTTGAATATTCGTACCGCCCGTGATGATCGTTTCGCTCGCTCGACCCACGATGTAGATGCGCCCCGCGTCATCGAAGTGGCCGAGATCCGAGGTGCGCCACCAGCCGTCGGGTAGCGACCGTTCGGCGTGCTCGGCCTCGGCACCGAGAAGAGTGCTCGCGACACTCGGCGTGCGGATGACGAGCTCGCCGTCGACACCCGGTTCCGGACTGTCCAGGACAACGCCGTCGGCGTAGACAGAGAACTCGACACCGGGGACCGGGCGTCCGATCGACGCCCAGAGTTCGCGGTGCTTCATGTCGGTTCGCGACAGCAGCGTCGTCGATGCGGGCGCTTCGGTCTGGCCCCAGCACTGAATCAATGCGTTCGTGTGTTGCCCCACCACCTCGAGCGCGGGCAGAGCCGCCGGTTCACCGGCCAGCATGAGGCAACTGAGCGAGGATTCTCGGAGCGCGGACAGTCCCGTAAGCGTGCTCATTCGCCGTAGCATCGTCGGTACCGCGAACATCCACGTGATACCGCGTCGGACGATCACCTCCAGCATCTGCTCGGCATCGAAGCGATCCATGAACACGTTGGTTCCGCCGCACAGCAAGGTGGGAAGAATACTCCAGCCACCGGCGTACACCAGCGGCGCAACTTGCAGCGTTCGCGGCCTGTCGACGGGTCCACTGCTGCTCATCACCCAGGTGTTCCCGAGGATCGCCGCACGAGCACCGCGATGAGAGATGGCTATCCCCTTCGGTTTTCCGGTGGAGCCGGAGCTGAAGCGAATGTGATAAAGGTCGTCGGGACCGGTCGCGGCCTGTACGGATGTCGGTGCGCCGCCTGCGATGATCTCGGCGAAGTTCAGCCATCCGTCCCGTGGCCCGATGTGCACTCGCAGGATGTCGGCGTCGTGGAGAACCTCGTCGAGTACGGCAGAGGATGCCTCGTCGGCGACGACAAGTCGAACGTCCGCCAGTTCGATGCACCGACGGAGCTCGTTCGGAGCGAACCGATGATTGAGGGGAACTTTGACGAGTCCTGCTTTGAGCAAAGCGAATTCGAGCACCACGTACTCGACGTGGTTCTGCGCTACGTATGCGACGCGACTGCCCGGCGTCAGGCCGAGGCCTATAAAGGCGTTGGCCAAGCGGTTCGACGAGAGTACTAGTTCGGCGATGGTCAACCGATGCTGTCCGACAATGTCTTCCGCAGCCACCTCGTGCCCGGGGCGACGTTGGATCTGACTCATCAACTGGACGACGGTCTGGGCGACCGCCGGTGACTGCGCACTCATCATTAACCTTGACCGAAGCCGATTGGCATGGTCGCCAGTGACAGCCCGCCGTCGACCACGATGGTCTGGCCGTTGATTACAGCGCTCTGGGGAGAGCACAGGAACGCCATGACCTCGGCGACCTCGGCCGGTGTCGGGTACGCACCCGACGGGGTCTGCGCGAGCCACTGCGTCGCGTAATCGTCCCACGCGTCGCCGGCGTAGTAGCGGAAGGAGTCGGTGTCGATCGGTCCTGGGCAGACTCCGATCGTGCTCACCCCGTTGGCAGCCAACTCGATCGCAAGGTACTTCACGATCGTCTCCATCGCAGCCTTGGCCGCGCCGAGGAGGCCGTGTCCCGGGAGGACGCGGAAGCTGTCCCAACCGCTGACAGCCATGACGCGACCGCCACGGTTCATGTGTGGCAGAGTCAGTCGAACCAGGTCGAGGAAGCCCTGCACCGTGATGCCCATGGTCTTCTCGATGTGACGTCCATGAATGTCCATCAGCGGCTTGAACGCGCTGGCTGCGGCGTTGGCCACGACGACGTCGAGGGAGCCGAAGCGGTCGACCGCGTGTCCGATCATGGCCTCGACGGCGGCAGTGTCGGACACGTCCGCCTGCACAGCGAGTGCCTTTCCTCCTGCCGCTTCGATGGCCTCGACGGTCTGGCTCGCGGCCTCGGTGTCGCGGCGGTAGTTGACGACGATGTTTGCGCCTTCACCGGCGAGACGCAACGCGAGTTGCTGCCCCATTCCGCGGGAACCGCCGGTGATCAGGACCGTTTTGTCACGCATGGGGTGAACGACCTCTCGGTGTGGGATTGGAGAAACTCATGATCGGAATGGCAGGGCGGCGCGTCATGAGCCCATCGTCAATCCTCCGCCGACGCACAGGGTCTGCCCGGTGACGTAGCTGGCACCGTCGCCCGCGAGATATGCGATCGCAGCTGCGATTTCGGACGGCTCACCCGCTCGACGCATCGGCACGCCCCTCAGAATGCTGCCCAGCACCCCACCGTCCGCGCCGTCACCGGATACCAGACCTTGCTCCTCGAGCAGGGGGGTGGCGGTGATACCCGGTGCCACTGCGTTGACACGGATACCGAAGCGGGCCCACTCACGAGCGAGCGACTTGACCAACGCAATGATGCCGGCTTTGGCGGCCGAGTAGACGGCTTCGCCGGAGGTGCCGACCGTGCCTGCTTCGGACGAGGTCAGCACGATGCTTCCGCCGCTGTCCTTCATCACGCGACCCGCGGCCGCCGACAGGTAGATCGCCGACATCAAGTTCACGTCGATGATGCGACGCCAGTAGTCCGGAGACTCGTCGAGGAACTTCGTGATCGCCGTCCACCCCACGGTGGAGACGACAGTGTCCAGATGCCCGACGGCCTCCACGGCGGCCGCGACCAGCGCGTCGCAGGCCTCCGGGTCGGTCGCGTTCCACGACTGTCCCAGATCGATGATCCCGTCCACTTCGGCGGCGAGTGCTGTCACCGACTGCGCATTGAGATCCGCCGCGACGACGCGAACTCCCGCGCCCGCCAATTCGATGGCGCTCGCGCGTCCGATTCCGGATCCCGCTCCCATCACCAGCGCGGTGCGGGTGCCATTACGTTCTGTCATCGACGATTCTCCTGTAGAACTCGAATACGCTGGTCGGTCGTGGTCGTGGTCACGCGTAAAAATATCATGGTGCGTATTGTCTGACAATACAGTTGCTGTTAATCAGCGAGTTCGTCGTGCGCCCACGACAAGGCCTCTACGACGGGTACTAGGCCGAGGCTCGTGCCGAGTTGGAGGATGACGATCTGTTCTATCTCCTCCAGCGTCGCGCCTGCATCCTTCGCGCGCGTGCAATGCACGCGGAAACCTCCCTCGTTCCGCGTGACAGCAAAGCCCACCAGCAGACTGAACTCCCGCTGTTTCGGTTCGAGAGTGCCGTACGAGTCGGCGGCCACGCGCAGCCCACGGAAGGCATCGGCTACGTCCGGCGCGGTTTCGCGAAGACGGTCCAGATTGGAGACGAACACATCCTGCTTGCTCAACGGGTAACGCACGTCCATCGAATTCACTCCTCTGTTCGTTGTGTGGCGGGGTCGGAACGGTCGATCGATCGCTTCAGGGCAGGCACGTTGTAGCCATCGGCGTATTCGGCGGCAGATTCCTGGATCGACGCTTGGGGTGCCCGCGCGTACAGCCTGCGGCGACTGACGAAAGTGCCTGCCTGCCGGTGTATTCGGACAGCCGACTCGACTGCGGTCACAAGCGAGACGGTTCCGTCGAGGAGCGGTGCACCGTCGACGTCGCGGATCCCCACTGCATTGAGGAACGCGGTCAGGCGACCACCCGCGGGGATGACCACCTCTGCCCCTTTGTCGAGGGACGCTCGCGCCGCCGCGACAAAGGAGTCGATCGCTTTCTGGCGACCACTGTGGTCCGAAAAGCACGCATCGAGTTCGTGCGGAGTCAGGCCCATGCATTCGATGCTCGCGAGCCGGTCGCGCAATCCGTATCTGGCGACGTTCTCCTCGAAGCGACCGCCGAAGTAGGGATTGACTCCTACGAGCGAGAACTGACTGCCCATCATGCAGGCCGTCAACATCGAGGTCTCCCCGAGGCCCAGCACCGGGATATCGACCATCGACCGTGCCTCGCGAAGCGCCGGATCGAGGATGTTGCCGATCGCCACCGCGTCGAAGCCGTCCTGTTCCGCACCCACGACGGAGTCGAGGATCGACACCCAGTCGAGTACTTCGAAGAACCGGAAGCTGTCGATGCGGCCGACCCGCGTGCCTCGGAGTTCGAACTCGACCTCCGGTGACTTCACCCCGTCGATATAGGTCCGCAGATACGGAAAGTAGTTAGGTGAGTATCTCTCCCGAGACATGCTCAGATACAGGACTCGTGTCACCTCACGCCACCCGCTCGAATATTGCAGCCAGTCCTTGACCGCCGCCCATGCACATGGTCTCCATCCCGTATCGCGACTCTCGTCGATCCATCTCCCGCAACAGGTTCGCGAGAATACGACCTCCCGTCGCTCCGATTGGGTGGCCGAGCGAGATGCCGGAGCCGTTGACATTGACGCGGTCCAAATCGGCGTTGCTCAACTCCCATCCGCGGAAGCAACCGATCACTTGAGCAGCAAAAGCCTCGTTCAATTCGATTAGATCGATGTCTTTCCAGGACAACGACGCCCGTTCGAGGGCCCGCCGTGCCGCCGGAACAGGGCCGATACCCATCAGCTTGGGCTCGACGCCGGCCAGGGACCAGCTCACGAGCCGCGCCAACGGACGCAACCCGAGCTGCTCGGCCTTCCCTGGCGTCGTCACGATCGCTATTGCGGCCGCGTCGTTCTGACCGCTGGAGTTGCCGGCCGTGACCGACGCGCCGGGCAGGGTCGCTCCCATTATCGGTTTCAGCCGCGAGAGTGACTCGATTGTGGTGTCCGGGCGCGGATGCTCGTCTTGAGAGACGATGAGTGGCTCACCTTTTCGACCCGGAACGACTACAGGGATCATCTCGTCCTCGAACAGCCCGGCGTCGATGGCCGCAGCAGCGCGCTGCTGCGACCGCAACGCCCACTCATCCTGCTGTTCGCGCGTGACAGAGTACCTCGCTGCAACGTTCTCGGCGGTCTCGATCATTCCGCCCCGAACTGGGTACCGCCGCCCTCCAGAATTGCTACGCGGGCTCGCGAGTCGATCACAGAGATCGGGCAGACCGCCTGAGTTCCATCGGGCATTCGGCATGTAGTACTCCGCTTGACTCATACTCTCGGCACCGCCGGCCAGCACCAGATCAGACCCCCCGGTAGCGACCTGCATGCATGCGTACAGCACAGCCTGGAGACCGGACCCGCAGCGCCGGTCTATCTGTAGACCTGGCACTGACACATCGAGACCGGCGTCGAGTGCTGCAATCCTGCCGATGGCGGCTGCCTCGCCGTTCGGGTAGCCCTGGCCGAAGATGACATCGTCGATATCCTCGGCAGTCAGACCAGTGCGATCGACCAGACCTTTCATCACCGTCGATGCGAGGGACGTCACCGGGACGTCCTTGAAGATGCCTCCGTAGCGGCCCACCGGCGTACGGATCGGCTCGCAGATCACTGCATCGGTCATGCTTGTTCCTTTCACTGTTCAGACGCTCGCTTCTCCGCCGTCGACCGCGATGGTCTGCCCGGTCAAAAAATCCGGTGCCGTAAGCGCCAGGTACGCCACGACGTTGGCGAGTTCGTCCGGCGTGCCCATGCGGTAGGCCGGAATGCGGCGCATGACCTTGGCCATGGCTGCGTCGTCGGCGCGGAGTTCGGCATTGATATCGGTTGCGAAGTAGCCAGGCGCAACGGCATTCATCTGCGCCCCGAACCGCGCCCATTCCGCAGCGACGGACCGAGTGAAGTTGATGACGGCACCTTTGGACGCGCAGTACGCGGAATATCCAGGCCGGCCAAGCAAGCCGAACACCGAAGCAACGTTCACCGCGCGCCCGGACCCGGCAAGAGCGAATCGCCGTCCGGCCTCACGACTGCACAGGAACATCCCGCGGACGTTGGTGTCGAAGATGCGGTCCCATTCGGCCTCGCCGAGATCGACAAGGTTGACACGGCTGGCGATACCCGCATTGTTCACCAGCACGTCAATCCGGCCGAAAGCATTCTCCGCGTCCTCGAACAATGCCGCCACTGAGTCGGAATCGGTCACATCCGTTGCGCGCACCAGCGCGCGTCCGCCCTGCGTTTCGATCCTGGACTTCACTTCTTCGAGCGGCTCGATCGATCTTCCGGCGAGGACAACCGGGGAGCCTTGACGCGCAACCTCGAGCGCTATCGCCTCACCGAGCCCTCGCCCAGCACCAGTAACCACTACCACCGAATTAGACATGCATGTAATATGTCTGACATCTAGTACCTTAGTCAAATGCATTTACAGAGGAGATACCGATCATGAGCCGACTCGCGCGCACAACGGGACTGACTGCCGAGCAGGACGAGATACTCGATGTCGTTCGACGCTTCGTCGAGAAGAAGATCATTCCCGTCGCAACCGAGTTGGAACATGCAGACGAGTATCCGACGGAAATCGTCGAGGGACTCAAGGATCTGGGAATTTTCGGACTCATGATCCCGGAGGAGTACGGCGGTCTCGGCGAGTCACTGCTGACCTATGCGCTGGTGGTAGAAGAAATCGCCCGTGGCTGGATGAGTGTCTCGGGTGTCATCAACACCCACTTCATCGTGGCGTACATGCTGACTCAGCACGGCACCGAGGAACAGAAGCTGCGCTACCTGCCGCGGATGGCGACCGGCGAGGTTCGCGGCGCGTTCTCGATGTCCGAGCCCGGGCTCGGTTCGGACGTGGCGGCCATCTCCACCAAGGCCAAGCGGACGGCCGAAGGATACGAGATCACCGGGCAGAAGATGTGGTTGACCAACGGTGGCTCCTCGAATCTCGTCGCCGTGCTGTGCAAGACGGAAGACGGCTCCGACTCGGTCTATAGGAACATGACGACATTCCTGGTGGAGAAGGAACCCGGATTCGGCGAGACCGCACAGGGCGTGACCATCCCCGGCAAAATCGACAAGATGGGCTACAAGGGCATCGACACCACCGAGATGATCCTCGATCATCATCGGGTGGACGAAACCCAGGTGCTGGGCGGCGAAACCGGTAAGGGGTTCTATCAGATGATGGACGGCGTCGAAGTGGGACGTGTCAATGTCGGCGCGCGCGCAGTGGGAATCGCCAATCGAGCCTTCGAACTGGGCGTCAAGTATGCCCAGCAGCGCGAGACCTTCGGCAAGCCGATCGCCCAACACCAGGCGATCTTGTTCCGCATCGCCGAAATGGCCACCAAGGTCGAGACCGCACACTCGATGGTGGTGCGCGCGGCTCGGCTGAAAGATGCCGGAGAGCGGATGGACGTCGAAGCGGGAATGGCGAAGATGGTGGCCAGCGAATACTGCAACGAGGTCGTTCAGGCCTCGTTCCGCATTCACGGTGGCTACGGGTACTCGAAGGAATACGAGATCGAACGGCTTTACCGCGAAGCAGCTTTCATGCTGATCGGCGAGGGTACGACGGATATCCAGAAGATCATCGTCGGTCGAGCGATGCTCGCCGAGTACAAGCTCTGAAATGTGGTGCGGCGGGACGAGCACACCCTCGTTCCGCCGCACCACCTGTCGCTCATACAGGCCTGGACGTGACCCTCACGGGGGTCACGTCCAGGCCTGTATGTGCGATTGTGCGATCAGACGGTCTTCGCGATGTACACGTCGCAGGGCGCATGAGCAGCGACGGCACTGGCAACACTTCCGAGCACACGCGAAAGTCCCTGTGCCCGCTTGTTTCCCACGACGATGAGCTCTGCATCGAGCCGAGCAGCCTCCTCTGACAGAGCGACCGCGGCGCGGCCGTACACCACCGAAGTCGTCACCTGCTCGACCGTGGTCCGAAGCTCGTCCGCAGCGTCACCGACGATGGCGTCCGCAAACTCACCCGAGGTCACGGCAGTAGACCCCGGACGGCCGGGATACTCCTTGACGGTGCCACGGTCGACGGCGTTCACAACGTGCAGACTCGATCCCAGCCTCCGAGCGATCTCGGCCGCTCGGCGGGCAGCACGCATCGAGGCCTCCCCGCCGTCCACTCCGACAACGATGATGCTTGACACAGAGAACTCCTTGTCCTGATCAGACGACGACTATTGGCGGAAGGCATTGCATCGAATCACATCCCGCCGTCGACAGCGATGTCTTGGCCAGTGATCATGTCCGATTGCGGCGTGGACAGGAAGACGGCAAGGTTTGCTATGTCGACCGCTGCGATGCGCTTCTTCATACTCTGGTTCTCGAGCACCCACGCGTCGTACTCCGGCTGCTTGTCTCCACGGTCGCGGTATTCCGCGTCGGAGAGGACCGCACCGGGCGAGATTCCATTCACATTGATCAGGTAATCACCAAGCTCACGGGCCATACCCTTGATCAGTCCGTACATTGCTCCCTTGGACGCAATGTAGGGCACATAACCTGTCCAGCGGCCGGTGAGGGTGAGCGAGGTGATGTTGACTATCTTTCCGTAGTTCTTTTCCTTCATGTGCTCCGAACACACGCGCGACAATACGAAAACGGCCGAGGAGTTCACCCTCACCTGATCCTCGTATTCCTTGATGGTGAATTCGGCATGAGGCTTGAAGATCACCAGCGCGGCATTGTTGACCAAGACATCGACCCCACCGATCTCGTCGGCCAGAGCTTTGACCGACGTCTCGATACCCTCCAGATCGCCCAGGTCGCACCCGAAGAATCGAATCCCATCGCCGATACCGTCCAGGGTCTGCTGAGCGTCGGGCGCGTCAGGTCGATCCAACGCGATGACAGTGGCACCTTCCTCTACGTACCGGCCAACCAGTGCCTGGCCGATGGTGCCGAGAGCGCCAGTGATCAAGACGTTCTTACCTGTCAATGAACCCACGAAATAATCCTCACGTCGTCGAGCGCCCGGAGCCGTGCAGTGGAGTGGAGTGGAGTGGCTCGATGGTAGGGCATGTTAAATGCATAATGTCAGACAGTTGATTTTTAGTCAAGTGATTAAAACGTTCAGACACTTCTTGGCGTCTTCGATACAGAGTATGCTTCGGTCTGACATTTCACATTCAGTTTGACTTTTTCAACGCACGGAGGCTTGAAGTGGAGCATTTCGGACAGCACTACATCGGTGGTCGATGGGTCACGCCCAGCGGCCAAGGAACACGGACCCTGGTCGATCCGACATCCGAAGAGCCCTGGGCCACGGTGGCATCCGGGGGTGGGACCGCAGATGTCGATCATGCTGTAGCGGAGGCGAAAACTGCATTCTCCAGCTACTCCAAAACGACCGTCGGCCAGCGGATCGAGTTGATCGATCGCATCATCGCGGTGTACGAAAGCCGTGAAGCCCAACTTGCTCAGCTCATTGCGCAGGAGGTCGGCGTTCCAGTCTCCTTCAAAGCACAGGTGAGCGGCCCCGCCGGTCACATGAAGGTCGCTCGTGACCTCATTCGCGACTACAAGTTTCAGCGCGAGCTGGCCGATACGCTTGTCCGGCGCGAGGCCATCGGCGTCTGCGCCCTCATCTCGCCCTGGAACTGGCCCATTCAGACTTCGGTCATCAAGGTGATCTACGGAATTGCCGCCGGCTGCACGATGGTGCTCAAGCCTTCGGACGCCTCGCCTGCCTCGGGCGTCGCGCTCGCCGAGATCATGCACGAAGCCGGAACACCTCCAGGCGTCTTCAACCTGGTCATCGGGCGAGGAAGCGTGGTGGGCGACGCCCTCTCGCGACACCCCGACGTCGACATGGTGTCGTTCACCGGCTCTACGGGCGCGGGAGTAAAGGTCGGCGAATCGGCGGCCCTCACAGTCAAGCGCGTATGTCTCGAACTCGGCGGGAAGTCCGCAAATATTGTTCTCACCGACGGTGATCTTGAAAAGGCCGCTCGTTGGAACGTACAGCGCGGGTTCTCGAATACCGGGCAGTCGTGCCACGCCCCCAGCAGGCTCTTGGTGCACGAGTCCCAAGTGAAAGACATTCTGCCTTTCATCGAAGACGAGATCGGACGGATGCGCCTCGGCGATCCCCGAGACCCGGCGACAACTCACGGTCCGCTCGTGCACTCCCATCAGTACGACAGCGTCCAAAACCATATCGAAGTGGGCATCAACGAGGGCGGGACGCTCGTCACCGGAGGTTTGGGCAGGGCGGACGGTTTCGATCGCGGATTCTTCTGCAAGCCAACCGTTCTCGCCGACGTTGATCGCAAGATGACACTCGCCAAGGAAGAGATCTTCGGCCCCGTGCTCGTCGTCATGCCCTACCGCACCGAGCAGGAGGCACTCGATATCGCGAACGACTCGATCTTCGGTCTCGGCGGTTACGTCTTTAGTGAGAATCGTGATCGTGGTTACGAGTTCGCGTGCGGCATCAAGGCTGGCCGGGTGTCGTTCAACGGTGCCAACACCAACTCGCTCACGCCCATGGGTGGCTACAAGCAGTCCGGCATCGGCCGATCAATGGGCGAGTTCGGACTCGAGGAGTACCTCGAGGTCAAGTCGATCTACGGGTTCGCCTGACTCCAGCTTCTCACCCGCGGGAAACGCGTTTTCCGCGGGTGAGGCTTCGAGTGACCATAACACCGGACAGCAGCGCGATCGAGATTGCGATGACCACCCAGCCGGTGTCACGGATCCCGTCGTCACCCACGTCCGGACCGGCGGTGAACTGAAGTACTGCTGCGGCTAGATTCGCTCCCAGAAACTGCACCGTGCGATACATCCCCATAGCTGTACCGACTTCGTCCACCGAGGTCGCAGAGTTGACCATGCTCTGGTTGCTCAGGTTGTTGAACCCGCTGGGCACGCCGAGGACTGCTGCAACTAGAAGCACGACGACGATGGGGGCCGTGGAACGCTCCACGGTGGCCAATAGCAGTCCACCGATCGACAGGGCAAGCGACCCTACGGTGAGGGTGAATCGAATTCCGCAGCGTGCCAATACCTTCGAGGCAACGTATGTCGACCCCATTGCCACGATGGCAACGGGTAACATAGTGAGGCCTGTTTCGGTCGCCGTCATTCCGCGCTGATACTGCAGCCACTGCGGGACCGAGAAAAACACCGAATAGAACGCCACGTAGGTCAAGAGCGTTCGGACCAGAGTCGCGCTGAGTGAACGATTCCGAACCAGCGCCCTGACATCGATGAACGGTTCGTCGGTGTGCCATTCTCTCGCTACGAAGGCGATCAGCGCTAGGGCGGGGACCACGAGCAGAAGCCACGAAGGCGTTTCGGCCAGGGAGAGCAGAAACATCATGACACCAGCGGTCAGGACGACGAAGAGCCCGACACCGAGGAGGTCCAACGTTCGAAGCACCGAGCGTCGGGACTTTCCCAGCGCTGAAGCCGAACCCCGATCGACGTATCGAAGTACTGCGATCGCGCTGGCTGCGATTACCGGAAGGTTGATCCACAGAATCGATTGCCATCCGAAAGTCCCGACCAGAAGTCCCCCCAGAGTGGGACCGAGGGCAGCAACGGACTGACTGCACAGTACGAGCGTCAGCAATGCCGATTTCGGGTCACTTCGGTGACGGTCTGCATAGTTGCGAATGATCGTCATCGCGTTCGGAAAATGTGTAGCCATGCCCGTTCCGAGCAACACGTACGCGGCAACGAGCCAGTTGATATTGGGCGCGAAAGAGCCCACGATCGTTGCCACTCCGACGATCCCGAGCCCCACGAGATAGATCCTGCGCGCCCCGAAGATCGAACCGAGCTTTCCGCCGATGGGCGCGGAAACCGCTGTGGCTATGTACATTCCGGAAATCAACCACGATGCGCCTGTGGTCGATCCGAAATGCGTGACGATGGCAACCATTGCCACCGCGATCATCGAAGAGTTCAACGGCTGCAAGACACTTGCCGCCGAAGCGGAGACGCTGACTTTCGCCGGGACCTTCGCTCCGACGGCTCTCTCTGTCAGATTCATCGAATGAAGTGACTCACGATCGATTTGCGACCTTCGTCGAGTCGGACGCTTCGACGACAGGTTCCGAGTCCGAACGGGGCAGTCCGTAGACAGAAGTCCGCAGGTCGGTGTTCTTGGTTTCCGGTACGAGCCACACCCCCACCAATCCGATCAGACCGATGAGCGCCATTGCATAGAAGGCAGGCGATACCGGATTTCCGGTGACGCTGATCAACGTTGCTGCGATCAACGGCGTTGTGCCACCGAACAGGGCTACGGAAAGGTTGTACGAAATTCCGTGTCCCCGGCACCGGAGTGCGGTCGGAAAGATCTCGACCATTCCGGTGAACATCGCGGCTCCGTACACGGACAAGCCAATCGAGAGAAGCGCCTGTCCGACGAAGGCTCCGGCCACCGTTCCCGACCCCGCAAGCGCAAACGCGGGATATGCGGCGACCAGGAGCCAGATTGCCCCGGCGTAATACATCGGCTTGCGGCCGAGCCGATCACACAGAATGCCCATCACAGGAAGCAGTGCCGCGAGCACCATGATGGCAGCCATGTTCGACAGCAGGGCACTCGTTGCAGCGATACCGCCCTGGCTGACGACGAATGTGTACATGTAGCCGCTGAGCAGGTAGGCACCGATCGCGTACGGGGGCTGCAGCATTATCACGAGCAGCATGGACTTACGTGTGCTGAAGGTCCCACGCAGTGCGCCGGCCACCGCGTTCCCCGATTCGTCACGGGGGGTCATCTTCTCGTACTCCGCTGCTGCTTCGAGGAATTCGTCGGGATCCTCCAACGTCCTCCGCAGCACGTAGCCGACAACGGCCACGACTCCACCAAGGATGAAGGGGATCCTCCATCCCCACGCCTCGAACGCCTCTTCACCCAAGGCCGAGCGAAGCCCAAAGATGATCGCCGCCACCGCTGCGACGGGCCAGTACGAGAAGGACTTCACTGCTCCCATCCACGATGCTCGCTTCGTCGCGGGTGCCGACTCCACGATATAGCTCTCGACTCCTGTCGTCTCACCGCCGATCGACAGGCCCTGCAGCAGGCGGCAGAAAATGAGGATGAGTGTCGCCGCGATGCCGATCGACTCGTAGGTTGGGATCATTCCGATGAGCATCGTTCCGACACCCATCAGCACGACGGTCCAAGACAAGACGGCCAGGCGGCCGAACTTGTCGCCGACATACCCGAAGAGTGCACCGCCGAACGGCCTCGCAACGAATGAAAGTGCATACACCGCAAAGGTTCCCAGAATCGCGGCGGCTGGGTTTCCTGCCGGGAAGAAGTGAATCGCGATGGTCGGCGCCATCAGCGCGTACACCGAGTAGTCGAACTGCGTTCCGATTTCGCCTATCGCTCCGCCAAGCTTCTTTCGACGGTCACTGTCTTCGTGCGACGCGATCATTCGCTCTCCTTTGTTCTGCGACGAGAACCTCTGCCCGCTCAGGCCTCTTTGACGGCACAGACCAGTTCGCATGATGTAACGGACGACACATTCAAGTACATGCTGTACTAAACCAATCTGTATGTCAATAAGGTGCTAAAGTAATTGTCATACGTTTGACAATGAATATGACTCGACGGGGTGCAGGCAGGACCGCGGTCACCCAACGTCTGATCAGATACCGAGCGAGCAGGTGGGATGAAACAGGTCGGCCACAGACGGCATTTCGACGCGGCAGCGATTCGACAATCGGCAACGGGGCTACCGTCCACTGGACTGCTGAAATCGCAGTCGTAAGAATCCATTTACGGGGATGCAGCTACATCGAAGGTCGGTGCCGACTCTATCGGCAACGCAGAGGGTGTTCATGCCCGGCGGCGCACGAGTCCCATGCCGTATGTGATGGACATTAGGCCGACACCGGCAGCGATGAGATACGGGGCAATGTTCGGATTGGCACCGACGGTGCTGCCCAACACCAGCAGAATAGTTACCCACAGCGCCGCGGCGGCAAAATTGCACAGCGCGAAAGAGCGGAACGACATGGGGGAGGCAGCCGCTAGTCGCGGACCGAGGGTTCTGGTGCCGCCGAACAGATGACTGGCGATGGAGGCGACGGTGGCATGGCGAGCGAAACCGCTCTGTGCCCGCCTGACAAATTTCGCTGAAGAACCTCTCTTCGAGGGAAGCGGTGTCGCATTCTCGCCGCCACGACGGCGGCGCAACAAGAAGGCAGTTTGTGCACCCCCGGACGACGCCAACACCATCACCACTGCCGCAACGATCGGGTCTACGCGACCGAGCCCTACAACCGACCCGACGATGAGCACGGTGCTGGTTCCCGGAAGAACGAGCCCCACGAGCAGCGCAGACTCCGCCAGCAGGACTATCCCGGCTGCACCAAGCAGATACGGCGCACAGATTCCGGCCAGACAGATGAGAACAAGTCCGACATCGGGCACCGCTCCAACCTTTCCAAGCTTCTTGACGAGATTGCTGAATACCGCAACCAGGCTCCGTTGCGGTGGTGCCGGTTGTCGACGTAGCCGCAGTGGCGCTCAGCAAGGACGGAGAGTTCAGATGATCGATCGATCCACATTGTGCGACCTGACCCGGTCGGATTCGTGACGAGTCAAGCTTCGCACGCGAAGTCGGAATATGCGACGTCGCGACAGTGCCTCCGCGAAAGGTGTACGGATAGGGCATCCTTCATTGCCGTGAATGGCTCTACGCTCGACACATGGACAACAAAGCGGAGGTACGCGAGTTTCTGATGACCCGCCGAGCGAAGGTCTCGCCGGAGGATGCGGGCATCACAGGCGGCGGGAACAGGCGCGTAGCCGGTTTGCGACGTAGTGAGGTAGCTGCTCTCGCCGGTCTGTCCGTCGAATACTATGCCCGCATCGAGCGCGGCGCGATCGGCGGTGCGTCGTCATCCGTACTCGATGCGCTATCGCGCGCTCTGCGCCTCGATGATACCGAGCACGCACACCTACTCGACCTCGCGCGGGCTGCTGATGGGGTCCCCACCTCCGGACGCCCGCGCCGAAAGGCCGGGCGCGCCGCTGCTCCTCGGATAAGCCTCCAGTGGGCACTGGATTCGATTACCGACGGCGTCGCTTTCGTACGAAATCAGCGACAGGATCTCCTCGCTACGAACAACCTGGGCAAAGCGTTCTACGCGCCGATCATCGGTGACGGTGGGCGAATTCCAAACCTTGCGCGGTTTCAATTTCTTGACCCGATATCCCGCGAGTTTTATCCCGATTGGGATGCATTCGCTCAGATGTGCGTGTCCATCATGCGAGCAGAAGCCGGACGCGATCCACACGATAAGGGCCTGCAAGACTTGGTGGGAGAACTCTCGACGCGAGACGAAACTTTCCGAACGCTGTGGGGGGCGCACAACGTTCGGTCGCATGGCGCTGGCAAGAAGCGCTTCAATCACCCGATCGTCGGTGAGGTCCACCTCGCCTACGAGGAATTGGTCATCACCGCCGATCCCGGTTCCATCCTGATGGTTTACACAGCCGAACCAGGTTCTCCGAGTGCCGAGCGACTGCACCTACTCGGGTCTTGGGCCGCCGAACACAGCCCGAGCAACAGTCAGTTCTAACACTGCGAATTTCGACCGCTGCCGGTCCGTCACCTGCTCAGTGACAACGACACGACCGCCGAACCTGCTACGCGTCGAACACCCGCCCGCCGGCTGGAAGGCGGGTGCACGAACCGCTCCTATTGTCCGCTGTTCATCGGTCCGATCGAGCAACTGTACCCGTCACGCTGCCTTCGATCGCCCCGACGACGTCGGGTCCGATCTCGTCCATGCTCCCCAAGATAACGATTCCGGGGAAGTAGCTTTGGTCCCCGTAGTACAGGACGAAATCGTTTCCCGGAGAGTAGTACCCGATGTCACCCGGGTTGGGGTCCGCTCCCGAAGGTGAACCGTCGGTTGTCAATTCGGCAGGTAGCGGTCCGGTCTTCTCCACCGAGCCGTGATCGGACAGGGTAAGCGTCAGTGGAAGTTGTGCCAGCAGTTCACGACTTGCCGCGCTGTCGTTCAGCGTTCCACCGACCGTTGTGCCGCCTACCTGAATTTCGACTCGCATGGATTCTCCATTCTCCGTCGTGACATTCTCCCCGCTGGTCGTCGCGGTATCCGCGGTCCGTGGCGTGGCAAAAGATTCCGATGGTGCGACGTCGGGGGAATCGGTTCCCCCGGAGCAGGACACAAGTGCAAGGACGCACAGCAGTCCAACCGCAGACGACGCCCCGCGCATTCTCGATCGGACCCTGGCTGTCGTGCCCATCCCGCTCACGAGCTGGAGTGACGTTCGTAGGTCACACGAAATCCGTCTGCCGGATCACTCGGCGTCAGGACCAACGTGTCGCCATCGACCTCGTAGTTTCGATCGAGGGTCTGCCCGATCAAATCGCGTGCCAACGCCGATTCGACTGTGATGGTGAATGTTCCGGCATCCGCATCGGTGGTCAGGTCGCCGTAGAACGCCTCGTATCCCTGCACCGTCAAAGCCGTGTCAGGTGCCTCGGTGTCTGGGTTCATGGCCTGGACGGACACTGTGTCACTGGTGAAGGTGATCTGGCCCGAGTAAGGCACCGGCTGCAGGTCGCCCTCGGTCCCGACCTCGAGTGACGTCATGCGCCACTCGCCGACCAGCGAGTCGCTACCCTCCTCGTCCGAGCCTTGCGAGCACGCAGCGATCGAACCCAGCAACCCCAATGTGATTGCTCCCGTAAGTATTTGCTTCTTCATCGTTCCTACCTTTGAGTGTGAGACAAATCGTCTCTCCACACGGTAGGTGCACAAATCGGACAATGGGAGTCCCTGCCAGGGCACCTATCTCGCATCCTCTGTCGCCGTCGTACCGATCAGCCGCGTTGCAACACCGAACATGGACATTCAGCGACCGCCCATGGGGCCGGTCCGGGCAGGCGATCGACATCTGAACGCATCGGATCGGCGTCAAAACACTGCTGGCTGGCAGGATCCTCGCCCTTCTGAACCACGGAGATGTGTTTCACGAACACCCCCGACGCGGCAACGGGGCAGTCCTATTCTTTGCATGACGCGTAAGTTTTGACCGTTCATGTGTAAGTGCATGCCGTGCTGGCTCCCGGGGCGAAACGAACCGTCGCGACAATACAGCGGACTCGATTTTCACGATCCTGCAATCTCGATCGATTCGATTGAGCTCACCTGCAGCCCAACTTATTGGGCAGCATCCCCGTCGAACAATTCTTTAGCGACGCCCATCGCAGCCATCCCCTTGGGCCAACCCGCGTACATCATGACGTGCGTGATCGCCTCGATCAGCTCGTTCTGCGTTAGGCCGTTCTCAACAGCGCGCCCGAGGTGGAACCCGAGCTGCTCGGTGTCGCCCCCGGCCGTCAGCACCGCTACTGTCAGCAGGCTTCGGTCGCGGGCAGCAAGTTCGGTCCTGTTCCAGACATCGGCAAAGAGCACGTCGTCGGTGAGCTCGGCGAGCTTAGGGGCGAACTCCCCGAAGCTCGCCCGCCCACCTCCTACTTGCTTTGGTTGGTCGGTCACGGCAATCCTTCCTGGTCGATATCACCAGCATGGCGTGTAAGGCCCGAGGAGGGAAGGCCCTGCCGAAGAGCGCACCGACAGGGCATCATTCACTGCTCGAACCTGAAGATATGAGACCCGGAGCTCTCGAGGATTGTGGCCAAAGCGCTGGTCCCCTGCTGCCCGTGCGACACCGAGGCGTCAGTCGAAGACGAATACGCCCTTGCCGATCTCGCGTCGATCGAACAACCTGTAAGCACGTTCAGCTTCGGAAATCCGGAACTCGTCTGTGAACAGTGCTTCGATGTCGAGGTCACGCTCCGCCACGAACGATGCGCACTCCTCCTGGAGATTCTTGCTGAACGTAAGCGACCCCACGATCGTCTTGTGAAGATGGATCAGCTCGTCACTGCTGATCTCCAAGGGGCCGAATACACCGACCATGCACGCAGTCCCCCAAGGCCGAATCGACAGCACTGCGTGTTGACGCACGGTAGCGTTGGCGCTGCATTCGATCGACTTGTCTGCACCCTCGCCGTCACTTGTCAACGCTCGAACGGCCTCCACTGCATCGACTTCCGCGGAGTTGACAACGAAGTCGGCACCGAACCGCTTCGCCATCTCGAGTCGTGCAGGATCGATGTCCACCGCAATGACGCGAGCACCGAATGCTTTGGCCAACAACGTCGCACTCAATCCGACAGGTCCCTGACCGAAGATCGCGACCGTGTCAGCAGCGGTCAGGTCGATCCTTTTGATCGCCGCAAACGCAGTACCCGTTCCGCACGAGATCGCAGCACCCGTCTTGAACGACAAAGAATCCGGCAGTTTGATCAGCGTGTGCGCAGGGACCTTCATGAAGTCAGCGTGTGCACCATCGCCGTTGAGGCCCCCGTACACGATGCGTCCGTTCGGGCAGTATTGCGTCCAACCGGAGCGACAGTACCGACATGCGCGGCAGCCGTCGTAGTGATGGACCATGACGCGATCCCCCACCTGTGCCTCGGTGGGTCGGACCGCATTTCCTACGGAATCGACAACTCCGCACGGCTCATGGCCTTCGATTACCAGTGCGTCCGCGGGCCGTTTCGGGCTGTGTAGGTGATGCAGGTCGCTGCCGCACATCCCGGAGGCCTTGACACTGATGACCACCTCGTCCGGACCTGGCACTGGATCCGGTAAGCGACGAACCTCGATCTTGTTCTCGCCAAGAAAAATTACGGCATCCATTTTGTGGCTCCCATGTGTGGTTGACGGGGTCAGTTGCCGGTTCGCGTCGGTCCGACCGACACGTCGGCGTCCTTCGGCGTCCGAGAATCGGCCTCTCGATCGTCTCTGGACAGAGCCTCCTCGGAGATCTGGCTGAGAGCTTCTCGAGAAGTGTCGACGCGCGCAACGGCATACATCAGGGTTGCGATCACATACAAGCCCGACAGAGCCAGGATTACTCCGACAATTCCGAAGTGGGAGTACAACCAAAGGACGATGAACGGGGAGAAGATCAAGCCCACACGACCGACGGTCTGAGTCAATCCCCCGCCGCGGAACCGGAAGGCGGTCGGGAAGAACTCAGGCACTGTGCCGAGACACATCGTCAAGAACGATGCGGCCATGGCCACCAGGATGAAACCGATAACGACAATCAGAGCCGGATGCTGCATGAAGGGATAGATACCCGCGAATATCGCAGCGAGTGTTCCGAAGATCACGATGCTGTTTCGACGACCGATGCGGTCAGCGATCAGAACGCACAGCGACGGCCCGACAACGTATCCGGACATTATCGCGGCGTTGAAGCCCAAGGACCGCGACACAGTGAGCCCCTGCTCGACGAAGAAAGTGGGCATCCAACCAGTAATCACGTTGGAGCCGAACAAGCAGATGACAGTGAGGAACAAAGCCATTGCCGTCCGAGCGATCACCGGACGGGAAAACAGCACCGTGATCGGTACCCATTCGGCCTTCGCGCTGACGGAGGTCGACGCGGCGTCGGAGCTCTCCGGTGAGTTGTTCAGGCTGTGCGGGATGCCGTTCTGCCTTTCGATCTCCTGCATGACCGCTTCGGCTTCTTCGTACCGCCCGCGTGACTCCAACCACCGCGGCGACTCCGGCATCGACCGGCGCAGCCACCACGCAACGAGTGCACCGACGCCCCCGATAACGAACATCGCGCGCCACGAGAAGGTGGGAATCACCAACCAACCCAAGACAGCGGACACTGTCACCCCCAGTCCACCGAAGAAGCCGAGGATTCCCAGATACCGACCACGACGAGCACGCGGAATGAACTCGGTGATCATGCCGTAGCAGATGACGTATTCGGCACCCATCCCGATACTCATGAGAAAGCGCAGGGCAATCAGAATTTCCATGTTTGGTGCAATCGCGGCGCACAACGCCAAGACTGCGAACAACCCCAGGTTGAACTGAAATGCGAAGCCTCGGCCGACGCGGTCGCTGAGCCAACCCGCGAACGCTGCCCCGATCGCCAGACCAGCGAACGTGAACGACAGAAACAGAGAGTTCAGTTCCAGCGTAGAAAAGCCGGTAGGCAGCATCGAAGCAAGAACTGCAGCAGAGAGCTTGTTGTCGAATGCATCCCAGAACATTCCGAGCCCTACCAGAATGATCATGCGCCGATGGAATCTTCCCATCGGCAAGTTGTCGAGTCGCCTACCAACATCGATGCGTGTGCTCACTGCCCCGCCCCTCTCGACACTGGCTCAGTACCGACACCGAGAAGCCGTACACCTCGCCTGCTTCGATCGACCGGACACGTTCGAAGTTCAGCTTTCACTGCAACATACCTTTGATTGGTGTTCTTATTTCGTCGGGCGCAAGCACCGAGCTCCAGGTGGTCTTCGCGGGATCCGTTGGCAGGCAACAGCGAGATGCTGCACTTGGTCGCGTGCAATATCAATCGTCTTTCTTGTTGTACAGATCACGTTGAGCTCGATGTCCATTAAGTCGTCACAGCTCGCCCACGTCCAATACCGAAAGCCGATTCGGCATATAGACCACTACGATCTCCACCGACCAACTGCTGGTCGATCGAGGTGCCGGACACAGTGGATGCGTTTCGCCTACTCGAATTTCGGTCGGCCGAGCGCAGGAATCGGCGCGATGTGCGGTGCACCCGGTCGGCTCGGAATTTTGCTCGGCCGAGATATCCCCCGCACGCAGCGCAGCCATTTCGAGTGGAAAAGTGCGGGTCTACAAGCATGCCTGTCGACAGGGGCCACGACCGGCTCGACGATCGCCGAATGATCAACCCAACCGCCCGATTTCCGATGACAACCAACGGTGTTGGCGGCGGAACAAGATATAGCGGACACCGTCGCCGACGCTGCTCATTCGGTTGTACGGTCCATCCGATCGCCATAATCGAGCGAGGACCCCTGCCGCGCTCTACAAGATGCTCGATGCCGATTGCTCTGTGGCTCTCAACGAGTGAGGTTCGTCAGGGTCGCAACGCCGAATGCGCGGGCAGCATCATCCCACCGCCCCAGCAGACCGAGCAGGTTCTCCCCGTCCGCACGGTACGAACGGATTTCGAGTTCGAGAACCTCGAGAATGCCAGTTCGCAGCTCTGTGTTGAAGTTGATCTTGCCGACGTTCATCGTTCTCGCCCTGGCCAGATCCTCCGCTGGGATTCCCGATGCACCGTGCAAGACGAGTGGTATCGAGGTGCGCGTGGCGACGTCGCGCAGAACATCCCACTTCAACTGTGGTTCGCCGCGATATGCGCCGTGAACATTGCCCACTGCAACGGCAAGAAGTTGAGCACCGGTCCGAGCCAGGAAGTCCGTGACCAATGTGGGATCGGTGAGGCCAGCACTGGATTCCTCGGCATCGGACGCGACATGAGCACGGTCCTCGTCGCCGGCGAGGCCACCCAGCTCTGCTTCGATAACGATGTTCGGGCCGATGAGCTCTCGTGCCGCTCGGACCAACGCGATGTTGTCCTCGTACGCGAGGGCAGAACCGTCTACCAGAACGGAATCGGCCCCCGCCGCCACCGCCGCGGCGATCACTTCCAAGTCTCCAGCATGGTCCAGCTGGACTGCGACCGGAACGACGGCTCCGTCCGCGAGGCCTCGAAGTGCCGTGATCAGCCGGCACCCGTTCTCGGTCGCCGCCACCTTGGGAGCGACCAGCAACGTCGTCCCGCAGCCGGAAGTCTCCGCAGCGGCGACAACGGCGAGCGCCGTCGTGAAGTCGTAACAGGTGAAGGCGGGCACAGCCGACCCACGCAACAGGCTCACAGAAACCAGATCATCGAGTCGCGTGCGCATCAGAGGACACCGTGCCAACACCCAGCAGTGGAACCCAGCTGTCGGATTACGAACGAGCTCGATCCGCGATATGTGCTCATGCTGTCCCGCCGACTTCTTCCTCGAATTTGCTACTCAGTTTTCGAGTCACATCGACCAGCGATCGATCGTCGCCGACGTTGCCGGGAAATACGATGTACGGGATGCCTTTACCCGGACCTTCGGCTGGCTC
Organism: Rhodococcus sp. 15-725-2-2b; assembly: GCF_002259075.1. Classification (NCBI taxonomy): domain Bacteria; kingdom Bacillati; phylum Actinomycetota; class Actinomycetes; order Mycobacteriales; family Nocardiaceae; genus Rhodococcus; species Rhodococcus sp. 15-725-2-2b. Next base: position 109,751 of record NZ_NPFL01000016.1, on the reverse strand, counting down.
CCACAGAGAGACAATGCCGGGCAGCATGGGCCCGCGCACGATCGCGTGGCGGATCTCCATACCGTATGCGGCCACGTCGGAGGACGTAATCCCTCCCTTGGCGATGACAAACCGGGGCGGAAAGGCTTCGAGGGTCCTCTTCACGACATCAACGACCGCAGCGGAGACGGTACGAGCAATTTCCAAACTCGACGACGCTTCATCGGTCTTGACGAGTGCTCGGCAAGTGTGCACGATGACGTCTCCGTCATGCAGGCCATCGACCACATCGGCGACGATTCCGTCGATATACGGATTGTCGGGCGCTTGGCGACCGGAAAGCAGTAGCTGCTCGACATCGATTTCGATGACACGAGCCGATCCGTGAGTCGATGTGAGGGCGTTGAGTTGACGGGTGGTGATCGCAACATGCGATCCCACCACGATCAATCCGCCGGCTTGGGCGGAAGTATTGCTTGCGTATACGTCCTCTGACACCAGAGCGGCACGAATTTCCTGACCGATGCGCGCCCGGACGAATGGCGGACCGACTCGGTACAGTAGCTTCTTTCCGCGGCGTTCGGCTTCCAGCAGTCCGAGCGCCAAGGCTCGAAGATCGTTCTCCGTGACAACGTCTGCGACGATCGGAGTCGAGTTCGTTGCAGGCTCGATGGCATCGGCAATAGCTTTCGCCGAGACGCTCGGGTCCTGTGTGGCCGCACCCGCTCGAATGACGTTCAGGTCCAGGACGATCACGGACTTCGCAGGAAAACGACCGTCCGACTTCTCTTCGATGTACTCGGGCAGCGACGAGTGGACGAAGCCGAAGCTGGCATCGCTCGCAAACTCCGTTTCCCCGACGGGTATCAGGTTTCCCGACTCGGTACCCGTTGCGCGCATGTAGTGGACTCCACCGATGGTGATCCGACCTGCGTCGGGAAATGCAGGGACGACCACAACGCCATCGGTGCCATCGCCGGTCACCGCTTTCACGGTGGCGGCGATGACATCGGGCTCGAGTGGGTAGTGTCCACGCAGAGTCGAGTCACTCCGGCTTACGAACGACAGTGTCAAGCGTCCGTCTACGGTCGCGGCCGATGTCAGCGCGTTTCGTACCGCCTCTTCGTTGCGGGCAGCGGCCTCGGCAGGGCTGAGGCTTCGAGTGTTGGTCAGTACGTAGACAGCCGGTTTGGTTTTCTCTTCTCGAATGTGCTTGAAGGCCCAGTCGAAATCACTCGGCTCCCACCGGGTGAGTACCGGTACGTCCCACACGGACTGCGTGCCTGTGGGGTCGTCATCCAGTACGACCAATACGCGAAAACTGTCGCCGTCGTGCGCGATGTTCTCCGACACGGCCGACGCTGAAATCGTTACCTCTTCGGGAAAAGCTGACAACACTTCATGTTCGAGCAACACTGCGCACTCCATCGTGACGGCTAGTTCGGTTTCGAGGTAGACAAACTCGGATCTGTCAGACGGCCACTGCGGAGACGCGTTCAGCCAGGTAACCGACACCCATGCGCGGACTGGACAACACAGTAACCCCAGTTTTCTCCTGCAACACCTCGGCGAGGCGGTTCATCGAAGCTTGCGCCAGAACGATCAGGTCGACCGTTTCGGCGAGGTTCGTCGCCTGCTCGATAATCAGTGCGTCATGCTTTTCGCGGTCTCCGGCCATCAGAACCGCGAACGCACCCTCACACAACCGCTGCTGGATTTCCACCTCGCGGCCGATCTCGACTGCCTTCTTTTCGATCAGATCGGACGTAGGGCCCAGAGTGGTCGGCACCGTTGCCAGAACGCCGATCCGTCGACCGTCGCTGGCGGCTTGGAGTGCCATTGCCTCGTCGATCTTAACTACGGGGGTGTTGACGTTCTGCGCGGCAACATCCAACGCCGGGCCGAGCGAGGAGCACGCGGAAAAGATGATGTCGGCACCTGCGGCCTCCGCAGCCTGGGCAAGACGGGTCATCCGTTCCTCACTCTTCCGAGAGATTCCCTGTTCGCGAACGACTGTGGCCAGAACATCGGAGTCCACGAAATGCATCACCTCTGCATCGGGAATCAACTCGGCGATCAAGTCGTTGATCACAGGCTCGACGGAGACGAAAACGAAACTCGTATGGAGAATTGCAATCTTCTTTGTCACGATATCCTCTTTCTAGGTGGCACCGGATTGTGAATCAGAGCGTGTTCGGCGAACGGTTCATTGGGGCGAACGGCTACGTCCGCAGATCGCGACGCGTAATCAATTTGCATGGCGCAGTGGCACGGCCGTGAATTGGTCACAACACGAGCCGGCTGACGGTCGACGCGCTCACGAAACGGCAGGTCCGCGGCGAAGGGTGGTCGCAGGGAGTCAGCCCGATCGGCGCTCGAGCGCGATCCGACCATTCCCTCCCCTGAAAGTCCTTTCGGGTCACATACCATTAACAGGCATGCACAATTCCATGTCCAATATCGGTTTATGATCAGCCATATAGCCTCCCTCTATGGACCCGCGATGTGCGTAACCACGCGGCTCACGTCGGCCGAACGAGCGTGATCGCCCAATTCCCCCGCGTACCAGAATATGTGCCGATCAACGTAGAGTGGAGTCGACAGTCTGGAATGGGCGCACTCCCCTGATGCGCCTCACCGACGAGTATTCGACGCCCACAGCAAGGATCGGCATTGGCATCGCGAGAACGAACCTGGACCATCCGTCTGCTGATTCTTGCGGCTTCGGCTTCCATTGCAGTGAGCATCATCTATCTGCCACAGGCGCTATTGACCGCCATGGCGGCGTCGTTCGGTATCTCACCGTTGGTCACCGGTGCAGTGGCGACCGCGGTCCAAATCGGCTACGCAATCGGAATCTTCCTGTTCGTTCCACTTGCCGACCGAGTACATCCGCGTCGACACATCACGATTCAGTCGGCCGCGCTCGGCGTGGCATTAGCAGTGTCCGCGGTGGTGCCCAATGTCGTTGCGCTAGCGATCAGCTTCTTCACAGTTGGGCTGGTGGCCAATATTGCGCAGGTCCTCATTCCGGTGGTGGGCAAATTGGCTCCGGAGGACAAACGGTCCCGGGCTACCGGGACCATGGTCGGCGCTCTTCTGATCGGGGTCTTCGGTGGCCGAATCATTGCCGGTCTGCTTGTCGACTCGATCGGATGGAGGCTCGTCGTTGCTGTTTTCGCCGCGACGATCCTCTGCACCATTCCGCTTACTCGACGAATTCTGCAGGTGAAGTGGGTAACTCCCGCACCGGGCAGTAAGTACCGCGTGCTTCTGGCCGATACTTTGAGGCTCACCACACGTAGTCCCGAACTCGTCGAATCCTCGTTCATACAGTTCTTCGCATTCGCGACGTTCAACATGTTCTGGACTGTCAGCGTGATACATCTGACGTCGGAGACCCACGGCTGGTCGGTTGCGTCCGCGGGACTCTTCGGATTGGTCGGCCTTTCAGCGGTTGTGATAACCCCACTTTTCGGCCCGGCTATCGACCGATTCGGATCCCTTGGGGTGATCGCAGTGAGCCTGCCGATCTTGTTGTGCGCCTGCATATCCGTCGCACTCGATTCCGATCACATCGCGTTGTTCGCGGTATCACTGTTCGTCGTAACTGCCTGCAACCAATCGCTGCAGGCAGCAAACCAGACGAGGGTGCTCTCCGCAAACGAGCAGTACGAGGCGCGAGCCAACACCATGTTCATGGTCGCCGTCTTTGCGGGTGGTTCGACGGGTGCCGTCCTGGCGCCTCTTGCTTACGGGCTCGGCCAGACGCCTGCTGTCGCCATGATCGCATCGATACTCATTGCCGTCGACATCGCGGTGTTGTGCGTGGTCTGCGTGCGTCACAGGCGCCGAACCGCAGTCACATCGAGCGATCTGGGGCTGGTCGATGAGTCGACCAGCCCCAGATAGTTCCGATGCGCTTGGCAGTAGCCGGTTCAGTGGAAGGACCGGCCTCCATCGGTCGCGAGCGCTGAGCCTGTGACGTACGAAGATTCCGAGCTGGTCAAGAACAGAATCGAACGAGCAATTTCGATCGGCTCAGCCAAACGGCCCAGCGCATAGTTCCCAACGTTGTTTCGGTGTCCGTCTGCCATCGCGGTGTCCACCATCCCGGGGCACACACTGTTGACTCGCACTGTCGGTGCCAGCTCGGCGGCGAGAACGCGAGTCAGGTTCAACACTCCACCCTTGGAGGCGGCGTATGCGGTGTATCCGGGGGCATTGGGTAGCAAGCCTTGCGCTGACGCGATATTCACGATTGTCGCGGTCTCCTCCTTCTGCAGCCAGGGGATACAACTACGCAGAACTATGTAAGCACCGGTCAAATTGACCTCCAGCACGTGCCGCCAGTCCGCCGCCGTGACGTCGGATGCCAGGCCGCGGAACATAATTCCTGCGGCATTGACTACACCGTCTATGCCGCCCAGCGCAGTGCCCGCTCGATCGACCGTATACCCAACCGCCTCCTCGTCGGTGATATCGACCGCGTAACCGGTTCCACCGGTAAGTTCGGCAGACTGCATTACGCCACGTTCGTCACGATCCAGTAGCGCGAGCGAAGCACCCTCGCTCGCGAAGAGCTGGGCAGTCGACTTGCCGATTCCCGACGCTGCGCCGGTCACAACTATTTTGCGTCCGAGCAATCGTTGCCCGGGGGTCGTCGAATGAGCTTCCATGCCTATCGAAGGCGTCATGATGCCGCGTCCCTCTCCTCTGTCTTCCGATCTCAGCAACCAACGACGATCCGACTCAGCGCATCACGAAAGCATTGGATGGCGCACCGTCATCGGTGGAGATGACAATGCTCTTGGTATCGAGATATCCGTCCACGGCTTCTATTCCGTGTTCGCGACCTAAACCGGACTGTTTGGTACCGCCGAATGGAACCATGTAGCTGTACGTACGGTAGGTGTTCACCCACACGGTCCCGACGTCGAGGGCCTTCGACATTCGTAGCGCGCGTCCAACGTTTTCGGTCCACACGCCTGCAACAAGGCCATACGCCACGTCATTACCGAGGGCGATCGCGTGCTTCTCGTCCTCGAATTCGATGATCGAAAGGATGGGGCCGAACACTTCCTCCTGCGCGATCCGCATGTCGTTGGTGACGTCTGTGTAGATCGTCGGCTCGATGAACTGACCACCGGTGAGATCAGCGCCACTGGCCGGCTTACCGCCGAGAAGGCAACGAGCTCCCTCGGCGTTCGCAATGTCGATGTAGTCCAGTACTTTTCGATACTGCGGTGGCGTAGCGATGGGGCCCACATTGGTCAGTGGATCGTTCGGATCGCCGAGTCGGATGCTGCGGGCAATCTCCACCAACTTCTCGGTGAACGCGTCCTTGATGGAACTGTGGACGAGCAGCCTCGAGCCGGCGGAACACATCTGCCCTGAGGCACCGAAAATCCCCGAGACCACTCCTGTCGCGGCCTTGTCCAGATCCGCGTCCTCGAACACGATGTTCGGTGATTTTCCGCCCAGTTCGAGCGACACACGCTTCATCGTGCGAGCGGCGCTCTCGTAGACCCTGGCCCCGGTCGTATCGGACCCAGTGAACGTAATCTTCGCGACATCGGGATGTTCCACGAGCGCCGAGCCGACATCCGGGCCGAGTCCTGTCACGACATTGAACACACCGGCAGGCAACCCGGCCTGCCTGGTCAGCTCGGCGAATTCCAACGTACTGGCAGAAGCGAACTCCGACGGCTTCACGATGACGGTGCACCCGGCGGCCAGCGCCGGTGCACACTTGACCGCCGCAAACCACAGTGGCGAATTCCACGCGGTGAGAGCTGCGACAACCCCGATCGGCTCTCGGTACGTGAAGGCAACCGAATCGGACTTCTCGATGGGGATTGTCGATCCCTGAATTTTGTCGGCCAACCCGGCGTAGTAGTACCAAACATCGGCAAGCGATGCCAACTGTCCGTTGACCTCAGCGAGTAGCTTTCCGTTGTCACGAACCTCGACGGCCGCCAAGTGATCGGCGTTCGCGAGTACGAGATCTCCCAAACGGCGCATGATCTTTCCGCGCGCCGACGCCGACATCGACGACCACGGTCCGTCGGTCATCGCGCGGCGGGCTGCCGAAACCGTCCGTGTGACGTCGTTCTGATTACCGAGAGGGATCTGCGCCCACGCTTCCCCTCGATAGGGATCGACGGTGTCGGTCCACTGCCCTCCGTCGGGGTCGACCCAATCTCCGTCGACGAACATCTGGTACTTCTTCATAGTCGATCCCTTCGTTTTATTGTCATGCGAGAGTTGGCCATGCGAATTCGGTCACGGCGCAGGTCGAGCTCCGGCTGTACCGTGCGCGGTGGCGGCAACTCGGTCGGTCGTGTATTCGGACAGCTCGATGTGACGGCCCTCGTCGAGATTGGACACCGCGTATGCCGAGCCGACAATCACTGCCAGCGTGAACACCATCACCGAGCTGGTGCCACCTAGGGCAGCGAGAGCTGCTGCAACGAAAGGTGCCGGGGCAGAGAAGATCAAGTTGGAAAACGTATGTGACATGGCAGCGCCTGAAAATCGCACCTCGGTCGGAAACTGCTCCGCGAACAATGCAGGCTGAGCGCCACTGAGGAATTGAATCGAGCACAAGACCAAGGTCACTATCAGGCCTGTCACGAATCCGTTCGCGCTGGCAAGGGTGAAGAAGAGTAAAATTCCAGCGAAGCAGCTTGCGAGTCCGATGTAAAAGACTTTCCTGCGTCCGATGCGGTCACATACCCATCCACCGGCGATCGAGAAGAAGATGGATACGCCGTTGGCAATCATCAGGATCACGAACGCCGTCTGCGAGGACATCCCCGTCTCACTCGGAAGGTAGCTCAGCCCGTACACAGCGATCAAGTAGAAACTGAGTGACGAGCCGCCCCAGGCCAGCGTGAGCATGAAAACCTTGCGTGGATGCGTCCTCAGCACCGACAGTCCGGCACCGCGAGTCTTCTCGATCCTTTGCTCGACAGCACTGTTGACTACGAACGCTGGGGTTTCCTCGAGCTTCGTTCTGATGAAGACGGCTACGACGACGATAAGGATGCTGCCGAGGAACGGCACGCGCCAACCCCACGACTCGAACTGCTCCTGGCTGAGTGTTGCACTGAGAACGACCAAAGCGAGGTTCGCGAGTACCTGACTGACCGGCGAGCCAACTATGATGAACGAGCCCAGTAGTCCTCGCCGGCTCTTGTCGCCGTGTTCCATCGTCATGAGTTGGTTTCCGATGGCTTCGCCGCCCAACGAAAATCCTTGAACGAACCTCAGACCCACGAGCACAGCGGCAATGCCGAACCCCTGTCCCGTCGGCAGAAAACCGATCAGGATCGACGAACCGCCCATGAGAATCAGCGTGGCGAACAAGATGGGCTTCCGCCCATGTCGATCGCCGAGATGGCCGAATACCACCGCGCCTACCGGTCGTGCGACGAAACCGACGCCGAACGTCGCGAACGATGCCAGGAGCGCACCAGTGGACCCCAGACTGTGAAAGAACAAGGCCGGGAACAGTGTTGCTGCGAGAGCGCCGTAGACGGCAAAATCGAAATATTCCAGAGCAGACCCTAGGGTGCCACTCACGACGGCGCGAGTCTCCATCGTTCTGGGCTGCATACGCGCGGCCGGGATAGGAGCGGCCGACTCCGGTTGACTATCTGTGTTCACTTCACTCTCCGAATCTCTTCATCGAGTCGCCGGGCGGTCGCTGCGGTGGACCGGGCCCAGGAGGTCCCGATACGGAATGGCTGCTCGATTTCGGTATTGATGTTGCCTCGATCACAACTCCCCTGACCCATTAACCCCTCTCCCAGGACCCGCGTCCAATACCGACATCCGAACACCCGGATAGCCACTTCCTATCGCCAACGCCTCTCCTCGATTCTTCTTGACGCGATGTTTCATATATGAAACTATTTGGCAGTTACGATGACTACCGCGAAAGATGGGCTAAGACGTTGACCGCAGAAGCACAGGATCAGAAGTACCGAGCGCCCGCGCTGGCGAAGGGCCTCGACATTCTGGAGCTTCTCGCTTCCACCGAAAACGGTCTTGCTCAGGCCGAAATCGGTAAGCAACTGGGGAGAACGACATCCGAGATCTTCCGAGTTCTGATGGTGCTACGCGAGCGAGACTACGTCCAGGTCGATGAAGCCGACAGATACCGACTGACGACAAAGTTGTTCGAAATGGCGCACCGCACCCCTACCATTCAGCGTCTCACTGCAATTGCAGGGAGCGAGATGCAGAAGCTTGCCAATCGTATCGGCCAGAGCATCCACCTCTGCATCCTTCATTCTGGTCAATTACTCGTCGTCGCTCAGGTCGATTGCCCCGATACCAACGTGCACACCGTTCGACTGGGTGCGCTCATTCCGATCGACAACTCTGCGTCCGGTCGGGTACTCGCTTCGCAGATGGATCCCGCCGACCTAGAGATTTTGCTTACCCTTGCCGGGCCCGGTGATAATGACCAGCGCACTAGGTTTCTAGCAGATCTCGCCCAAGTACGGGGAGCAGGCTACTGCCAAGGCAGGTCGCTTACAATCGAAGGTATCACCAACATTTCTGCACCTGTCTTCGACTTCACGGGCAATGCCGTGGCCGCAATGACCACCCCGTTCATTCACCGACTGACGGGAACCGAGAATGTAGACCCGGACCATGCTCGGATGTTGTTGGTGCAGACCTGCGAAAGCCTTTCCCGCAGAATGGGAGCGGGAGCGAGTGCCAAGCACTGATGTCGAATCGGAGACGCATCTCTAAATTGTCGACTCAGCTTCTTTGCGCTTTCTCGATCCGGCTACTGCGAAGGGCTCTCGCTGCGGAACCTTGACAAAAAGCAACAAGACGAAGGCCAGAGTTAGTGCAACCAACGGGACGCTCATTCCGACGATGATGTCGCCGGGGGTCGCTATCTTGCCGATGAGGAACGGTCCGAAAAATCCGCCCGCGGAGGCGAGCGAGTTGATCACTGCAATACCGACAACGGCCTGACGCTTGGTCAGAACCTCACTGATCAGGGCCCAATATGTCGGAATGTTCCCGATGACACCGCATGCAAGAAGTATCAAACCAATCATCCCCAGCAGCGGCGAGTCCCGGAACACACCAGTTGTAACAAGACCTACTATCGCAGTGGCGAAGCAGAACAGAACAATTGGCTTTCGTCGACCGCTGATATCGGCATACCGAACCAAAAGCAACATCACGATGGCGCCGCAGACGTACGGAATCGCTCCGTAAATTCCGATGCTGGTGGGTGAGTATTCCGGATTCAGCTGGGACACGACCTGCGGAAGGAAGAACGTCATTCCGTAGGTGGCAACTCCTGCGAGAGCATTGATGAGTCCGAGATACAGAACTTTGCGATTCTTCAGCGTCTTGAGCTCGCTCGAGTGGTCCTGGTCGTCTTCCGGCATGGCCGCGTACTCGTCCGCAATCGAATTCTCCAGCCAATTCTTCTCGTCGGCATTGAGCCACTTTGCCTTGTTCGGACGGTCCGCCAACGTCAGCAATATCCACACTCCGAGCAGGACCGGCGGCAAACCTTGCAAGATGAAGATCCAGCGCCACGAACTGAGCCCGAACCAATCGACATGATCGAGAATAAGCCCACCGCTGAGGCTACCGACGATGAGGGCAAACGGCATTGCCAGCGCCATAACACCTATGGCGCGGCCACGATCGTGGTTGAGGAACCAAAATGTCAGAAACAGAATCAGACCGGGGAACAACCCCGCTTCAGCGATCCCGAGCAATATTCGTGCGACGTACAGCTGAGTAACAGAGTGTACGAATCCGGTCGCAACAGTGACCAAGCCCCAGGTAATCGCAATACGCGCCAGCCAAACCCTCGCACCGACCCGAGCGAGGATGATATTGCTCGGAACTTCCAAGAGCACGTAGGCCAGAAAGAAGATTGCCGCAATAGCACCGTAGGTTGCCACATCGATGCCGAGCTCACTGCCCATTGTGAGTTGGGCATAGCTGATCGATGAACGATCCATGTAGTTGAACGCATAAAGCAGAAAGACAATCGGCAGGATCGTCTTTCGCACTTTCCTGACAACTGCCTTGCCGTCGACCGGCGAACTGACCGGCTGAGGATTTGTAGTCACCGCACTACCTCCATCTTGATTCGACCAGAATTTTTTGAACAGAACTTTCGGAACTCGGTACATCTAAAAGAATCATCGCTCAGCGAAGGAGCTCGATGATTTCGGTCAGGTCGTTGCACGCCTCCAACCCCCAGAGCAGTGTCGTCACCCGGTCGATGTCCTCCGTCGGTAGTGGTCGAACAGAAACGCGGGCACAGTCATCGAACTTCTTCGACAGTTCTTCCACGGTCATCGGTCGCTCCGGCGTGCCAGGAACATCAGAACCCCGGCGGGTGAATACTTGTCCGTTACGGAGTTGCACCTCGACTTTGCCATCCGGCAATTTCAGATCCCAGTTGAGTTCGGCATCCTGTACCGGAACCACCTTGCTCGCCACAGAAAGGACTTCAGCATCTTTCAATGTGTCAATAGAGAAGTCGGACAACAGCATCGAGCCCTTCACCAGTGCTACTGCGACTGTGAACGGTAGCGAGAATTTAGCGTCCATCATGGTTTGCGGTGCTTGTCGAGCGTGGAGTGGGAGAGTCATCCGTTCTGCGAAGTTGCCGACGTACACTCTGACCTCGGCGATGTCGGCAGCGTCGAAGGGGTTTTCGCGCACCAGCTCGATTGCGGCATGAATGTATGTATGCGCGTTTCCGACCGCTGGCCAGTACTTGTACGTCATGCCTTCGCTAAGGTAGTCGACTCCCAGGCCTTCAAGCATTTTCTCGCGGTCGTACTTGCCGCCGAAGTAGACGTTGAAAATTCCGGCCTCCCCCTCGAAGAGGTTCCGCATTCCATGCATACCTTTCCCGGCCAGGAGGGTTGCGTTCACACAGCTTTGAGCGATGAATCCCGCGTACAGACCCCGGACGTCGCTACCGACACCGAATATTTGCTCCATGGTGCCGCCTGCGGTAAGGCTTGCAATGCCCAACGAGTGGGCTATTTGCTCTGCGGTCAGCCCCATCAATGAGCCACAGGCGGCAGTGCCCGAGTACGTCCCGACGACACTCGACAGATTCCAGTCCATGTTCCATCCGACGTTGCAACGTAGCCGGATGAACAACTCTTGACCGATGGCCACCGCGGTGATGAGGTCCCTGCCGGTCACGGAGCCCTTGCGTTCGGCCAGAGCAAGGAGAGCCGGCACAAGTGAGCTGTCCGGGTGTGCACCCCACGGAGTCTGGCTGTCGTAGTCGAGACCGTGTGCGAGAGTGCCGTTCGCGAAGGCTGCGGCTGCGGCGGGAACGCGGCCACCGAAACCGAGGATGGTTGCTTCTTCCTTACCGCCCGCATCGGTGACAAGCTCGATGATCGGTCTGACAGCGGGCTCCATGCCACTTGCGCCCAGGATTACCCCGAGTGTGTCGAGAATGCTCTTCTTGGCGGCCTCGACCGCGCCCGCCGGCAAGTCCACATATCGCGTGTTTGCAGCGAACTCAGCAAGGTCCTGAGAGAGGTCACGGTTCGTCATCGTCGGTTTTCTCCGATTGGGTGATTGGTGTTGTCGGTTTGTCGGGGTGGCCGTTTCGTTGGCAATCCAGATCTCGAAACAGTGATCGGCCGATACAAAGTGTCGGTAGTGGCCCATGACCAACACTTCTGCGCCCCTATAGGCATGCTGTCTGCCCGCCGTCCACCGAAACGACCGAGCCCGTCATGAAGCTGGCGTCATCGCTGAGCAGAAAGACGATTGCCGCCGCGATTTCTTCGGGATAACCGATTCGACCAATTGGATGTTTTGCATTGATCGATGCGGCCTTCACCGGGTCGTTCATCATGTAATCGGTGAGAGGCGTTCTGGTCATTCCGGGAGCCACCGCATTGACGCGTATACCTAGGGGACCCAGCTCAGGGCACATCGATTTCGTGATTCCGGAGATCGCAAACTTGGACGCGACGTACGAGAGCCGATTCGGCACACCGAGAATCCCTGCCCCTGAGGAGATATTCACGATCGCCCGCGGACCTTGGGTGTCTTTCTCGGCCAGCACGAAGGCCTGGCACATGTTTATCGTGCCGTCGAGATTGACAGACATGATCTTGCGATGAGCCTCAGGGTCGAGGTCGACAATTGTTCCTGCACCGGTGATGCCGGCGCAATTGACGAGCCCGTTGATACTGCCGAACTTCTGGTGCATCGTGTCGAGAAGTTTCACGGCTGCGGCGTGATCGCAGACATCCAGCACCGCTCCGTGCACGCGGTCGGCGTTGGACACGTTGGCGATCGCCGCGTCGACCGCCTCCTGCGTGACGTCCACGACGACGACAGTCGCACCCTCGTCGATCAATCGAGCCGAGGTCGCGGCACCGATTCCACTACCCGCGCCTGTCACAACGACAGTCCGGCCTTCAAATCGCAACATCACTCAATCTCCTATGAATTGTCAGAGGCGTCGAGGTCACAGCCAGCTCTGGATGTGACGTGACGCACGTTCGCCTGTGAAAGACAGTTTCATATGTAGACGGTTGCGTCAAGGTCGGGTGCCCGCCGACTCGCACACCAGGTGACACTCGCGTGGCAGATCCACCGAAAAGGCACACGTCGTGGGTAAGTCGGATGAGGTACTCGATCCGTAGCGCGCGCGTTGTGAATTCGATGCTGCCGAACGGCGGTATCTGGTCGACCGCGCTCCGGCTCCGCGGCCCACGAGCACAGCTCCGCGGCGACGAAAAGTGGGAGCCATCCCGGCTGCAATTGCAAGGGTTGCCGGATTGCATGACTACGTCAGCGGTGGTTCTGCGCAACGTGCGAATCGACTTTGCGGTAACCAATGCGCTGGGCCGAGCGGAGCACGCTCCCCTACTTTGCGAAGGTCGGCGAGCCGACATCGCCCGCTATCAGTTGCTGAATACCTCGGCCCGGTACTTCGTTCCGGATTGAGGTGGAGCTGCACCTTCGTCCGTACTGTTGCTCTTGTCCGAGGCAGGACGGGCCCAAACAACCGCGCGCTGCCTGAGCTCATCGGCGAAATGGGCACCAATCAACGCGGGATCCAAGTCGAAGCGAACGGGCCCGAACGGCATTTCTACTACGACTCCAAGTTTGCGGTGGCGACGGGTGGCACCGACCATGGACGGCTAGTCGGTGAACCATCGTCGCCGACGGAGAGGCGTTTCAGAATTGTTGATGACAAGTCGGCGGTGCCGGGCAGATGACGGCCCACATCAAGTCGACCGTCCAACCGTTTGGATCCGACTCTGCATCTCGAGGTTGCTCTTAGAGCAGTAGCGTCATCGGTCAGCTCGTTCAACCGCTCGTGAGGACGTCGATTGTCCACATTCCAGGCGTGTACGAAGCCACTCGTACCCGATCATGGTCAAGTACCAGCAGATCTCCGCCTTGCATCACGCGAATGAGGTATGCATTTGGGTAGCAGTCTGCTCCCCCATCGCTGATCACGTGGATACAGCTGCGGTTCGAGACCTGACAGTCTTTTGCGATCGTTTCTCTCGTTTTCGCGGTCATTCAGCTGCTTTCGGGATCATATGAGCGTCGGCTAACCTCGGAGATCGGAACTTCAAGATTTTTTCAGACCAATTTCACAACTTCCTTATATCAAAATCCAGTATCGAAAGCCGATACCACTTATAGGCCTGGTAGTGACTTCTCCCTGACGTCGCTCCCCGTACCAACAAACCGGTAGGAGCAGATCGGAGGTCGACATGACCAGTTCACACTGATGATTCATCCTCTTACGGTGCCACCAAGTCGCGACTTCGAGGGGCGTTGGTCGCGGGCCAATCCCCACGACTCAGCCTGAATTGCTGAGACTGATAAGCCGTATCGAGTTTCGATATTGGACTTGGCTCACCAGATAGTGGATAAAGAAGGCTGACGGTGACGGAATCTACCAATGCAGCCGATGCAAACAGTAGTGACCCCGATGGTTCGCTGCATCAGCGAGTGCTCGACAGCCGTATCCCGGCCGTCCCGAACGTGGAAGGACCTGACCATTCTCGCATCTGACACGCCCGAGCTAACCCCTGCTCTCGCGGAGCGCATCCACAGACACCAGGTCGTTATTATTGGCTCCGGGTTCGGTGGATTGTTCGCGGCGAAACAGTTGCGTAAAGCCAACGTCGACGTCACGCTCATTGCCAAGACCACTCATCACCTGTTCCAGCCCCTGCTGTACCAGGTGGCAACCGGGATCCTGTCCGAAGGCGAGATCGCCCCGTCGACCCGGTTGATCCTCAAGGATCAGCACAACGCATCGGTCATCCTCGGCGATGTCACCGCCGTCGACCTCGACGCGAAGGCCGTCACGTCCCGCTTCCTCGAGCGCGTCACCGTCACCCATTACGACAGCATCATCGTCGCCGCGGGCGCGGGTCAGTCTTATTTCGGCAACGACCACTTCGCCGACTATGCACCCGGCATGAAGACCATCGACGACGCCCTCGAACTCCGCGGCCGTATTCTCGGCGCATTCGACCAGGCCGAACTCGCAACGGATCCAGCCGAGATCGAGAAGCTGCTTACCTTCGTCGTCGTCGGCGCAGGACCGACCGGAGTCGAAATGGCCGGTCAGATAGCCGAGTTGGCGCACAAGACGCTCCGTGGCACCTACCGCCACATCGACAGCCGCAGTGCCCGCATCATCCTGCTCGACGCCGCACCGAAGGTACTGCCGCCGTTCGCCGATTCCCTCAGCCAGGCCGCCGCAAAGCGTCTGACAAAGATGGGCGTCGACATCCAGCTAGGCGCGATGGTCACCGACGTCGATGCCGACGGCTTGTCGGTCAAGGACGGTGACGGCACTGTTCGACGCATCGCGGCCCGCACGAAGGTGTGGTCCGCAGGAGTTGCGGCGAGCCCGCTCGGTAAGCAACTCGCCGAGCAGTCCGGTGCCAAGATCGACCGCGCCGGACGCGTAGTGGTGAACAAGGACCTGACGCTCCCCGGCCGCCCCGAAGTTTTCGTCGTCGGCGACATGATGAGTCTCGACAAGCTCCCCGGCGTTGCACAGGTTGCGATTCAGGGTGGCCGCTACGCAGCACGTACCATATCCGCGGGAGTCGAAGCCGTCCGCGCAGGCCGGGACGTACCGACGCGCAAGGACTTCAAATACTTCGACAAGGGCTCGATGGCGACCGTCTCGCGATTCAGTGCCGTTGCGCAGGTCGGACCGATCAAGGTCACCGGGTTCGTCGCCTGGATGATGTGGTTGCTGGTGCACCTGGTGTACATCGTTGGCTTCCGTAGCCGTCTGACGACCGTCATCTCGTGGCTCACGGCGTTCTTCTCCCGCGGCCGTGGCCAACTCGCGATGACCGAGCAGCAGGTGGACGCACGGGCCGCGATGGTCCGTTTCAATGCGCCCGACCCGAGCGACGCCGGTATCGAAGTCACTGCACCGGACCCAAAATCCGTTACGCGCCCACTGCAAGGAACCCGAGGTTAACCAGCAGACCAATACACGAGTGCGCCGAATGATGCGCTGCCGGCTTCGGATGAGGCGAAGCCAAGCCATTCGCCTTTGATTCGCCGGACTTCGCCGATTTCCGATCGATCTCATGAACCTAGGACAACAATAATGACGCCAATTCTGAAATCGTCCATACCCATCCCGAACCTTCAGCAACCGGCACATATTTGCCCGTCGACGGTGGATATCTGGTCCGTGAAGCCGATGCACTCATGCCGGCCGAAGTCAGCACGATCATTCGTTGTTCGATCTTTACACGTGTACAAACTCGCTTCAATGAGAAACAACTCTGTGATCGCTGATCCAAAATGCTGGCGAACGTACAGAGTAGGACTGTAGATGCCGGCCGCTTCGACTCCACACGCACGTCCTGCCAACGCGGCCGGGGACTGGTTAGCAGCGCTTGCCGGCCGGTTGATCTGCGTCATCAGTAAGCCCCTCGAAGCTCGTCATCTCAGCCTCGAATTGTACGCAGCATCGCGTTTACTAGTTCCGGACGGCGAGCAGTGATGTAATCCCTACTTCTACGTGGAGCGCAATTCCCGTGCACGGCGTCGCCAGCATTTCCACGGTTCCCACACTTGGCACTCCCCCCACGTCGGACACCAACGCCATTCCTGGCATCGTCACAACCGCTGCGCAGATCAGTTTTCCAAGGTGGACTCTACGAAGCTCGCGCGATCGAAACAATGTCGAATCTGGCCGATCGGCTAGGTACACGCCTGAGCGCAAAGGACTTCGAGAAGTGAAAGGTCCCGATGACGACCGTCTCGCGGTTCAATATCGTGGCGCGGCCGGACCCATCAAGGTCGCCGAGGACAGCGCCTGTGTAGCACGTTTGCTGGTACACATCGTCAGATCGAACGTAGATTGTCGGCTACACTTCGGTCCCCGTATAGGCAGACTGACTTACGCCAAAGTGGCCCTATCACCACCCACCAACATGCACTGAGCGTTCGCCGTCTCCGAACTGTTCGCAAGGAAGCGCTTCGAAGTGACCACTGGATTTGCTTCACGGAATCGCTTACTCAGTCGGATCTACGCCTCAATTATTGACGTTATCAGGAGTGCAATGCAGCATAGTACCGAGACCGACCACGTCTCATCCGATCAGGCCGTCCCGCGCGGCCAAGTGGCACTCTCAATGTCTGTCCTCATGACACCGGACATGAGCAATTTCTCGGGAAATGTTCATGGTGGTGCGCTACTGAAATTACTGGATCAAGTTGCCTATGCTTGCGCGAGTAGATACGCGCAAACCTATGTCGTGACAATCTCAGTTGACCGAGTAATTTTTCGAGAGGCAATACACGTCGGTGAGCTCGTGACTTTCTCCGCTTCGGTCAACTACACCGGACGGACCTCAATGGAAATCGGTATTCGCGTGGATGCCGAGAACATTCGGTCGGGGCAACTCAGACATGTCAACAGTTCTTACTTCACGATGGTTGCCGTAGACGGGGCCGGCAATCCCGCACCTGTTCCACCACTGCATCCGAGCGGTGAGATCGCCATACAGCGCTATAACTCTGCCCGCGCCCGCAGACAGGGGTTCGCGAACCTGACAACACATCAGCAACCAATCTGACAGTATTCACGAGAGTCCCGCGTGCGACACGGGATTCGGCGGCGCCCGCGCAGATCCTACGAAGGTTGCGGCACTTGTGCTTGAGCGTCGACTACTGCGACTCAGCACACCATCTCCACCAACTCGCTTCGGCCGCAAGCATCGGTCAACTAGAAGCAGCAGGATGGCCAAGTCACGGCGCTCAGGGAATGCGTTTGCACAGCCCCGACACCGTTCTCGGTCGAGTCCTACAAACAGCTCGTGTCCTCGACGAGCAGTGGGTCGCATGGAGATGGTCGATCCCCGGCTCCGGCCTACTCGCGCCGTACCCCGGAGGGCTTCTCGGCGACGGGGTCATTCGCGGACGGGGACAGACGTCCGGCGGTGTGACGACGATAGTTGATCGCCACGATCGAGGTGCCGGAGGTGGCTGTCGGACACAGCTCATCCGAGCGACCGGATACAGACCAGCTGGTTGCTAGCGCGATGAGCGAGGAGTCGTTACGGTGCCTAGTTACCGATGGCACCGAGAGCTGGGAGGCAGAGCAGATGCCGGGGGAATGGAAAGCAGCGGTCACCGGGGCAGGTTCGGGAGTGGGCCGTGAGGTCGCTCTGCAACTAGCACGCTCGAACTGGTCTCTTTCTCTCGCAGACAATAACTTTGATGCCCTCCTCGACACACAGTCAGAGTGCGCGGCTACCACCAACACCGCACACGCGACTCACCTGGATGTCACCAACCGAATCGAAATCGATTCGTGGGCGGCGTCGTCACGCTCCGCACTGGGCGGTATCGATGCGGTCTTCAACGTCGCAGGCGTTCTCTACAGCGGCGATGTCATCGACACTCCCCCAGCTGACTTCGATCTAGTGATGGCGACCAACTTCGAGAGTGTCGTCAACAGCTCTCGCGCTTTTTTGCCGGACATCCTGAAGTCGCGTCGAGGTCGAATCGTCAACGTGTCGTCTGCATTTGGTGTCATGTCTGCACCCGGCTATTCGGCGTACAACGCATCCAAGTTTGCCGTACGAGGTTTCACCGAGGCCCTCAACCAAGAACTGCGGCTGGCGTCACGAACCGCGCGTGCGACCTGTGTGATACCTGGTGGACTCAAGACGTCGATCGCTCGGACGGCGCGGGCGGCACCAGGCGTTGATCACGCGCGGACTGCCGATTTTTTCGATAGCCGCATAGCCCGAACCACCCCCGAAGTGGCCGCCCGAAAGATCATTGCGGGTGCGTGGAGGGGGAAGTCGCAGGTGACTATAGGGAACGACGCCCGCCTCGTCACCGCGACCACGCGCGTACTTGGCCCTCAGTACCAACGGCTGCTGCCTTCGCTCCAAGCACTACGACGGACCTAACAAGTCGTCATCAACAGAAACCATTCACCAGACCTGCGGGGGTCGGTCAACTATGTCGAACAGCTGGATCCTGATAGAGACGTTCGGAGACGCGGAGCCTACCGTGATTGGAGTTGGGTCTTCGCCCAAATCCTTTGTTCCACCTCGTAAAGTTCTCCGCAGCTCCACCAGCCGCGAAGAGGCAGTCGCCGCGGTAGCTGAGGCGCTTTCCACAGGCACCGTAGTGGATCGGCCATGCAAAGACCGCTACAGGCGAATTCTGGCCGAACCACTGCACACCTTCGCGGGCCGTACACATGGCGCATGGGTGTGGCTCGGCCAGCGCGACGAGACTCCACCTCGACGAGACGCCGCCGGGGCGTGGCAGTTCAACCTAACCAAGAGCACAGCAAGCGGTAGCAACGATCTACTCGACCTTTACTGCGTTCCGCAAGACGAGCGCGAGACGCAGCGTGCACTCGCCGGAGCGTTCACCCGACTTGTCACCAACCGGGACGAGAGCGAAGCTATGGCCAAGATCGTGCAATCAGCGCCGGGCACCACTCACCAAGCGGTCTGGACAGTGAGGCGGGACGACGGCGAACTTCGAGCCGCGCATTTCTCGTGCCGGATGATTGCCGAAGACGGGATTTCGGGCACCGAAGTCATCCTGAGGGGTATCACCCAGGACATCGGCCCCGCAGGTGAAATCAATATCGCTCCCCCACCCACGATTCTCGAGCATCGCGTTCTGGAGGCTTCCACCAAGGAGGGCGAGTACCGCGCACTGGTCAACCTTAGAAATCTGAGCTTGCTGCGCTGGTACAACTCTGAACCTGCACCGAGTATCTGCTGGGAAAACCTTCCTGACGAACCGGTACCGGCGATTCATCCGGACGACATACCAATTGCGAAGCAAATGTCGAACGCACTCGCACGCGAACGCACCAACGGCGTGCTTCGGTTCAGAACTCTTGACGGCGACTGGAAGCCGATGACAATTGATGCCGTTCTAGTTTCACTCGATCAGCACACCACGGCCGCACTCGTCACTCTGACCGAATTGTGCGAGGAGTAAATAAGTTCGCGGACCCATGCGGACCCACATAGCCCACTCCGGACTGAGTGCAGTTGAAGCGTGAACTCCGAAGGTGCGTTTAATAGTTGCGTTTTTTACAAGGATTGTGCGCGTGTCGTGCGGGCATCGCGAGTCCGACTCCACGCAGCTGCCACTGTTCGAGTCGACACACCATACGTTTCGGCGAACGACTCGATGCGCTCCTCGGTCTCGGACTTTCGCCCACGCTCGATGTCGGCGAGAACGGTAGTCGACATCCCGAGCAGCTGCGCAGCGTCACCCTGGGACAGCGCCGCATGCACCCTCAGGTCGGACAATTTGAGCTGAGACTGCGGGATCGGAACCAGCGCCGCTACGGACGTGTGCAGGGCGTTCGCGATTCGGCCAAGCGTCGCAGGCGGTGGCGTCGAGCGTCCAGTTTCCCAGGTCGATACCGCCTGCCTCGTCGCGCCCACCTTCGCCGCGAGGTCGTCTGCACTGAACCCCGCCCGTACCCGTAGCTCACGCAACCGGTCGGCGCGAAACCCACGAACTCCGCTTCGCGGCACTGTCCCCAACTCCCTGTCGACCTTTCAAGACAGTCCCATCTTCCTCGATCCGTCATGACCTTGGACTCTTGTGCGTTTTATAGTTGCGCGTTACAGTTGCTGTCATGCATCCCTTCGATCTCGGTGCTACGGAGCTGAACCAATTGCGCGGTGCACTGAACCTGTTCTACAGTCCTGATGCGCGCCCAAAAGGGATTCCTCGGTGCTTGCCTATCTCGGCACTGCTTGTAGCGCGGGACATCAGGTCGGTCTGTTCAAAGAATCCGTCCGATCATTCCTGTCGGGAGTTCCACATGTTCGCGTCGCTCGCCCTTGCCGCATCGCACATGCCATCGACGGCTCAGACCAGCATTTACCGTCGTCGAAGTTCAGCGTTGAGCCGTTACGGACGAGGTGCGACAGCAAGCGCATTCGACCGACATTGCCGTTTCCGTCGAAGTCACGGGGCCGAACCGAAGTGAGCACCGCACGGGATGCGATGGAGCCGAATTTCCTCCCAGAGCATCAGTTCTGCACGGCGATCGTCGTGAATCGGACACATGGCGACTTGATTGCATGCTCGCTCGACCACGGGCATTCCGGTCGCCATCAATACATCGGTGACGACGGAGCACTGCTAGCCGAGTGGAAGCCATCCACATCGTGCAACGAGCGGTCCATTCCTACCCGTATGCCGTAGACCTGGCAGTTCGGACTGCCCCGACTCGAGTGGGCTTTCGCTGATAGCCCCACTCGTGAGCTACAGGAGCTCCCCCGCGCCTTGTAGCTCGACCGGTGGACCGGCGCGAGGGTCGCGTAGTAAGCGCATTTCATCATGTTCAGCGCTGCGTGGCCCCGCCGGGACATCGCCCCTCGAACCCACACCCGTTCGCACAGAAAGGATTCCGTACCTGATGTGGATTTTCCAGCAGCCTTGGTTCTGGTCGGTGGTCTTCGGCTGGCTCTGAGCCTCTAGCACGTGATGGGTGCGTGCAACTGCCCCACAACCTATCGATCGCACGCACCCATCCACTTCTCCCCACCGACTCACTAAAACCAATTGTCGCCAGAGTGATTGTCCCGCAGACGCATTCACCAGCACGACCCGATCGCCGGGTCGCACCAGGAAGGGATCGGCACCAATGCCAGCATCACAGGGCACCGGACACCACCGCTCATCCAAGAAGCGAGGGCGGGTGATCAAATCGCTGCCCGCCGTGGCCGCGGTGACGATCGCCGGCCTGACCGTGCAGGCCGCTCCCGCGCAGGCTGCACCATCTCAGCCGGGAGTGACCAGTCCTCGAGGATCACAACCGGGGGTCACGAGCACACCGCAGACGGCACCGGCCATCCCGCCGCCGCCAGCTCCGAAACCGCGCCAGTACTTGGACGGCTACCAGCCCTCACCACAGGTGCAGCAAACCCCATCGCGTAGCTACGACGACTACTTGGCCGGTAACCAGCAGTCCTCGAACTACCAGAACACTTACTACCAGGCCCCCGCTCCGCCGGCTGCCCCGAGTGAAGCACCCCCGGCCCTGCAGGCGACTCCGCCGCCACCGCCGCCACCGCCGCCGGTCCCGACGGTGCAGCGCAAGGTCATCGCCCCGATCGAGGCCCCGCCCGGAACCTTCATCGCCGGCGGCACGTTGGTGCCGGTCGATACCAACATCGTCGACCAGAACCTGCTCACACGTACCAACAACACGTTGCAGGCGATACAAGCCGATGGCGGAAACTGGCTTGTGGACAACGGATTCGCCGACGCGCCCCGCGCCGACCGGATCGCAGCGGGTACCGCGACCGGTGTCATCACCGGTGGCGCTGTCGGCCTCGCTGCATCGGTGGTCCCGGCCGCGGTGATCACCGGCACCGCTGCTGCTGTCGGCGGCGGACTCGGAGTCGCCGCTACCACCGGCACCGGTGCGGTCGTCTGGGGAGGACCGGTGGGTTGGGTCTTCATCCCCGGCGCAGCCGCACTTGCCGGTGCAGGCGTCGGCGCAGCACTGTCGGCACCGATCGTGCTGGGCCTGACCGGCGCAGGCGCTGTCATGGGCGGCATCCTCGGTGCCACCGTCCTCGGCGGCGAGCAGCAGATCATCGAAGAGCCGGCCCCCGCCCCGGCAGTGGTTCCCCCGGCTGCCGACAGCGTTCCGACGATCCCGCCGGCCGCGACAGTCGATCTCCCCGGCCCCATCGGGCAAGTTCGCGACACTCTCGCGGCCGACCCGAACGGCCGCCAGGTTCTCGCGGCGGCCGACAAAGCCGTTCAGAACGCGGCTCCGATCGTAGACAAAGCCGTCAACGATGCGTCGGTGTGGACCGCACCGGCCGTCGAAGCAGCACAGGGGTTCACCTCGAAGGCCCTCGAGCAGCCTGCCGTCGCCGACACCGTCGCCGCGGTCAACACCGCAGCCGCACCCATCGTCGATCAGGCCACTGCCGCTCTCGGCGGCTTGCAGGCGGCGTTCGCACCCGCCTGATTCGCCCTACAGCCAGCTAGTTGAACCAGCCAGGAAGGACACATTCCAGATGATCCGCCGTTCGACGACATCTCCGATTGCCAGTGCCACCGGCCCAGCCCGATCAGGGGTGCCGTCGAGCGCGCCCCGTGTGCCGCGATCGCGCCGACGCGCGATCGCGGCCGCCGGGGCTGCTGTCGTGTTCGTAGCCGTCGCCGCCGCTGTGTTGCTCAGCGGTGGCGACTCCGAGCCGGACACGACAGCCACCGACACGATAGCCGCTTCCTCCGTCGCGCCGACAACCGTTGCGGCCGGGCCGGATTGCTCGATGCCGACCGGTGATCAGAACAGCGGCCCCGGGGTCATCGCCGCGTTCGAGCACGCGTACTACGTCCAGCGATCGGGCGCGGCCGCGCACGCTCTGGTGTCACCGAACGCCCCGGCAAGTGCCCCGTTCACCGTCGAAGCCAACCTCGACGCAGGTATCGCCACCGTCCCGGTCGGCACCACCTACTGCCTCGACATCGACCCGCTGCGCACCGGCTGCTACACCCTCACTCTCACCGAGAGCGGCCCGAACGGGCCTGGGACGCAGTACCGCCAACGGATCACCACCGACAAGGTCGACGGTCGCTACGTCATCGCCGCCATCGAGCAAGCGTGATCACCCACCGCCGCCACAGCGCGAGATCGCCGCAGCACCGCGGCGAACAGCCACCACGAAAGGAACGTCAGGACATGAGCGATGCAGCGAGCGAATGGGCCGAGGCCGCCACCGCAGTACGACAGGCACGCGAGACCCTCGAGGCGTCGACCGCGAGCGAGATCCGCGCATGGGCCGAAAAGTCCGGGCTGACCGACTGGTCGATGTGGCAGAAGATCAAACGAGAGCTCTACAAGCAGCTCGCCCTCGACTACGACGGATTGCGCGCCAGCGAAGCCGAGCAGGTCACCGACGCCGTCGCCTCCGCGGCATCGGCCGCACCGGTGGTCGAGCTCTACGCCGCAGGTGATGAGCGTGGCAGCTTCGCAGTGGTCGGAGACGGTGACGAAACAGCCTGGTACGGAACATTTCACGCCAAGGATGCGGTCTTTCGGCAGGGCGATCAAACATCGGCCGACGACTCGGCGGCCGGCAAGGCAGCCTTTCTCGCCGGCAAGCTACGCGAAGAGCTCGACGCCCCCGCGATCCGGCTGATACTGCATATCTCCAACCCGCACCTCGACGGCACACGGCTCGCAGCTCTCGCCGCGCGATACGGAGTGCACCTCGAACGCCTCGAGATCGACGACGAGAACCCGGCCACCGTGTGGTGCGAGGTTCCCGGACACCGTCCGTGGCAGGCCATCCGGCTCTCCGATCTGCTCGTCGACGATCAAGCGGAGGTCGGCTGATGGCCGAACAGCACCCGCGCCCAGACGTCGACAACCCCGTCGCGGGGTACGAAGCCGAGGACACCGTCAACCTCCGCGCTCAACGCCTACGACGACCCGAATCCGAACCGGACGAACAGCCTGCGGAGGAGCCGGCCGACGACACGGCACCGGACCCGTACGGGGTCGGGCAGGGCGCATTGGCAGCGGTCGAAACACCCGACGTCGACCCCGCAGCGTTCTACCGAGCACGACTGTTCGACCGCCAGGAAGAAGACCCGACCGCCGAGCCCGCCGAAGCAGGGCTGAGGGGCCGGATCAACGCCGCCCTGGGAACTCATCTCAAGCCCAAGCCCACCTCGGCCGAAGTCAGACTGCGTCAGTCGATTCGCGTTGTGCAACAACCCCTTCCCGGATGCTCGGTGGTCTCGGTCATCAATCCCAAGGGCGGAGCGGGCAAAACTCCGACATCGGTGCTGCTCGGTTCGACGTTCGGTAAGCACCGTGGCCACGGGGTGACGGTGTTCGACGCCAGCGAATCGCTCGGCAGTCTCGGCGATCGAGCCGCCCGCACCACCGATCCGGAGCTCACGGTGTGGGACCTGCTCGACCATGCACACGAGCTGGCGTCCTCGTCGGCGGTATCGGGATCGCTCAACGCGTTCCTGCGGCGTCAACCGACGATGGAAGACATTCTTGCTGCGGACAATTCGGCCGACCGTGAGCGCAATCTGGGGTGGGACGAATGCGCCGCGGTGATGGCAGTGCTGCGCCGACACCGGGACCTGATCGTCATCGACACCGCCGCCAATCCCTTGGCCGAGTCCTGGCAGTGGGCCGTGCAGCATTCCGATGCCCTGGTCGTTCCGCTCCCGCTACGCCTCGACATCGCCCGGCAGGTCTATCAGATGCTCGAGGGCATCATCGCCCGCGGCTACGGGCACCTGTTGGCGTCGACGATCGTCGTGACCTGTGCAACACCCGATTTCAACCCGCAGTTGGCGTCGGCGGTCTTCGAGGACCTGCGCAATCTCGGTGTCCAGGAAGGCAATTTCATTCAGGCCCCGTACGAATCAGCGCTCGCCCGCGGCGATCGGATCGTCTATAAGGACCTCCCCCCGGACACGATCGAGGCCTACACCAATGTCACCGCGCTGGTCGCCGACAACGTCGCCGCGGCACGAGCCGGCGCGGCCTATCAGTTCACCGATCCGTATTCCCCGCAGCCGGTGTACCGCCAGCCCGACAGCGCACCACCCCCACAGCTCTCGCAGTGGGAGCGGCGCAGCCGCGACCGTCGCGGAGCCTGACCCGTCCCCACCCCGCTCGAGCACACGAGGAGAACACCATGACCGGCCAGAGAACGCTCACCACCGCGCTACGACGACCGCGCTGGGCGCACTCCGCGATGGCAGCAGCCGCCGCGGTGGTCCTGGCCTTGGGCGCTGTCCCAGCACACGCCGCACCGGCAGCGACGGCGGCGACCTCGTGCGCGAAGTACGTCGCGATCATGGCCCCGGGTACGTGGGAGACCAATGCCGCGGCGAATCCCACCACCCCGGTCGGGATGCTCGCCACCGTCGGCAACGCCCTGAAACAGAAGTACGGCAACGACATCGAGGTCTACTACCCGGCATACGCGGCGTCGGCGTTCGACAAGGGCCGTACCTACGCCGACAGCAAGGAAACCGGCAAGAGCGCCATCAACAACATCCTCACCTCGGCGTGCGCGACGTCGAAGTTCCTGCTCTCGGGCTACTCCCAAGGCGCGGACGCCGCCGGCGACGTCGCCGCCGAGATCGGTAACGGACGCGGCGTCGTTCCCGCGTCCCGGATTCTCGGCGTCGGCCTGGTCGCCGATCCGCACCAGGGCACCGCCGGCGGCACCGTGGTCGGACCGAAGGTCTACGGCCAGGGCATCGGCGGGGTCCGGCCCGAAGGCTTCGGCTCTCTCGCCCCGGTGGTCAAGCAGCTCTGCAATCCCACGGACCTGTACTGCTCGACGAACGCCGGCAAGGACGGTCTGCTCGCGGGCCTGGGCAAGGTCTTGGCGAACAAGCCTGTCGACCCGGCCACCACCGGCGGACAGGCCGGAACCGGGTCAACCGCGGCAGCGTCGAGTACCGCAGTGCCGTCGACGACCGCGCAGGGCGGTGTGACCGGTGCCGGGACACAGCCGGGAACGACGCCGACACAGGCCGGAGGGGTCAGCGATTTCTCGTCGTCGCTGGTCTCGGACTTCTCCCGCGTCGATCTGGCCGGTGCCGCGAACACCGCATCGACTCTCGGGGAGCGGGTAGCCACCCTGCCCGACTCGGTGGGAACCAACCGCACTCAGTCGCAGGTCGCCAGCGTCGGGGCCTCCGCGACATCGTTGCTCAACACCCTCGAACCGGTCGCCGACGTGCAGTCGGTGATCGCCGCGAACCCCGGCATCCGCTCGACTCTCGACACCGCCCCGGAAGGATCACCGGAGGCCAAGACCTCGACGGTGCTCGACGCACTGGACCAGATCGACATTCCCGCAGTCCTGAGCACAGCGACCTCGATCGCCGACACCGCATCGTCGGTACTGGGCGGCACCGGCACCACCGCCGGCCTCGCAGGCACTGCGTCGACCCTGGGCGGGCAGGTCGCACCGTTGCAGTCCGTGTCCCCGGACGCGCTGACCTCGGCAACGCAGGTGCTCTCGCTGCTCAAGCCGAAGACGGTGGTCAACCAGGTCGTCAACGTCGCGACCGGCTTCACGAGTCTGGACTACCAAGGCATCGTCGACAACCTGATCGCGTTGCCGCAGAAGGTCGCTGCACTCGATGTCACGGGATCGCACAAGATCGCCGGAGATCTCAACAACCAGTTCGCACCGATCGTGAAGATGGCCGCGGGAGTGGATCTGCACACCCTGTCGGTGTTGGTGGCGATGATCCCCGACCCCAGCGGCTCGGCGCAGATCGCCTCCCTGGTGCTGAGCTTGCTCGGCAACGTCGACGTGATCCGCCTGGCCAACGATGTCGGCGCGATTCAGGAAGTCGCGTGGAAGATCCTCGAAACCGGCAACCTCGCGGCCACCGCCGAGCTGCTTCCCATCGGGCTCGACCTCGCCTCGGTCGCGGTCGGAGTCCTGACCGGCTCGGCCGCCAAGACCAGCCCCGACCAACTCGGCGCACAGACCCAGGTCACCGGACAGTCCGCAGCGATCGGCCAGCAAGCCTCCACCGGCGATTTCGCCGGTCTGGCAGGCAGTCTCGTCTCACTGGCCTCGTCACCGAGTGCCGGCGATGCCGCGGAGCTGGTCGGTGCCGGTATCGACGCCGCGACGTTCTTCGCCTCCGGTGCGCACCAGTCCTACGGCGACTTCAAGGTCGACTCCACCGGCCGCAGCGCCCTGCAATGGCTCATCGACTTCTTCACCCAGAAGATCGGGGGCTGACCGGCGACCACCGAGCAGGCTCTGCAGCCGGGCGGGTATGACGCAGAGCAGCCGAAAACTACAGCACCACAACCGAACTACACGTACCACCACAGGTGTCCGGGCGGGCACTGATCATCTTTTTCGATTCGTGAGGACATGCACCGATGGCAGCATCACAGCAGGGCAGCAAGGGCAGTGCCGGCGCACTGAGCCTGCTGCTGATCGCCGCCGTCGCTGCGATCGGCATGTTCGGTGTCCTCTCGGGCGATCGCACACCGCCGGTCGACGAAGGCACCTGCATGCCTGCCGGCGCGGCCGTAGTGGCCCCGCACTCGGGAACAGTGGTGATGCCGCTGCGTGAAGGCACCTATCAGGCCACGAGCGGTTTCGGTGCCCGCACGAACCCGGTCACCGGCGAAGCCGAAGGACACCAGGGCCAGGACTACTCCGCCCCGATCGGAACCCCGATCTACGCGGCCACCGACGGCACGGTCGTCAAGGCCGAACACGCCAGCGGGTTCGGCAACTGGATCATCATCGACACCACCGTCGACGGACAGTCGCTCTCGACGGTCTACGGCCACATGAACGACGACGGCGTCGGGGTCACCGCGGGCCAGACCGTCAAAGCCGGCGACCCGATCGGCGGCGTCGGCAACGCCGGACAGTCCACCGGCCCGCACCTGCACTTCGAGGTCTGGCCCGGCACCCGCCTCGCATCCGGATCGAGCCCGGTCGATCCCGTCGCCTGGCTCGCCGCCGCCGGTGCCACCGCACCGACCGCCACCGCAGACGTCCTCGCCGCAGCCCCGGCCGGCCCCTCCGCCGCGACCCCGACCACCGGTGCCGCGGCGCAAGGCGTATCGAGTCGATCGGTCAAACTCGCCGCCGCCATCAAACCCGGCTGCGGAGTCCCGGCCGGATCGACCGGACTGCGACCGGGGTCGGTCCCGGCGGACTTCGAGCCGTGGATCGTCAAGGCCGGCACCGTCTGCGCAGAGGTCACCGCCCCGGTCGTCGCCGCGCAGCTCGAACAAGAGGGCGGCTTCAACGTCAACGCCCACAACAACGGTTCCGGCGCGGACGGACCGGCGCAGTTCATGCCCGCCACCTGGGCCGCGAAAGGCGTCGACGGAGACGGAGACGGCCGCAAGGACACCCGCAGCATCGCCGACGCGGTGATGAGTCAAGCCGCCTACGACTGCGAGCTAGCGGGCATCGCCAAGGACTCGCTCGCCGCCGGCAAGGTCAGCGGCGACCTGACCGAGCTGTACCTGTCGATGTACAACTGCGGGCCCGGTGCGACCCTCTCGCAGGGCCGGGTGTGCCAGAACGCCGAAACCCTCGACTACGTCGCGAAGATTCCCCGCCGCGCACCAGAAGCGTTCTCCGTCGCCGTCCCCCAGGCCACGCCGGGCATCGTCCCCGGTGGACCGTTCGGTCAGAACGTCGTCGCGGCCGCGATGCGCTGGCTCGGCACCACCTACGCCTGGGGCGGAGGCGACCGCAACGGCCCCACCCGCGGTGTCAGCGACGGCGGCGGCCGCGCGGACATGATCGGCGACTTCGACAAGGTCGGCTTCGACTGCTCCGGACTGGTCCTCTACGCCGTCGCACAAGCCTCGGGCGGTGCGATCGTGCTCCCCCACCAGGACTCGGCACAGATCGCCGACAGCCGCGGCCGCGTGATCGCCACCCCCGGCGAGCTCGCTCCCGGCGACATCATCCAACCCCACTCGGGCCACATCTTCATCTGGCTCGGCGGAAACAAGGTCGTCGAGGCACCGCAGTCCGGCGACGTCGTGAAGGTATCGGACTGGACCCCGCCCGCGAGCGGCCTGACAGCACGGAGATTCGGATGAGAACCACCCACACCGCGTTCGCCGCAATCCTCATCACTGCAACGGTTCTCACCGCGTGCGGTGGCCAGGAGACCGGCGGCACCGACGCCCCGTCGATCCCGGCGCAGCAGTGGACCCCGGGTACGCCACCGCCCACTGGCAGCGATCCCACCCGCACCCCGGCGCCGGCCGCGACCACGCTGCCCGACATCGCGGCAGGGGTGGACCGCCAGGACCCGGACTCGATGGCCACCGCGGCGTTGACGGTCTGGTTCACCTGGAACACCGCCGTCGACGCCGGACCCAACGATGCCGCCGCCCGCACCGCACCGCTGCTCACCGCCGACTACGCGCGCGAGATCACCTCCACCACAGCGCAATCGAGCCCCGGCGCGCAGTGGCTGGACTGGGCAGCGCGCGGCGCTGTCCTGACCCCCGACCTCGTCGCCGACGACGAACCCGTTCCCCCACAGAACGATTCGACGGCCTACCGCTCCTACCGCGTCACCCAACGCATCGACGGGGCACCGGTGAGCGAGAGGGTCGTCGCGATGATCCTGCGGCGCGGCTCCGACGGCTGGGAAGTGAGCCGCATTCAAGACAAATAACCCCGCCTCGTACATCCACTGGCACTGCAGAACAACGTGTTACGGAAAGGAACCCCCGATGGACACAGACTCCGTCACCACACCCACCACCCGCACACCGCACCGAGCGCGCCGCATCCTCGGCGTCCTCGCCCTCACCGCCGCGCTGACCGTGCTGGCCGGCGGAGTCGCCGCCGCACAGACCGTCAACCCGTACGACGGGGTCAACCCGGACATCGGATTATTCGGGCCCGCTCTGAACCAGACGTGGAAGCGCCTGCTCGCGGCGATCTGGGGAGCCAGCATCGCCCTCGCCGGTCTGTGGGTGCTGACCTCGTTCCTCAGCTCCAGGAAGGCCCGCAAGCGCGGGATGTCCAGCGATCTGAGCGAAGCGGGCGAGGATCTCAAGCTCTCGCTCATCATCTTGGGCGGAGTGGCCGCTGTCTCGCCGATCGTCGGCGCGGTCTTACTCCTCGTCCAGCCCGGCGCATAGTCGACCCGGCTCTGACCACCACTCTTACCCCTCCCCGACGCGGGCACCGTCCGCAGAAACGAGTTACCCATCATGGCCATCGACTACCGCAACGTCGGCGCCGAACCCCCAAGCTCGCCCAACACCGGCACCGTCTCTGGTGATCAGCACTCCGACAGCAAACCCGCCCCCAAGCGCTGGATCATTCCCGGGGCCGTCGCCCTGGCGATCCTCGCCGTCGTCTCGGTGATCGTGGTCGGTCTGTCGGGCAGCTCCGACAACTCCGGCGGCGGTGGCTCCGATGCTATACGCGCAGTACACGGACCCACGACGGTGAACAACGGTGTCCCCAGCGGCTACACCCGCGACACCCAAGGCGCATCGACGGCCGCGGTGAACGTGCTCCAGGCGTTCGATCAGGGAAGCCAGGGCCGCATCGACATGAACGATGTCCGCTCGACGATGATCGCTGCCGACCCCGGTGCTGAACTGGCCCGCGAGATCGAACTCGGCAGCAACCGCGACGAGAGCAGCGACGTGATGAACACCCTGCCGGCCGCGGTGCACGTGTCCTCGTTCAGCACCGACGCCGCGCAGATCTCGGTGTGGTCGATGACCACCACCCAGTCCGACATCAACAACACCGGCACCGTCGCTGTCAGCACGCTGTGGGCAACCACCGACATCTCGTTGGTCTGGCAGGACGGGGACTGGAAGGCCAAGGACTGGTCCTACCGCCAGGGCCCGCGCCCGGAAGACGCCTCCTACCCGGCCGCTGATTCCGCGCTCGGCGGTCAACTGACCGCCGGGTATTACACCTTCTACATCGACTAGGAGAGAACATGATTCGCCGTCTCGTTCTCATCGCGGTCACCGCCGCACTGGTGGCACTGTTCGGATCACCCGCTGTTGCGCTCGCCCAGCCTTCCGCCGTTCCCGCTCCCGCACCGGGGGCGGTCACCGCCCAGCAACCGGCCTCGAGGCTGCCTGCGCACTTTCCGGACGATCTCAAGAAGTTCATCGGCGGTACCGAGGAATTTCGGAGCGGGCCCTGGTTCACGGGGAACTGCGCAGACCACGGCGGCGACCTGGGAACCTATATCTCCCAAGCACTCACGAACGAAAACCGGCTCCTGTATTGGACGGCATCGGACGAGAACAAAGCCGTCATGCTCGGCGGTGCGGGCGCGGTCGGCAGCGACCCGCAGGCCCAGGCCACGGCCGGGATCACCCGTCAGGCCGTCGCCGACGGGACCGAACCACCGGCCGACGCTCTGCCGACGGTGTTTCCGGCCGGGGACACCAGCTTTCACCCACCGACGGGAACCTGCGCCGCCGACCTCGCTCGGTGGGGCAC
The DNA here is from genome assembly GCF_002259075.1 of Rhodococcus sp. 15-725-2-2b. Taxonomy (NCBI): domain Bacteria; kingdom Bacillati; phylum Actinomycetota; class Actinomycetes; order Mycobacteriales; family Nocardiaceae; genus Rhodococcus; species Rhodococcus sp. 15-725-2-2b. The sequence goes on along the minus strand of NZ_NPFL01000016.1, from coordinate 78,210 downwards.
CAAGGAATGGGGCACGTGGGGCTTCGCCTGGGCGCAGAGCCCGGACGCGGACTCGCTGACCGCGATCAAAGCGCTGCCCGGTGCCGACAAGGTGCCCGACGCCGCCTGGTCGGACCCGTGCTCGCAGGGTTCGGGCGACCAGTACTGCATGCACGCGTTCTTCGTGGACTGCTCGAAAGCCGAACGGGCAGATGCCAGCCGCTGCCAGGACTGGAACTTGTCGATCGGACGATTGTTCGCCGGCACCGCGAATTGGATCGACAAGAACACCTCGTTCACCGAACGCCTCGACGACACCCTCGGCAAGGTCATCGCGGCCACCCCGCAGTACAAGCTCGGCAAGGCCTACCTGCAGGCGTTCTCGTGGATCTCGGAGGCAGCGAACGACGTCGTCGACTTCGTCACCGATCCAACAACCGTCATCGACGACTGGGTCAACGCCACCAAGAGCGGGGCACTCTCACTCACCGACGCCGTGCTGCGTGGGTTGACCTCGACCGGCGACTTCGATCCCACCCAGCAATGGTTCGTGACCTATTACGCCGGGTCGACAGGTCTGGGAATCATGGTCATGTCGCTGGCGGTACTGCTGGCGATCATGCGATCACGGCACAAGGGCTCACCGTCGGAGCTGGTGGCCAACGTCTTCGGCTACATGCCGGCCGGGGTGGTGATGATGCTGTTCTCCCTGGCCCTGGCTCAACTGGTGATCGAGTTCGCGACGGTGCTCACCGAGGGCATCGCCAGTTTCAGCGGATCCACGATCACCGAGATGGTGGAGAACATCTACGCCACGATGGGCACGCTGAACAAGGACACCGTCGTCGGCGGCTCGATCGTCGGACTGGTCTTCTTCGGCATCCTGCTGCTCGGCGCGATGTCGGTCTACCTGGGTCTGCTCATGCACCAGATCGGGCTTCCGCTGACCGCGTGCGTCGCCGGAATCGGCTACGGCATGTGGGTGCACCCGACGTGGCGAACCAAAGCTCTGCGGCCACTGTTCACGTTCGTCGGCATCGTGCTCAGCAAGCCGATGCTGTTCCTGCTCATCGCGATCGTGCTCGCCGGGGCCAACAACGCTCTGCTCTCGGGCGGCGGCGGCTCGGGAGACCTGACCTCGCTCGGCGCTCTCGTGCTCGTCGGTGCCTCGATGGTCGTCGTCGGCCTGGCACCGTGGGCGATGCTCAAGTGGGCACCGATCCTGCCGACCAAGGCCGACTCCGAAGGGTTCGGCGGCGGCGGTGGCTCCGTCGCCGGCGGTGTCATCGGAGGCGTGGGCAGCTCGGCCCTGTTCCGCAGCCGGAGCGGCGGAGGTGGCGGAGGCGGTTCGACCGTCACACCGCGCTCGACCCGCTCCGGCGACGGCGTCGACAAGGCCACCCGATCCGCGCACTCGGCCCCGTCGAGCAATTCCACTCCCGGCCACACCACCGGGGCCGCCCACAGCGGTGCCGACAAGGGCGGGGCGTCGACACCGAAGCGCTCGACGATGGGTATGGCCGGCCGACTTGGAGGAAAGCTCGCGACGGGATCGGCCGCGACGGTCGCCTCGGCCGGGGCAGCGGCGGTGCCGATCGCCGCGCAGTCCGCAGCGGCGGCGATGAGCAAAGCCAAATCCAGTGCCGAGTCCGCTCCGTCCGAAGCCGAAGGAAAGTAAGCGATGTCGACCGAGACCGTCGAGCACGACAGCGAGCAGAGAACCTCCATCCTGGGCGGTGAGATCGCGCGCCGCGGCATGACCGGGATCTCGGCACCGGTGCTCATCACCTGGACCGCTGCTCTGGTCATCGGCGTCGTGTGCTACTTCGCGGCCGGTGGCGGCGCGATGACCGTCGGGCTCGTGGCCGTGTTCTACGTCGGGGTGTTCGCCTCGACATACGAATTCGGGGACGCTTCCCTGGCAGCGCGGCAGTTGCACCGACTGCGGAACTGGGCGCGGATGCGCCGAGGTGAGCACGTCTACCGCAACGCCGACGACCCCGCCTACGGGATCGCCGATCTCGACCCCGGCTGGGAGTACCCGGTCCCGCTCGGGCGGACCGCCCCGCTCGACGTCGCCGGCACCGGCCTGGACGAGATGTTCATCGTCCGCACCGCCAACCCCGGCGAGCGGGCCTACTACACGGTCGTACTGTCCGTGCAGGGCCTGGCCGGCGGACTGCGCACCGACGCGGCCTGGGCGACGACCTCGGAGAAGTTCGGTCTGTTCAGCGCCTCGATGGCCCGCAAGACCTCGCTCATCCGCGGAGTGCAGCTGATCCACCGCTCCATTCCGGCGGATCTGACCATGCACGAGGACTGGGTCGAGCGGGAGGTCGAAAAGCTCGGCGACATGCGTCTGCGGGCACCGGTGGAGTCCTACGGCGACCTCATCGACACCATCCGCCCGCACTCGGAAGAGCACCGGGCGTACGTGGTGCTCAAGTTCCCCCAGACCGACCACTTCGAGGCCGAAGCCGCACGAGCGGCAGGCGGGAAAGGTGCCCGATTCGAAGGCGGTGTCGCCCAAGTGATCCGCGACGAGACGATGCGCGCGATGAGCAAACTCGTCGCCGCCGGCATGGGCCGCGTCCAGGTCCTCGGTGAGCAGCGCACCTGTGCGTTGATCCGCGCGTTCGTCGACCCGTCGAACCCACTCGATCGACACCAAGGGGCGCGGTGGTCGAACTGCTGGCCCTCGTACGTCGGTGGCCAGGACTCGGTGGTGGTATCCGGACGCTGGCACACCCGTGTCGGGTTCCTCCCGCCGGCGAGCATCGAACCCATTCCATTGGGCCCGTTGTGGCTCGCGCCGCTGCTGACCGGGGTCGCCCCCGACATCGGCGACGACGAGAACCTGCCCTCACCGACGATCCGAACCGTCAGTGTCCGAGTCGATTTCGTACCCGACGCCGTCGCCCGGGAAGCGGCCAGTCAAGACTTCACCCAGGACAAGGCGGCGCAGGAAAGCGCCGCCCGCAAAGGCATCACCGGCGACGGCTCGGCCGAAGTGATGGCCACCGCCTCCGGACGTCGACGCGCCGATCTGATGCCCGGCTCGGGCCATCACGGCACCATCTACTCCCTCGCCGTCGCAGTCACCGGCCGCGACGAAGACGACCTCGAGCGGGCCTGCATGCGCGTGGAGGAAGCCGCCGACGAATCGGCAATCAAAACCATCACCTGGCAGGACGACACGCACGACGTCGCCCTGTTCACCACCCTTCCCTTCGCTCGCGGTCTCGCCGTGACGCGCTACACCAAGTAGCCCAGGAGATTTCGATGCCGCAACACACCACCCGTCGTCCGTCCACCCGACCCGCCGAGACCGAGCAACCGGTACGCCCGCGGTTGCTCGGCGGCGATCGCGAACGATTCGGCGACGGCGGCACCGTCCTCGAGGCCGCGCAGGCGGTCCCGAAGCGGATTGCCCGCCGCAAGCCACCTCGGCGGTTCGCGCTCCTCGACCGCTACGGCTGGTACGAACCCCGCACCGAAGGCGCGTGGAGTACGACCAGGCAGTCCGAAGCGCTGAACCTGGCCATCAGCCGCCGCAGTGCCCGCCACCAGGGAGCGGTGACGGGCCTGAACCGGATCTCCCAGGACCTGGTGATCACCGATCCGTTCGAGCTCTACGGCACCGACATCTCCAACATCAACGTCTGCGTCGTCGGGGACATCGGCAAGGGCAAGTCCTCGATGATCAAGACCGCGTTTCTGTGGCGGCAGATCATCTTCGGCCGCCAGGTGGTGGTCATCGACAAGAAACGTCAGGGCAGCGAAGGCGAGTACTCCATCTTCGCCCGCACCCTCGGGGTGGAATCGGTCCGGTTCAAAACCGGTGGCGGCGGCGCCAGACTCAACCTGCTCGATCCGGCGATCACCACCGGCGGTGAACACGCCGGCGGCCTCGACGGTGTCACCCCGGCCGGTCAGGAAGCCCTCGTGCTCGCCGTCCTCGCCGACACGATGGAACGCCCGCTGACCACACCGGAGAAGAGCGCCGTCGGCCGAGCGTTGGAGCTGGTCAACGCCGACGCCGCCGCCACGGGTCGTGCACCGGTGCTCGAGGATCTCGCGCGCCGCCTCGTCGAGCCGTCCACCGACGACGGCTCGTACTTCGGTGACCGCTGGTCCGAGCGCTCGCTCGAATGGGGCTACGAGCCAGGCTTGGCCCTGCTCCGCCTGGTCGACAGGGACCTCAAGGGCCTCGTCGACGCAGAGACCTCCCCGGAGGTCCGGGAGGCGCTCGAGCACCCCTTCGCGCACTTCGACGTGTCCGCGTTGCCGACCGAAGGGCCTGCGCTGCGGGTGGTGATGACCGTGATCAACACCTGGTTGGCGAACCTGCTCGCGGCACGCTCGTCGGTGTCCAAGCAGACCATTCTCATCGTCGAGGAAGGCTGGCACGTCGCCGAAGGATCGACCGGCACGGTGTTCCGGTCGAACATGAAACTCTCTCGCGGACTGGGCCTGTCGACCGTTTCGGCCTTCCATCACCCCTCGGACATGTCCCACGATTCCCCCGCTCGGGCGCTCATGCAGGAGGCGGGAATCGTGTTCCTGTTCGCGCAGGAACGCTTCGACGACGCCCGCGAGACCGCGGAGATGTATCACCTGCCGCCCGGGTCCATCGACATCATCATGGGCCTGGGCCAGGGCGAATGCCTGGTCAAGATCGGCTCGTCCGACCCGATCCTCATGGAACACGTCCGCTCACCGCAGGAGATCGCCCTCACCGACACCGATGCCGCCGTCAAAGGAGTCACGCCCGCATGAGCACCTCATCGCCATCGCCGTCAGCGGCCAAGCGTTCCCGCGCCATCGAGGTGCGCGTGAGCTCGCCGGCCCCGATCGGGTACGACGACACCCGCTCGAGCACCGGGGGCAGGTTCGCATCGCCCTCCGCCGCAGCACGATTCGCCGTCAGCCACGCCGCGGCCCTCGACGCCGGTCGCTCCGCCATCACCGTCACCATCACTGCCGACGGACACGACGACGTCTGTGTGTCCGGCACCGCCGGCGAGATTACCTGCGCGCTCGCCGCCATCGCGATCTACAGTGCCGGCGTCCGCGCAGCGCGGATACCGGCACCGGGCTACCTGCGTGCCGCCGGCGACGAGGTCGCCCTGCCGATCCAGTGGCGGGGCAGCGTGGGAGTGGAGCCCGGCGTCGATGTGCGCGTGCTCTCGACCCGGCCCGACCCGCTGCCGAACTCGACGCTGCTGCTCGGACAATGGGCACCCGACCTCGCGCACCGCCTCGCGCACGACCTCGCCCGCTCGATCACCGAGCGCAGTGGTCAACGGAGCCCGGCCACCGTGACCTATCTCCCCGACCAGGGGCGGTACGAGATCACCCATCCCGACCCGATTTCCGATACCGACGCCGACGCGGTGGCCCGGTCCATCCGGATCACGCAGCTGCGAGCCAACCTCGCCGCCCTCGACCCGGTGGCCGACGCGGACTGCGCTGTCGGTCTCGCCGCCGAGCTGCATGTGCTCGAAAGCTATTCCCGCCGTGCCCCTTCCACCGACGACAGGACAGTTCGATGAGTGCGATGCAATCCCCTCCCCGTAGGCCCAGCGATCCGTTCGTTCCGTCCGAGGTCTGGGTCGGTGCCACTCTGATCGTGGGTCTGGTGTTCGCTATCGCCGGGGGCGGCATGGTCTCCTCGCTGGTGTCGGGCAGGGTGATCGCGATGCCCACCAGCCTCGCTGAGCTGTTCTCGATCTTCCGTGGGTTGGTCACGAACCCGTCGGACCCATCGGCAGCGTGGCCGGCGACCGGGCAGCCGGGCCCGGCGTGGGTGACCTGGGTGTGCATTCTGGTGCTCGGTGCGCTGTATACCGCTGTGGCACTGTGGATCAGCTCCGAGATCGACGACTGGCAGCACCCCCGCAGCCAGGCCCGCCGCGGTTTCGCCGGCCGACGTGAGCTCGCCCGGGCGGGTATCGACGACAAGAGTGTCCGCACCGCCGCCGTCGCCACCCGTTCGTCGTTGAAGGGCACGCGGGCCTCGAAGCTGGACGCGAGCGAGGTCGCGATCGCGTTGGGCCGCAACATGGTCGACCCCGACAGGGTCGTCTACATCAAACAGAACGACTGCATGCTCGTCGAGGGCGTCACCGGCTCGGGTAAGACCTGGCGCGTGGCGTATCAGCGCTGCATGGACGCACCTGGTCCACTGCTGGTGACCTCGACGAAAGTGGACCTGATCTCGGCGTCGTACGAGCACCGCGCCGCGCTCGGCCGAGTGTCGATCTTCGATCCGGACAACATCACCGGATGGCCCGACCCGATCCGCTGGTCGATCCTCTCCGGATGCCAGGATCCGGACGTGGCGATCCGCCGCGCACAGAGCTTGGTGTCGGCAATGCCTATGGGAGACACCAAGAACGGCGGCTACTGGGAGGACAAAGCAGTCGTGCTGCTGCGCTGTTACCTGCACGCGGCTGCGATCAGTGGTGCGGATCTGGCCACGCTGCGCGTGTGGGTGAACTCGCGTAAAGGCCGCGAACCACGCGAGATCCTGATGCGGACGATGCCCGGCTGGGAAGCCGAACTCGGCCAGATCCTCGACTCCGGATCGGATTCCTCCGACGACATGATCGGCGCGGCCAGCAGACTCCTCGTCCCGCTCGCCTCCCCCGCACTGCTCAAGGCGGTCGATGTACCGATGCGCGAGTCGTTCGACATCGACGAGTTCATTCGATCCGGCGCGGACACGCTGTATCTGGTGTCGAAGGGCAAGGACAATTCTGCGGCACCGTTCATCGCGGCCCTGGCCAGCGAAGTGCACTACCTCGCCGATCGCCACTCACAGAGCCTGCCCGGTGGCCGATTCGATCCCCCGATCCGATTCGAGCTCGACGAAGTCAACAACGTCGCCCCGATACCGGGCCTGCCGGATCTGATGTCGGACTCGGGCGGCCGAGGCATCACCATCCACGCCTACGCCCACAACGAAGAGCAGAACAAGCTCCGCTGGGGCGCGGTCGCGGGCAAGATGTTCGCCGACAACTCCCCCGCCCGCCTGATCCTGCCGGGCCTCAAAGGCGACGAGCTGCAAGCGATCTCGAAGATGCTCGGCGACCGATACGAATGGCAGCCCTCCGGCAACGCCCAGTCCGGCCCGACGCTGCGAGAGGTACCGGTGATGTCGCCGGCGCAGATCCGTCAGATGGACCCCGATCAAGGCCTATTGATCTACCGGACCGCGCCGCCGATCCTGGTGCACCTGCCGACAGTGTGGGACGAGAAGGAATCACGCGCCGCGGTGCTGCGCTCGCAGAAGGTGTTCGACGAGATCGTGGCGTTGGGCACCGCGCCTCGTGCCGAGCTCCGGTCCGGCGCGGTAGTGCTCGACAAGGTCAGTGACGGGACGACTTTGTCGTGACCGCACCGGGGGCCGAGCAAGAAGAATTGGTGCCGTCACGGTTCACCTGGCGCTACCTCGACGCCGAACAGGCTCGGGCCCTGTGGTCGGAGCTGATCGACTGGACCACCTGGCTGCGAGAGCGCTACGAGCTCGGCACCAAGATCCCGCCGTGCTGGTACCGCCACGATCCCGTCGTCGAGGAACTGAGCGCCCTGATGGCGGCGTGGACCGATGCCTACTACCGCGGTGACGAGTACCGGGACGACCTCACCGCCTGGCACACCCAGTGGTTCCGCCCGCTCATGGCGCGCATCCGTGACATCTCGGACTTCGACAGCTGCACCCACGATCGGTGCGCGCACCGCCCGTTGCCGTCGGCCACGCTCGCCGGCAACGAGGAGTTCGTCGCCGCCGATGTCGACGCCCGCCCCGAACCACTCCCTGCCCCGCCTGCACCGGTCGTCGACGTCACCACGGCCGAGGAAGTGCGCACCATCCCCGCCGACGACATGGACATGGCCATCGACTCCGGCCTCGCCGGACCGCTCGACCCCGCCGACCCCGACAGCCCCGTGAGCTTCGAGGGCATCGAATGGACCTTCAACGCCCGCATGGGTGCCTGGGTTCCTTCTACCTGACCGTCAATTCCACTCCCTGAGCTGCGGGCCTGTACAGCTCGAGCGTGGCCGCGACGCCGTACATCCCGCCCGGATACGGCCCGCGCGGCCACCGAAGAGAGCAGGGCCGCCGAACCCGGGCATCGGCCGGACGTTCCCCGCCCGGACGCCGGCCGATGTCCGGGACAATTCCGGAGCTTCATGTCAGTTTTGAAAGAGTGATGTAGCTCACACCGAAGTATTTGTCGTTTCTGGTTGTTGGCGCAGCTAGTAGGTGAGGACACAATCGAAACGACGGAAGGCCCCACCCATGTCTGACTCAGACGACACGACTCAGCCCGAGAAGACGACCCGTTCGCTCTCCATCTACGAGGTCGAGCGCGAGCTCGGCCCAGCTGCCGCCGCGCAGCTCGCCCATGTCCGCAAGAACTTGCTGACTTACGCCAAGCAAGCCCACGAGGCCGCCGAAACCGCTGACGCGGCTAACGCAGGCACGGGAGCACCTGTCGCCGGTCCGGCTCCTACTCGGCCGACCCCACCCAAGGGCACCCGCAAACCAGGTAGCCCCGTGAACCTCAGCGGGCTTGCCCCACGCATCGAGATGCCTGACTTCACCGCCGCGATCCCGAAGATCAACTTCTTCGACAACATCGCACCCAAGATCAACCTCTTTCCGCCCATCGAGATCCCCGACCTCCCCGTCTCGATCCCCAAGCTCAACCTCGGTCTCGACAACATCGCACCCAAGATCAACCTCTTTCCGCCCATCGAGATCCCCGACCACCCCGTCTCGATCCCCAAGCTCGACCTCGGTCTCGACTTGGCTGTACCGCGGATCGATCTGGGTGCGTTGAGTGCGATCACGAGCGTCGCGGGAGTACTAGGCCAATGGATGGGGGACTTCTCGGTTCAGATTCTTCCGATCGTCGACACTCTGAGCGCGAGGGTGTCGTCGCTGCTCGATGTCTGGAAGGTTCTGGGTGACTTCGGCCATCGGGCTGCACGCTTCGGGCTCCATGCTGCGCTCGCTGCTCGAGAGGCTGTTGTTCACGGGGAACCGGAGCCGTTGGTGCGCTTCATGGAGACCTGGCTGGGCGTCAAGCCGACGAGGGAGGGGCAAGACGCCGTCGCGGCTGCTCTCCTCGACGATGACTGGCTGGACGTCACTCCCGACCAGGCGATATCCACCATTGGACTTCTCCACAAGCGCCATCGAAGCATCCAACGCCCTATCACCGAGTCACAGCTCAATCGCTTCAAGGTCGTGAGGCTCGACGCAACCATAGGCCGGGACCCGAACGGCGTGACATTCAAGGATCTGGTGCCGGCACAGGCCGATCGAGATCCGTTCGAGGCCGAGTTCAGCGACCCGACGCTGTTGCTGATCCTCAGCAAGCTCGACCCGATGGAGCAGGCCATCCTCGCGGCAAAAGCAAGTGGGGCACGTACGTGGGCAGATGCCGCGGCCGAGTGTGGTGCTCCTCTGAAGCAAGGCGAATCAGTGCGGAGAAAGGTCAACCGATACCGGGACCAGGCGCTGGGCGTCGATGGGAAGGCGAGTTGAAGCCAGAACTAGACCCCTCCACCCCAACGGGCAGGAGCTTTGCCACCCCATGATAGGATGCTACTAGCGCATGACTCATGCCCGAAACGCGATGCGTTCCGGGCTCGTGCGCAACAACTACAGAGAGGAGGAAAATCTGTGAAAACAGAACCATCAAAGCGTCGAAGACGCTTCAGGTCGGCAGTGCGCTGGATCGGTCACACGATCGTGCGTGAACTGCTGTTCGCTTTTTTCGATCTGGATCTCTGAAGTATTTAGTTATCTGTGAGTTGCTCACTCAATAGATAACATACCTCAGCTTCCAGATAAGTCAACAATAAGTCAGGAGGTGAAGGTGGTGGTTGTAGTCACAAATGACTGCAACCACCACCGTCATGACAGCGAAACTATCAACGCCCGACCAGCCGCGCTGCAGCAGTTGCACCCGTGGGAAACGCTCCACCCGCCCCTCGGCCGTCAGCAGACGTATGAGCCCAACGGCTAGCCCTACATCGTGGGCCGCCGCTGTGCAGGTGGAGGCGCATCGAATCGTCGTCGGTGCGGCCCGACCGGTGAGCGGTTCAAGTGATCCACACGCGGTTCGTAGCGAATCCCGGTCGCCTGGGTACCAGCGACCCGACGCTCGGTCTGCACAAGCTTCGATCGATCTAGTCCGGTTGCCTGTTCACTCCATTCGCGGATCCGCACGTGCGACATGTCGGTCGAGAAATCTCGTGTGAGGTCGATGCTGCGGTCGATGTGATCGACGACGTCGTGGTGCGCGGCCGCTCTGGAGACCTCGATCGCTTCGTGGAGATTCTCCACGGTCGCGCGGGTGTGGTCTCCTCCCGGCCAGGAGCGGAGTTCGGCAACACGGGCCTCCCGGGTCACCTCGTCGTCGAGCGTGCCGATGAGCTCGTGCGACGACGTCTCTCCGAGGACGGTTGCGGCGCGGTGTACGTCGAGCTGCGCTTCCACTGTCTGCAGGTGTTGCAGCAGCTCGGGGGTATGGGTCTGTGCCGCAATCGCGGCGTCATCGGTGGCGCTCTCGCTCAGCACTGCAAGATCGCGGCGCAGTGATTCCACCTGAAAGACCAGACCGAGGTTGTCGAGATGCAGGTCTGCGTACTCGGCGAGGGTCGAGTCAGCGTGCATGTGCAGACGAGCCGTATCGGGCAGCTCGACGCCGGCGTCCACGGCCAAATGGTGCGCCAGCTCGTCGGGAGTGCGCATGTACTCCCAGACATCAATCGGCTGGTCCGACCCCGTGAGCGAGGCGCAGAAGCTCGGGCGGGTCAGCTCTCGAATGTCGATCGCGGTCAGGGAGTGTTCTGCGATGCCGCGTTCGGTCTCGAGGTGCTCGAAGAGTTCGCGGCCCAGTTGCGCTCGGGTGGTGAACAGGCGCAGGGTTCTCCAGTCGGGCAGGTCGACGGTGCGGGGGTCAAAGTCGTGTTGCTCGATCCTCATGTAGGTGAAATCCCTGAGCTCGTACGGATCGTTCGCCGGAAGGTATCGGGCCATGTCGAGGGTGCTCCTTCGAAGTCGCTGTTCGCGCGCACCGACCGGTCCACGCAAGGGGACGTGCTGCTGGCGTGGTGATGCCTCTGGCTCGGTGGCGCTACTGGCGGCGGCAGGTGCGGCGGGCTTTAGATACGTGGTCCGCGGGTCGGCCCGGATCGGCGGGCTTGCTGTTGGCGCAGTTGTTCGCGGCGTTCGGCTTTGCGTTGCTCGGCGAGGCGGCGTTGTTCTGCCGCGCGTTGCTCGGCTGCCTCTCGTCGCGCCCGGTCCGTGTCGATGATCGGATCGGGCGTCGCAGGTTGCGGGGTCGGTGCCGACTGCTGTCCGGGGCCTGCGTGTGCGGGCACCTGAGCGGGCGCGGTGACTGTCTTGATGCGGGCGTTGACCTGATCCCACGCGCGAGCCGCTTCCCCGTGTTCGGGTCGGTCGCCTATGAGAGTGCGGTCGGTGTCGATGCCGAATTGTTCTCGGTAGGCCCCGACTTGCCCGGCGGTGATCTGCCAGCGCAGTCGGGCACCGCCGTAGTCGGAAACCTCGCCGAGGTGGCGGGTCCAGGCGGGTTGTTCGTCGACAGCGTGCTGTCCGAGCTCGCGGGTGCGTTCGGCGATCTCGGTGTATCGGCGGCGGCTCCAGGCGACGAGTTCGGGGTCGATTCCTTCGCGGTCCTGCATCGGCGGCAGGACCCAACTCGGGGCACTGTGGTCGCGTGCTTCTCGGCCGAGGGGCCAGCGTCGTTCCGCATCATCGAGCAGATCCGCTGCGCTCGGGTCGGGGTCGGTGACACCGCGCCGCAGTTCCACGATCGCGGCATGGGGGTCTTTGCCGGCGCGCTCGGCATTGCGTACGTGCGCGGCGAGGTCGGGCCACGCCCCGTCATCGGCGAGGATGGTCTCGGCGTGCTCACCGAACTGGGTCCGCAGCGTCGGTTCGATGCTCTGCGCCCACGCGTGCATCTCGTCCGCGCCGTTCTCGATGTGCTTCTCGAGTCGCCAGTGCATCACGGCGGAGACGGAGTCGGCGCTGGCGAGTTCACGCTCCGAGCGTGCGGCGGCCAATGTGGGGGCGGCGTCGAGGCCGAGCTGCTCGGCGCGGCGGTACTGGTGGACGAAGGTGTCCCATTCGGCTTCGCCGATCATCGTGTTCGCCAGCTCCGGACCCATGTTCTCGCGCACGATCGCTTCGATGCGGTGCGCGTCGATGAGCTCTCCCGCGTACTCGTATCCGCCGACGTTGTAGTCGAGCTTGCGGTGTGCGACGGCGGCGTCGCGTTGCTGTTCGGTCGCCGAGACGTCCGAGCCGTCGCGGCCGATGATGGTCCGCACGACTTCGTCGGCGATCTTCTTGTCCGGGTGCACGTGGATCAGGTGCGGGTCGACGATCCGGTCGATGGGCACGTACAGCTGGTTTCCATCACGGCCACGGGTGAGGGCGACGTAGAGGGCTTGCCGGTTCATGGTGTCGTCGACGAGGACATGGACCTGGTCGACGGTCATGCCTTGCGACCGGTGGATGGTGGCGGCGTAACCGAGCTCGCAGTACTCTGTGACGTACTCGGCCGGCAGTCGGATGCGCCCGCCGTGTTCGAGGTGGCGCACGGTCAGCGAGCCGTCGCGGTGCGCGGTCTTGACCGTCCACAGGTCGCCGTTGCGGACCCGTTCCCCACGTGTGCCGGTGACGCGCAGGCTGGTGTCGTTGCGGCGGGTGACGATGCGGTCCCCTGCGCTGGCGCGCAGTCCATCGGAGAGGTCGTTGCCGCCCTTCTTGACCAGCCCCTTGGCGAGTCGTTCGGTGCGGGCCCGATCGTTGAGGTCGCGGACGGCGTGGTTGCTGCTGGCGATCATCAGCGACGTCGTCTCGGTGTCCGAGGTCTGCGCCCACGCAGTAAAGACCTTTTCGGCGAGGTCGTCGGCCATACCGTGCTGCACGCGGTCTTTCGCGGCGTACCAGGCCGCGACGGAGGTATCACCGTCACGCAGACGCAGCGAGATCTCGGCCTCTTCCTTGTCGCGGAAGCGGTGGACGTCGACCAGTTCCGGTGCCGCGCTCGATCGAGCGACCAGCCGCAGTGCACCCCCGGTGTCGACGGCGGCGAGCTGCTGCGGGTCGCCGAGTAGTCGGACCACTGCGCCGTGCTCGGCGGCGATGTAGGTCAGCCGGTCCAGATCGTGGGTGGAGGCCATGCCTGCTTCGTCGACGAGGATCATCGCCCCCGGGGTGATGCCGGTGTCGAGTTCGTTCTCGTAGCGGGTGAGGACGTCGGCGATGGTGCGGCCGGTGACACCGAGTTCGTCGCCCAGGACGCCGGCGGCTTTCGCGGACGGTCCGAGGGCGATCACGTCGTATCCGGTACTGCGCCACGCGTCGACGACCACGCGCATGGCGGTGGTCTTGCCGGTGCCGGCCGGACCGACACCGGCAGCCAGCAGGGCACCGGAGAACAGGAAGTGCTCGACGAGTGCTTTCTTGTCCGCGCCGAGATCCCAGCCTTTGCGTTGGGTGTGCGCGGCGAGGGCGGCGGTGTAGGCGTGGGCAGGTGCCATGACCGCGGTCGGGGTGTGGGCGGCACCGACGAGGCGGTGTTCGGCGGCGAGGATCGCTGCGCTGGTGTAGGTCTCGTTGCCGTGCACGGTCAGGATCGACGCACCGTCGCTGCGCTGCAACGCTGCCGGGGTCGCGTCGACCTGCCGGGTCAACCGGATCGACTCCCCGCCGAGCGCGGCTTCGGTGACCTTCTCGGCGACCGCGTCACGCTCGGCGGCGGTGGTGAACACGAGTGGCCGTAGTTGTCACTGGACTTCGGCTTGGATGTGCCAGCGGTTCCAGCTCGAGCGTTGCTGTGCGATGCGTGCGACGGCGGTGCGGGCGATTTCGCGGTCGTCGATCGCGGCGGCGTCGGTGACGGTGATCGTGTTCCCGGTGCTCGTTTTCAAGGCTGAGTTCAGGGCGCGGCGGCCGACGACGTCGAGTGCGCGTTCGCGCCATTCAGCGCGTTGGGCACCAAGTGATTTCGGGGATGCTTTCTCGTTGCGGGTTTCCAGGGTCGCTTGGTCGGCGAGGCGCATCTGCATCGCGGTCGAGGGGTCTTTGCCGTGGGTCTTGCGGTAGTCGGAGACGAGCTTTTCCAGGCGTGACTCGATGGCGTCGCGGCGGGAGAACTCGCTGAGCAGTGCGGTGGGGATGCCCTCGATTTCGCGGACGGCGCGTTTGTTGATTCCGGTGCCGGGTCGGTCGGCGAACACGGTGCCGAGCTCGCGGGTGACGTACTCCTCGATGAGGGTGTTGTAGCGCTCGGATGCGGCGACGGCGAGCTTGTGCAGCACGCGCCCGTCGAGGCTGCGCCATTTGCCGTCGATGCCTTGCACTTTGGTGGAGATCGCGACGTGGGTGTGCAGGTTCGGGTCACCGTTGCGGTTGTCGCGGTGATCGAACCGGGTGTACATCAGGCCGGTCGATTCGATCTGTCCGACACCCGCTTTGCCGACGCGGGTGTAGGAGGCGTTGTCCTCGACCCAGCCGATGGCATCGCTCACCGCGGCCCTGTGTGCACGCTCGACCGCGACACGGGTGTCGTCGTCGCCTAGGCCCCAGAGAACGGACACAGATTTCTGTGGAGTGAACACGCAGTCGTAGCCGGCGACGGGTTGGCGTTCGCGGCGTTGCTGCGAGGCGATGTAGCGGACGAGCTCTGCTTCGCTGGCCGGTGATCGGCCGACTTCGCGGTGGAACTCGTCGGCTCCGACGCGGTAGCGGATCTGCTGGCACTGCTCCGCGGTGAGCGGCCCTCCGCCGGCGGCGCGGCCGTTGTCGATCTCGGCGCGGATGCGCTTCATCAGCGGCACTTCGTTGCGGAAGCTCGCGAACTTACGGCCGAGCCGAACGCTCTCGATCGCCGCATTCGCCTTCGTACCGTCCAGGATGGCGGCGTCGATCAACGCCTGGGCTTCGGGGTGCAGTCCTTCGCCGAACAGGGCTTTCATCTGGTCCTCGCGGACGTACCCGGATACGCCGAGTTCGGCCGATGCCCGCCCTCCCCAGATGCCCGGTTCGGTGCCTTCGGCGTAGTAGTCGGTGAGGTCTTGGCCGCGTTCGAGGCGAATGTCGGCGCTGGCGACCTCGCGGGTGAGGTAGGTGTAGCCGTCGCCCGCGTGCAGCGCATGAACAGTCATCATCGCGGGCACAGCCGCCGACGAGGCGGTGTGCGACGAGATCTCACGGGCCGATCTCGCTCGCATTCTGCTTCTAAATCGCGCGGCACATTCGCGATAGTACGCAGATTCCGCCCATGGACACTAATAGTGCAAGAGGTGTGTGGCGTTTGGTTTTTCATTTCGCGAAGCGATACAGGGAATCTAAAGTCGATAGTATCTAGATTTCGGACGAATTAGAACGTGCATGGACGATGAGGGACGAAAGTTGAAGCAGGACAGATTAATCAGGGCGACCGTGGGTGCGTATGACCCTTTCGCCGGCCAGCATGTTGGCGGTAGCCTGTCCAACATGACTCCCTCGAACGGTGGACCGGTCAGCGCTCGGGAACGGGCTCGGAGAGCGAATGCGCAGCGACTTTCGGACGCGCAGATGCACTTGAAGAATCAGGAGCAGGATTTGGTTTCGTATTTCGATGCCACCCGCGACGAACAAAGGATTAACGACGATGTGACGAAAAGGATCGACCGGTTGCGGCGGGACGCACGAAGCAAGCTCGACGCGGCGTATGAGAGACGCGCTGAAGCACTTGCCGCGCTCAAGAAACGCGGTGAAACATACGCCAGTATCGCGGCCTTGGTGGATCTTTCAGTGCCGGAGGCGACGCGGTTGGTCAAATCGACGATGCCGGCACGTGCGACCGCCAGGCCCGATAGCGGTCCGACTGCAGAGAATTACTCGGGTGGCACGAGTAGCACGGAGGAGAGTTTCGAGAGCCCTGGGGATTTCGCATCAACTGCATCTGCAGAGCCTTCGACAGATGGAGACGCGGGGGCGGATGGAGCGGGCGCGCGCAGCATCGCCTGACAAACGAGCGGAGCTAGCGCCGCAGGCTTCACGCCCGCGTACATCGAAGGTTCTAACTCATTGCAACACAACGGTAGTTCGAGAACGCAATGGGAGCGCACGCCTTACCGCACATGGTTACGGCGAAATATTTATGTCGTTGGCTTGGTGTTGAATCCAGCTTGAGGCAGGAGGTGAACGATAGTGATCGCACTTGTTGCCATCGGCTTGATCGTCGTAGGAGCGCTGTGGCGCGCTGGGAAGTCCGAGTCAGGTTGGCGGTTCGCTCCCCTGCGGGCAACGGGAGTCATCGCCGGCGGCGTGTTTCGCATCGGCGTGTTTCGCATCGGCGTGGTTGTTGCGTCGATCATGTTTGCCGTAGTCGTTACTGTTGCCATCGGCGCGTTGCGCAGCACCTTCCAATAGGTCGTCGAAGCCTCATCACGTGGCGAGCTGCAGTGTGGTCCGGATGTTGCTCGATCCTTTCTCACGGGTCCGCACCACTTCGGTATCCAGCGCCTGTGATAACTCGATTTGAGCCGAACCCCAAGCCGGTGAACGACAAGACTGGCACCCCTTGAACAGACACACCCCGGCACGCAACGCGCCAACCGCACCGGTGGGGGCATAACGCTGAGTTCCCCCCACCGCGCGGGTCGCCTGCCCCTAGTGTCCACACCATGATCGAAAAGGAAGACGTCGAGCAGCACCTCGCGCTGAATCACGAGACACGTCCATTCGAGGTCAAAGGACCTGGGGACCTCGCTCACAAGGCCTACGTCGCGAAGATCGCTCGCGCCGCAATGGCAATGGGCAACCTCAGCGACGGCGGGATTGTCTGTCTCGGCATCGACGACAAACGCATGCGCGAGATGATGCCCGGCCTCAGCACCACCCAAGCCGCGGACTGGTCGGACTTCGACAACGTCAGTGCTGCACTGGCAAAGTACAGCGACCCACCCGTTACATTCCAAACGGATCAGTACACGCTGTCCAACGGAGTCACCGTCGTCGTCCTCGACATCTCCGAATTCGACCGCGTCCCACACGTGTGCAAAAAGAGCTTTCCCGACGTGTTGCAAAACGGCTTCACGTACGTCCGCCCACGGGGCAAACCGGAATCAGTGACCGTCCCCTCGTCATCGGACATGCGAGACCTGCTGGAGATCGCAATCAGCAAAGGTGTGCGCGAGTTCGTCCGCCGCGCCGGTGCAGCGGGACTACCCCTAGGCCTGAATGACCTCCAGCAAGACACCGACAAAACGGCATACGCGCAAGAACGATCACAAGCCTGGCAACCGCGATCGGAACACACCGGATTGACCACCAACCCCCACGGTGGGCTCTTCGGGTCGTGGGCGTACACCGACATCGCCATCCGCCCAGGAACCTACGAGCGCGAAAGACTCAACCCTGCGCGCCTCGATGCCACCCTCATCGAGCACGTTGTCCGACTGCGTGGATGGCCCGTACCGATGGTCGACCAGCGAGAGCCGATCGTCCGCCACGGACGCTGGATTGCTCAAGACATCTCCGCGCCCGGCGTCCACGAAGAAGAGGCATGGAGACTATTCACCAGTGGCCAGTTCCTCCACCGCCGCGCGCTGGCGACCGACATGCATCCCGACAGCCCCGAACTGGCTGCCACGCACCCAGCAGCAACCGGTGCAGTCGCCGTCTGGGACGTCCTGCTCTACATGGTCGAGATCGTCGAGTTCGGTGCCCGCTGGGCTACTACCCTCGAATGCGACACCATCACCTTCGACATCGCCCTCAACAACGTCTCCGGACGCCAACTCATCTCCGGCGATCGGAAACGCGACATACGCAACGACCTCATCATCACGGCGGACCAAGTGCCGGCCTCACACACGATCACCACCACACAGCTACTCACCGACACCCGCCGCACCGGGGTCGACCTTGCCCAGAGAATTCTTCACAAATTCGGGGCCGACATCCCGGACCAAGTACTGCTCGACTACCAAGCCCAGATTCTCCGCTGACCCACCGTGCCCGTGGTCGATCTCCTTTGACGATTATCGCCCGGTCAACGTCGACAACGGTTTGTACCCAACGACGCTTACAACGTAATGATTGAGTTCTGCGAAGTCGGGCCAGGCTACATCTCGGAGAATGGAGGCGCGGATCTGGATCACTTCACAAACAGATCTGTCGCGGTTATTCGTCGACTTGAGACGGCATATGAGCCCCGAAAAGTCTGTGCGGGTTGCTACTCGACCCCAAGGTGTCTAGAGCCAACACTGCAACAGGGGAACATCGTGTCCCGGTCTACTGACCCGCACGCCCTCTCGCACGCGGACGCACTCCGCCCGCATCTGCGAGGTTCAGATCACGACGTGATGTGGAGACGTAGGGCACCACCGCCTGCTCGACTGCCTGGACAACCTTCGCCAACACGCTGGTCGATTGCTGCACGTAATCGAGGTCCAGATCCACGGTGAGTCCGTCCCGCGTGCGGAACTGCTTTCGATCGTTTTCTGTTCTCAGCGCTCCGCGCCGATGCACCAGGGTGTGCCGCAGCTGGCGAATCAGTCGTACTTCGTCCGTGTCCACGTCAACGCCGAGACGGGCATAGAACGCCTTGAGTACCCCCCAATTCACCGATCTGTCAGCACGACCGGCCCACTTGAGGTGATGTTGATACAGCATTTCCGCTGCCGCCGATTCGAGATATACCTCAAACGCTGTCACCGAGTCCTTCACGGTTGCCGAGTGCAGCATCCAGTCGTAGTCGTGCGGCATCACGTCGTGCAGTTGGCCGAAAAGAATGTCGATCGGGTCGAGCTCGTCTCCGGTGCCGGGACTCTGGTTGATCGCAGCCCACATCTTGTCGATAGCCTCCGTCGACCACCGCGCTGTCAAGTGATGGAACGCAGCGATATCGGATCGCGCGAAACGCCACTGGACGAAAGCTGCAGTCCCCTGCTCATCGCTCCATCCACGCCAAGCCGGATCTAATTCCTCCACCTGCGAATGGTAGGTGCTGCCTACTCGGCGAAGGCTGAGTTCCGGACAATCGCGGATAGACGTGGAACCGTCCCGCGTGCCCTACCGCGGGCAAGCAAATGGACCGACCCCGCCAACGTAGCCGCTTCACTTCCGGTCACGGGTGGTCGAGTATTACTTGTCATGAGCGCTAACGAATCCGAGCGAGCGTGCGAGCAAGCGATCCGCGAGCGGTTCCCTGTGCTCGACAAGATGCGTGCAGCATCAGCGATGTTCACACCCGCAAAGAGCAGCGAGCTTCACCTGGACGACGAAGACTGGATCCCACACCCGTTGTCTCAAAGCGCATACCAAGCGTTCACTGCGGCGCTGGACCACTTGCAGGCAATCCGTGTCCACCTCGACGTGCCAAAACCGGTGCTGTTCCCCTATGCCCACCTCAGTCTCTGCCGACCTGCATTGGTCGCGGCCTCACTGGCTGTGTGGCTGCTGAACCCGGCCGAGCGGCAGGAGCGGATTGAGCGGCATCGCATCTCGATCGCCGACGAACTCCGCAACCACGCGCGATATCTGAGTGAACTCACCCACCTGGACCCGAGCCACGAAAACACTGCCGCCGTCCTCGCTCACGTCCGTTTACGGCTATCAGAGATCAACACAAAGCTCGGTGTCACCTCGAAGAAGAGTTGGGACAAACTCCGCGTCTCCACAACTGACCAGATCGGCGTTGCTGCCGACGCCCTAGCCGAGAGCCTTGTCGCGAGCAAACGGTCCGCCGATGATCCCCGTCAATTGGCGAACGAGATCAAACTCTCGTGGCAAGCAACATCTGGAGCTGCACACGGACTCACCTGGCAGATCAATGGCACCCCATCGATCGAGCAAGCGGGCGAAGCAGACGAATACGGCCGAGCACTGTTCACCGCGGGCGGCTCCTTCGGCCAACTGGCCAACCACTACTGCAGTGCCATTGAGATGGCCAGATTGAGCTGGGACCTGCTCAAACAAAGGGGCGGTCGCTGACCATGAATGTCTCCCATGACTCTTGCGGCGCTCCCGGCAACATACATTCGGACTGCAGGCCGAGTGCCGAGGAAGAGCAGGCGATCGCTGTCGCGGCTGCGCTCACTGGCCTCGACTTCGAGCGAGTGTGCGAACGATCGACGCAGAAGCCAAAGCCTGACTACCGCACAGCTCTGTCCGTATCAGTGCCGACGGCCGTCGAAGTGAAGCAGTTGACGAGCGCGTCGGTACGGCGACACCACGCTCGACGCATCAAGCACCTCGGGCATGAGCCATTCCATCCGGTTACCTCGCTGACGAGGACATGGCTGGTCTTCATCGACACCAGCCACGGGCACGCTACTTTCGGATCAGACAGTCAGACGCCAGCTTTAAAATCCCTGGTCGCCGACCTCACCGCCGAACTAGAACGGCTAGAAAGAAACCACCAGACCGAACGAGAGATCAACGCTGGTCACGATTTGGCCATCCGCCAACTCACACACTCGTGGGTCTGTTCCTCGGTCCCTGACTCACCCTTCGATCCGGGAATTATCTTCACCGACTCGCACGGCACATCACGCACCACCGACCTTGAGACCGACGTCGTTCACTTCCTCGGTCAGTGGCTCGATTCCGATCTGGCCGCGAATTTACGAGCGTCCCTCGCCGCCGAACCGTGGAGAGGTATCGCCGTACTCATCGCTGACAGCAACGGGCCCGCCGAAGGCATGATCCGCACACTTCAAGAGGACGACGGCACCCCTGTCACGCCGCTGACGCTGCCCTCCGAGATCGACGTGGTGATCCTGATTGCCGGCAACTACATACTCGACTACGACGCCGTCAACGGCTGGCAGCGAAGGGAGATGAAGACCCTCCGCATTCCGCCGAAAGTCAGCTAGTGGACCGTGGAGACGCTAACGTCGGCGGCCGCTGAAAGGATGGGGTAACTACCGTTTGTCCCGGGGGAGATCTGTATGGCGATCAGTGAACGCACGCGCAAGATGCTGTGGACGCGCGCCCACAACCGGTGCGCCTTTCCAGGCTGCTGGCAGATGCTCACCGTCGACATCGACAATGTGGTGTCGGGGAGTTCGGATGTTGTCGTAGTCGGCATGGAAGCCCACATCCGGGCGCGGAGCGTCGGTGGACCGCGCTACGACGCGAGTTACGCAGACGTCAACGGCTACGACAACCTGGTGCTGCTGTGCCCGACCCACCACACCCTGATCGACGCCAACCACGGTGCCGGCTATGCCGTCAATGAACTTGTCAAGATGAAGGTGTCCCACGAGAAGAACCAGGAGCGCCGCGACAGACTTCAATCAGTGCTTCGCTCCTACCTCGGGGATCGATACACCGCCGAGAACACCGTTCAGTTTCAGCAGGTCGATTTGCACGGTCCCTCGGTGGATTCGATGTTCGTCGATGTCCCTGTTGGATGCCGTCGAGACAACTCCGCCGTTGCGACGCTCTTCGGTCACATCCGCAAAACTGCTCCGGGAGATACGACCGACCTGGAGTCTGCATCCGGCTTCGTTGTCGCCGGCGCAACACAAGCTCTCTTGCATCCACAATGGCAGGGCAGCGCGGTCCTCGTCGGCG
This sequence comes from Rhodococcus sp. 15-725-2-2b, assembly GCF_002259075.1. NCBI lineage: Bacteria > Bacillati > Actinomycetota > Actinomycetes > Mycobacteriales > Nocardiaceae > Rhodococcus > Rhodococcus sp. 15-725-2-2b. The sequence continues at coordinate 56,600 of NZ_NPFL01000016.1, read as the reverse complement.
GACCAGGTCAAGGAAAATCGACTGTGCTGCAGTACGTGTGCCAATTCCACCGCGCCCGTCGACTTGGTAAGAAAGACGCATACACGGCCACCCAGGCCGAGCTAGACCAGGTGACAGCTGTGAACAGGTTCCCGATACGAGTCGATCTGCGCAAATACGCTCAGTGGGCGATCGATACCCCGTCCCGGGCCGCCGGCAGGAAGGGTAAGCCATCACGAACACCCGACGGCGACACCTGGTCCAGTCTCGAGGAGTATCTGCTCAAAGAGATTGGCAGCCATATTGGCGCACAACGATTCAAACCAGACGACCTTACTGACCTCATCGCGACCGAGCCTGTGTTGTTGGCGCTCGATGGGCTCGACGAGGTGGCCAAAGTGTCGGACAGATCGCGCGTTGTCGACGAAATCGTTCAGTGCCGAGGGCGATTGGCCCCCGACGCTGCCGATTTGATGATCTTGGTTGCAACCCGGCCCGGCAGCTCGTTGCAGCCGCTCACGTCTTCGGGCGCCTTCCCAACCTTGCACCTCCAACGACTCACACCTGGTCTGCGGTTGCAGTATCTACAACGTTGGTCCGAGGTGTCGAGACTGCCCTCCGACGCAGCAGCGCGTCTGGAAGCGACATTCTTGGATAGTCAGCACGTTCCTCATGTCAACGAATTGGCTTCCTATCCAATGCAATTGGCAATTCTCTTGCACTTGCTGTATCGCCGCCAGCTGCTCCCGCAGCAGCGGACCGAACTCTATGCCGAGTATTTGAAAACGTTTCTCGACCGCGAACAGACCGAAGACAAAGAGCCGCTCCTGGCCGAACAGCGACGCGTCGTCGAGGACACTCACGCCTACCTCGGCTGGTACCTGCAATCGCGAGCGGAGACGGGGCGTAGCGCCGGCAGGATCACCCGAGAGGAGCTACGGCATCTGTTGCGCGAATACTTGGCCGGTCAGCCAGAAGAGCAGAAATTAGCCGACGAGCTCTACTCAGCAATCACCGATAGAGTGCTGTGTCTGGTCGAGCGCGACGACGCGTTCGAGTTCGAGGTGCAATCTCTTCGTGAGTACTTTGCAGCACTGCACATCGCGGACAACCTCACGCCGAAAGGCCAGGGGAATTCGCGAGACGACGGGCTGAACGCGCTACTCGAACGCCCGTACTGGGCCAACGTCTGCCGATTCTTCATCGGGATGCTCACCCGCGGTGAGATTCGTGCACTACACGGCAACTTTTGCGCGGTCGACAACCGTGTTGCGCCGCACCCGCTCGTACGCGCAATGGCGGTCATGGTGCTCAACGATCGCATTTTCGACGGTTTGACCACCACCGAGATCCGCGGTGTAGTCGACTTCGTCCTAGAAGGACCCGGCGTCATCTTTTCCCAAGATGGCGTCCTCGACGCAGCAGGGACCCCGCTGAGACTGGGCGATCGCGCTGGCCGCAGTCAGGCTGTGGCACACCTAAAAGAGCGACTCGCGAACTCTCAAATCACGTCCGAGATGCGGGACGCCGCTTCACTCAGCCTCTTCGCTCACGCGGTACCGGACGATCAGCTTTCGAGCTGGTGGTGGGGAGAATTCGAGCCCACCACAGCCTGGTTACAAACCGCTGCACGTCTCCGCGCACTACATAACCTCGACTCGGTCCAGACACATCAACTTATTTCCGCACTCACCGATTACGAGGACCCCGGCAACTGGCGCGTCCAGTTGCTCAACGACGGTGAATACGACGACGCGGACACTGACATCCTGGATGCCGCACGAAATGATCTGAACAACGGTGCCGCAGAGGGTATCCGACACCAATGGATTCCGGACGGGCCGAACACTTCGCTGACCGACCTCATACACAGTGCGACCACAGTACGCACACACTTGCCCGACACTGCGTCGACAAGCGACTGGCAATCATCTCTCGAAGCGCACTCTCGCACTTGGGGGGACGGATGGGTACTCCGGCGCGCAGTCGCCTCCGCTCCCAACAACATCGACTTGATGGACATTGCGTCGAACGCTCGCACACAGGCGCTGACGGACGCGGCACGAGCCGAAGCGTCGTACCGCCACCACAAAGACGACCCCACCTGGTGGCAGGATGAATTCCTCTCCATCACCACTCCGATCGAGCAAATGCTCCGCCTGATCGCGGCCTTCGGCCACACGCGAACCAGCACCTTCGTCGAACTCGGACCCACAATCGACCGACTCGTCCACACCCTGTTGCCCAAACACTTTCGCACTGTTGAGCAGGCGTTGCGACGAGACCACGAATTCCACAGCATCCGTGGCCTCAACATCGCAGACGCCCTGCGGCTACAGCAGCTGACCCTATCCGGACGGACCCTGTGGTTGGCATGGATCGTTGGATCCGACTTGACACGAGAGCGCGTCACCACCCGCCTATCACCCGAACTACGAGATGTCTTTTTGGCCGGGACTGCCGACGGGCGCCCTGCAGTCGAGGCCGCGGGAACCCCACGGAAGATCAAATTGGACACCTTTATCGGTGCACGCCGAGAACTTCCCTCCGGCGAATGGGCCGGTCGTGCACGCCTGGCCACAATGTCCACCACCATCTCCAAAGCAGTACTGCGCGATCCAGACCAGTGGCCTGTGGACGTCGTCCAACTTGCGCTCGACAAGATGTCGATGTACGCAGCAGAGCGCGCACTGCCCCTGTCCTCACTCGCAGATAACAGCAACTGGTTCTCGTAGGCTGCTGGTCGGACTCAACTGAATCTCAACGTGGACGAGGCCACGTGACCGATCAACTTGGCAGGGCGTTCATCGCCCGGATGGCAGCGGAAAGCGTTCGCCCCTTGTCAAAGCGTAGGAGCGCACTTGGGCGAGAGGCTACGAAACGGCTACGAAACGGCATTAATAGACGCCCGACGCCCACTCACCGAGCTACGCGGCTCCCGCGGCCAGCAGCGCTACGCCGCACTGTGGAACTTCTGCGCATCCCGGCTCGCTGACCGCGCCCAGCACTAGACCGAACAATCCGGTCAGCGGCTGGGAAGAAGATAGCAAGTGGCCTGTCAACCCCGAAGAGCGAGCGTGGGTTAATTAGTCGGGGCCCCGGCACATCAGACTTGGGCGACTCGTACGATCAATAGAGGTGACCGACATGGGGCGGCCCCGCAAGGTGAACTGAAGAAGCGTCCACGCGTCCGAATACTGTTGTTCGGCTGCGTTTAACGGTTTGTGAAGGCCCTCACCTGCGCGTCAGCGGCACTGCTTTCTCGCCGCCTGTTCATCCGACTGCGGGATCGCATACGACTCGATAGATGCTCGAATATTCGTGTCGATGAGAGTGCGGATCACGGTGCTGGTTACGCTCATGGTTACGAATGCGGTAGCGCATTGCGAATGCATCGAAGAAAGGTTCTCCGGCTGTGGCCAAACGAGTGACAACCCAATTGGTGGACGATATCGACGGGTCGGTCATCGACGACGAGTCCGGCGAGACGATCGAATTCGCGATCAACGGCGTCGAGTACTCGATCGACCTGAAAGCGAAGAACGCGAACGAGTTCCACAAGAAGCTCGACTACTATGTCGAACACGCGACGCGAGTCGGTGGCCGCAAGCGCAAGCCCTCCCCCGCTGCTGCATCTGCCGCTACAGCGGCCGACGGATCAGCCAAGCGTGATCCAGAGCAGACGCGAGCGATTCGGCAGTGGGCTTTCGACCAGGGCTACGAGATCAGCGAACGCGGCCGCATCCCGGCCGACATCGAAGAGGCGTACAAGGCCGCACACTGACAGGCGGGGCGCGCCGCCTGCGGCTACTCGAGCCGCCGCTTCACGTTCTCTCTGCTGCCCGGGCCGTGGCAGGACGAAGCGCAGTGGAGTTCGATTCACCTGCCTCCCGCATGGCGGCCACTCGTTCGGCGTAGTCGACGGCATCGATTCCCGACGTGCACGACATGACGAAGGCCTGTCCCTTGGTTGGGGGCGGGCCTTGTCGGGTTGATGGGGCGGTCAGTCAGTCGACGGCTTGGTGTCTTTGCCTGCGGCGACATCGCGTAGCCACTGCGGGACCGGATCGTTGTCGTACTCGCGGAGCTTGATCGAGGCTCCTGCGGCTGCGGCGCGGACCTTCCGGCGTTGCTCGGGGGTCCATGCGCGGCGTGGTTCGGTGGTGGTCATGCGCGCTCCTCGCGGTCTGCTGTAGGTCCATTGTCACTGTTGTCGTCGGTTTCCGCCAGATCGGCGCTGCCGGGGTCGATGTCACGGTCCGCGATTGCTCGGAGTGTGCGACGGTCGGTCTTGGCGATAAACGGTGTCGCGGCTACGGTGCCGAACACCGTCCAGCCGAGGGCAACCTCGTCGGGGTTGTCGCTGACGGTGCGTTCGAGGCACCAGGTGATTCGTTGCCAGGATTGGGAGCGGTTGTCCGCTCGGGTGCGTTGGTTGACGGTTCCGGCGACGCCAACGACGGCGAAGACGCCGACTATGAGGGTGATCCAGGCTTGTGCTGGCACGGGCCGGGTTCCTTTCGTGTGGCTGGTTCGGAGTGCGGCGCGCTGCGCAGCACCTTCTGACATCTCGTCGAAGTTTCGTCACGTGGCGGGCTTGGGGCGTGGGCCGAAAGATGCTCAGTGCACGGAAGCGCTCCGCGTCAACGCCGTAGCGCTGGAGCAAGTTCGCTTTCGATCTGCACCGGTCGATCTCTGCCGTCCATTCAGACCAGCAGGTCATACGCCCACTCGTACACCCAGCGAGGTAACTCGGGTGCATCGAACGGTGCGGTAGCGAAACTGGATCCGAAGCGCATTGCGCACTCGGGGAGCGCATCGACCGGGCGGGAGCCGAAGGACCTGGCTGCGACAATCCACTGTCCGCGGTGATGCACTCGGATTGCAGTCGACACTGTGCACCGCCCACCGGAGTACCCTGCGGTCAGCTGGTGGCATTCCCACTCGACGTACTGGTTCTGTCCAAAAAAGTGCGTCAGAGTCTCGGCGAAGGACGGTCCGTAGAGGGTGCCTCGGTCGGTGTCGATGCGGATGAAATTCATGGCGGCGGCCTATTCGAGTTGTAGCGGCAATACGAGGTGTGCGTTGAATGTTGCTCAAAACAGAGGGATTTGGTTGCGCGCCGCGAGACTGTCTCGGAGTTCTCGGAACTTGCCCAGAAGGTCTGAGGCGACTGCCTCGGTGTGACCGATGGACCGCGCGACGTCACTGAGCGTCGTGCCGGCGGCGAGCGCTTCATCTATCTCCCGCCCAACAGCGAGGTCCTCGACTTCGCCTTTATCGAGATGCGCGACATCGATGGCGGCCAATCGTGCAGAGGCGAGGGCAGCTCGACGCCGCTCGTCGCCCGACTCTGTCTCTTTCCGCGCGGTCATAGTGTGCTGCCGCTGCGGAAGGCGTTCAGGCGGTTCGTCGCTTCACGTTGCGCCCTTCCGATTTTGACGAGCTGGTCGAACAGGAATTCTTCCGGCGCTTCCTCGGCGAGCTGCTGAATTCTGATCCCTGCGTCGAAGAAGCTACGTCGGTAGCTTTCTGACAGGACCATGCCGGCGTAGTCGGTCGCCGACGCACCGCATGCGTTCGCTGCGGTGACGTCGGTCAGTGTTCGACGCAGCCGGGCACCGCGGTGTCCGCTGGCACCCGACCGGACGAGGACGCCCAGAACACTCGCGGGGTCGTGTGGGAGGTTGTCGATGATGAGCTCCTGCACGATGCCGTACAGCTCGCGATAGACGGGATCGTGGAAATCGTTGGCCTGCAGTGACGCTGCAATGCGGACGGCCTCGTCGGTGTCCTGCAACCACATCAGCGCGCAGATGACCAGTGCTTCCGGTGCCGTCTCCGGATGGTCCGTCAGATCAGCGTGATCGTCGTCGTCGGTGGGTTCGACTGCTCTCAACGGGGTCATCTGTTCGCCTCGTTTCTATTCGCGGGTCCGTTGCGGAAGAACTGGATTCGACATTCCGGTGGGGCTTTGCTTGGGTATGCCGCATTCGTCGTCATTCCGGTGTGTGGATCAGATGTAGAGAAGGTTTGGCGGTGCGGTGCCGTCGAACTGCTCGAGGCTGTCGAGGACGGCGTTGTAGTTCTCGGGCCTGCAGCTTCCGAGTCCGACGATGAGTGCACAGGTTCCGTCGAGGGTGACGAGGTAGGACGGCGGGCTGCCGTTGTCGGACGATGCGTGCTCGCGCGCGTCGAGGAGGGCGATACGGACGGCATCGGCGGCGGCGCGTTTCGCAACCTGGAGATTGGGTTCTGCCCCGGTTGCGGTCAGAATTTCTGGGTTGTCCTCAGGGTGTGTGGTGACTGTCCAGGTGATCATCGTTGGTTCCTTGTCGCTCGTGCCGGCCAGCTGCTTCTAATCGAGCGTCACACGAGGTCCGTAACAAAGCGTTCGCTGCGGGGACAGATCAGGAGAGGGTGTGGATAACTGTCGTGTCGAGTCAGCCTGTGGATAAATGACGTTCGGCCCCGGGTTTGGGGCCGAACGTGTGGTATCAGACGTCGTCGAAGACATCGAGGAGCTTGGCGGGGTCGCGGCGGTAGCGGCCGCCGTCGAGAAATACTCCGACAGCAGCACGGTGCACGCGGCGGAGTTCGGCCATCAGAGTGTCGTACCCGATGCGGTCGGTGATGCGCCAGGTCACTGGTCCCATGTGCAGGTCTACCCAGTGGATGGTGCGGCGTTGTTCGGTGCTGTAGCGGTGGTGTGGGACAGCGGTGTGTTCGGGGCTGTCGAGCCATAGGACGGAGATCGCAGCGGCACCGAATTCTGCGCCCGGCTGGGCGGGGTGGGGGGCTTGTCCGTCGGCTCCGGCGAGTGCGGCCCGGACGGTAGCAAATCCGGTGATGACTGCCGATACTGTTTCGGCGCTGCGGAAGGTCATCATGACGTGACCCAGTGCGACGATCATCTGCGCTTCGTCGGTTGCCGCGGAGGTAGCGGTGATAGTGGCCTGTTGGGGCCCGGAGACCAGGACGGTGGTGTGGGTGACAATTCCGGTGGTCCGGGCGTTGTGTGCGGCGGTGGTCCGTCGTCCTGTGCTGGATGCGTTCTGCGGCATGTCGGGCTCTCTTTCTATTGCGTGACCGGCTCCCCCGGCCCTTTCGCTCTGCCAATTTCTTTCGCCGTCATGTGGCTCGAAGGAGAGAAGGCGGCGCACTGGACCGGCGTCCTGGCCCTGATTCGGAAAGTTTTCAGCCGCAGGCGCTTTGAAAAGTTTCGGAGCCCATCGGGCCGGAGCAACGCGGAGTCAGGGTTGGGTAAGACGGGTCAGGGTGTTGCATGCTCGACCGGAGCCAGATGTGCGAAGGAAATTGTTCTTTCTGCTGTGCGGAGCGCAGCGGAGCTCAATCCGGAGACCGCCGGAGGTGGTCTCAGGGCAGCGCGTGCCTCGACGCAGACTGAGCCATCCGGGCGCAACCACCTCATAGCCATCAACAGCCTGGGGTGATTGCGCGGGAGCGACGGAAAGCAACCAGGCTCGATGTCGCGGTAGCACTTCTATCTTGCGGACATCCGGTCACGCTCGCTGGCTGGCTTGTCATCAAACTCGGATTGTCCGTCCTGGTGGCGATCGACGATCCCTGCGGTGACTTCTTCCCACTTCCGATATCGGCGCATCGCGGTCGATGCAACGGAGCCGTCCGTTTCTCTACCGATTCGTGCCCACGACCATTCGCGGTGGGCGTGTCGGAGCCGTGCTGTTTGCGCAACTTCCGGTGTGAGGTCGTCGACTTGCAGTCGAAGCGAGTCCGCCGTCTCGACGTGTTCTCCCCGCGTGCCGTCTTCGCCCTCTGAGTCATCCCGGCCCGGGCTGGGGCCTTCTTGGCTGAACTCGGTGTCTGTCCAGTCCGGCTCCTCTGTGGCAGCACTTGGAGCGAATTCCACTCTGACGGCTCCGCGGGGCGCACGAAGTATGACGGCCAGTACTTCGGTCATCGCAAGGAGCGCAATAGGTGCAATGGTGGCAATACCCGCCGAGACTACGGCTGGAAGCAAGGTCGCACTCAACACTGCGTGGTACGAGTTACCCGCAATCGACGCCGATGCGGCGACACGCAAGATCGTGACGACGAAGCGACGGCCCTTGATCGTGCGGTCGTCCGGGTGATTCGACAGCGCAATGGCTGTCACTGTTGTCGAGACAATTGCGCCGTCCAACACGACTGGAATCACCCACGCCTCGCCGGGACCTATCCCAGCCATCACCGCGAGATCACGCAACACAGCGAAACTGAGCCAGAAGGACGCCCCGGCAATGCCAACTGTCAGCGCAACGGCCGTTGCGAGGGCCCACTGCAAGATCGCTGGATGGAGCGCAACGACGTCTGACGGCTTCGTTGTCAACGGGGTTGCCGCGGAGTGTGATCGGCTCATCGGATTCTCGGTCCTCGTGCGAGCGGACCCGTTCGTTGCGGGAACGGCGCACCGTCGTTGAATTTGTTGCGCAACAACTCCAAGTAGTCTTCGATTGCCGCATTGACGAGATCCGACGGGCCCCGCGGCGCGCCCGGCGTTGCGGACAGTGCTTCGGCTGCGTTGAGAAGATCGTCGACGGTGGACTGGTAGAGGTAGTACGAACGCTTCTGTTTTGCGGTGTCCGGTGACGGTTGCGCACCGGTCTCGGCCGACGAAACACTGTCGTGGGGCTGCCGCGAGTTCTCCGGCGGATCGACCGGGCTCGATCCGGCGAGTGCGCTCTTCATACGTTCGGGCCGGGCCATCACAGGTGTCCCTTCGTGAGCAGCGCAAGAGTGTCCCGATAGATCGTCGACAGGCTGCGAGATTGTGTTGTCCCCCAGTCGACCAGGCTGGTCTGGGCCTCCATCGAGTCTTTGATGACAACCCGCTTGGGAACGGCATCGCCGAGAACGTTGATGCTTGAGGCGATCTCGATCAATTGTTCTCGGCCGCTGATCGTCGCGATCTCGTGGAGGTTGACGATCGCACCGAGCATGGCGAGGTCCGTGTTGTAGCTGCGCTTGACTGCATCAATGGTGCGCAGCAATCGCGCGAGTCCATTGGCTGAGAACAGCGCGGACTGAGTCACGACGACGGCGGCGCGCGCTGCAACAAGGGCGTTGATAGTCAGCAGATCGAGGCTAGGTGGGCAATCGATGAGGATCACGTCATACACGCCTCGTACGACGTCGATTGCGTCGCGAAGCCGCCGTTCTCGGCCGGCACCGGCGACGACCAATTGATCGCGGACATAGGCCAGGGACTCGTTTCCCGGCGACGTGGGTACCAGGTCTACGCCAGGCCAGATGGTGGGGACGACAGCATCGGCGATGGTCGCGTTCGACGACTCGGCGAGTACGTCGGCAACACCGACATCGTCGCTCTCTAGCCCAGTCCTGGTCAGGACTGTGCTGGCGTTGCCTTGCGGATCCACGTCGATAACGAGTGCTCGCTTCCCCGCTTGGGCAACGGCGTAGGCGAGGTGAAAGACGGTGGTGGTCTTGCCCACTCCGCCCTTCTGGTTGCAGAACGCAAAGATGTCAGCGGGCATGGTGGGTCTCACTTTCCATAGATGAATGGGACGAACTGGGGGTATAGCGGGACTGGAATGTCATGCACGCCTTCGAACCGAGGGATGTGTCGGGCCCCGTAGAAGTGCTGGATGTATTGCAAGTAAGGGGCTCGATTCGCGAGTCACGCCCCAAAGGCGAAAGACATGCCATAGTGGCATGAGAAGCGTTTACTACCAATACATCCCGGGTGTGAGTGACATCCCTTGTGTGCATGGGAGGTGTAACCACCGCAGGACGTATGACGCCCGTCGCCAGCGAGTCATCTGAGGCACTCTTTGCGGGTAATTCAGGTATGGGACTGGCGGGCAACGCCGCCGTACCGCTATCGGGAGCGGCCTGCGCCGGCGGGCTGCTGCGCTCGTGTCCAAGGAACCAAGTGTGTTGCCCTGGTTGCATCTTCGAAGATTTTGCGTCCACAACGGATACAAGCAAGGGCGCGGCAAGGATTGAAAAATCGACGTCTGAATGACGGTTCGTCATGCCGGACAACTTGGTGATGTCAGCCTTGCAGATGGGTCGAGAACTCAACTGATACCTCCATAGTGGTGACGTATGACAGACAAGGGACTTCGTTCATTCCCTCCGGACCCCCCATGGCCCCTGAGCCAATTTCCGCACCCACGTTGTCCGCTCCACGCCCGATAGCCCCGCGTCTCAGTGGACGCGCGGCTAATCGGTATCGCCACCCGTTCGATGATCAGTCGAGCTGGTGGTGCCTCGAGGCCGGTCTCCGAGGATTTACAAAGGGTGCACAGGCCGGCGGCAGGCTGGTTGTTCGTCGGGCTCTGCCAGAAAACGACGCTGCGACAGCGACTGCGGGCGGACTTCAACTGCACGCCGGACCCACGCAGGGGTACGGCGTTACATAGACAACCGCGAAAACAGTGTGTACGCAGATGGATTCACCTAGACATGGGTAAATCCGGCCTCCACTCATCCCCGCTCTGCGTCGACAACATCCCGAAGCAGAGTGAGGGCATGAGCGCGGCAAAACGCCTTGTGAGGCGCGTCAGGACCGATTAGTATCCGAGGACGAAGCTCCTTCCTGCATGGTGGGGATTTCGAGGACGCCCTCGGCACCGGTGCTCGTAACACCGGAACTCGCCGGGGGCGTCTCTAGTTCGTACAGGTCTGCAGTGAGAGGCATGTCAGGCAACGCCCGAGCTGACGCGTGCCGCCTCCTCCAGTCCGACGATGTACTCGTCAATGGCCGTGTCGGGAATCAGTCGGCGCTTACCGACCTTGACGCTGCGAATCTCACCGGCCGCAAGCTTGTTGAACAGGTTGGAACGTCCGAGACCCGTCCGAGCCATCGCTTCCTGGACCGAATACAACCGTCGAGACATGGTGTTTCCTTTCCGCATTCTGTGTGACGAAGCCACAATCGCGCACTCGACCGAGTCCCATCCATGTGGTTCCACCACAAAGTAGCAATTCAGTAGCGCTGCCACAACACTTGCGAAAAATCAGCTAGACTGCGTTCTTATGACACAGTCTTGGGCCGAACAGCTAGTGGCCCGCGTCGCCGGCGAAGTTCGACGACTCCGAGGTAAGGAACACTCGGCTCTGTCAGCGGCGAAGCTCTCGGATCGCACAGTCGATATCGGATTCGGGATCTCACGGTCGGTAGTCGCCGATCTGGAGACAGGGCGCAAGAAGAGCATCGATGTTGCTGAATTACTTGTCTTGGCAGCAGCACTCGGCGTATCGCCGGCCCAACTTCTGTACCCAGACCTACCCAAGGGCCCAGTCGAGATCCTTCCTGGGCTGGAGCAAGAATCGCACGAGGCTCTTAGATGGTTCAGCGGCGAAGCAGGTCTCATGAAGCCGTCGCCAGACTGGACCGAGGCCGACACCGAAGAGTCGGCCGGGGTGTGGGTACGTGAGCAGTTCGACCCTCGAAACGACCGTGTCGGCATCACACGCGAATGGCTCCAGTCGCTACAGACGATGCGGCGCGCGCGAGTTCAACTGCGCAACGGTTTGTCGAAGAGCGAATCGGCAGAGCACATCGAAACCATGCAAATGGCCTACGAGGATGCGCGCAGGCGGTCGGAGGACCTCTTTCACAAGATGACCGAACTGGGAATGGCGGTCGGAGACGAACTAGATGGCTAGGGACCCCTTCAGACTTGGCGAGTGGGGTCGAATCTCGACCACGACGTCGGGTGGCGTCAGCGTGGCGCGCGTTCGCATCCGAGATCAGGACGGCAAGCGACGGCTGGTCGAAGCTCGTGGAAAAACCGCAGCCGAAGCGCGACGCAAACTGCAGGAAAAAATTGTCAACCGCGAACCGCCACATCCTTCTCAGCGTGCTGAACTGAGCAAGACGTCCACGATGTCGGAGCTGTTCACCTATTGGATAGCTCAGAAGACGAAAACTGTTTCGCCGCAGACAATAACGGGCTACAGGCAAGCATGGAACGCCTACTGTGCGGCAGCTGTAGGCGAGATCCTCATCCGTGAAATGACGGCAGGGAAGGTTGACTCTCTGATCAATTCGATCGGAGAGAGGACCATGAGTGGCGCTCGGATGTCGCGGATCGTGATGTCCGGCATGCTCGGTATCGCCGTACGGTTCGACTTCCTCAGCCACAATCCAGTTCGCGATACGCCGAGACCGACCCCAAAGAAGTCCGCAGTCCGCGCGCTGACTTCCGACGAGCTCGACGAATTGCGCGAACGCGTGCGGAACTACTCTCGCCACCAGACCATCGACGAATATGGGGTCGTACGGCCGAAGCTCGGACAACGACCCGGTGCCGATCTCGAGGACATTCTTATGCTCCTGATTGCCACAGGTGCGCGCATCGGTGAGCTCTTGGCTTTGAAGTGGGACCAAGTCGATCTGGACTCGCCGATCCCGACCGTCACATTCAGCGCAACTCTTGTTGTTCCGCGAGCGGTAGGCGAACGCCTCTTCCGTCAGAACTTCCGGAAGGGTGATGCACCTCCGCTTACCGTGGTGCTCCCGCCGTTCGCAGTCACAGCACTCCGACGTAGGCGCGCTATGCCAACGTTTCACAACCCGGAGAACGCGCTGTTCGTGACGGGCACCGGCAATTGGGTGTCGCCGGCGAACGTTCGGAGATCATGGCGAGCTGCACGCGGCGACGACTTCGGCTGGGTAACTCCTCACACGCTCAGAAAGACCGTGGCCACTTTGGTGAAGGAGACTTACGGGGTCGAAGCAGCTCAGGCTCAGCTGGGACACGCCAACGCAAGGGTCACCGAAGCGCACTACATCCAGCGAGTGACCTTGGCCCCAGACATGAGCGATGCGCTGAACAAGTTTGCGCCCAAGACTTAGGCCTCCCCAGGCATCAAGGTCCGGCTGAGCCGGTCGCGTGGACAGTTGGCCCTGGCCCCATCATCGGCAATTCTGGCCGGATCTCGGCAGGCGGGACCGATCGCGCTCGCCGCAACCTGGAACCGATCTGTCCTTGAACTTTCGAGACCATAAACGGACCGCAGGCGCGAAGACGACCTCCATGGGGTCGCGCGGAGCTCCTAGCAGCAACGGAGCGAGCAACTCATCACTTTGCCCTCAAAGTGATGAGTAAGTGATGAGTTGGTGCAAAACCCCGCAGAAGCAAAACACCCCGCCTCCAGCTTTACGCTGGTGACGGGGTGTTTTAGTGTGCGCCATCAGGGATTCGAACCCCGGACCCGCTGATTAAGAGTCAGCTGCTCTAACCAACTGAGCTAATGGCGCCGATCCGCACCGCGTGTTCTCTGCGGTGCGGGAGAAACATTAACAGCAGATACCGCCAGATGTGAAATCGGCTGGTCGGAGCGCCTGCTGACTCAGTTGAAGATCCGGCGAACCACGAGAACTGCCACCACTGCGCCGACTCCGAGGAGAGTGAACTTCACTGCCGGCTCGTTGAGCTTGGCCACCACGGACTGCTTGGTATTGGCGACGATGTTCTTGGGGCTGGCACGGACGCTCAGCTCGTCCAGCGTGCTGGCGAGCTGATTGCGAGCGGCCTCGATCTCGCGCTCGATCCGGTCGGTGTCCTTGGCCACGTGTCCTCCAACTTGTTGCAAATAGTCTCTGTCGCAGTCGAGCCTAGAGCACGACGACATTTCGATACTCTCGTGCGGTGACCGAATACAGCAAGCTCGAGCCGGGCGACACCGCTCCGGCGTTCACCCTGCCCGATGCCGACGGCAACGACGTCTCTCTCGCCGACTATGCAGGCAAGAAGGTGATCGTGTACTTCTACCCCGCCGCGAGCACCCCCGGCTGCACCAAGCAGGCCTGCGACTTCCGGGACAGCCTTGCCGAGCTCAACGGAGAAGGCCTGGAAGTCATCGGCATCTCCCCCGACAAGCCAGCCAAGCTCGCCAAGTTCCGCGACAAGGAAGAGCTGACGTTCCCCCTGCTCTCCGACGAGGAGAAGACGACGTTGCAGGCGTGGGGCGCATTCGGGGAGAAGAAGAACTACGGCAAGGTCTACGAGGGCGTCATTCGCTCCACGTTCCTCGTCGACGAGGCAGGCAAGATCGAGGTGGCGCAGTACAACGTCCGGGCCACCGGCCACGTCGCCAAGCTTCGCCGCGATCTAGCTGTCTGAGTCCTCACTGCCGGACCCGGCCAGTCGCTGCAGGAACAACGCCTCGGCGACGGCCATCTTCTCGATTTCCGACGGATCCACGCTCTCGTTGGGAGCGTGGATCCGACACCGAGGTTCCTCGACGCCCATCAGCACGATCTCGGCGTCCGGCAACACCTGAGCCAGCGCGTTGCACAGCGGAATCGACCCACCTTGGCCGGCCGTCCCCATGGGATGCCCGAATGCCTCCTCCAACGCCTCGGACAGCGCCGCATATCCCGGCCCGTCGGTCCCGGCTCGAAACGGCGATCCGATCGCTTCACGCTCGACGGTGACGCGCGCATTCCACGGCACCCGCGCCTCCAGATGAGCCACCAGGGCATCCTGAGCCCGCTGCGGATCCGTTCCAGGCGGTACCCGCAGATTGAGCCGTGCCGACGCACGAGGCGAGATCGCAGCAGCAGACCCCACCACCGGTGGACAGTCGATCCCCAGAATCGTCAGAGCGGGCCGCGCCCACACCGCCTCCGCGACCGAGCCCGAGCCGGCCAGCCCGACGCCGTCGAGCACCCCGGCATCGGCACGGAACTGCTCGGCGTCGTACTGGACCCCGTCCCAGGTCTGCGTTCCGTCCAGACCGTCGACCACGGTGTCTCCCTGCTCGTTCCGCAACGTGGAGAGCACCTGCACCAACGCTGCGAGGGCATCCGGGGCGGGACCGCCGTACATTCCGGAATGCACTTCTCCTGCAAGCGTTTCCACGTGCACTACTACATTCGCGATACCGCGAAGCGTGGTCGTCACCGTCGGCGATCCCACCTTCGTGTTCCCGGTATCGCCGATGACGACCATGTCTGCGACGAACAGTTCGGGTCGCTGCTCCACGAGCGCTTCCAACCCGCCCGTGCCCATCTCTTCCGAACCCTCGCAGATGATGCGCACGCCGACGTCGAGTGACTCCCCCAGTGCCCGTAGCGCCAGCAGATGCATGATCACGTTGCCCTTGCAGTCCGCCGAACCCCGCCCGTACCAACGGCCGTCCCGTTCGGTCAGCTCGAAAGGTTCACTGTTCCACAGTGTTCGGTCACCCGGAGGTTGAACGTCGTAGTGCGAGTACAGCAGAACGGTCGGCGCTCCCGCGCGAGCCGGCCGCGAACCGACGACCGCCAGTGAGCCGTCGACCGTCTCGATCAGTTGGACGTCGGGAATTCCCGCGTCGACGAATGCCCGTTGCACCCACTGCGCCGCACCGGTGCATTCCTCGACCGGAAACTGCCGAGGATCGTGCACCGAGGCGAACCGGACCAACTCTGCCAGCTCCGATTTCGCTCGGGGCATCTGCGATGCGATTGCAGATCGAACGTCGACGGGTCGCGAATCGGCGGGCATGAATCCTCCAAACGAGAAAATGACAGACGGGCCGTAGCCAGTCTGTCATCACTCGTCATACGAAACCGTTCACCGTCAGCCGCCGGAGAGCTCCTGATGAATCCACTCACCGGTTTGCTGCCAGTGCCGATCCCACGCTTCCTGTTCGAGCTGTTCGGGCGACTTACCCGGCTCCGGAATGGGAACGGGAACGGTGAATTGCGGAGGGGCCACCGTGGTCGTTGCCGGCTGCGGAGCCGCCACGGCCTGACGTGGCGGATCCTGTGTCACCCAAGGCTCAGTGGTCGGTGCGGGCTCGACAACCGCCCACGGGTCCACTGTCGGGGGAATCGCCTCGGTCGGGGGCGCAATATCCGGTGCCGGTGGAACGACGACCGCAACCGGGTCGGACGTGGTGGGGTCCGCCTGCCGAGTCGCTCCCACCAGATCCGTACCGGCGTCGCGTCGATCGACGCTCTGTTCGGCAGTCGTCTCGGATTCATCCGGCAACGTCGCAGCGACCGCGACACCTGCGGAGAGCACCCCGGCCAGCAGCACTGCGGCGAACACGAGCTTGCGCCCGGAGCCTGCCGACCGGACCGGCTCGGCCCCGACGACCGACCGCACGGCAGGCACCGGAAGCGGCGCTACCACCCTGTCGACATCCGCGTCCGCCGCTACCTCTGGATCGGACTCCGCGGCCTCGAAGACGGCGATCCGAGCGTCGATCTCGTCCGCTTCCACGACCTCGGTCTCGACGGCCTCGACCTGCTCCGACTCCTCGGTCGCCACCGGCGGTGCGGCCACTGCTGTCGGCTCCTCCTGATGCGCCAGCAGCGCAGCTCCCCGCGCTGCGACCTGGTCCGCATCACCCACGCGCACCACGGGAACGCCGAGTCCGAGGGACAGGATGTCGACCAGGTCTCGACTACTGGACCGGTCGCCGAACAACGCAACGAACTCGGGCTTCTTGCCGGATTGATCGACCACTTCCCACGCCAGGGGGATGGTGCTGCCGATGCGCTCGGGCGACATCGAGTCCAGCGCAGCAGTCTTCGCCGGCGTGATCGAGGCGTCGGCGGCGTCGGCGAGAGAAATGGAGACGCCAGTGTCGCCCATGTAGTACAGAAGGACGGTCTTCGCGTCGGCGAATTCTTCCGAGGTTGCCAGCCAGCCGAGGAACGACTCGGTCACCGACGACAGCACTGCGGGTTCGTCGCCGAGGGCATCCGCGAACTCCGCGCGCTCCTCCTCGGTTCGATACACCACTCCCACTGCGTCCACGTCATCGTCGAGCGTCGCCGCCTCGCTGCGCATCGTCTCGATCGCGGCGGTGAGAACCGAGGCGGCGTCGGGATCGAGCGGGGTCGTCCGGTCGGCGAGAACCTCGCCCGAGGTCGGCTCCAACAGCACTGTCTGCATCGAGCCAGATTCGATCGCTATACCAATAATTGCCATGGCAGTCTCCCTGTGCTCAGGGTGGAGGCACCCGACCATGAACGTCGTTCAGCGGTTCCGAACGACGATCACCCTGCACGGAATTTGATTCTGTTACCTAAACCATACCTGTTGACGGTTAAATTGGCCCAGATCGGTCTTGGAGTTTGTCACAGTATGAGGATCCGGCGTTTGTAATCGACCCCAGGATTCTTCGAAACCCTAGGCTGGAACCCGCTTGTTCGAGCCAGATGCGCAGCCTGCGGGCGTGACCTCGCGGACCGTTGTGGATATCGAGCACCCGCGCCGGATAGCCTGACCGGGTGGAATCCTCTGCTCGTGCCCAGTCCTCGCGCCGTCTCGACGCCGCGCTCGAGTCGACGGCACAGACTCAGGAGCTCATGCCGCGACGGCGTCCTACCCAGGAACGCAGCCAGCGCAAGTTCGACGCGCTGCTGCAAGCCTCACGCGAGTTGCTCAGTGACGTCGGTTTCGAGTCGTTCACCTGCGAGGAAGTCGCGTCGCGCGCCGAACTCCCGATCGGCACGCTGTACCAGTTCTTCGCCAACAAGTACGTCATCGTCTGCGAGCTCAACCGCCAGGACCTCGTCGGGGTGCAACAGGAGCTGGCCGAGTTCGACGGCGAGGTGCCGTCCCTGGACTGGGTGCGCTTCCTCAACAACTTCGTCGACCACATGGCCGGCATGTGGATGACCGATCCGTCGCGCCGCGAAGTGTGGCTCGCCATGCAGTCGACACCGTCGACCCGCGCAACCGGGGTGATCCACGAGCGGGAGTTCGCCGAGCAGGTCTCGCGCATGCTCGGACCGCTCACTCCGCGCACGCCTCGGCATCGCCGCAACCTCATGGCTCAGGTGCTGGTGCACATCGTCTACTCGATGCTCAACTTCTCCGTGCAGGACGGCCAGAGCCACGAGGACGCCGTCGCAGAGCTCAAACGCATCATGATGGCGTACCTGCTCGTCGCCGAGAAGGAGAGCAGGCGCTCCGGCGGCTCGGCGAGCGACACCGACCAAGCCTGAGCAACCCGAGCCCGCACAGACGAAAGGCCCGCCCGATCACCTGGATCGGACGGGCCTGACTCGTTGTCGGAGCGAACTCACTCCTCCAGAATGGCCACGGCAGCGGCGATGTCACCGTCGTGCGTCAGCGACAGATGAATCTTCACCGTCGGCAGGAACTCCTGCGCCATCCCGTGCAACTTGATGGACGGCCGGCCCCACGCATCGTTGACGACCTCGATCAGCGGATACGGGTTGTCACCGATCTGCGGCGGCCGAGCGAATCGCGATGTCGCCCATGCCTTCAGCACTGCTTCCTTGGCCGCCCACCGTGCTGCGTAGTGGCGGGTCGGATCGGAACTCTTCGTCGCGGCATGACGGCGCTCGCCCGCGGTGAAG
The DNA here is from genome assembly GCF_002259075.1 of Rhodococcus sp. 15-725-2-2b. Taxonomy (NCBI): domain Bacteria; kingdom Bacillati; phylum Actinomycetota; class Actinomycetes; order Mycobacteriales; family Nocardiaceae; genus Rhodococcus; species Rhodococcus sp. 15-725-2-2b. Next base: position 38,299 of record NZ_NPFL01000016.1, on the reverse strand, counting down.
CTGTCGCGGATCATCGTCGTGCCGACCTTCTCCATCTGCTCGGCGAAGTCGGACACCGTCACCAGGTCGAAACCCACTCCCAGGATCGCCATCAGATGGCACCCGGCAGACCGGAGGAGTAGACGTCGTCCTCGCCGAGGCGAGCGGACTCGTTGAGCAACACGTTCGCCTCCAGTTCACGTGACGTCTTGGCCGGCGTCCCGTCATGTCCGAGCCGTCGATCGTCGGGCCGCTCGTAGAGGGAGTCTCCCCCCACCATCGCGGAGATCAGCCTGCGCTGACCGGCGATCCGGCGCTCGTTCGCCTTCGCAATGTACTCCGCACGCCGGTCCGCCGGAACGGCCTCGACGAATGCCTGCGGGTGCACCAGGGCGATGAGTCCGGACACGTGGCCGAATCCGAGCGAGGTGAGCAGACCTGCCTTGAGCGGCACCGAGTCACCGAAGCGCAGCGGCTCCCGTGCCCACACCAGATGCTCGAACGCGGTCATCTTGTCGTCGACGCAGTCGAGGCTGCGGTTCGGCGGGATGACACCGTTCGCCAGCACCTGGCACAGGCCGATCAGCTGCCAGGCAGCTGCGCCACCCTTCGAGTGTCCGGTGAGGCTCTTCTGCGAGACGACGAACAGCGGAGCGCCGTCCGAACGGCCGATGGCCTTGGCGAGGCGGGTGTGCAATTCCGCCTCGTTGGGGTCGTTGGCTGCGGTGGAGGTGTCGTGCTTGGAGATCACGGCCACGTCGTCTGCGCTGACGCCGAGTGCGTTGAGCGAGAGTGCGAGCGCCGAATCCTTTCCGCCGCGACCGGCGCTGAGCGCACCGAGTCCCGGAGCCGGGATGGAGGTGTGCACTCCGTCGCCGTACGACTGTGCGTAGGCCACCACTCCGAGGACCGGCAGGCCCATCTCGAGTGCCAGGTCGCCGCGAGCGAGCAGAATCGTTCCGCCGCCGTGGGATTCGACGAATCCACCGCGCCTGCGGTCGTTCGCCCGCGAGAACCGCCGATCGCTGATGCCCTTGGCTGTCATCGCTGCCGAGTCCGCCGTGGCCGACATGTCACCGAAGCCGATGATGCCTTCGTTGCTCAGGTCGTCGAAGCCGCCGGCGACCACGAGCTGCGCCTTGCCCAGCTTGATCTTGTCGACGCCTTCTTCGACGGAGACGGCCGCGGTGGCGCAGGCGGCGACGGGGTGAACCATCGCGCCGTAGCTACCGATGTACGACTGGACCACGTGCGCAGCAACGACATTCGGCAGAGCCTCCTGCAGGATGTCGTTCGCACGAGCATCACCGAGCAGGGTGTCGATGTACAGCGAGCGCATGGACTCCATGCCGCCCATGCCGGTGCCCTGTGTGTTGGCCACCAGCGTGGGGTGCACCCAGCGCATCAATTCCGACGGGTTGAAGCCCGAGGAGATGAACGCGTCGACCGTGGTGACGATGTTCCACAGTGCGACACGGTCGACCGAGCTGGCCATGTCGGGCGAGATGCCCCACTTGGTCGGATCGAATCCGGTCGGAATCTGCCCACCGACGGTGCGAGTGAGCTTCATCTTGCGCGGGACACGAATCTCGGTGCCCGCCTTGCGGGTGACCTGCCAGTCGCTCGAATCCGGGACCGGCGTGATCAGCGTGTGCTCGGGATCCGCTGCTGCGAACGACCGGGCATCGATCTCGGTTCCGACAACGAAAGTCAGGTCGTTGTCGAGGAAGATCGAGGTCATCAGCGGAGCGGTGTTGCCGACCATCGCGCCGTCGTCGCCGTAGGTGCGGATGCCGCACTTCTCGACCACGATGTCGTGGTACTTGTCGGCGATGTCCTCCTCGGGCACCAGGTCACCGGACTCGATGTCGTACCAACCCGGCTTGGGATCGTTCTCCCAGGCGATCAGGCCGGTGTTCCATGCGAGTTCGAGAACGCCTGCGGCAGAGAGCTGCTCGTCGACCTCCATCTCGAAGCGGGTACGTGCCGAACCGTACGGTCCGAGCTCGCCCGCACCGACGATGACGACGAGGTCCTTCGGGTCGACATCGAGTGTCGGCCACGCCGGAGCGGTGGTCGTCGTCGACAGCCGCGGCGGTGCGGGCAGTGCTGCGATAACCGAACTGTCAACGACCTCTTCGGTCTTCTCGGCCGCGGCCGCAGCTGCGTCGCGAGCGAGTTCGACGAGGTTGAGCTTGGTGTTGGCCAGCCCGCCCGTGAGGTCGGCGACGATCGGCTCCTGCGCAGCCTGTCGGCGAGCGGCAGGCGTGCACAGTTCGAGCAGCTCGGTCGCCATCTCATCGGTGGACCACGTGCGCACACCCTCGGCCTCGACGGCCTCGACGATGGGATCGTTGCCACCCATCAGGCCGGTGCCGCGCACCCACCCGATATGTGCGTGGGCGATGGACACCCGCTCGGCCCAGTTCTTCTCCGAGCCCCACTTGGCGACAACAGCATCGAGTGCAGCCTTCGACTCACCGTAGGCACCGTCGCCACCGAACATTCCGCGGTTCGGCGATCCCGGCAGCACCACGTGCAGGTGGGTGTCGATGTCGGTGTCGTGACCGACCTTGGACAGTCCGCCGATCAACCGTTCGACCGACCAGAGCAGCACGCGCATTTCCATCTCGGCGCGAGCTCCGGCGTCGGACATCTCGCCCATGACCCGCGGTGCGGCGAACGGGAACAGCATCGTCGGCGTCGCTGCGGCCTTGACCAGGGTCTTCGCGCCACCGGCAGTGTCGACGAAGTCGCTGCCGATCCACTCGATGAGCGCATCGACGTCGGTGTACGACGCGATGTTGGCCGGAACCACCCACAGCGATGCTCCGCTGCGTGCGTTGTCGCGGTAGAGGCTGCGGTAGAAGCCGAGTCGCTCGTCGTCGAGCCTGGAGGTGGTGACGAAGACCGTCGCTCCCCCGGCCAGCAGCTTGGCGGTCACCGCTGCTGCGATGGATCCCTTGCTGCCGCCGGTGACCACTGCGACCTCGTCGGCCCACTGGCCCTTGTCCTCGGATGCGACCGCAATATCCGCGATGCGTCCGAAGGTTTCGGCCAACACTGTCTTGTTCTCGTAGTCGGCCTTGGCCTTCCACCACTGTGCTTGAGCTGCAACGGCATTGCCTGCGCCCGCAAAGGACTCGACGGCGACATCGCCTGCGGTACCGAGCCACAACCGGGCCAGATCCTCACGGGCGGTTGCCCATCGGTCGTCGATCAGGACGGCGCGCTTGGCGTCGAACGCCGGGGCGACGAGGCGAGGCCAGTCGGATCCCAGCTCGGCCGAGACCAGCTCGACCAGAGCGGCATCGGGATCCTCGGCCAGCACTGCGTTGGGAGCATCGGCGAGTCCGAGCTGCTCGAGCACCAGCCGGGCTGCGGAGGCGAGGACGCCGTCGCGGCCGGTGATGTGCTCGGTGAACTCACCGAGAGCAGCAGCGTCGACGGTTCCGCCGGCCCCGCCGCCTGCCTGCGGCATCGAGACTGCGACGCCGCGGCGTGCGGCCACCGCGGCTACGGCCGCGTCGATGACGTTGTCGACTGCGTTGCCGTCGGCGAGAGCGCCGTCGGCCAGGCCGCCGAGTGCGCCACCACGAACCGAGGCACCGTCACGGGTACCGAGAGCGACCTCGGCGGTGACGTGGTGCGCCCAGCCGTCGCCCAGTTCCCAGGTCTTCTTGACGCGATCGGCGATCGAGGCCGGGCGTCGACCCGAGGGGCCGAAGACCTTGCGGAGGTGGTCGTTGATGGAGTCGCTGAGCACCGGACCGAACGGCTTGTAGGTACGAGCCAGCTTGTTCACCGTGCCCGAGAGCGCACCCATGTCGGCATCGGCTGCGCCGTCGATGGCACCGAGCGAGAGCTCGGAACCGAGGTCGACGAGCAGCTGGTTACGACGCGAGGACACGCCGTCGCACAGTGCCTCGATGGTGTCGGCGGGCCCGATTTGATCGAGCTGCAGCTTGGTCCACAGACCGATGAGGATCTTGGTCGCATCGGCCGCGACGAACGCGATGTCGTCCGGGCGAGGTCCGCCGGACGGTGCTGCGGCCGGAGCGGGCGCGGGTGCCGCGGCAGGGGCCGAAGCTGCTGCCGGAGCAGCGGCCTCCACCGGTGCCGACTCTTCCTCGTCGGCCGGAGCCGGGTCGGTGTCGGTGCCGTAGATGATCGCAGCCTCGCGCTCGAGGTTCAGTACCTCGACCGGGTGGCCGAAGCGGCCCGGCAGCTTGAGGGTCTGCGACGCGAGGTTCGCCACGGTCGGAGTTGCACCGAGGCCGATCTCGACGAAGCGCTCGACGCCCATGCCACCGTCGGACTCGTCTGCGAACAGCAGGTCCTGGGTCTCGATCCAGCGCACCGGGCTGGCGAACTGCCAAGCAAGCAGCTCGGTCAGAATCACGCGGCATAGGTCGCTCGGCCGAGCAGCCCACGAATCGAACTCCGCGAGAACGGCGTTCAGCGGCTCGGACGGAACCAGATCGGCGATCTCCTGAACGAACTCGCGCTCGAGCGAGAACGGCTTGGGCACCAGGTTCGGGATGTAGCGACCCACCAGGATCGCCGGATCGATCTGCTCGGGGAGCAGAGTCTGGAGGCGATTGCGGAAGTCGTCGACTCCGCCACGCAGCACCGTGGAGTGGAACGGCACGTCGATGCCGGGAACCATGATGTAGGCGGCCTTGCCACCGAACTCGGCACGGCGGATCGCGATCTTCTTCTCCAGCTCGCCGAGGCCGGCAACCGTGCCTGCGATGGCGTACTGCGAGCCGCGCAGGTTGAGGTTGACGATCTCGAGGAATTCACCGGATTCTGCCGCGACACCGGCGACGAAGCCCTGTACGTCCTCGTCGGCCAGGCCGATCTGCGACGGGCGGATCGCTGCCATGCGATAGTCGCTGCGGCCGCTGGCATCACGCGGAACGAGCGCGTGCATGGCCGATCCACGCTGGAAGACGACCTCGAGGACGGCTTCGAGCGGGAGCACACCGGCGACGGCTGCGAGGGCGTTGTACTCACCGACGGAGTGGCCGGCGAGGATCGAGTTCTCCACGAACGCACCGGATTCACGCAGTTCGGCCACCTGTGCGACGCCGAGAACGGCCATCGCGACCTGGGTGAACTGGGTCAGGTGCAGCACACCGTCAGGATGCTTGTGCGTGACGCCCCGCGCCTTGAGCGACGTCGGGTTGTCGCGCACCACAGCGAGAATGGAGAAGCCGAGCGCGCTGCGGGTGTGCTTGTCGGCACGCTCCCACACCTCACGTGCGGCCTTCGAGCGGGACCGTGCGTCCAGGCCCATGCCCGCACGCTGGATGCCCTGGCCCGGGAAGGCGTAGACGGTCTTCGGCGGCGCGGTGCGAGCGGTGGCGACCATGACCAGTTCTCCTGCGACACGGCAGGAGACCTCGATCAGTTCGGCACCCTGGTCGAATCCGGTGCGGTCGACGCGAACGTCGATCTCGGCTCCGGGTCGAACCATGCCGAGGAAGCGTGCGGTCCATGCGGTGAGGCGACGCGGCGGAGTCTTGGTGTCCGCGTAGTCGACTGCGGTGACCGTCTGCTGGGCAGCGGCCGAGAGCCACATGCCGTGCACGATCGGGCTGCCGAGACCGGCGAGCAGAGCCGCGGCGTCGGAGGTGTGAATCGGGTTGTGGTCGCCCGAGACCTGAGCGAACGCGGCCATGTTGCGAGGGGCGACGATGGTGGCCTGACGACGGCGACGACGCGGGGTGTCCTGTGCGTCGGCGCTCACCGAGCCGCCGGCGCGAGCCGGGTCGACGAGCTCGCCCTTGCCGGTGCGTCCGCGAATGGCGAAGCGCTCCACCAGAGTTGCGACGGCGGGAGCGTCGAGCCCCTCACCGAGCATGGCACCGATCTCGACGGTGACCTCGACGACGCGGCCGAGATCGGTGTCGAGCACCTCTCCGGCCGCGGCCTTGACCACGAGAATGGAGGTGTCGGTGGGCAATTCGCCGACCAGGGCGACGCTGTGATCGAGGTGCACCAGGTCGAGCATGCCTTCGATGACGTCGATGCCTTCGGCGTTGCGAGTGGCACCCAGGACGGCGAAGACGGCGGGCCAGCAGGCACCGACGAGGACGTCGGGAACGGCCTTGCCGCTGACGGTCAGCGTGTCCGGCAGTCCGGATCCGGTGACGCCTGCGTGGTCGGCGATCAGATCGGGGATCCACGCGATGTTCAGCCGGGAAACGCCGCTCTTGACAGCCGGAAGTTCCTGGCCTGCAGCAACTCCGAGCAGAGCCGACATGGCCTGCTGGGCGTCCTGTGCGGTGACGACGGGCGCGCCGCCGTCGATCGTCGAGGCCGGAACCGTCAGGCGGATGCGAACTTCCTTGCCCGGAGCGAGCGGAACCAGCAGCTCCACGTGCTCGGAATCGAGCACGGTGAGAGACGAGCCGGTCTGCGGGTGCGCCGCGACGGTCTCGGATTCCACGGTCCAGTCGGCCGGATCACCCAGGCGTGCAACGGGGTTCTGCGTCATGCGAGAGGCCCAGGTGACGTCGGGAGCAGCCAGCACGATACCCAGCAGTCCGGGTGCGATCTCGGCGTGGCGACGGCTGGCGACGGCCGTGGGCTCGATGCCCTCGGCGAGCAGCTGATCTGCGGTGGCCTTCTCGAAGCGATCGAGCAGCTCGCCCACGGGCTCGTCGACGCGAGTGATGCCCGCGACGGCGACGGTACCGGGGATGATGCAGACCTGATCGGCCGAGTAGCGGGCGTCGTGTGCCTGCCACAGCGAGTCACTGCGCCACCAACGACGCACATCGCCGTCGACGACGGGGACGAAGTTGACCGGCTTGCCGGGCATGCGGCACAGCGAGGTGAAGAAGGTGATGTCGGCCGGGTGCAGAACCACGTCGGCGGCGTCGGGGAACTGCGCGAGCAGCGACTTCAGTGCCGCGCGTGGGCGTTCGAGAACCTCGGCGTCGGCGAACAGGGTGGGGATGGGTCCGCGATCGACCGGATGCAGGCGAGCCTCGGCACGCTGCAGCATCTCCAGGAAGCGTGTCCGCCAGGTGATGTCGAGCCATACGGATTCGCGTGCCTCGGTCACGGCATCGGTGAACTCACCGCCGCAGTCGAATTCGCTGCGCGAGTCGGTTCCGACGGCCAGGTCGAGGTAGCGAACGAGCCACTGCTGGTACGTCATGTCGGCGACGTCACCGAAGAAGGGCTTTGCGGTGCCGTCGAGTGCGGCGATGATCTCGTCACGACGCTCGGCCACGGCGTCGGCGTTGCCGGCGACCTCGTCGAGCAGTCGGCCGCACCGAGATGCCGCATTGTCGATCTCGTGGATGTCGGCACCGAGCTGGCTTCGGCCCGAGGCCATTCCGCCGGTGGCGGTACCGGCACCGACCCAGTCGGGGGTTCCGGGGGTGTCGACCAGAAGCTGCTTGACCTCGGGAGCCGTCGTGGCCTCCAGGGTCGCCATCGCTGCGGTGCCGACGAGGATTCCGTCGAGCGGCATCTTCGGGTAGCCGTGCACGGCCGACCAGGTACCGGTGAGGTACTCCGCTGCCCGCTCGGGGGTGCCGATGCCGCCGCCGACGCAGACGACGAGGTTGGGCCGTGACCGCAGCTCGGCGTAGGTGGTCAGCAGCAGGTCGTCGAGGTCCTCCCACGAGTGGTGTCCGCCTGCGCGGCCGCCCTCGATGTGAACGTTGACCTGGTAGGACGGAACCTCGTTGGCGATACGGATGACGGCGCGAATCTGCGCGACGGTGCCGGGCTTGAACGAGACATAGCTGATTCCGGCCTCGGACAGCTCTTCGATGAGAGCCACGGCCTCGTCGAGCTCAGGGATGCCTGCGGTGACGACGACGCCGTCGATGGCCGCACCCGCTGCGCGAGCGCGCTGCACGATGCGGCGTCCGCCGAGCTGCAGCTTCCACAAGTACGGGTCGAGGAAGAGAGAGTTGAACTGGATGGCGCGGCCGGGCTCGAGGAGGGTGGAGAGCTCGGCGACACGATCGGTGAAGATGTCCTCGGTGACCTGGCCGCCACCGGCCAGCTCGGCCCAGTGGCCTGCATTGGCAGCTGCGGCAACGATCTTCGCGTCGACCGTCGTCGGCGTCATGCCTGCGAGCAGGATCGGCGAACGTCCGGTCATCTTGGTGAACGAGGTCTCGACCACGACTCGGCCGTCGGGCAGCGTGACCGGCGTGGGGGCGTAGGCAGACCATGCGGGCTGGACCTCGGGAGCAGCTCCCGGGGTGAGCAGGTTGCGGTGGCCTCCGCGTGAGGACGCGGCGATGATGCCGACGCCCTGTCCGCGCAGCGCCGGAGTGGTCATGCGGGTGAGCAGGTCGCCCGGACCGAGATCGAGAATCCAGTCGGCACCGGCGTCGACGACACCGTCGATGGCGTCGACCCAATCGACGGAGTCCACGAGGATCTTCTGCGCAAGGTCGCGTGCGAGCTCGACATCGAGTCCACAACGCTGTGCCCAGGCGCTGACGAGTTCGACAGCGTCTGCCAGGGCGGGATGATGGAAGCCGATCTCGACGGGAAGCTGCTCGAAGACCGGGGCGAACACGGCACCGCCACGCTTCTTGGCGTCGCGGTCGCGCTCTTCCTCGGCAGCGATCTGCTCGCACTTCTCCTGCACGCGGGCCAGCTGGGCGGGAGGTCCCGAGAGCACGACGCGACGGCGGCCGTTGCGGATGGCGAGGGCTGCGGATCGCTCCGGCGCTCCGGCGATCGCGAGTTCGGCGATGATCGACTGCAGTCGTGCGGGTTCGACGTTGGCAACCGAGACCATCGGCGCGCGGTCTCCGGCACCGATGATGCCGCGGCGGCGGCCGACGAGACCTGCAGCGGCACCCACGAGCTGGGCGATCGCGAGGAAGCTCGCGTCCTTCGCGCCGTCCGCTGCGACGGATTCGGCGGCGATGAGACCCTGCGAGTGTCCGACGACCTTGACCGGCGGGCTCTGGGCGGGATCGAGTCCCTGCAACTTCAGTGCGCGCAGTGCCGCGACCTGAGTGAGGAACACTCCGGGCAGCGAGACGGCAGCGGAGGTCAGTGCAGCCTCGGAGGGTCCGTACGAGCCGGCGGTGTCGTCGTCGGCGAGGTCCTGTTCGAGCATCCAGCCGATCGGGTCGAAGCCGACCGAGCGTACGACCAGCAGCTCGTCGGCAACGGGTGCGAGAGTGACTGCAGCCTCGTTGACGAGATCGGTCAGTTCGGGTTCGAGCGCGGAGTCGCGAGCCAGTTCTTCGAGGGAGCTGAGCCACGGTGCACCCTGGCCACCGAAGGCCAGTGCGTACGGCTCGCCCGCGGCGAAACGATCTGCCAGAGTCCGAGAGCCGCCATTGCTTCTAGGGGATTTGTCTGCGTTGCCGGTGCTTCGCGAACCTCGTCCGTGTGATGGTGTGCTCTCGTTGATCGTCAAGGCTGAAGATTCCTCTCGTGGACGCCTCGGGGGTCGGGGCGTTCGCTGTGATGACTGCCCTGGCGCGTCGTGGGCAACAGGGTCGAAGCGGTGAGCCGGTCCTCGTCGACAGGTCTTCTCCGCGCTGCTCAAGGTTGACACAAAATCATGAGGAAATCCTCAGGTTTGCTCGGACGTCCGACTGCTACCAGCGAGTACGTCGCTCGAACCGGCTTTACTTTTTGTTTACCCGACTCGTCGGTAACCCGCATCCACGCTGGCGAGAGCATCGGGCGCGACGTCAGAACATGAGGAAAGCCTCGCATTTTTCGTTATCTTTTCGTGATGTGATCTCGAGCACAGACGAGCGCCACGCGACCTTGTCGGTGCGGTCCTCTACCTTGTGCGAACGAGCCGCTCATCGCCGAGAGCGGTCGACGAACTCCGGGGGGAATTCATGTATTCATCGGTAACGGACATCTGCACCGTGGACGAACTCGACGCGATGATTCTGCACATCGAATCGCATGTGCCGCAATCGCGTTCGCCGCATTGGACACCGGGATGGCGCGGCGAGAGCGAGGCGGCGTTGCTGGATGCGATCTTCTCCGCACGGGCTCCGTACGGGAGCCCGACCAGCGGGGTCCGCGCGGTGGTCCAACGATGGAGATCGCATCGCGGCGATAACCGACTCGACGACTTGACAACCCTCGCCGAACTGACCACTACTCCGGATCTACCCGTGGAGATTCTGTCCAACCGTCAACTGGTTCCGGGAAACAGTCGAACCAAGGCAGCTGCTGCAGCCGTAGCGGCACAGACGTTGATCTCGGTGGGGTTGAGCTGTTCGACCGACTTCGAGCAGCACACGAAAGAACAATTCGAGGCGTTCCGCGCGATCCCCGGTCTCGGCGAGACCACCTGGGAGTGCATGCTCGTCAATCTCGGCGTGCGTACCGACAAGGCGACCGCCCATTCGAACTCGTTCGTCGCCGACGCTCTCGAACCCCTCCACCGGAACCTCGCCGCCGGAATCGCCGAGGACCGCTCCCCCGTGATCCTCACAGCGGCAGCGAACGCACTCGGCACCGATCTCGCCTCGCTCGAGCATGCCGTGTGGCGATACCAGCACAAATCACGCAAGCCGAAGCAGCGTCACTCCGAAGCGGAACTGCGATCGGCATCCTGACCGCGAGACACCAGTGCCTCCACGCCGTCGAGAATGCACTCCAACCCGAACCGGTAGGCGTGCACGGGGTCGCTGGCGGCGTCGTACGACGTCGCCGCGGCCGTCCCGACCCGAGACGACACCGGAAATCGTTCGCGCTCCATGACCCGTTCGAGGATCGGCGCGGTAGCCGCCCACCACTGGGCGTCGGACATGCCCGACTGTTCCTTGACACGCGCCACGCCGGCGAGGGCTCGCGCGGTTCCGGAGACGTGAGTGAGTACCAGCGTGAGAACGGAGTCGATCTCGACGTCGCTCAGGCCGATGCCGACCAGGGGACGCAACTCGGCCTCGTATTTGTCGTTGGTGTGCGGACCGAGCACGGGGCGTGCACCCTCCGCTTCGAGGAGCCACGAATGCCGTTGGTACAGAGTCCAATTGCGCTCGGCGACGAAGTGCATCGCGGGACGCCATCCGCCGGCTACGGAGGACGGCTCGTCGACGCGAGAGTAGAGACCTGCAAGCGCTCGATCGATCATCAGGTCGGCCAGGTCCTCCCGACCCGGCACATGCGTGTAGAGCGACATCGCGCCGACCCCGAGATGCTCGGCCACGTTCCGCATCGATACCGACTCGAGGCCGTTCGCATCGGCCAGTTCGATGGCGGCGTCGACGATCGCATCCACGCTCAGTCCGGTGCGACTCGGCTTGGCGTCGACTCGCCACAGCAGCCCGAGGGTCCGGGCCGGGTCGAAGGGGACGTCCTTTTTCGATGCCACTCGCCGAGTGTAGCGGGCGCCGTACGGTGTACACCTGCAACGTTCGCCCGCACCGGCGACGGTGACCGCCCAGGTTGTAGACTTCATCGGCACGCGCGAGTGGCGGAATTGGCAGACGCGCTGGATTTAGGTTCCAGTGTCTTCGGACGTGGGGGTTCAAGTCCCCCCTCGCGCACGACGGTCGTTCGACCCGGATTTTCTCGAGACTTCTGCAGGTTCCGACGTGTGAAGGCGGCTCGAATGTCCAGCAACCCCGACGACGACGCGATCTTCGCCGAGATTTCCGACGAACGACGTTCTCTCGCAACGACTCTCGAGACGCTCACTCCCGAACAATGGGACACACCCTCGCTGTGCGAGGCCTGGACGGTCCGCGACGTCGCCGCCCATCTGGTGGTGCCGCTGATCGTCCCGCTCTGGCAGTTCGGACTGGTCATGGTGCGTACGCGCGGCAACTTCGACCGCGCCAATCAACTGATGACCACGCGCGTTCGTCGCGAGCACGAGGACGACTTGCCCGCCTTGCTCACCGCTCACGCAGACAAGAAATTCACCCCGCCCGGCCACGGTCCGCTCGCCCCCTTGTCCGACGTCATCGTGCACGGACTCGACGTGTGCAGGCCGCTGGGCATCGAACACCACGTCCCCGAGCAACGCATGATCACCATGCTCGACTCCCTGGTACCCGCAACCGGCGCGGCACCGTTCAAGGGCCCCGAACTTCGGCTGCAATGGCGCGCGACCGATCTCGACTGGAGCCGTGGCGAGGGCCCGGTCATCGAAGGAACGGCCGGCACCCTGGCACTTGTTCTGACCGGACGGAGCAGCGCTCTCGCCGACGTGGCCGGGCCCGGGGCCGAGCAACTCGCCCAGGCACGGGCCAACCGTCGTCGGGCATGAGTCGCACCCGAGCCGTCCATGGTGAGAATCACCGCCGGGCCGCAGCACGCGACTACCTCCAGTAGTAGTACCTCCGGTACCGTCGAAGGGTGACTTCTTCCCGCCCGAACCGTCGGCCAGCATTGATTGCGCTGGTCATCGTGTCCGCGGCGGTGTGCCTGGGACTCGGCTGGTGGCAGTGGGAACGCTTCGAGGCAGTAGGCGGCAACGGTCAGAACCTCGGATACGCGTTCCAATGGCCCCTGTTCGCAGTGTTCGTGGTCTACGCCTACCGCAAGTTCGTCCGCCTCGAGGACGAGGACTCCGACGAGGCGGCGGCAGTGCGGCCCGACGGACCCACCGAGGTGCCCCTCGACCTGCTCCCCCAGCGGCAGGCCCCGGCGGCCGACGCCAGGGACCTCGACGATCCCGAAGCCAGGCAACTGCTCGAATACAACAGCTACCTCGCGGAGCTGAACGAATCCCGCGGGACCGACAGGAGCACCACGTGAGTTCGGCACCGGACAAGACGCAGGCGTCTGCGAACAAGACCCAGAAGATCGCTTCCGCGTTGCTGCGCTATCGCGTTCTGGCCTACGCCACGGGAATCTGGCTGCTCGTTCTCGTGACCGAGATGGTCGCGAAGTACGTTTTCAAGGTCGAGAACGTGCCCAATTGGATTGCCGTCGTGCACGGTTGGGTCTACCTCGTGTACCTCGTGCTCACGGTGGATCTCGCCATCAAGGTGCGGTGGCCCGCCGCCCGCACGATCGGCACACTGCTCGCCGGGACCATCCCGTTCCTGTCCTTCTATGTCGAGCACAAGCGCACCAAGCAGGTCAAAGCCGACTTCGGCGTCTGACGTCAGCAGTCGACCGGCTGCGCGTTCTCCGGATCCAATGCGTTCTGCACCAGCCGCTGAGCCAGCGGATCGTACGAGATTCCCGTGTGCTCGACGACGTCGGCCGGGCACAGGTCCTGCAACACCACGTTGGTGTTTCCCGCGCCGCTGAGCAGCGAGGCCGTGTACGGAACGACGATCTGGTCGTACCGGGTGACGATGGTGGTGTAGTCGATACCCGAGACGGTGTCGCTGCCCTCGTTCAGACGCTCGAGCACGTCGTCCTGCGTCGGCGGGCCCGCCGTCGGGTGGTTCGGTGGAGACAACGCCACGATCCGTGCCACCGTTCGATCTCCGCCGAGGAAGCGGGCGTAGTAGCGCGGCACGGTGCCGCCCTTCGAGTGCCCCACGATCGACACCTTCTGCGCGCCCGTCGCCTCCAGTACGGAATCGACGAACATCGACAATTCCGCGGCACTCTCGGGAATGGGTTCGAGCGCACCGAACGCCCGAACCGGCCCGGTGTTGCCGTAGTCGATGGCGAACACGCAGTATCCGGCCTCGGCCAGCGTCGGCGACAGCGATGCCCAGTTGTCGTAGGAATTCTCCAGGAATCCGTGCACCAGCACCACCGGCTCGGGATGCTGCGCGCTCGGAACACACGAGAAATCGTTCGCTCCCGGAGGCGTCACGCCAGGATGCGCGATCGAATAGGCGAGAGCCTCGGCGAAGGAGCCGGCCCCGGGTGCCGCGTCGGCCGGGGTGCCCGCCAGGCACAGTGCGGCTGCGGCGGCGAACACAACCGATGTCCGCATCGAAACGTTTCGCATAGCCACGAGCTACCGCCCTGCCAACTCGCCGAGGCTCGGAACGAGCATGCGAAGCGCGCGACCACGATGCGAGGCGGCGTCCTTCTCCTCCGGGCTCAGCTGCGCGGCGCTGCGGCCGTCGCCCTCGGGCACGAAGATGGGGTCGTAGCCGAAGCCGTTCTCCCCCATTGGCTCTCGGCCCACTACCCCACGCCATTCGCCCCGGACCACCGTCTCGGTGCCGCCCGGAATCACCAGGGCACACGCCGAGACGAATGCGGCTCCGCGACGCTCGTCCGGGGTGTCACTCAACTGCGCCAGAACCAGTGCGGTGTTGGCCTCGTCCTGCCCGTGCGTACCGGACCAGCGCGCCGAGAGCACCCCGGGCATCGCGTTCAGGGCATCGATCTCGATCCCGGAATCGTCTGCCACACAAGGCATTCCGGTGGCCGCCGCGCCGTCACGCGCCTTGGCGAGCGCATTCTCCTCGAAGGTCGCTCCGATCTCGGGAGCCTCCGGGAACGGCGGCACCTCGTCCAGTCCCACCAGTTCGATTCCGGCCACTCCGGCGGCGTCGAGCACCCGCCGGAGTTCGCGCAATTTCTTCGCGTTCCGGCTCGCTACCAGAAGCTTCGACTCAGGCACCGAACTTCTTCTTCGATTCCGCGGCTGCAGGCTCGGGCAGTTCGCCGGGATACGGCAACGCCAAGGCTTCCTTCTGCACCTCGAACAATTTCTCGATACCGACGAATGCGGAGTCGAGCAACTTGTCGAGTGTGGTGCGCGGGAACGTCGCGCCCTCCCCGGTTCCCTGGATTTCCACCAGCGTGCCGGTGTCGGTGGCGACGACGTTCATGTCGACCTCGGCGCGCGAATCTTCTTCGTAGGGCAGATCGAGGCGCACTCGGCCGTCGACGACGCCGACGCTGACCGCGGCGATCATGCACGAGATCGGCTGCGGATCGGCCAGTCGTCCCGCGGCGCGCAGATAGGTGACTGCGTCGTTGAGAGCGACGAACGCGCCGGTCACGGCCGCAGTGCGGGTACCACCGTCGGCTTGGAGGACATCGCAGTCGAGAGCGATGGTGTTCTCGCCGATCGCAGCGAGATCGATGCATGCTCGCAGTGAGCGTCCGACCAATCGAGAGATTTCCTGGGTGCGGCCGCCGACCTTGCCCTTGACGGACTCGCGGCCGTTACGGGTGTGGGTAGCAGCGGGGAGCATCGCATATTCGGCGGTGAGCCAGCCGAGACCGGATCCCTTTCGCCAGCGCGGCACACCCTCCTCGACACTGGCCGTGCACATCACCCTGGTGTTGCCGAACTCGACCAGCACCGACCCTGCCGGGTGGCTGGTGAATCCGCGGGTGATCTTGATGGTGCGGAGCTCGTCGTCCGCCCTGCCGTCTTCTCGTCTGGACACGACTCGAAGCCTAGCGCGTCGTCAGACGGTGAAGACGTCCCCTGGTAGTACCGCGTGCACCGGTCCGCTGAACTCTGCCTTCGCCTCGGCGATGACATCCTCCCGTGAGGTCCACGGTGGAATATGCGTGAGCAGCAGTTCCCCCACCCCTGCATCTCGCGCGATTCGGCCGGCCTCGGTTCCGGACAGGTGCACTCCCTCCGGCCGCTCGGGACTGTCGGTCCAGGACGCCTCGCACAGGAACACGTCGGCTCCGTCCGCCAGTTCTCGCACCGCCTGGCACATTCCCGTGTCTCCGCTGTACGCGAACGTGCGGCCTTGCGCGGTGGTGACGCGCATGCCGTAGGACTCCGGCGGATGGAACACCTGCCGAGCCAGAATCGACAACTTTCCGAACTCCACGGTGCGGCCGTCCACCCAGCGACGCAGGTCGATGGTGTCCGACATGTCGTCGATCTGCCCACCGCACTCGGCCGAGGCGACGCCGAGCCGGAACGCCGTGTCCTTCGGTCCGTAGACGATCGCTCGTCCCTCCGGCGGAGTGGGATGGTATCGCCGCCACACCAGCAGTCCCGGAACGTCGAGGCAGTGATCGGCATGCAGATGTGAGAGCAGAACACTCACATCTCCCGGATCGGCGTAGCGCTGCAATGCCCCGAGGATGCCGGGACCGAAGTCGAGGACGACCGGTGAGGTCTCCTCTTCTTCCAGCAAGTAGCCCGACGCGGGTGAATCGGGTCCGGACACACTGCCCGAACATCCCAGGACGGTAATTCGCATGAAAGCCATGCTGCCACGCCGAGCGCATCGCTCGAAACGTTCGGGCAGTATTCACAGCGCGAGTCGGCGAAATTCACCGCAGGCGACAGCTGTGTCCGTAGTTACCCAGCGCCTACGGAGTGGGCCGGTCGAGCGACTTCATCCGCGCCCGCTCGGCCCGCGCATCGGCGGACAACAGTCGAGCGGCAACCACTCCGCCCACCGCGCCGAACAGATGACCCTGCCACGAGACGTTCGGCTCGCTCGGAAGGATGCCCCACAGGGCGCTGCCGTACAGGACGAACACCACGACGCCGATCGCGAGCTGGCCGAGTCTGCGGGTGAAGAAGCCGCGGACGAGCAGGTAGGCGATGAAGCCGAAAATCAGAATCGACGCTCCGATAGTGTTCCCGGCTCCGGCTGTGAGCCAGGTACCGAAGCCACCGACCACCCAGATGATCCCAGTGGCCGCCAGCCCGCGCGCCGGTCCGGACAGCAGCACCAGAAACCCGAGTACGACGATGGGCACGGTGTTGGCGATCAGATGCTGCCAGTCGTCGTGCAGCACGGGCGCGAACAGAATGCCCCACAACCCCTCGACCGAGCGCGGCTCGATTCCGTTGCGTTCGAGTCTCGATCCGCTGGCCACATCGATGAACTCGATGACCCACAGCAGCACCGTGAATGCTCCCACCAGCATGGCGGCCTGCATCCAGACCGGCCGCTCACGCTGGGCAGGACGGTTACTGATCTCGCTCATGATCGCCTCCGAATTCGGTCCCACCACGGTACCGGGCAGAGGTGACACGCCCGCGTCCTCAAACTCCCGAGCCACCGAACGCGGACGTGAAGATCTGGCGATACGTAGGAATGCCGGCCACCGAGGAGGCGTCGAGCAGGGCCCGGACGATGGCGCGCTCGACGACGATCGCCGCGGCCTCGGTGACCGCGGCCAATACCGGGAGTTCCACCGAGAACGCGGCGGGTACCGAGGACTCCGGGCCGACGGGTCTGGTGCCGGTGGACACGGCGAAGATCGTGTCGCCGTCGAGTGGGGAATGTGCCGGTCGAACCGCACGCGCCAGACCGTCGTGACCGGCGACGGCAATCCTCTTGCACGACGCCGACGACAGCGCAGCATCGGTGGCGACAACACCGATCGTGGTGTTGAGCGCTGTGCCCTTGGGTTCGAGGGCGAGCGCGGCCCACAGCTGGTTCACATCGGGCTTGCGCATACCGAACGCCGCGGGCCCGAGCGTGCCGGTTCCCCACAACAGCCCCGTACGCGGATCGAACACGGCCCCCACCGGATTGGCCACCATCAGTGCCGCCACGGTGACTCCGTCGGCAGGGCCACCCTCGATCACCGTGCTGGCGGTACCGACGCCGCCCTTGAGCACTCCGGCGCGAGCACCGACTCCTGCCCCGACCGATCCGGTCTTGAATTCGGCTGCTGCTGCGGCGGCAGCGAGGTAACCGAACTCCGCCGTCGGACGCGCCGCCCAGTCGCCTACCGGAAGATCGAAGATCACTGCGGCCGGCACGATCGGAACGACATGATCGGGACTGCCCATCGGAATACCCTGGCCGTGCTCTTCCAGCCATCGCATGACACCGTCTGCGGCCGCCAGCCCGTAGGCACTGCCCGCGGTCAGCAGGATCGCGTTGACGTGCTGCACGGAATGGCTCGGATCGAGCAGATCGGTCTCGCGCGTTCCCGGCCCGCCGCCGCGAACGTCGACCGCGGCCGTGGCACCTCCGAGCGCGCGTACGACGGTGCAGCCGGTCGCCGAACCGGACCCCATCGTGGCGTCGTCGTCGAGGTCGTGATGATGGCCGACCAGCAGACCTGTCACATCGGTCAGGCTGTCCCGTGGTCCGGGTGTCTGGAATGCAGCGGTCACGCGCGCGTCCTAGGGAATGAGGACCTGCACGAGAGAATCCTGCATCCAGGTCAGCCAGTGATACACGTCGAGATGCGGAGCGCGAGGATCACCCTCGTCGAGGACGTCGGGCGTGTCCGCGCTGATCCCCAGCGTCGTGCCGAGCGCCAGCCTCACGTCGTTGAGGCCGGTCAACCATGCGTCCGCCTGCTCCTGGGTCAGCACGATCTTGCCACCCGACTCGGGAACAGTGGCCAGGATCATCGATCCGGCAGCCAATTTCTCGTCGATGATCTCGGGCTCGTGAAGTCCTCGGAGAGCCCCGTTGAGATCGGTCGGATCCTCCTCGTCGCGGTCGGGATCGGCGCGATGGAAGTCCGGCAGCAGCCGGGCCAGTGCGGCATCCTCGGGCGGACTGTTGTGGCCGGTCCGCAGACCGGTCAGCGCTGCGAGCTCGTCGGTGGGAGCGGCGGCGGAACGGTCACGCAGCAAGCCGAGAACCGAGCCGACGAGAGACCGAAGCACGGCAGCCTCACGCGCATCGATCTCGGATTTTATCTTGACCCCGGACAACGAATTCCGTCTCGTCCACGTGCGCACTGTTGCTGATGTCCTTCACTGACGAAGAGGTGGTGAGCTGGTTACTTGTCCTGCTGCATGGTGGCCCACAGACCGGCCGCGTGCAGCCGTCGAACATCGTTCTCCATCGCGTCGCGCTCTCCGCTCGACACCACGGCCTTGCCCTCGGAGTGCACCTGCATCATCAGCTCGGTGGCCTTGGCCTTGCTGTAGCCGAACAGCTTCTGGAACACATAGGTGACGTAGTGCATCAGGTTGACCGGATCGTCCCAGACGATGGTGACCCAGGGGGTGTCGTGCGCTTCGTCGGCCGCGACGGCCTCGGTCTGTGCCGGGACCGCTTGCGGAGACGCGGCGACGACGTCCCCTGCCGAGAAGCCGTCCACGGGCAGAAGCGATCCATCCACCGTCAACCAAGGCATGCCCAACAGGGTACGGCGTATCGGGCCAGCGTCCCACGCTCGCCCCTTCGCTCGTAGTGTGGGCGAGGTGAGCAACGATGCGACCACAGATCACGCGAATCCCGGCGACGGTGCCAGCACAGCACTGCTGACCGATCAGTACGAGTACACGATGCTGTCGGCGGCCCTGGCCAGCGGTTACGCAGATCGAATCTGCAGCTTCGAGGTGTTCGCGCGCAGGTTGCCCGGCGGTCGCCGATACGGAGTCGTCGCGGGCACCGGACGCATCCTCGATGCGATTGCACGTTTCCGCTTCGGCCAGGAGGAGTTGCGGATCGTCGCCGAATTCCTCGACGCCGAGACCGTCGAATGGCTGCGCAACTACCGCTTCACCGGCGACATCGACGGCTACCGCGAGGGTGAGCTGTACTTCCCGGGCTCTCCCGTTCTGACCGTTCGCGGCACCTTCGCAGAGTGCGTCGTCCTCGAAACGCTCGTGCTCTCCATCCTCAATCACGACAGTGCGATCGCATCCGCGGCAGCACGGATGGTGGCGTCCGCGAAGTCCCGTCCGATCATCGAGATGGGATCGCGTCGCACCCACGAGGAAGCCGCCGTCGCCGCCTCGCGCGCGGCGTACCTCGCGGGATTCACTGCAACGTCCAACCTCGAAGCCGTCCGCAGGCACGGCGTTCCAGGCGCGGGCACGTCGGCGCATGCCTTCACGTTGCTGCACACCACCGCCGACGGCCCCGACGAACGGTCCGCATTCGCGGCTCAGATACGCGCTCTCGGAGTGGCCACCACCCTGCTCGTCGACACCTACGACATCACCCAGGGTGTCGCCAACGCCATCGAGGTCGCCGGGCCCGAACTCGGCGGTGTGCGCATCGACTCCGGCGATCTCGGCGTGCTCGCGCGCCAGGTCCGCGACCAACTGGACGCCCTGGGAGCGCCGAAGACCAGGATCGTCGTCTCGGGCGACCTCGACGAGTACGCCATCGCCGCGCTGCGGGCCGAGCCGGTCGACTCCTACGGCGTCGGAACGTCTCTGGTGACCGGTTCCGGTGCCCCGACAGCGGGCATGGTCTACAAACTGGTCACCGTCGACGGAATCCCCGTCGCCAAGCGCAGCAGTCACAAGGAATCGCGCGGCGGTACCAAAGCGGCGCTGCGCACCGCGCGGAGCACCGGCACCGCAGTCGAGGAGATCGTCCACCCGTTCGACGCTCCGCCGACCGTCGAGAGCGATCTGACGGTGGAGACGTTGACCACGCCGTTGGTCCGCGGCGGAGAACGAGTCGCCGACCTCCCCACGCTCGCCGACGGCCGTGACCTGCTGGCCCGACGCCTCGTCAGCCTCCCGTGGGAGGGTCTGAAACTGTCTCAGGGCGAACCGGCCATACCCACGCGCTTCGTCGAGGGGTGACAGCGGTGTCGGTACCGAAGCGAGTGGGCGATCGGCAGTAGTCTGCTTCGGTGCCGTCGAAGACCGAGTTGCCAACCGTTCCCGCTCTCCTGCAGGTCGCGGTGCACTCGCTCGGCGGCAAGGAGCGCAGCAATCAGCTGACGATGGCGTCGGCGGTGGCGCACTCGATCGACACCGGGGAGCATCTGGCGGTGCAGGCAGGCACCGGAACCGGCAAGTCTCTTGCCTACCTCGTTCCCAGCATTCGGCACGCTGTGGAATCGGGCAGGACCGTCATCGTCTCCACGGCCACCATCGCGCTGCAACGGCAGCTGGTCGACCGCGATCTCCCGCGCCTGTCCGACGCCCTGACCGAGGCTGTCGGCCGTCGACCGAAATTCGCAATCCTCAAGGGCCGCAACAACTATCTGTGCATGAACAAGATCCACACCGGTGCCGCGCAGGAAGCACCGGATGCGGAGCTGTTCGACCCGTTCGCGGTCTCGCGTATGGGCCGCGAGGTGGTACGGCTGACCAAGTGGTCGTCCGAGACCGAGACGGGCGACCGCGACGACGTGGTGCCCGGAGTCAGCGATCAGGCCTGGCGTCAGGTCAGCGTCACTGCGCGCGAATGCCTGGGCAAGTCCCGTTGCCCCGTCGGCGAGGACTGCTTCGCCGAACGCGCTCGTACGGAAGCTGCGCAGGTCGACGTCGTCGTAACCAACCACGCTCTGCTCGCGATCGACGCGATCACGGGCATCCAGATCCTGCCCGAGCACGACGTCGTGGTCGTCGACGAGGCTCACGAACTGGTCGATCGAGTGACTGGCGTTGCGACAGAGGAGCTGTCGGCGGCAACCGTCACTGCTGCCGCTCGGCGGAGTGCGAAGTTGATCGAAGAAGAGACGGTGGACCAACTCGAGGGTGCCGCCGAGAACTGGGCCGCGATTCTGGACGAGCTTCCGCCGAGCCGGTGGCAGTCCCTACCCGACGGCGTCGGCCCAGCACTCGCTTCGATTCGTGATGCCGCCTGGGCGGTGCGCACCGCGATCGGCCCCAACAAGCAGGGCATGGCAGCGAGCGATCCCGAGGCTGCCGCGGCTCGCAGCGCGGCTCTGGTCGCGGTCGACGAGGTTCACGACAGCGCGGTTCGTGTCCTCACGGCGTTCGACGAACCAGATCCGGCCAAGCGCAAGGACGTCGTCTGGCATGCCGTCGACGACTTCCGAGGCAACGTCAAACGCACGGTCCGCATCGCGCCGCTGTCGGTGGGCGGACTGCTGCGGGCTCGCCTGTTCGCCGAGTCCACCGTGGTGCTCACCTCTGCGACCTTGACCGTCGGCGGATCGTTCGACGGGTTGGCCGTCAACTGGGGCCTGCCTGCAGAGAAGCCCTCGCGCAGTGACACCGCGATGGCGTCGGGTGTGGAACCGCCATCCGATACCGGGTCGATCCGGTGGAATTCGCTCGACGTCGGCTCGCCGTTCGACCATGCCCGGGCAGGCATCATGTACATCGCCAAGCATCTGTCTCCGCCCGGACGCGACGGCCTCTCGAAGTCCTCTCTGGACGAGATCGAGTCGCTGGTCAGCGCCGCCGGTGGTCGCACGCTCGGACTCTTCTCGTCCATGCGGGCCGCGAAAGCCGCCGCCGAGGAGATGCGCGAGCGCCTCGACACCCCGATTCTGTGCCAGGGCGACGACTCCACCGGTGCACTGGTGCAGAAGTTCGCCGACGACGAGGCCACGTCCCTGTTCGGGACGCTGTCGCTGTGGCAGGGCGTCGACGTCCCCGGCCCATCGCTGAGCCTGGTGATCCTGGACCGCATTCCGTTCCCGCGGCCCGACGACCCGCTGTTGGTCGCCCGGCAGCAGGCCGTCGAATCCCGGGGCGGCAACGGCTTTCTCGCGGTCGCCGCCAACCACGCAGCCCTGCTCCTGGCGCAGGGCGTCGGCCGACTGCTCCGCAGCGTCGACGACAAAGGTGTTGTCGCCGTTCTCGATTCACGACTTGCCACTGCCCGCTACGGCGGCTACCTGCGCGCCTCGCTGCCGCCGTTCTGGGAGACCTCGGATCCGGAGGTAGTGCGCAAGGCGCTCACCCGGCTGGCCGGAAAGTAACGCGCCCGGCTACGGAGTCGCCACCAGACCGAGCTCGGCATCCGAGGCGAGACCGTGGTGGTGAGGTAGCACCCGCACCGTGTATCCCACTGCGCCGCTGTGCGGCAGCAGCGTCTCGCCCGCGTAGATGTGCTCACCACCCTCGGTACCCACGTGCGTCATGGCCGTCGTGCGGATGTCGGTGAGGTTCTCTTCCTCGTCGACGCGTCCCACGACCGCCTGCACCACGACGTCCGACGGGTCGAGTCCGCCGAGATCGACGTCGGCGCGCAGCGAGAGATCCGCGCCGATCACCGGGGTGTCCGGCAGACCGTCACTGTCGACCCGGGTGACTTTGACTGCGCTCCATGCCTGTTCGACGCGACGGCGGTACGACGCGACATCCGAGGCACCGCGGTTGTTCTCGGCCGAAGCCGCGCGGGCGGACTCGGCAGCGGGGGCGTAGTAACCCAGCGTGTAGTCCTGAACCATTCTCGACGCCAGCACTTTCGGGCCCAGCTGCTCGAGGGTGTGCCGCACCATTTCGATCCAGCGACTCGGTACCCCGTCGTCACCGCGGTCGTAGAACTTGGGTAGTACCGCCTGTTCGAGCAGTTCGTACAGAGCAGCGGCTTCGAGATCGTCCCGCCGATTGTCGTCGGTGACGCCGTCCGCGGTGGGGATCGCCCAGCCGTTCTCCCCGTCGTACATCTCGTCCCACCACCCGTCGCGGATCGACAGGTTCAGGCCGCCGTTGAGCGCGGACTTCATGCCCGAGGTACCGCAGGCTTCGAGCGGTCGCAAGGGATTGTTCAGCCACACGTCGCATCCCCAGTACAGGAATCGAGCCATGGACATGTCGTAGTCGGGCAGGAACACGATGCGGTGCCGTACGTCGGCCTGGTCGGCGAATCTGACGATCTGCTGGATCAGTGCCTTTCCGCCGTCGTCGGCGGGGTGCGACTTGCCTGCGACCACCAACTGGACCGGGCGAACCGGATCGAGCAACATGGCGCGCAGTCGCTCGGGTTCGCGGAGCATCAAGGTCAGGCGCTTGTATGTCGGCACTCGTCGAGCAAATCCGACGGTGAGTACGTTGGGATCGAAAACGTTTGCTGTCCAACTGATTTCGGCCTCGGTCGAGCCGCGTTCGAGCGCCGAGCGCCGCACCCGACGCCGCACCTCGTCCACCAATTGTGCCCGCAGGGCGTTGCGCGTGGACCACACCTCGTCCGAGGACATCGGCCCCGACTCCGCCCATTCCCGGGCGGACCACGTCGGAGCATGAACGCCGTTGGTGACCGATCCGATCGGCACCTCGGATGCGTCGAATCCCGGCCACAGGTCGTTGAACATCTCGCGGCTGACGATGCCGTGCAACTTCGACACCCCGTTGGCACGTTGCCCCAGACGCAGTCCCATGTGCGCCATGTTGAACACCGAGGCGTCGGCTTCGCCGCCGAGGGCGAGAATTCGATCCATCGGCAACCCCGGCAGCAGCGCCGAGTCCGCGCCGCCGTCCGCACTTGCGAAGTAGTGCCGCGCCAGATCGGCCGGAAACCGGTCGATTCCGGCGGGGACCGGGGTGTGGGTGGTGAAGACGGTACCCGCTCGCACCGCCGCCAGCGCTGCATCGAAGTCCAGTGTTCCCGAGGTGACGAGTTCGCGTATCCGTTCGACGCCGAGGAATCCGGCGTGGCCCTCGTTCATGTGGAACACCTCGGGATCGGGCAGTCCGTGCGCACGGGTGTAGGCCCGGATCGCCCTGACTCCGCCGATACCGGCGAGTATCTCCTGCTTGATGCGGTGATCCTGGTCGCCGCCGTACAACCGGTCGGTGACCCCGCGCAGCTCCGGGTCGTTGTCGGCGATATCGGAATCGAGCAGCAGCAGCGGGACGCGTCCCACCTGGGCGATCCACACCCGCGCTCGCAGCACCCGAGATCCGGGCATCGAGACGTGGATCAGCACCGGAGAGTCGCCGTCGTCGGTGAGCAACCGCAGTGGCAGACCGTGCGGGTCGAGGGACGGATAGCGTTCGGCCTGCCAGCCGTCGGCCGTCAGCGACTGACGGAAGTAGCCCGAGCGGTAGAGCAGCCCGACACCGATCAACGGCAGGCCCAGGTCCGAGGCAGCCTTGAGGTGGTCGCCGGCGAGGATTCCGAGCCCGCCGGAGTAGTTCGGCAGGACCTCGGTGACACCGAACTCCATCGAGAAATACCCGATGCCCGACGGCAGAGCGCGCCCCTCGGCCAGCTCGTTCTGGTACCAGAGCGGTCGAGCGAGGTAGTCGTGGAGATCGGCCTCGGCGGCGTCCAACTCGGCCAGGAAGTGCTCGTCGGCCGCGAGTTCCTCGAGACGCGTAGGCGCGACGGCTCCCAGTACGGCCACCGGATCGCGCTCGAGCTCGGTCCACAACAGTGGATCGATGTGCTCGAACAGATCCTGCGTCGACGGGTGCCACGACCACCTGAGGTTTGTCGAGAGCTCGGCGAGGGCATTCAGGCGGGCGGGAAGGTGGGCTCGGACGGTGAATCGACGCAAAGCTTTCACAGGGTCGAACCCTACCCACGCACACCTGTGTCGATGGGCGGCTTGGACGAAATCCGAGATGTAGTGCCCACCGCGGGCAGTATGCGTCGGCGCACGCGCCATCTGCATTGCTGCACTACGGTTGACGAGTAGAAGCACACCAATATCGGTTCGATCAGAGGTTGCGCCCGCGCAGCCATACCTCTAGCGAAGAATGGAGTGTGAAGTGACAGGTCGACTTGGTATCGACAATGTCCTTCCAGATACGACGACCGGGAAGTACCCCGCGAAAGCGGTGGTGGGCGAGACGTTTCCAGTCTCCGCCGACGTCTGGCGCGAGGGTCACGATGCGGTGGCCGCGACACTGTCGGTGCGCGGGCCTGGAGGCAAACTCGAACGCATCCCGATGACACCGGGCCGCGAACCCGACACGTTCGACGCGGTGTTCGTCCCCTCTCGGCCGGGTTACTGGATCTGCCGCATCGAAGCGTGGAGCGATCCGATCAGCACCTGGCGTCACGCCGTCGAAGCCAAGCTCGGAGTGGGCCAGAGTGCCCACGAACTCGCCAACGACCTCGAGATCGGGGCCCGGTTGTTCCTGCGGGCCGCCACCGGAGTTCCGGCCGAGAGCAGGCAGATGCTGGCCGATGTCGCCGCCGCGCTGCGCGATACCGACCGCCCGCTGCCGGCTCGCGTGTCCTCGGCGTTCGCGCCGGCGGTCGCCGAACTGCTGTTCGCGCATCCGCTGCGCGAATTGGTGACTCGATCTCGTGCGGTCAATGTGTGGGTCGATCGCAATCTCGCGCTCAACGGTGCGTGGTACGAGTTCTTCCCCCGGTCGACCGGTGGGTGGAACGAGGACGGTTCGCCTCGGCACGGCACGTTCGCGACGTCGATCGAGCAGTTGCCCCGCATCGAGCGGATGGGATTCGACATCGTCTACCTGCCGCCCATCCACCCGATCGGCACCATCAACCGCAAGGGCCCGAACAACACGCTGACGCCCGGCCCCGAGGACGTCGGGTCGCCGTGGGCCATCGGCTCGAAGGACGGCGGGCACGACGCCATCCATCCCGAATTGGGCACCGAGGACGACTTCCGCGCGTTCGTCGCCGCTGCACAGGAACACAACCTGGAAGTGGCGCTCGATCTCGCTCTCCAGGCTGCTCCCGATCATCCCTGGGCTGCAACACATTCCGAGTGGTTCACCGTCCTTCCGGACGGCACCATCGCCTACGCCGAGAACCCTCCGAAGAAGTACCAGGACATCTACCCGGTCAACTTCGACAACGACCGACGCGGCATCTACGAAGAGGTGCTCCGCGTCGTCCGATACTGGATTTCGCTGGGCGTCAGGGTCTTCCGAGTCGACAATCCACACACCAAGCCGCCGGACTTCTGGGAATGGCTGATCGCCGAGGTGAAGAAGACCGACCCGGACGTGCTGTTCCTCGCCGAGGCGTTCACCCGCCCGGTGCGCATGTACGGGTTGGCGCAGCGCGGTTTCACGCAGTCGTACACCTACTTCACGTGGCGTACCGCGAAATGGGAACTCACCGAGTTCGCCGAGGAACACGCTCGACGCGCCGACGACGCGCGGCCGAACCTGTTCGTCAACACCCCGGACATCCTGCACGAGAGCCTGCAGCACGGCGGGCCCGGAATGTTCGCTCTCCGAGCAGCTCTCGCGGCGACGATGGCTCCCACCTGGGGCGTCTACTCGGGCTACGAGCTGTTCGAGCACCAAGCCGTGCGAGAGGGCAGCGAGGAGTACCTGGACTCGGAGAAGTACCAGCTGCGTCCGCGCGACTTCGAGGGTGCACTCGCCCGCGGCGAGTCGCTCGAGCCCTGGATCACCACGCTGAACGCGATCAGGCGTGCGCATCCGGCGCTGCAGCAGCTCCGCAACATCCATTTCCACACCATCGACAACGAGGCGCTGATCGGGTACTCGAAGTTCGACCCGCAGACCGGTGACTCGGTCCTGGTGGTGATCAACCTCAATCCCTTCGGAGCCGAGGAAGGCACGATCCACCTGGACATGCCCGCTCTCGGTCACGACTGGCAGGACACCCTCACGATCAAGGACGAGGTGAGCGGCGTTCACTACGACTGGGGCCACACCAATTTCGTTCGGCTCGAGCCCTGGACGTCGGTGGCGCACATCTTCACGCTCCCCCACATCCCGTACCCGGCACGAATCGAACTGGCCTACCGCGGCAACCGAAAGTGAAGGGATTCAACGTGACCGAGAATCCGACGACGCCCGAAGACACCGTCGCAGCCCCGCCCGACAACGATCTCGAACTCATCGCTGCAGGGCGGCACTACAACCCGCATTCCGTCCTCGGTGCCCACCCGGTGCCGGGCGGAACCGCGATCCGGGCCCTCAAGCCCGACGCCGAGAAGGTCGTCGCCCGCATCGGTGGCGTCGACCACGAGCTGACCCACGTCGCGCACGGAGTCTTCTCTGCCCTTCTCCCGTTCGAGGACCTGATCGACTACCGCCTCGTAGTGACGTGGCCCGGTGGACACGTCTCCGAATCCGCCGACGGATACCGCTTCCTGCCCACTCTCGGCGAACTCGATCTGCACCTGTTCGGTGAGGGCAGACACGAGCGTCTGTGGGACATTCTGGGCGCACACCAACAGTCGTACGCGACACCCGACGGCCCCGTCACCGGCACGTCGTTCGCGGTCTGGGCACCCGCAGCCCAGGGCGTCACGCTGGTCGGCGATTTCGACGGCTGGACCGGCCGCACATGGCCGATGCGCGTACTGGGCTCGACCGGAGTGTGGGAGATCTTCGCTCCCGACATCGCGCCGGGCGCACTGTACAAGTTCCGTGTCCACGGCTCCGACGGCTCGGTCAAGGACAAGGCCGACCCGATGGCCTTCGCCACCGAGGTTCCACCGTCGACGGCCTCGGTGGTAACCGCATCCTCGTACACCTGGAACGACGAGTCCTGGCTCGATACGAGGGCCGGCATCGAGCCGACGCAGGCACCGATGAGCGTCTACGAGATCCACCTGGCGTCCTGGCGGCCGGGACTGGGGTACCGCGAACTCGCCGAGCAGTTGGCCGAATACGTCACCGAAACCGGCTTCACCCACGTGGAGCTGCTCCCGGTCGCCGAGCACCCGTTCGGTGGGTCCTGGGGATACCAGGTGACCTCGTACTACGCACCGACCTCTCGCTTCGGCAGCCCCGACGATTTCCGCTACTTCGTCGACCACCTCCACAGTGCCGGAATCGGTGTCATCGTCGACTGGGTTCCCGCCCACTTCCCCAAGGACGAATGGGCCCTGGCTCGGTTCGACGGTGGCCCGCTCTACGAGCACGGTGACCCGCAGCGCGGCGAGCAACTCGACTGGGGCACTTTGGTCTTCGACTTCGGGCGGCGCGAAGTGCGCAACTTCCTGGTCGCAAACGCGCTGTACTGGATCGACGAGTTCCACATCGACGGACTGCGCGTCGACGCCGTGGCGTCGATGCTGTACCTGGACTACTCCCGTCCCGAGGGCGGCTGGTCGCCGAACATCTACGGCGGCCGCGAGAACCTCGAGGCCGTGACCTTCCTGCAGGAGATGAACGCGACGGTGCACAAGAAGCACCGCGGTGTCGTCACGGTGGCAGAGGAGTCGACCGCATGGCCCGGCGTCACCCGCCCGACGAACGTCGGCGGACTCGGGTTCAACATGAAGTGGAACATGGGCTGGATGCACGACACCCTCGGCTTCCTCGGGCGTGACCCCATCCATCGCAGCTACCACCACCACGAGATCACCTTCTCCCTGGTCTATGCGTGGAGTGAGAACTACCTGCTCCCCATCAGCCACGACGAGGTGGTACACGGCAAGGGCACTCTGTGGACTCGCATGCCCGGAGACGACTACGCCAAGGCAGCAGGGCTGCGCGGAATGCTCGCCTACATGTGGGCGCACCCCGGTAAGCAACTGCTGTTCATGGGACAGGAGTTCGGGCAGACCCGTGAGTGGTCCGAGGAACGCGGCCTCGACTGGTATCAGATCGACGAGGAACCTCTGCACAATGGCGTGAAAACCCTTGTGTCCGATCTGAACTCGACGTACAAGACCCATCCGGCGCTGTGGACGCTCGACACCTCGCCGAGTGGATACTCGTGGATCGACGCCAACGACACCGAGAACAACGTGCTGAGCTTTCTGCGGTACGGATCCGACGGTTCGGTCATCGCGTGTATTTTCAACTTCTCCGGAACCGAGCACGGCAGCTATCGTGTGGGACTACCGGAACCCGGCCGCTGGATCGAGATCCTCAACACCGATGCAACGGAGTACGGGGGCTCCGGCGTGGGCAACCTGGGTGAAGTGACGGCTACATCGCACTCGTGGCACGGTCGACCGGCGTCAGGCCAGGTCGCCCTTCCTGCCAACGGGGCGATCTGGATAAAACTGGAGCGATAGATGAGTGGCGGCCGCACACCCCGACTTCTGGCCGCGGCCGCCACTGCAGGGCTGCTCCTGCTGACCTCGTGCGCACAGACCGTCAGCGGAAACGCGGTATCGATCTACGAGAACCCGTTCACCGTCGCCGGACTTCCGGTCACGAACGGGCCGAGCGGGCCCCGTCCCGGTGTCCCCGATTCGACGATCACCGTGGAGAACGCCGAGGGCACCGACTCGGACATTCTCGGCACGAACGCGATCGACGACATCCAGCAGTTCTGGGCCGAGCAGTACCCCGACTTGTTCAAGGGCTCGTTCACCCCGGTCTCGAAGGTCGTCTCGTGGGACGCGTCCGAGGACGAGGGATCGGGCATCAGATTCTGCGGAGACCGCACCGGCGGTATTCCCAACGCCGCCTACTGCACTCGCGACGACTCGATCGGGTGGGATCGCACCATCCTGCTTCCGGCTCTCGTCGACGCATTCGGACCGATGTCGGTGGTCATGGTGATCGCCCACGAATACGGCCACGCCATTCAGCATCAATCGGGCCTCGTCGGCGACGACACCCCGACCATCGTTGCCGAGCAACAGGCCGACTGCTTCGCCGGCGCGTTCATCCGCCACGTCGCCGAAGACGATGCACCGCACTTCACCATCAACACCTCGGACGGACTCAACGGCGTTCTCGCCGCGACAGTCGCCGTGCGCGACGTCGACCCCAACGATCCGGAATCGGTACACGGCTCTGCCTTCGAGCGCGTCACCGCAGTGCAGCTCGGCTTCATCAACGGCGCGGCAATCTGCACCGGTATCGACGAGGCCGAGATCGATTCGCGTCGAGCATCGTTGCCGCAGAAGTTCAGCGACCCGGACGACTCCGGTGAGCTACCGGTCACCGAGGACACCCTCGGAGCCTTCACTCGGTCCTTCGAAACCGTGCTGCCCGTCACCGTTCCACCGAACATCGACTATTCCGGTTCGGACACCGGATGCTCCGACGCCGAGCCCACCGCGCCGGTGTCGTACTGCCCGTCGACCAACACCATCGGTGTCGACGTCGAGGACCTGGCCGAAGTCGGACAGCCCGAGACACCCCGACGCGAAGACATCCTGCCGCTCAACGTTTCCGGCGACTACAGCGCCTACGTGCTGTTCGCCTCGCGCTACACGCTCGCGGTGCAGAGGGAAGCAGGCCAGTCGCTCGACGATCCGCAGGCCGCCCTGCGATCGGCCTGTCTGTCCGGAGTGATCACCTCGGCGATGAGCCTCGAGAGCGGCACGACGGACCTCGAAGTCTGGCTCTCCCCCGGCGATCTCGACGAGGCCGTGTCCGGACTGCTCAGTGACGGCCTCGCCGCCAGCGACGTCAACGGTACGACCCTGCCGTCCGGCTTCTCCCGAGTCGATGCCTTCCGTTCGGGAGTTCTCGGCGGCAAGGAACGGTGCGACGCACGCTACAGCTGAGTACCGCTGTCAGTACAGGGCCGACGCAAGCTTGCGTCGCGCAGAAACCACCAGCGGATCGGCCGAATCGAACAACTCGAACAGCTCGAGCAGACGGGTGCGCAGCGCAGTTCGGTCGTCGCCGGCGCTGATCTTGATACCGTCGATCAACCGCGCAAAAGCCTGCTCCGGTTGTTGACCTGCCATCTCGGCGTCTGCGGCATCGATCCGAGCCTGAACGTTTCCGGCGTCGGCGTCGGCGAGTGCAATCGCGTCCGGTGCCAGATTCTGCACACGCGCAAGGAATTTGACCTGACGCAGTGCGGCGACGGCCTCGGTGTTCTTCGGTTCGGCGTCGATGATCGCCTGGTAGGCAGCTTCTGCCTTCACGAAATCACCCTCGTCGATGGCCTCTTCGGCTGCGACGATCCGCGGATCCTCGATCTCGGGTTCCGGCTCGGCAGCCGCGACTCCGGGCGGACCACTGAGCTTGCCGGCCGTGGCCTGCTCCACTGCCTGCAGCCACTGACGCAACTGCTCGTCCGACTGGGTGCCCTGGAAGTCGGCCAGAGGCTGGCCCGCTGCCACGGCAACGACCGTCGGAATGGCCTGAACGCCGAATGCCTGCGCGATCTGCGGGCTGGAGTCCACGTCGACCCGCGCGAGCACCCACGTTCCCGCGGCCTCGACGGCCAGCTGTCCGAGCTGACGCGTCAACGCCTGGGACTGCGGCGAACGAGCAGACCCCAGGTCGACGATCACCGGAACCTGCGTGGACCGTTGCAGAACTTCGGCCTCGAACGTAGCCGCGGTCACGTCCACGATCGGTGCCAGTCCTCCCGCGTCGCCTGCGGATTCGGCCGCGGGTGCAGGTGCCGGACGGTCCTTGAGAACGGACAGGTCGACGGCACCGGCAATGGATGCGGGAACAACAGCTGACGGGCGGACGGGAGGACGGGAACCGGGTCGAGTCACGCCCTACAGTTTGTCACTAACGCGATGCGTCATCCACTGGCGGGCGGTGCAGGTCGGTCAGGACAGAACCTTGGCATCGGCTGCGGGCCTGCCGGTGCTCAACTCGGCGAGACGGCCGGTGCGCGCGGCCCAGATCTCGAAGATCACGGTGCCGAACGGGGGGAACGCCGCGACGAGCGCCAGCAGGGTCGCCTTGATGTCCCATTTGAGCTTGACCGCCGTCAACACGGCAACGGCCAGATACACGACGAACACGCCACCGTGGATGGGCCCGAAGATCTTCACGCCGATTTCGTTGCCATCGGCAGGGATGTACTTGAACGCCATTCCGATAAGCAGACCCAGCCAGGTGAACGCTTCGAGCACAGCGACGAAGCGGAAGCGTTTGGCTGTACTGCTCAGGTCGAAGAAGTTGGTCATACCCGCTATTGTGCCCGGTTTGCTACGACGGAACGTAGTGGCTCTGGTCTCAGTCCCGCGCCAGAGCCACCACGCGCCTACTGCTTCGGGACTCGAACGATGAGGGCGTCGCCCTGTCCACCGCCGCCGCACAGGGCGGCCGCGCCCACTCCGCCGCCGCGTCGCTGCAGCTCGAGAGCCAGATGCAGGGCGATGCGAGCTCCCGACATGCCGAGGGGATGCCCGATCGAGATCGCTCCGCCGTTGACGTTCACGATCTCGGGATCGATGCCCAGCTCACGCGTCGACGCGATTCCGACCGCTGCGAACGCCTCGTTGATCTCGACGACGTCGAGATCCTTCGGGTCGATGCCGTCCTTCTCGCATGCCTTGACGATCGCGCGAGCCGGCTGTGACTGCAGTGTGGAGTCGGGACCGGCGACCACTCCGTGGGCACCGATCTCGGCGAGCCAGGTCAGACCGAGCGACTCCGCCTTCTCCTTGCTCATCACCACGACGGCGGCGGCACCGTCGGAAATCTGTGACGCCGATCCGGCGGTCACGGTGCCGGCCTTGTCGAATGCGGGGCGAAGCTTGCCGAGGGAGTCGACGGTGGTGTCGGCGCGGATGCCTTCGTCTGCGGTGAACTGAATCGGCTCACCCTTGCGCTGCGGGATCGAGACCGGAACCACCTCGTCGTCGAAGACGCCGTTCTTCCAGGCCGCTGCGGCTTTCTGATGCGACGCGGCGGCAAAGGTGTCCTGCTCCTCGCGAGTGATGACCTCGGTGCTCTGGTTGCGCTGCTCGGTCAGCGCACCCATGGCCTGATCGGTGAAGATGTCGTACAGACCGTCGTACGCGAGGTGGTCACGCATGGTGACATCGCCGTACTTGAACCCGGCGCGCGACTTCTCGAGCATGTGTGGTGCCTGGGTCATCGACTCCTGGCCACCGGCGACGACGATCTCGAATTCACCGGCACGAATCAGCTGGTCGGCCAATGCGATGGCGTCGACTCCGGACAGGCACACCTTGTTGATCGTCAGGGCGGGCACGGTCATCGGAATGCCCGCAGCAACCGCAGCCTGACGGGCTGGAATCTGGCCGGCACCGGCGGTGAGAACCTGGCCCATGATGACGTAGTCGACCTGATCCGGAGCAACACCGGCCTTCTCGAGTGCGCCCTTGATGGCGATACCGCCGAGGTCCGATCCCGAG
Source organism: Rhodococcus sp. 15-725-2-2b (assembly GCF_002259075.1). Lineage (NCBI taxonomy): Bacteria > Bacillati > Actinomycetota > Actinomycetes > Mycobacteriales > Nocardiaceae > Rhodococcus > Rhodococcus sp. 15-725-2-2b. The sequence goes on along the minus strand of NZ_NPFL01000016.1, from coordinate 4,897 downwards.
AAGTCCTTGAGTGCACCCGAGAAGCGCCCGACGGGCGTGCGAGCACCGGCGACGATGACTGTTGTGGTCACGATTTCCTCCGAAAGTATGAAGACGGCCTTGTCGAGATCAACGCTCCGACGATCCCTTCCGATACCGGCCGGGCGGAACACCGAAACGCAGCTGGCGCTAACGTCATGGCCATGACCTCCAGCACGCAGTCTTACACGGGAGCCCCGCTGCGCTCCGACCTGGTGACGGCTATCGACCACGTGGGTGTCGCGGTGCCCGATCTCGATGCCGCGATCGCCTGGTACACAGACCACCTCGGCATGATTGCCGTGCACGAGGAGATCAACGAGGAACAGGGTGTCCGCGAGGCGATGCTCTCCTTCCCCGGAGCGACGGGGAACTCCGCTGCACTGCAGTTGCTCGCACCGATCGACGAGTCGTCCACCATCGCCAAGTTCATCGGCCGCAACGGCCCGGGACTGCAGCAGTTGGCCTACCGCGTCACCGACATCGAAGAGATCTCGACAGAGTTGCGCGCTCGCGGAGTTCGGCTGCTGTACGACGCCCCGCGCCGCGGCACCGCCGATTCTCGGATCAACTTCGTCCATCCCAAGGACGCCGGTGGAGTGCTCATCGAACTCGTCGAACCTGGTCACAATTCGCACTGAGCGAACTCGGTGAGTGAACCGTATGGCCCTCTACTTGACTCACCGGTAAATTGACGGCCATGGCCATCGATCATGAGCGCACTTCCACGGTGCAACTTCCCTTTTCCATCGTCCGGAAAGGGTTCGATCGCGACGAAGTCACCAACTACTTCGAGCGATTCGACGCCGAACTACGGCTGACGACTGCAGATCGTGATGCGGCCGCAGCGCAGGCTCGTGATCTGGCCAAGCAGCTCGACGACGCTCGCGACGAGATCGACGAACTGCGCAAGGACATCGATCGCCTGTCGGTTCCGCCCACCACGGCGGAGGGGATGAGCGATCGAATCTCACGCATGCTGCGGTTGGCCTCGGACGAGGCATCCGAGGTACGCGCCAAGGCGCACTCGGAGTCCGAGGAAATGATCTCCGTTGCGCAGCAGGAGAGTGCCCGACTGCGCGGACGGCACGAGTCACTGGTGGCCGAACTCGAAGAGCGCCGAACGGCACTCGAAGCCGAACATGAGCAGACCATGGCTCAGGCGCGCACGGAGGCGGCCCGAGTGGTCGAGGCCGCGCAGGCCGAGCGCGACAAGTTGGCCGCCGAATCCGAGGCCAAGCGCGCCAAGGTTCAGGAAGACTTCGAGATCACGATGGCCGAGCGCCGAACCAAGGTGCTCACCGCCCTCGAGGAACTAGAGGCGTCCAGCAAGGCCGATGCCGCCCGACGCATCGAAGAGGCGACGACCGAGGCTGCTCGACGGCTTCAGTCCGCCAGTGAACAGGCCGAAAGGCGGATCGCGCACTCCAAGGAACTGGCCGAGGAGCTGCGTGTGCTGCGCAGCCGCGTACTGGCCCAGCTGCTCGGAATCCGGGGCCAGCTCGATTCGGTTCCGGCGATGCTCGCCTCGGTCAATCGCGAAAGCGAGCTGCTCGACAATCCAGACCCGACGGCCATCCTGAAGAAGGAAGAAGAGAAAGCGGCCGCGAAGGCCGAGGAACAGAAGGAATCGGCCGACTCCTCGTCCTGATTCGGCTGATCCTGCGCCTGGCCTCCCCCGCTACGACCATCTACGGGTGAGGCCTCGCGTGTTTCGCCCGGACCAACACCCGGTGTGCCAATGCCGACGATTGTCGGCACCGCCGAAATCGTCCGACGGCCACGCCACGATGTGTGCGACGCCCGGCCGCACCTCGTGATCGCAGCCGGGGCAGCGATACGTCTTGACGGCCTTGGCACCGGGGATCATCCGAGTCGTGTACGTGTCTCCGTCCGGACCGACCTCGACCCGATTGCCGCCCAGCACGGAATCGGTCGGCGGGCCGAGAACACTCGGGCCGCTCCGATTCGCTCTGCGGGGCTGATTACGACGGGGCACCCGTCCAGTGTAGAGAACACGCCGGCGGACACGGACGGTCGTCAGAAAAGCCTGAACTCGGTGCTGTCGGTTCCGCGCAGGACGTCGTAGTCGAGTGTGAGACAACGAATGCCGCGATCGGTGGCCAGCGTCTTCGCCTGAGGCTTGATCACCTGGGCAGCGAAGACACCGCTCACCGGAGCCAGCAGCGGGTCACGGTTGAGAAGCTCCAAGTACCGGGTCAACTGCTCGACGCCGTCGATCTCGCCACGTCGCTTGATCTCGACCGCCACAGTTCCGCCATCAGCGTTGCGGCACAGCAGATCCACCGGTCCGATAGCCGTCATGTATTCGCGCCGCACGAGCGTGTAACCGTCACCCAAGGTACTGACATGCTCGGCCAGCAGCTCCTGAAGATGGGCCTCCACACCGTCTTTCACCAATCCGGGATCGATGCCCAACTCGTGGCTCGAGTCGAGTTCGACGTCATCGATGGTGATACGAAGTTCTTCGCCGGCCTTGTTGGTGACGACCCACTTGATCGTCTCGCCCTCGGTGGTTTCTACCGTCCAGCAGGGCGGCGACATCCAGTTCAGCGGCTTGTAGGCCCTGTCGTCCGCATGCACGCTGACCGATCCGTCGGACTTGACGAGAAGCAGGCGACGAGCGGACGGGAGATGTGCGGTGAGGCGGCCGACGTAGTCGACTTGGCAACGAGCAATAACTAGACGCACTCGACCACCTTAAGGCAGGAGCCCCGTTAGTCTGTGACGACCATGCCGCAATTGAGACGATCTGCCGCTCCCCTGGGTTCCCGCCTGCTCGGCGACACCTCCGAGTCGCCGCGTCGACGACGGATCCGAATCCAGCTGTTGCTGACGGTGTTTCTGATCCTGTCGAACCTCATCGGTGCAGTCATCGTGGGGGTTCTGATCAGCGTAGTGGTGCCCGGACCGGACGTTCTGCGAACGGATCAGTACTGGTGGGTGAATTTCATCGTCGTCCCGGTATACGTGTTCGTGGCTTTCGTCGTCGGTGCCGTCTGGGGCACCACGCACGCTCTGCGAAGCCTGCGGTGGGCAATCGAGGACCGTCAACCCAGCCGCGAGGAGCAGGTCGCGACCCTCGCAATGCCGTGGCGTCTGACCCGAATCCAGATTCTGCTCTGGATAGGAGCCTTGCTGCTGCTCACCACGATCGACGGCATCATCGACGCGGCGTCGATTCCCAAGGTTGCGTTCACGATCGCGGCAGGTGGCACCGTCGTCTGCGCGTTCAGCTACCTACTCAGTGAATTTGCGCTTCGTCCCGCTGCTGCTCGGGCCCTCGAAGCCGGGGATCCTCGCCGAATCCGTATTGCCGGAGTCATGGGCCGATCGATTCTGTCGTGGCTGTTGGGCACCGGCGTGCCGGTCAGCGGATTGATGATCATCGCCATCTTCCGCTTCATCAACCCCGAAACGACAGCGACACAGCTCGCGGTCTGCATCCTGTCCCTCGGAGGAATCACCATCGTTTTCGGCCTTGCGCTGACCGTGCTCGGTGGTTTCGCGACGACGTCCCCGATCAACAATGTGCGGGCAGGCATGGCCGAGGTGGAGAAGGGCAACATGGATGTCCGCCTTGCGGTGTACGACGGCACCGAGCTCGGCGAGCTGCAGAGTGGGTTCAATCGGATGGCCGACGGAGTGCGCGATCGGGAGAAGATTCGAGACCTCTTCGGAAGACACGTAGGACACGAGGTCGCCGAGAAGGCCCTGCAGTCCGAGAGCGAGCTCGGCGGACAGGAACGCGATATCGCCGTGTTCTTCATCGACCTCGTGGGATCGACGGAGCTGGCAGCATCCCGACCCCCTACCGAGGTCGTGGACCTGCTCAACCGGTTCTTCGCCGTGGTGGTCGACGAGGTGGACGAGCACGGCGGCTTCATCAACAAGTTCGAGGGCGACGCGGCTCTGGCCATCTTCGGAGCCCCCAGCGAAATTCCCGACCACTGTGGCTCGGCGCTGGCTGCGGCACGAGCAATTGCCCGACGACTCGTGGTCGAAGTTCCCGAATGCAGCGCCGCGGTCGGCGTCGCGGCGGGACGCGCTGTCGCCGGCAACGTCGGTGCGAAGTCCCGATTCGAGTACACGGTCATCGGAGACCCGGTGAACGAAGCCGCTCGCCTGTCCGAGCTGGCGAAAAATTCCCCCGGAGCGATCCTTGCATCGAAGACCGCCGTGGACGGCGCCTCGGACGACGAAGCGCAGCGTTGGGAATTCGGCGATCGCGTGACGCTCCGAGGACGATCCGCCGAGACGGTCCTCGCGAACCCCAAGGATGTGAAAGTCACCGCCGACGAGCCTGTTGCCGTGCACGCCTGACTCGCATTACCGGTCCTTGCAGTTCCGCAGCCCGTCGCGTCGGTACCGCATTTCGCAAATGCGCGCGCGTTCGTCAGGTGCGCGGAAAATGGGGCTGGTCGGGGTGCGATTCCGCGCGCAGGTGGCGAATGCGCGCGCGTTGGTCGGAGGGGGTGGGCGGAGGGCGGCAGTCGGGGTGCCGAGACGCTCGGGTGGCCGCCGGTGTGCGCGCCGGCATCCGGGTTCGGCCCTGATCGTCGCGAATGCGCGCGCATTTGTCAGGTGCGCGGGGATTGGTGGGTGTTCGGGGTGCGATTGTGCGCGCGGTTGCCGATTGCGTGCGCGTTTGCCCCTGTGGGTGCGGGCTAATTCGGCACGGGTGTGGTGTTTTGTGGGGTGTGGTTTCGAAATGCAGAACACCCCCGGACCGGGTGGTCTGGGGGTGTTCTGGGAAATTGTGTTCGGCGGTGTCCTACTCTCCCACACCCTGTCGAGTGCAGTACCATCGGCGCTGGAGGGCTTAGCTTCCGGGTTCGGAATGGGACCGGGCGTTTCC
>NZ_NPFL01000021.1:0-196551 GCF_002259075.1 Rhodococcus sp. 15-725-2-2b | reverse complement strand
GATTCGTTGGCCGTTGGCGCGCAGCGCCCGGCAAGGAAAGTCCGCACTAGGCCGCCAAGGCGGCCTAGTGCGGACTTTCCTTGCCGGGCGCTGCGCGCCAACGGCCAACGAATCACCTATCTTGATTGGGTACAACCTTCGGACCGCTGCGCGCCCCGGCCGATCAACCGCTACCGCAGTGGGGCACGCTGCGCGCACCCCACTGTGGTACGGCTACTACTCCCCCACAGTGAAATTCACATCGAGATACGAGAAATTGTCCCGTAGATGCTGCCGTACATCGTCCAGATCTACGGACTCGTCCGCATCTTCTTGGCTACGCGCCGATCGCGTCATTGTTAATGAAACTGTGACATCCACTTCTACATCGAAATCACGTTCTCGGCCTTCGAACCCCCACTGTTCGCAGAACCTCTCGAACTCGCTGCACAGACTGTTCTCGTCCGCCCATTCGCATGCAGACTCATTCAGCCGCCTGATCCACTCGTGATGGTTCGCACGCTCGGTATTGGCGCTCTCGCGTACGGCCTGCAAGGTCCGTTCGACGGCGGCCCGTTCGTGGATCGGCCGCACGTACTCACCGAACCATGCGGGAGCGACCCCAGGTGACACAGTGACCGGTGAGATGTCACGTGGACGCACCAACCCCGTCCAGCTCTTGTAGGTGTGCTCCACGGCCATCAACGGCTCACGCCACACGACAGCAACGCTTGCATGGGTCTCGGTGGCATTGCGCTCATCGACCGAGAACCATCCTGACGCGGCGATACCGCCGCGTCCATCACTTATCTGCACATAGGTCCCCTCTGCGGGGTATCCCGCAACCAGGGGCTTTGGCAAGGCCTCGAGCACGACGGCCCGGTTCGACCAGTCGGCACCCCCTAGAGACCCATTGTCGAAGGCCACCTCGAGCACGGACGCAACTGGTAACACTGAATCGACGATCGATGTCATGGCAGATTTCAGCCTCTCAATTCGGGTGACGGATGGTCAGTCCGCCGATCAACAGAACGCCTCTGAATCTACCATCGAAACACTTGCACTGGAAGACGTAAGAGTCATCGAAACATGTTGATAAACAGAGCGTTTGGGATCACAACTATCAGCAGGACGCAACCCGGCAGCAGCCGCAATTGTCCCCGACGCACTCGGTGCCGGGGACCGAGTGCGCAGGCGATTTTACCGAGCCTGACAGAATAGGACTGCTCAACTTTCCCTACAGGAGATCGACTGACATGGCACCGAAAAGGCCCGATGAAACGCTGCACCGACTCCGCGACTGGACGCACGGACAACTGTCGGAGCGCCTCGCTGCCCAGATCCTTCTCGCAGACGACTTCAAAAACCTCGACCCCTCTCAGCCGATGGGCGGTCCCGACAATGCCCACGACGCAATAGCCCACCGCGACGGCAAGAAATGGGTCATGGCGGCCTATTTTCCGAACACCAGAAAAACTTTCAGCGCAGTCAAGAAGAAATTTCTGGGAGACGTTGCCGGCGTGGCCACCAACGGTGCCAACGGCATTGTCTTTGTAACCAACCAAGCTCTGACGGTCGGAGAGCGAACCAAACTTTCCAACCTTGCGTCTTGCGATGTCGAGCTCTACCACCTCGAACGGTGCGTAGCGATCCTTGACATGCCCCGCATGGGCCCTGTACGCCGCCAGTTCTATCTCGAAGACGAGAACTCAGACGATCGAGTTAACGGCAACCAGACCGGCGGCGACACCACCGCCCGTTTCATGCTTTCTACCTATGACATGAAGGCAGGCACCGCTCAACACGCCGCAGTTCTCAAGGACGGTCAGTATCCCCTCTACGACCTATCGCTGAGAATCGTCGACATGAATGTCAGTCCCGGCACCGATCTACACCGCCTCGACTGGGGGAACCTCGTCGCGCCGGCCGAGTACTACAACGTGAATATCAGCCTCCCGGACTCGGCGTACTGGAGGATCTTTTTCACCGCACGCAATGGCCAGTGGCATCAAGATCTGATTCTCAAGCGATCGGACCCGGACAGCTGTTGGCTTGCAGCCACCCGCGTCATCGGCCTCCAACAAGCACCCCATCTGCAGCAGCTGGACCTGGAATTCATTCATCGCTTCGGAGCTCCAGAATGGCTCCCTTAATGGCCAACTCGCGCGGTCTGCACCCGCCCGGCCAGCTGTTGAACCGCCAGGGATCGACATTCTGTCGGTCGGTAAAGGACAGGCCGGGGGCCGCCCGATCGCTTCGCACGCCCGTTTTCGTCGGGCTGCACCAGATTCTGCCTTGGGTGCGCCTCCACTCAAATACACAGGGCCGGACAAGCCATAGAGGGCATGATTGATCCTGTGCCGGACTACGACATCAATCAGCTGGGAAGCCGGCCCTTCGAGCAGCTCGTCGTTGCGCTGTGCGTCCGAGCAATCGGGGCCGGGATAGAAGCCTTCGGCGACGGCCCCGACGGAGGCCGCGAAGCGACCTACGCCGGCACGATTGACTGGTCCGCCGGCACAGACGATCACGTGCACGAACACTGGACCGGGTACACCGTATTCCAAGCAAAGTTCCACTACGACCAGGGTGACCCGGCATCGAACCTCGTCTGGTTCAAGAAGCAAATTGACGCCGAATTGCTCCGGTGGGTCGAAGCCATGGACAAAGGGTCGCGTATGCGTCCACCTGACTACATGGTGTTCGCCTCAAATGTCAGATTGTCGAGCAATGGAGTCTCCGGTGGCATCGATCAACTGAACAACTACCTGCTCGGCAGGCTCCACGATGACAAGGACCCCATTCACGGCCTCGGGATTCGCGCCATCCGCATCTGGCACCATGCGCAGATCACCGCGCTAATCGACGGGCACCCGAGTGTCCGCTATGCATTCCCTGCCCTTCTAACGATCGGGGATGTTCTCGCCTGTATCGGTGCCAACACTGCACCAGGAAGCAGTTCTTCCGATCTCGGACCCGCTATGAGACTTCATGCGGCACAATGCCTCCGAAACGAGCACTGGGTTCGATTCTCGGAATCTGGAGCAACAGCAGGCCAACGAGCAAAGCTAGAAGAAGCGGGACGCGACCTGCCAGGACGCTACGAGAGTCCGGACGGACACCCCCACGATGTGCAGACAATTGCGCACATCATCGAGCACGCCGATCAAGTCCTCCGCAGCGGCCTCCAAGACCGCGTACGACGACCGCACTGGGTCATCATCGGCGGACCCGGACAGGGCAAAACAACACTCAGCGCACTGATCGCACAGATCTACCGCAGCGGCCTTCTGTCCCGCGGTGACATGACACCCGAAGTTGCCACAATCACCTCGGCCACGCAGAGCGCGATGGAACGCTCAGGAATCACAAAGCCACGAAACCTCCGTTGGCCCATCCGCATCGACCTCGCACTGTACGCAGACGAACTGTCGTCGGTCCCGGATTTGAGTGTCCTCGGATACCTCTCAAAAGTCATCGGCAACCGCGCCGGTCGCACTCTCAGTCCCGGCGATCTTGAAGGGTGGTTACGCATATGGCCGTGGATCGTCGTACTCGACGGTCTCGACGAGGTGAGCGCAGCTTCCATGCGTCGACTCCTGATCGAACGGATCACCGATTTCATGGAAGCTGCGGACCAGCTCGACGCAGACCTACTGCTGGTCTCCACAACTCGGCCTTTGGGCTACGACGAACGCTTCGATAGCGACTTGTTCACCGAGCTCACGTTGAGTCGCCTCAATTCCACGCAATCGCAACGATTCGGAACCGACCTCGTTCGGTTGAGGCTGGCTGACGACGCCGAAAGACGCGACACCGTCCTACGCAGGCTACGAACCGCGGCCAAAGACCCGAACACAGCACGGCTGATGGAAACCCCACTGCAAGTGACGATCATGTCGTTCATTGTCGAAAGCTTCGGGACCCTACCGCTCGACCGCTACAGCCTCTTCGAGCTGTATTACCGAACCGTCTATCAACGGGAAATTGACAAGCCTGGGGTCCATGGCCTGTCCGCACTGCTCAACGAACATCGACCCGATGTCTTCCATTTGCACTGCCAAGTCGCGCTCGAACTGCACGTGGCCGCCGAAAGCAGCAGCCGCTCGGAAGCAACAATGCCTGCGTCGAGACTCGACGAGATAGTGCGGACCCGACTCATCACCCAGGAGTTCGGTCCCCGAGACGTGAGCTCTATAGCGAGCAGACTGGTCAGGGCTGCCACGCACCGACTGGTTCTACTCGTCCCTACTGACGACCGAGTAGGATTCGAAGTTCGCAGTATGCAAGAACTGATGGGAGCAAACGCGCTGACGATGGGACAAGACACGAAAGTCCTCGCCCTGCTTCAACTCACCGCCCACCACCCCCATTGGCGAAACACATGGCTTTTGGCCGCCGGCCGAATCTTCAAAGAACGCGAACATCTACAAAATGATCTGGTGCAGCTAGTCACCGCCTGCGATCGCCGAAGTGGCGGCCTCCACGAGACGGTCCCAACAGCCCCTATGCTGGCCTGCAACGTCCTCGATGACGGCTTCGCTTCCAGAGCACCCAGTTCCCGAAGGGCCTACATAAGCGCAGCGATAAGTTGCCTCGACAGCTACCCCGGACAGGACTTCAATGGTCTTGCAATAGCACTGTCACACGCGTGCAACAGCGATGACCTGACTCCTGTGTTCACCGAACTGACTGCCGCACTTCGCGGACGGGGCATCCGACAGATCAATGCCTACTTTCTCCTCAGAGCACTTCGGAATAGCAAACAGACTTTTCACAAAGCTGACTTCATCCTTAGAAACAACGAATTACCACCCCAAACGATGCAAGCGGTCACTAAGTGGGCCACCCCCGTCTCGGATAAACGCGCGGCGCACCGAGCTGATGGACCACCCCTAAACGGAATAGCGATCTATGATATCTTGACCGCGGAGCTGGAGACCCAAGATCGATTCGGGCTCAACGACGCTCAGTACCAAAAATTCGACACATTCCTCGTCTCTTTTTCCACTGTAGAAACGTTCGTGGACCACGAGTTCGGAACACTGACCATTTTGATCGACCGAACTACGCCCATAATCCTCAACGGGCTATCCGCCGTCATGGACGACCCAGACACAGAAACCGCCGTGACCCTACTGCTCGACTCGCTACCAGTCGAGCACTGGCCGATCACGGCCACCATTCAACAATTGCTGCGTCCCCTTGTCGCTCGCAGACCTGTCGGTCCTGCCGTTATCGACGAGTTCGGGGCCGATTTCCCAGCAGCCACACAGATATGAACATCGACAGCACGTGCGACATACACTTCGACTCGTATCCACGAGGTACTCTCTCGATCATGACACTCATCCAGTCACTGGATCAGGCCAACTCCAAAACTGAGGTCGATAGCGGACTCACTGCAGGAGAACGCCGTCGAGCTCATGCATAAGGATCGGTGAAGCGCGTGGGCATAGAGGACAATATCCATGGTCTCGATGACGCCGAGCGGGCCCGCTTGAAGATGGTTCGCGAGCGGGAGTCTCGAGAAGAAGCCGAGGGCTGGCTGGCTGTCACTGAGTTCGTGAGATTGGCACAGGAGTACGGGGTTTCGCCTCGCCCGGTGCCGGCCCTAGGCCCCTATATCGATGCTGATTTCTTGAATCGGACGTGCTGGAACGGTCGCCAGATCTTCGAGTCATCGGTCATCGGTTGGTCGTTCATGCAGATGCGCGATCCGCACGCAGTCGGTGTCGACGGCACCCTCTACCGGGTTCGTCAGGACGTTCGACGCAGGCGGATGGCCCTATTCGGCGTGGGGTCGATTCGACCCGCTGAGATCGCACCGATTGCGGTCGAGTCGTATCCGCTCGGACATCTGTCCAGCAGCAACTCATATGACGAGTCCGGGGGTTGGACGTTGATCGAGTACATGACAGGTTTCCTGCGCACCAGTCGCAACCTCTCGACTTAGTCTTGAAACCCGTACGCGCAGCCACCCGGCTCGCCCAGTTTCCTTCTCTGGGCGGGCCGGGTGGGTGTCCGTGTTCACGATGCGCGTTGCGGCGACCTCCGATGCAGGACAATGCATGTGATAGCAGTGACGGCCATGACCGTGGCTCCGATCCACGCCGCGACGGTATACGCGCCGTCGTTGGGGAACTCACCGGTCGTGCCGGCCGCGAGCATGAGTCCGCCGGTAGCGCTGCCGAGGGAGAATCCGACGCTGCGAACGACTTGGTTGACGCTCATTGCACTCGATGTCTCGTCTTTAGGGGTGACAGCGAGGATGACGCCGGGCATCGCCGAGGAGAAGCTACCCACGCCGAAGCCCAGGATGGCCATTGCAACCAATAGCTCGACGATGTTCGTGCGTGCCGTCGCAAAGATCACGAACGATATGAGAACAATCACCGCGCTGGCCGCGAGAACCAAAGGGGCACCGATGCGTTCACGTGCCCGCGGTGTCACTTTGCCCGCGACGAATCCGAGCGCGGAAAATGGCACGAGGACGAGTCCGGCGACGAAAGTGGTCAGGCCGAATCCGTATCCAGTGCTGCTGGGGGTTTGTGCGTAGCGAGTGATCAGGGTGAGCAAGAGGTACATGCCGATGCCGCCGATGAACATTGCGACGTTCGCTCCCGCGACTGCCGGGTGCCGTAGCAATCGAATGTCGACCAGGGGTTCTCTGGTGCGACGTTCGATCAGTGTCCATCCGGCGAGGAGCACGATTGCCATCACTGCGAGTACCAGGGCACCGGTGAGGTGACTTTCCCACAGGCTGGTCTCGCTGGCGAGAAACAGCACCAGAAACAGCGCTGCGGCCAGCAGTGCTGCGCCGGGCAGGTCCACGTGAGCCGACCGGCCAGCGGGTGAGGCCGGGATGCTGCGATAGGCAGCCAGGAACGCGATCACGGTCACGACCACCCCGAGTCCGTATGCAGCTCGAAGGCCGCCGACCTCGACGAGAAGGCCGGCCAGTGGATAACCGATGCCGATGCCGATGGTCGACGCGACGGAGACCAAGGCGATGGTGGAGGCCGATTTTTCTTTGGGGAGGTGATCGCGGGCGACGCCCATCATGAGGGCGGTCAGGCCGAGACCGACTCCCTGTGCGGTGCGTCCGACGAGCAGCCATGCGAACGGCAGTGGGATCACGGTGAGGACACTGCCGGTCACCACGACGGCGAGGGTCGCGAGGATGGTTGCTCGTCTGTGGGGGCCTGCACCGAGTCGTCCGAGGACAGGGGTCGCGATGGCTCCGGCCAGCAACGTGATGGTCAGAGTCCACTGGGCGCTGGCAAGTGATACGTGCAGTGTGGTGGCGACACTGGTGATCAGTGGTGCCCCGAGGCTTCCTACCGCGGCGACCACGAGCGCTATGAACACCAACGATGGAACCAGCAGCTTCGGCGGTTGGGACTCGTGAGTGACCGCGTCGGCGCTCATCGGTTGGTCTCGCTGGTGATGTGATCGAACAGACCGGACTGAATGCGTGTTCGCACGCCTTCGGACCATGGCTCCTCCAATTCGGATACCTGCAGGGCAGCGGCATTGTTCAGGAGCATCCCGAAGGCCAGGAAGGCCTTGATGGTGACGGCGTCGAGCCCGGTGATGTCGGCGACGGTCTTCCACATGCGCCCGAAACTGTTCCGGACCGCGTCGCGGACTTCGGGGTCGCCGCACGCGGCGAACCCCTGTAGCTGGAGCAGCAGCGCGCTGCGATCGGTCAGCATGTCGTTGTATCGGGCACCCATCAGGGCCAGTGCGTCCTGCCCGGTCGCGTCGCCGGCGGCTTCGCGCATGCCCTCGGTGAGCCGTTCGAACGACGCGGTCATGACCTCGAGGAACAGTGCTTTCTTGGTGCCGAATATTCGGAAGATGTAGGCCTGGGTGATTCCGGCCCGCCGGGCGATCGACTCTGTCGATGCTCCGTGTAGTCCACCGTTTGCGAATTCGTCTGCGGCCATCTGCAGAACCTGCTGTCTCCGGTCCGCGCCGCTCATTTTCCGCTGTTGGTCCATGCCACCGATCCTAACTTTTACAAATTAGTAATGACTAACTACTTACACTTAGCCGGAGTAACTTGTACAGTGCCATTGATCACACAGCCTCGCTTCCCGAATCGCTCGACATCCACGCCCTGGAGCTGGTACTCGGCTTCAGGCCTGATTTGGTCGGAGACACACCTTGAGCAGTAGCGACTCATCGATGCAGCCTGGATCGCAATGCCCGTACACCGGAACTGAGCAAACGCACGACGGCCCGCCCACCCGAGCGGTACCGGTCGCACCCGGTAAGTGGCCCATGCTCGGCCACATATTTCCGCTGATGCGCAACCCCTTCGACTTCTTCGCCGACCTGCGCGCGCAAAGCGACATGGTTCAGATTTTCATCGGCAAGCGTCCGATCTACTTCTTCACCACCGCACGGCTGGCCCACCACGTCCTCGTGAAAGACGCCCGCTCGTTCGGCAAAGGAATGGTGTGGGAAGCCGTACATCCATTGAGCGGCAACGGTTTACTGGCCTCTGACCGCGCGCTACACCGGCGGCAGCGTCGCTTGATCCAGCCCCTGTTCCACAAGCAGATGATTGCCTCGTACGCCAAGATCATGACCGCCGAATCCCATGCCCTCGCCGAATCCTGGGTTCCCGGACAGCGAGTCATCGTGCAAAAAGCAATGGTAGAGCTCACGCTGACCACCATCGCGCGATCGATGTTCACCGGAAGCCTACCCAAAGACGTTGTGCAAGAGATTATTCGATCGTTACCGATCTTCACCTACGGCATGGTCGCCCGCACAGTCCTGCCGTCCTGGTTGTGCAAGGCGTCGGGATTCGACAGGCGATTCATGGGCGCAGCCGACCGCCTGCGCGGAGCAGTCGATCACGTCGTGCGCACCGACCAGAGCGGAGACGGCGCAGATCTGCTCTCCCACCTTCGCGCTGCCCGAGATCCCGACACCGGCGAGGCGATGAGCGAAGACCTCATCCGAGACGAACTGGTGTCGATCATGATGGCGGGCACGGAAACAACCGCAGCGACGCTGACGTGGGCATTCCATGAGATTGCCCAACACCCGGACGTCGAACGCACACTCCGTACCGAGTTGCGCACAGTGCTCGACGGCCGGCCGGCCGAGTTCACCGACATCGACGACCTCACCTACACCCGCGCCGTGGTGAACGAAGTGCTTCGTCGATATTCACTGCTGATGCTCTTCCGCCGCGCCGAGACCGATGTCGTCATCGACGGGGTCGAGCTCCCCGCAGGCGCGGACATCATGTTCAGCCAGATCGACCTGCACCGCGACGGATCCGCCTTCACCGACCCGGATTCCTTTCGTCCGGAGCGGTGGCTCGTCGACCGCGACCAGCTACCCGACCGCACCGCCTTCCTCCCGTTCGGCGAGGGCAATCGCCGGTGCATAGGCGAGTCCTACGCCCAGGCCAAAGCGGTCATTGCACTGGCAACGATCCTCGGACGGTGGCGACTGATTCCGGCTCCCCGCCACACCGTGCGCCGCGTCGCGGCGGCGATGCCACGCCCGAACAGCCTCCCCATGATCGTCACCCCCGTCACCTCGGACAGAAGCGAGCTCAACCATGTCTGATCTCACCGTGCAGCACGCTACCAACAGCCCCGACCGACACGCAGCCACCGTAGACCCCATCGCCATTGTCGGAATCGGCTGCCGGTTCCCCGGCGGTGTCGATTCCCCCGACGCACTGTGGAATCTTCTGGCCAGTGGCGGCGATGCCGTGAGCGAGGTCCCGCCCGAACGCTGGGCCGCCGACGACGTCTACGACGCGCAGCCCGGCGTCCTCGGTCGCACCGTCTCTCGATGGGGCGGCTTTCTCGACAACATCGGTGGCTTCGATACCACGGCCTTCGGCATCACCGAATACGAAGCCGAAGCGATGGACCCGCAGCACCGTCTACTGACCCAAATGTCCTGGGAAGCACTCGAACACGCAGGCATCGCTCCGGGCTCACTCAAAGACTCGCAGACCGGTGTCTTTTTCGGTCTCGCCCACCACGACTATCTATTGCGCACCTTCGACGATTCGTTGGTCGACAACCCGTACGTCATGACCGGCAATGCCCATTCTGTGGGAGCAGGTCGCGTGTCCTACCTCCTCGGGCTTCACGGCCCCTCGGTTGCGGTGGACACCGCATGCTCATCGGGGCTGCTGTCGGTGCACCTGGGATGCCAGAGCCTGCGTTCTGGAGAAACCGATCTCGTCCTGGCCGGCGCGGCCATGCTGCAGCTCGGTCCCGAGGTCGGCGTGCTGTTTTCGCAGTGGTCGATGCTCTCACCCAACGGACGATGCGCGGCATTCGACGCTGCGGCAGACGGATTCGTACGCAGCGAAGGGTGCGCGGTGATCGCCCTCAAACGCCTCGACGACGCCGAGCGCGACGGTGACCGTGTCCTGGCGGTCATACGTGGGTCGGCGGCGAACTCCGATGGCCGATCCGACAACATCGTCGTCCCATCCGCCTCAGCTCAAGAAGCCGTGCAGCGCAGTGCACTCCGTGTGGCGGGCGTAGACCCGTCAGATGTCGAGTTCGTCGAAGCGCACGGCCCGGGAACCCCCACGGGCGATCCGGTCGAATTCCAAGCCTTGTCTGCCGTCTACGGAAACGGCGACACACCATGCGCTCTCGGGTCGGTGAAGACCAATATCGGGCACACCGAGTCGGTATCGGGTCTCGCAGGGCTGATCAAGACCGTGATGTCGTTGCGCAACAAGCAGATTCCAGGAAATCTGCACTTCACGTCATGGAATCCCGACATATCCTCCGAAGACACCCGCTTGTACGTTCCGACCGAGCTGACAGAATGGGACAACCCGGGATCACCTCGGCTGGCCGCAGTCTCGTCATACGGGTTCAGCGGAACCAACGTTCACGTCGTTGTCGGAGAAGCTGCAGCGACGGCACCCAGCGCAGACGAACCCGCAGACAGTACGACAGCCCAGCCGATCTTGCTCTCGGCCAGCACACCCCAGGCCCTGGCACAGACAGCCGGCCGCGTGGCGCAGTGGTTGACGGGCCCCGGCGCTCACGCTTCGCTCACCGACATCGGCACCACGCTCGCACGCCACCGCGAACATCGCACCGAACGTCTTGTCGCACTTGCGGCCTCACATGAGGAACTGACCGACCAACTGCGCAGCATTGCAGCCTTGCAACCCGCGACGGGTGTGGTCAGTGCTGCCATCGGCAGCCACGGCGGCGCACCGGTGTGGGTGTTCTCCGGGCAAGGGTCTCAATGGGCGGGAATGGGGCGCGAACTGCTCTCCACCGAACCGGCGTTCGCAGCCATGATCGATGAACTCGAGCCGCTCATCGCGCGCGAAGCAGGGTTTTCGGTACGTGGTGAACTCGTGGCCGACGAGACCGTGACCGGGATCGAGAAGATCCAGCCGACCATCTTCGCCGTGCAAGTTGCTCTCGCGGCGGCGTGGCGCTCACGTGGCGTGGAGCCAGCCGCGGTCATCGGCCACTCGCTCGGCGAAGCCGCGGCTTCCGTTGTCGCCGGCGCGCTCACCCTCGACGACGGCGTCAAGGTGATCTGCCGGCGTTCCCAATTGGTCACCCGGATCGCCGGCGGCGGCGCGATGGCCACAATCGAGCTACCCCACCTGCAGGTCGCCGCTGAGCTCGAGGCCGCCGGAATCGACGACGTCACCGTCGCGGTCATCGTGTCCCCCACTTCCACCGTGGTTGCGGGAGACCCCGCCCGGGTCAAGCAATTGGTCACCGAGTGGGACGCGCGCGATCTTCATGCGCGAACCATTGCCGTCGACTATGCATCCCACTCACCGCACGTGGACTCGATTCTCGACGATGTCGCGCTACAGCTCGAATGCCTCGCCCCCGACGCCGCGAAGATTCCGGTCTACAGCACTGTGCTCGAAGATCCGAGAAAACCCGCGGCCTTCGATGCCGGGTACTGGGTCGACAACCTCAGGCGGCCGGTGCGTTTCGCAGATGCCGTGACTGCCGCGGTGCTGGACGGGCACCGAATTTTCGTCGAGCTCTCACCACATCCACTCCTGACCTACGCCATCACCGAGACCGCGACATCGATCGGTCGAGATGCCACCGCTATCGGAACGCTGCGCCGCGACGGAGACCAGTCACTGGGCCTGCTCCCCCAGTTGTCGGACCTGCACTGCAGCGGCGTCACCGTCGACTGGGAGCGCGTATACCCCTCTGGTCAGCTGGTCGACGTTCCACTTCCCACCTGGGCAGGAGAAGATCTCGGCGTCCTGGCCCTGCACGTGAAAAAGCCCGGAGCCAGCGTCGACGCTCATCCGCTGCTCGGCGTCCACATGACACCGATAGACGCCGATGACGAGCACCGATGGCAGGCCACCATGAGTGGCCGCGATCTGCAGTACCTCGACGATCATCAGGTCCATGATCAGCCAGCACTGCCCGGTGCGAGCTACTGCGAGATGGGGCTTGTCGCCGCACAGTCGGTCTTCGCAGCCGACCTGGGCAGCGTCGAGATAACCGATCTCGTCATCCACGAGATGCTTCACCTCCACGAGAACACTGTGGTGTCCTCTCGCACCCGGCCCGAGGGACACGAATCGGTTCGGTTCGAGTCACTGACCCGCCACGACGGCGATGCATCGACCCTCCTTGCCAGCGGCACACTCCGAATCAGGCCACCCGTCGAACCCGAGCGTCTCGACGTTGCCGAGTTGTTGGCCTCCCATCCGACGCCTCTGGACACCAAAGACGCCTACGCCAAGTTCCACGGGGCTGGCGTACACCACGGAGCCGCGTTCGCAGCGATGACCGCGCTGCACCTGTCCGACGACACCGGTACAGCGCAGACCGTCTTCGCTGAAGTGTCGCTTCCCGCCACCGCGCGAAGCCAAGTCGACGCGTACTCCCTACACCCCGTTCTGATGGATGGCTGCCTTCAGACCTTGGCGTCTCACCCGGCCCTCATCCGCGACGCCTTCCCCACCGGAGTTGGTTCGCTGCGGGTACACCGCAACCCCCACCACGCTCGCTACTGCCTTGCTCAACTGCACCATCTCGACGAACAGCTCGCGATCGGCGGCATAACACTGCTCGACGAGGACGGCACCGTCGTCGCCGAAGCCACCGGCGTGCGGCTGGCCACCGCAGACCGGCGACTGGCCGAACGACTCCTCACCGTCGAGTGGGAACGCGCCGACCTCCCCGCGCCCCAAACACAGGCCGGGCGATGGCTCGTCCTCACCGAAGCAAGCACCACTGACCCACTGACCGTCGACCTCGCAGCCGCGCTGGGCAACGACATCGATATTCGCGCCTTTCACACCGACTCCGACGCACTCGACGCCGACCTAGCGGCGCATCCTCCGCATCAGGTGGTGGTGCTCTGCGCCCCACCGACCAACACCGCAGACCACGACACTGCGCAGCGCGCCCAAGACCGCATCCGACAGCTCATCGAGCTCGTTCGCGTCCTCGTCGAACGTACCGACACACACCGGCCGCGATTGTGGGTGGTGACCCATGATGCTCAGAGGGTCGGCTCCGGCGACGGCCGCAACCTCGAGCAGACTGCGGTACGCGGCCTGTGCCGAGTGATCGGTCACGAACACCCCGAGCTCGGTATCCGTCACCTCGATGTGTCATCCCCTGCCGAGCCCACACTGGTGGCCCAGATCCTCCTCGCCGACGACGACGCAGACGAGATCGCATTACGCGACGGCGAACTCTTCCTGGCGCGGCTGAAAGTGGCCCCGCTGCGCGATAACGAGCGCCGACACCGCCCCATTCGTTTCGGGCGTGATCGCTACGCGCTCGCTCCCCAACACGCCGGCGACCTCGGCAGCCTCGAACTGGTCGCAACCACCGCCCGTCCGCCCGCGGCCGACGAGATCGAGATCGCAGTCGAGGCACTCGGCGTGAACTACGCCGACGTCCTCAACGCGATGGGTCTGTACAAGACCGTCGACGGCGCACCGATGCCCTTCGGATTCGACTGCGCCGGAACAGTTGTCTCCACCGGATCATCGGTCACCACATTCCGACCCGGCGATCGCGTGGCCGCAATGCATCCAGGCGTCTTCGAGTCTTTCGCAGTGGTCCCCGCATGCAAAGTCAACCGACTTCCCGACGACGTCACGTTCGCTGCTGCAGCTGCGCGGCCCAGCGTGTTCGCCACTGCGTGGTACGGGCTTCATCGGCTGAGCAGGATTCGTCCCGGTGAGCGGGTATTGATCCACTCGGCGACCGGCGGAGTGGGGCTCGCAGCGATCGCGGTTGCTCGACACCTCGGCGCAACCATCTATGCCACCGCAGGTACCGCCGCCAAGCGGCAGTACCTGCGCGACATGGGCATCGAACGTGTCTTCAATTCTCGATCGACCGCGTTCGCCGAGCAGATCCGAGACGTCACCGGCGGCGAGGGCGTCGACGTTGTACTCAACTCGCTCACCGGCGCCGCGCAACGAGCTGGTTTGGACCTGCTGCGCATCGGCGGCCGATTCGTCGAGCTCGGCAAGAAGGACATCTACGCCGACTCCAAGATCGGGCTGTTCCCGTTCCGTCGCAACATCTCTCTGCACAGTGTCGACTTGGGCGTTCTGCCCTACGACGAACTCGGCGATGTCCTCCGCGAAGTACACGAACTGCTCGCCTCGGGCGCTCTCACCCCGACCCCGCACACCACCTATCCGCTCAGCGATGCCAGCACCGCGTTCCGCACCCTGGCTGCGGGAGATCACATCGGCAAGCTCGTTCTGACCGTTCCACAGGACGGTGAGGGGCACGCAGCGATCCGCCCCGACGACGTACCGGTGATCCGCGCCGACGGCTCCTACGTGGTCACCGGCGGTTTGGGCGGTCTCGGCCTCATCCTTGCGCGGTGGTTCGCCGAACACGGTGCCGGACGGGTCGTCTTGAACGGCCGATCCGCGCCCTCGGTCGAGGCGATGGCACTCATCGACGAGTTGCGTTCGGGTGGAACCGATATCGAGATCGTTCGCGGAGACATCGCGATCGGGGACACGGCCACGGACCTGGTCCGTGCTGCCACCGCCACCGGACTGCCGCTGCGAGGGGTCATTCATGCAGCAGCAGTTGTCGACGACGCCGCGATCACCACGGTCGACGATGCGTTGATGGAGCGCGTGTGGGCACCGAAGGTGCACGGCGCGTTGAAGATGCACGAGGCGTGTGCGCACAGTGAACTCGACTGGTGGTTCGGATTCTCCTCGGCCTCGGCACTCGTGGGTTTCGCGGGTCAGGCATGCTATGCCTCGGCGAACGCACTGCTCGACGGCCTCACGATGTGGCGGCGGGACCACGGCTTGCCAGCTCTGAGTGTCAACTGGGGAGCGTGGGCCGAGTACGGGCGCGGCACGATGTTCGCCGACCGCGGGAACGCCATGATCGACCCCGACGAGGGCCTCCACGCGTGCGATGCGCTCCTACGCTACGACCGGCCGCGCGCGGGTTACCTCCCGATCCTCGACCCCGGGTGGCAGTCGATGCTCGCAGACAAACTTCGCACCTCGTCGTTCTTCGCGGCCATCCCTGCCGATCGAGGCGCAGAACGCGGGATCGACCTGACCGCATCTACCTCGTTGGCAGAACTGCAGAATCTCGAACCCCCAGCGCAGCAACGATTTTTGGAGAGCATCCTCACCGCACACGCCGCGGAGATTCTGCGCGTCGACGCTGCTGCACTCGACCCGGACCGATCTCTGGGCGACCACGGCCTCGACTCTCTGATGGCGCTCGAACTCAGCACCCGGATCAACCGGGAATTCGACATTCGGGTCACACCCAAACAGATGCGCCAAGACTCCAGCCCCGCGGCGCTCGCCCTGCACATCGCAGCACAACTCAACCTCGAGGCGGTGCAGTAATGGACACTCCACAATCCCAACGCGACACCGATCGCACCCGCCCCCACATCGTGCACGCCGCAAGTGGGATCATCAGCCTGCTGGTGTTGGCGTCGACGATCTTCGTGTTGGCACCGATCCCGCCTTTCGGCTCACCGGAGGACGAGGTGGTGACTTTCTACGCCACCCACACCACCAGCGGATACATCTACCAGTTCGTCGCAGGCATCGCGTTGATGGCCGCCCTGTGGTTCCTGTGCTATCTGTACGTGCGGTTTCGGCGGGAAGTACCGCACAGTCCGCTGCCGATGCTGATGATGGCGGCCGGCACGGCGTGGGTGGGGTTCGCCACGGTCTATCTCGGTCTGTTCCAAATCTTCTCGGGCTGGGCCGCCGACCCGGACTCCCACGCACTACTGCACGCATTTTCCGATGCCTACGTACTGGGCTTCATGTTCAGTGCCGTCCCGGCCGCTGTCATCGTCGTGTCCGCAGCCCTGTGCACCACCGCCGCCGCAGGATGGCCCGGATTTCTCAAACCACTCTCGGCGATCGTCGTCGTGGTGCAGATTTTGGGCTGCGTTCCGCTCCTGGCACCCGAGAGCCCCATCAAGGCGGGAGGTTTCATCACCTATGCCAGTGTGTTCGCTGTCATTGTCTGGATTGCTGCGGCGAGCGTCGCGGCAGTTCGCAGCGAACGCGCGCCGTCATCGGAGATGCCATATCAGCAGACCGTGAACACGAGCACGGAGCGATGACATGGACGAGCATGTCGATGTTCTGATCGTGGGTGCGGGGCTCGCAGGACTGCAGATGTTGCACGAAGTACGCACGATCGGCCTGACCGTCCGCGTGTACGAGGCAGGAGGTGATGCCGGCGGCACCTGGTATTGGAACCGATATCCCGGTGCGCGCTGCGATGTGGAGAGCCTGGAGTACTCGTATCAATTCTCCGATGAGCTGCAACAAGATTGGGAATGGACACGGCGATACGCCGACCAAGCTGAAATCATGCGCTACATCGAGCACGTGATGGATCGCTTCGACCTCGAACGCGACATCGAGTTCCACACGCGCGTACAACAAATGGTCTACTCCGACGCCACCGCCTCCTGGACCGTCCGGACCGATACCGGACACGAAATCATCGCCCGGTACGTCATCACCGCGACAGGTTGCCTGTCCGAACCCAACGTGCCCGAGATCCCCGGCCTGGACTCATTCGCAGGCGACATCCTGCACACCGGACGGTGGCCCCACCATCACGTGGCACTCGGAGGCAAACGAGTCGGTGTGATCGGGACCGGTTCGTCTGGGGTACAAGCCATCCCCCTGATCGCCCGAGACGCTCGTCAGCTCACCGTCTTTCAACGCACCCCTGCTTACACCTTGCCCGCAGGCGACGAACCGCTCGACCCTCAGCTCCAAGCCGCAATCAAGGCCGACTACGCGGGATTTCGTGCACGCAACAACACAGTTCCCACAGCCGGATTGTCCCGGTTTCCTACCAACCCGAACTCGGTGTTCCATTTCTCGAAGACAGAGCGTGAAGCACAGTTCGAGCACCTGTGGAACAGGGGTGGGCCGCTGCTCCTACGCTCCTTCGGAGATCTCCTCGTCGACCCTGCGGCAAACGAGGTCGTCGCCGACTTCGTCCGCACCAAGATCCGCTCGACCGTGGCCGATCCTGCAGTCTCTGCAACCCTCACCCCTCGCCACGTCATGGGATGCAAACGAATCTGCCTCGGCGACGGCTACTACGAAACGTTCAACCGTCCCAATGTCGACCTCGTCGACATTGCATCCCACCCGATCACCGAGATCACACCGACCGCCTTACGGACGACACACAGTTCGCACGACTTGGACATCCTCGTGTTCGCCACCGGCTACGACGCCATCACCGGCGCTCTCACACGCATAGACATCCGCGGCCGCGGCGGTCGAACGCTGCGCCAGGCGTGGTCGGAGGGCCCCCGCAGCTACCTGGGCCTGGCCACCTCCGGCTTTCCCAACCTGTTCACCATGACCGGCCCCGGTAGCCCGTCCGTCCTGGCCAACGTGCTGGTGGCAATTCATCAACACGCAACCTGGATCAGAACCTGTCTGCAACACCTCACCGACCATCACATCCACAGCATCGAAGCCACACCACAGGCCGAACACGACTGGGGTCGACACGTCACCGACGTCGCCGCCGGAACTCTCCTCTCCTCGTGTGGCTCGTGGTACCTCGGGGCGAACATCCCCGGCAAGAAAAGGGTCTTCATGCCCCTCATCGGGTTCCCCGATTACGCCGCCCGCTGCGAGCAAGTAACCGCAGACGGTTACCCCGGCTTTCAACTTCTCCCACAACCGGTCTCGGCCGCCACACGCCCCTAGGAGCCCCCGTCATGCCGAACAGCACCGTCCCAAACATCGACTTCGACCACCACTCACCCGAATACTCAGCAGACCCGTGGGCAGTCAACACCGCCATGACCCAAAAGTGCCCGGTAGCCCACAGCTCCCACTACGGTGGCTTCTACGTGGTCAGCGGCTACGAGCAGGTCGCCTCAGTCGCACGTCGACCGGAAGTGTTCTCCTCGGCCCACGAGCTACCCAACACGCCAGGGCGACCGCAAGGAACGATCATCCCCGCGTCGACGTTTCGTGCCCTACCACTGGAAATGGACCCACCCGAGTATCTGGACTGGCGAAAAGCACTGAACACCTACTTTTCTCCCACCTCTGCAAAACGGCTCCGCCCACGGATCGAGGCCTACACGACGTGGTGCATCGACCAAGCCATCGAATCAGGCGAGATCGACCTCGTGATGGATCTCGCCAATGCCGTGCCGGCTCTGCTCACCCTCGACATCGTGGGCCTGTCGATGGACAACTGGCGCATCTACGCCGAGGCCGTGCATGCCCTGGCCTACACCCCATCCGACACCCCGGAATACAAGACGGTCGAAACCGGCTTCGCGATGCTCATCGGCGAAGTAATCAAGACCATTCCCCTCCGCCGTGCCCATCCCCGCAACGACCTCATCAGCTTCCTGACCCAGATGGAGATCGGCGGTGAGAACATCAGCGACGCAGACATCATCGCCGTCTGCAACGCCATGATCGCCGGCGGTATGGACACCACCACCGCCCTGCTCTCGTCGACGTTCGAGTACCTGGACCGCAACACCGATGATCGAGCACGACTGATCGATCACCCGGACGACCTACCGAAAGCATGCGGAGAGCTCCTGCGCTATTTCACCCCTGTTGTCTGTGTCGGACGAACAGCCACCGAAGAGGCACAGATCGACGGAGCCACCGTCGAACCCGGCGAACGAGTCCTGATCTCCTGGGCAGCAGCCAACCTCGACGAAAAGGTCTTCCCCGACCCCCTCACCATCGACTTCGACCGTGACACACGCAAACATGCAGCGTTCGGACTCGGACTGCACCGATGCATCGGCCGCCACATCGCGCAAATCGACTTCGAGGTCGTCGTCGGCCAAGTTCTCGACCGACTCCCCGGCTACCGCCTTGTCGACAATGCCGCCGTTCGATACCCCACGGTCGGTCAGATCAACGGTTTCGTGACAATGCCCGCACAGTTTGCCCCAGGGCCGCGAAAAGGCCCGCGATTCGACACCGCGAACGAACTGTTCGACAGCTTCGGAGACCAGTGATGCGCGCCCCGCACCGCCCAGAAGGGGACGCGACCGACAACGCACCGCACGACGCGAAGCGCACAGACACCCTGCCCACCTACCCCGCCCCCCGAAACCCCAAGTGCCCCTTCGACCCGTCACCGGAACTGCGTGCAGTACAGAATGACTCACCGATCACACGCGCGCAGATCTGGGACGGCAGCACCCCCTGGCTGATCAGCGGGTACGACGAAGCACGGACACTGCTGCGCGACCCACGCCTCAGCGCCGTACCCGAGCACCCCAACTATCCCCACTCCACCCCCAGTAAATTCATGCACCGCTTGGGATTTCTGACCATGGACGCCCCCGAGCACACCCGTCAACGCCACTTCGTGGCCAAACCGTTCTCCGCCAAACGCATCGAGGCGATGCGCACTCCGATCGAAGATCTCGTCAACGACCTCATCGACCGAATGCTTGCCGGGCCGCGACCTGTCGACCTCCTCGAAGCTTTCGCGCTACCCGCGCCGTGCACCGTGATCTGCCATCTGCTGGGCGTGCCCTACGCGGACCACCAGTTCTTCACAACGAGCGCCAAATCCCTGATCGATCCCCACGCCACCGCAGAGGACGCCGAAACCGCCCGCCAAGGCCTGATCGACTACATCTACCAGCTACTGACCGTCAAACGCACAGACCCCGGCGATGACATGCTCTCCGAACTCGCCCACGAACACGTCGCCACCGGTGACATCTCCCAACACGACGCAGCCATGACCGGGATGCTGATGCTCCTCGGAGGATTCGACACCACTTCCAACACCATTTCCCTCAGTGCGCTGGCCCTGACAGAAAACCCCGAACAGCGCGACACCCTCCTGTCGATGCGCACACACGACGAAATCGCCGGAGCCATCGAAGAACTCCTCCGCTACACCGCCGTCCCCCAAGGCGGACGACGCCGAGTCGCAACAGAAGACATCGACATCAACGGGATCACCATCCCCGCCGGCGACGGCCTCATCATCGCCGGCGACCTCGCCAACCGCGACGCATCAGCGATCACCGACCCGGATCGCCTCGACCTACGCCGGCCAGTGCACCGACATCTGACCTTCGGATACGGCCCGCACCAATGCCTGGGCATGCCCCTCGCACGACTCGAACTCCAAATCGCCATCCCCACCCTGCTCCGGCGCATCCCAACCCTCCACCGTGCTGTACCCCTGCAAGACATCAAGTTCCGAGAACACGCCATCGGCATCTATGGGGTGGACGAACTCCCCATGACCTGGTCATGACACCAGAACCATCAGGGCAATCAGCCCTGCGCAACACCATCTCCACGATCCTGACCACAGCGGTGCACGACCGAGTGGTCACCGGCCTCTACGTCATGACAGCCGACCGCGATGGCATCACGTACTCCGGCGGAGCGGGAACACGTGATGGCACAAACCCATGGACCGACGACACCATCGCTTGGCTGGCATCGATGACCAAACCGATCGTCGCCGTCGCCGCACTGCAACTCGTCGAGCGCGGTCTCATCGAACTCGACACTCCCACTACCGATCTGTTGCCCGAACTCGCCGCGGCGTACGTCCTCGAGGGATACGACGAGGATCAGCCCCGGCTCGTCCGCGCACGAGGACCCATCACACTACGAATGCTGCTCTCGCACACAGCCGGAACCGGCTACTCGTTCCTACACGCCGATCTCGCGCGCTATCTTCACGACAAGAAGGTGCCATCGAGCCTCGAACTCAAACTCGCCTCGATCGTCGACGCCCCGCTCGTCTACCACCCAGGCACCAACGCCATGTACGGCACCGGCCTGGAATGGGTGGGACTTGCCATCACCCGCCTGACCGGACACGACCTGGCAACCCACCTCCACGAGACGATCTTCTCCCCATTGGGTATGCGCGACACAACGTTCGGAATCACCGATCGCACTCGCTTGGCGGATGTACACACGAAAACACCTCACGGCCTGGTACCCACACCATTCGAGCTGCCCACCGATCCAGAATTCCACTCAGGCGGCGGCGGGCTGTACGGAACACCCCAGGACTACCTGACGTTCCTTCGCATGCTCAGTGCCGGCGGAGCCTGGAACGGTGTGCAGTACCTACAGCCGGATACCCTCGTCGACGCACAACGAAGCCACTCAGCATCTTTCGGGACCATCGAATCCGCTGATTACGCAACGTCGCACGACATCGACCTGATCCCAGGAATCAACACATCGTGGTCGTTGCTCGGCATGCGAAACGAGCAAGTCACACCCGCAGGCCGCCCAGTCGGAACCATGGCATGGGCCGGGGGCGCGAACACCTACTACTGGGCCGACACCGACAACGATAGATCGTCAGCAGGAGTGTTGTTCACCCAGCTCATACCATTCGCCGATCCACAGGTAATACGAGCATTCAATAACGTCGAAGGAGCAGTTCGTACCCGGACCGTACGTCGGCATACGAACTGATCAGCTGTTGCCGAAACCGTTCTCTGTCCGGTTTCGGCAACAGGGGCGGTACGATCCGGTCACAACCGTCCACTTGCTACATTTCAGACGGTACGTGCTGAACTAATCGAACGGCCCGGACGGACGCACGTCCGCCAACGTATATCGCGCAGGCTGTCAAGTGGGTCAACACCAACTAGCTATAACAGTTACTCATTCGGTGCGATGCAGGAATGAATATTGTTACTGGTTTCCTCGTTCGTCCTGGACTAGACCGTGATGTGACCGTTTTCGACATAGCCACAACCGACGGTCATCAGACACCAGAGGAAGTACTCCACGCACTCCGCGCTACCGCTGCCCGCAGCCGGATCGTGCGTACCGACGTCGCCGCCGCCACGGTGTGGACCAGCGACGACTGCCGAGCCGACCACAGCCCCAACCCATGGTCGGCGATGGTACTTGCCCGGGCACTGAACCTGATGCCCGATCTTTCACCCGACGACGTCATAGCTCACCCTGCGTTGACCTTTCGAGGGCTCGTTGTCGTCACCGGCCGCTGCCCTCTGACGGGCGCGCTGAGCGCGCTACGTCCGGCCCCTGACCCACTGGCTGACGCATCGTGAAACCTGGGGGTACCCACTTGAGATGTGACGAATTCCAGACTTCACTTGACCCCGGGCTCTGTCGAGGTTCTAGTCCACGACTTTCGCTCCTTGTCAACCCCATTCAGGGTTGGACTTGACCAACCTTCCGGACTCTGTTCATCCACCTCTGTGCGCCTTAAGTTCTCCCCTAGGAGAGTCCCCACCTGTCACAGCGAATGGAGTACCCGGAGATGACCGATCTGATCCGCGTAGCCTCCGATGAGCTGCGCGCCACGTCCGTCGCAGTCCTGCAATGGATCCGCGCATGGACACCCCACTCTCGAGCGGTAACCACCGTGTTCGGCATAGCGTGGCTGATCTTCGTGATTGTGTGCGGTTTCACCGGCGGAACCGTGTTGTTCGTGATGACCGCCGTCGTCGCTATCGCCGCTGTGCATCTCGTGCGCGGGGAATGGCGACGACCAGGTCGCAGCAATCCAGTTGCATTGTGCGACAACGCCCGCGAACACATTTGCACCCTCGTCTTCCGTCACTCCGACGGGCGCTGGTATCTACCCGACTGCATTACCGTCGGTCTGAATCCCGCCGACTTCACCGACCTCAGCGATCACTTCGATATCAACGACGTCATCACCCATCTCACCGCCGAAGCCGTCGATGTCACGCGCCGCTACTCCGCGGACACTCCGAGCGGAATGCTGCCCCTGGTCGAGATCGTCTCCAACCCGAAGGTCCGCGCTCGCCACTACGCCCTGCGTGGCTCCACGCATCCGATGTCCGACCACCCAGTGGAACCCACACGCGCCTACGGCGACCAAACCGACCTCCACCCCAGCGACAGTCAGGTGGCAACAACTCTCATCCCGGACTCACCCGGGCGTGGACCGACCTTGGTCGGTCCCGATAGTCGAGCGCACCGCGTCGTCGGTACCGAGATAACCGTCGGGCGGGGCACCTACTGCGACATCACCATCAGCGCCGACACCAGCATCTCGCGACATCACCTCACCCTGCGTTCCAACGATGGCGTGTGGTGGTGTGCCGACAACAGCAAGACCGGTACCTGGATCAACGGAGTGCGTGTAACCCCCGGCAGATGGACCGAACTCGCCGACGGCGACCGCATCGCGTTCGGCACCACATCAGGCACGAACACCGCCACGTTCTACCGAACGGGTGCCCATGCTGCCCGCTGACCGGAACCTGCTGTTCTCGCCACGCCGAACCGCCGACCCTGTGCGACACTTCTTAGCCCAATACACTCGGAGGAGAACCGCCTTGAGCAGTGACGTCCCCGCTCACGCGTCGACTCCGCCGACCCCGATGATCCGATGAGCGGCGGCGCGCCTCCACCCGACAATTCGGCCAAGGAAGACGACGGCATGGACCCCCCTGGGCCCGATGGTCGTCAGAAGCCGAAGTTCGACGTCGACAACAACTGCGGTTGGCTCACCAGAATGTTGCTGCGGATCGGCGGCTTCCACCGCCCGTGGATCGACAACAATTCCGACGCCTCCAAACTTGCCGCCCAAGCCGGGATCCTGATTCTGGTGCCTACCATCGCCTTCGGCGGCGTTCTGGCCAGTGCCTGGGCAGTCAACGTCGGGCACCGCTTCAACTACTGGTTCATCTGGGTCCTTGCCGCCGTGTGGGCACTGTTCGTATTCTGCGTCGACCGATGGATCATGACCTCGATCGACTACGGCGACCTATTGGTCGGACCCCAAAACTGGCTTCGGCGAGCATGGCGTTCGGCATGGTTCTACCTCGCACGCATCGGGATGGCGGTCGTCGTCGGTTACGTCATCTCCGAATCGGTCGCTCTCGGCATGTTCAACACCGCAATCGAACGGGAGCTGCCGAGCATCCAGTCCGACAACCTCACCGACTACAAAGCATCCATAGGCGCAGAGTACGACACAGCAATCGCCGATGCGAAAGATGCGCGCACAGCCGCCGAAAACGCTCGAGATATAGCCAATAGCACCCGGGAGACTGCCCAGGCTGATTGGCAGGATGAACGTCGGGGGACTGGAGGCACGCTTGACGCCGGCGACAGTCCCCCCAGCGCGAACTGTCTACTTCCGAGCGACCCGCGGGAGATCTGCGCGGAAAGCAACAGAAGATACGTGTACAACCAAGCCGACACGACTGCAATTACCAGCCAGCAGAAGGCCCTAGAGGCGCAGGACCTCGTTCGTACGCTGGAGAGCACCCGCCAGACTCGAATCGACGAGAAGGCCGCCAAATACGAAGCGGTCAACGCCGCCGACACCAATGCTGTGACTCGCCACAGAGCCCTTGTCCGACTCATCGGCGACGACCTCGGATACAGATGGTTCTACATCGTCATCATCGTCACGCTACTTGTCGTCGACCTCACCCCACTGCTGCTCAAACTATTCGGCCCTCACACTCCCTACCTGGAAAATGCGCGACGGGACGCAGCTCGTCTGCGCGCCCGCACCACTGTCCAAGTAATCGAAGGCGCGAAGGGCGAAGCGGACGCCCAATACGACTTGGACGACCGCAAGCACCGCAACCGGGCGAACACTGTGGCCCATGCCGGTGACCTCGACGAACGCGAGCACCGCAACCGGATGGACTCGCTGACCCGAGAACACGAGCACACCCTGGCCGACGCTGCCGCGAAGCACGCCGTCGCACAGACCCGTGAAGCGCTGCACAAACTGTCGGACGACTCCGCCGCCGCAAAGGATCTGGCCGACCACTATCTCAAGACCGCGTTTGCACACCTGAAAGAGCGCCGCCACCGTCCGCGCGCAACCCCCACCCAGCCATACACACAACAACACCCGCGCAACGCACAGCAAGGTGAACAACAACCCGACGACCTCAGCGGCGAGACCCCAACTCCGACACCGCAACCCCCACAGACACCGCAACCGCAACCCCCACCGGCGCCGGCACCGGCACCGCGCGCAAGCAACCACAGACCTCCTGCTGCTTCGCCGCGCGATGAGTACGGACTCGAGATCGGCAATGTGTTTCCCGACGACACAGTCGACAACCCGCTCGACAGGCACTGGCGAATCACAAAGTTCTGGCGACACGTCAACGGCGGTTCTCTTCTACTCGCCGTCGACGAGGACAGTCCCGACAACGGAATCGAATACGTGATCAAGGTCTACCTCCCCGACCGCTCCTGGAAGCTCCGAAAGCGTGATCGGGCCCAAGGCCTCGCCGAACTCGATGCTGTTCCCGCACTGGGCGTGTCGATAAACGACGCCGTCGCAGACGTCTACTTTTCGGACATCTACCAAGACCAGATGGTGATCGTCACCCGACGATATCCCCACACCCTGAATACATTTCAAGACGCCCGAATCAACGGCAACGAGCCCGGGGGCTTCGACCTTGCCCTGGTACTGCAGATCGCCGAACGACTACTCAGCGCACTGGCCTGGTCGTGGACGAAAAGAGAGAAGGGGGCTCGCGCGTACCTGGATATGAAGCCCCCCAACATCTGCATCGACAACGACGGCACCCCGAAGATCATCGACTGGGCACTTTCTCGCAGTCTCGATGAGGCCGCACACACCAGCTCACGGCTGCGGTTGCAAAGCCTCTTCTACTCGCCACCAGAGCAAGGCTCAGCAGGGCAGCTGTGGCCGACCCACCTCGTTGCCGCCGACATCTACGCCTGGGCCGCAACTCTGTACGAGATGATCACCGGGAAGCCGCCGTATCTGTACGAGGCCGAACAGCAAGGAATCACCCTCAACGACTTCCAAAACGGCAACCCTCGTGCCGAAAGGGCCTTGGACTCATATCGCAGACTGCGCAGTGGGCCTCTCACCCCGGTTTCGAAGTTCGCACCGTTTGTACCCGAAGGTCTCGACAACTTGCTGCGTCGATGCCTCGACCCTGCACCCGAAAGACGCCACGTAGTGCCGACGGACAACAGTTTCGACGCACGTGTGAAAGCAGCTGAACGTAGCGCGGACCAGCTCATTCGATGGCTACGACTCGTCAAACAAGATGCTCTGCACGTAGACGCAGGCGGCGCGATACCGGCAGCCCAACAGGTCGGTAACTTCACGCGTTTCAAGAAACCTCCCAAGCAACAACAGCAACAGGACGTCATCGGCAATGCTGGCCATCTGGTTCAACAGCAGCACCAGCCGCGAACACCGCACCCCGACAGTGTGCCGACCGACGACCCCCCTTACCTGCCACCGGACAACGATCCGGACGCGCCGCGCTCACCCGCCATCAATCGCTAACGGAGTTCCGATGCCCATCAAGTCAACAGGCCGGCGGTTTCCACGGCCACGCGTGTCGAAGCGTTCGCTGCGGCGACGTCTCGACCGACTTCGGCACTGCCCACTGATCGGACGAGTCGGGACCATCGCGGTGGGTGCTCTCATCGCGGCCGGATTGTGGATGATCGATTGGCGGATGGGCATGGCGATCATTACCGCGCTGTTGGCCGGCTGCGGACTGTGGTGGTTGGCGTCTCGACGCGGCACACGAAACGGTGCTGCCCGAACCGTCGAACTGAGACCCGTCTCGCACACGCCCACCACCGACCGCCTCGGCAAGGCGTCGCTCGACAACACGCAGCGCGTCTTTCTACATGATCTGCGCGGCACGAGCGATATTCCACCCATCGAGTTGCGAGGCGAAACAGTGACGTTGGGGCGCGCACGAGGTAAAACAGCGGTCGTCACCGATAGAAAAACAAGACGCCAGCGTGCGCACTTCGTCCGTCACCCACAGACGCGTCGGTGGTGGGTGACAGCGTTGTCCGGCGCGCCCATCACCGTCGATGGGCATCGCCTGTACGCAGGCCAACCGCCGTTCGAGATACACGACGGCGCGGTCCTGATTGTGGGGGCTTCGGTGTATCGCGTCACGTACGTCGGCGAGCAACATTTCCCGCCGACCATCCCCGTCGGACAGGTACACACCGAGCGTGCTGCGCCCGCCGTGCGACAAAGCCTGCCCCACACACTCGGACGACCTATTCCCCAACCAGCCGGTGACGAGTCACCCACGCAGGCAATGGCACCCGCAGCAGCAGCGCCTCTCAAACTCCAAGCAGCCGGGGAGACCTCGGCGGGCGACCGCCGTCACAACAACGACGTTTTCCTGATTCGAGGACACACATCAGCGATTGCCGATGCCGCGGGCGGCGGCGAAGACGGCGTCCTCACAGCCCGAACCGTACGCGCGACACTACGAACCCTTCTGCCCACCTCGCCTATCGACGACGTCTTCGCCGCCACTGATCAAGCACTTCGAGGACTCCGCGGACGCTCGGTTCTCGCCGCGCCTTCCACGCTCGACGTCCTGACACTCGACACCTCCACTTTCACTGTCTCCGGCGGGCACGTGGGAGACAGTCAGGTGTTTCGTGCCCACACCGACACAGCCGACGACACCGTTCACGTCACAGCGATGACACCAGCCCTGCATCAGCACGCTGCCCTGGACAACGCAATCGGGTTCTTCTCCGACGCCCCAGCGGGCTACACCTACAAGTTGTCTCGATGGCACCAGCCAGCAGTAGCCAATGACCGCTACATCATGGTCACAGACGGCTTCCTCAACGCCTGGTCCGGCCCGCACACCCAAATGGACACCACACCTGATCGAGACCCTGAAGACGCCATACGTGAGGTTCTCGGATCCCAGCCACCGGATGCCAGTCCCGCTCGACTAGCAGAAGCACTCGTTCGTGCGGCCCTTTCTGAGCACAAACGCCACGGCACAATCGCCGACAACATCACCGTGGTCGTGGCGCATCTGTCACCCAGTGCTGAACCGGAACAAGGAGGATCCCGTTGAAAGCGCCCTATGTCCTTCCACCTCTCGAGACTGGACAGCACGGATTCCACGTCGAATCGATCTACACGCCATTCACAAGATACATACTCAACAATTTCGAGGGCGACCCAAGACTGAGCAACAACTGGTGCCCCGCAGTTGTCCGGGACACGGAGACGGGCGCATATCACGTGGTCAACCACAGCGAGTACCCCGTATACGTCGCGATGAGCGTACCGCTTAAGTCATCCAGTTTGTCATACAGGCAGGTGAAACTTGATGCAGCAGAACCTGAACACAGACTGGGTAGCCACACCTACGGCGCAGTACTCGAACAATTACCCAGAGAAGCACGCGAATCAGGAGACGCCCGCGATGAGCGCAAAGGCAATCGCTTTGCACTGTCAGAACCTGGTGCCCGTTACCGCATAGCGGTTGGACCACCTCCAGCGTTTGCAGTCCACGCCATCCGCCGCCAGCGCGAGTACGTTGTACTGGTCGACACGCCCGAAGCAGGCCCCGACACATCGAATTCGGATCTTATCCCGACTTTCGTACCGAACGAGCATATCGAACAGCTTTCATCCAACGAACACATTGCTCGGGCGCTGCGCGAATGGCTACACGACGACAAGCACAAAAGCACTCTTTTCTGGTTGACCTTTCGTGAATATGAATTCATTATCGGCGGGTTCTCGAATCCCAAAATCGTCAGAAAAGGCAAGATAGAAGAGTGGCTTGGAAGCTACTCGATCAGCGAGACAGGCGTATTCAAGAATCTCCACAGAGTCATGGATAAGCATTTCGACGATATCAACAAGCTGTCATGGGCAAGCGAAGATGGCCTCAATCCAGGGATGAGTCGTTGGCTGGTTGACCACCACGTACTCACTGTCTCGGACGTCACCGACTTCGACAACGAGATGAAGAAGGTACACGGTTCGGGATGGACGTCGCTGTTCGGTTGACACAAAGAAGCTGCTGAAGCAGAAAGTGAGCGGTGTTCACGAACAGTCGGCCTCTAGACTCCGAATACCAATTCCCACTAGGTCTCGCGAGGTCGGCGGTGTCACAGCGTTACCGCACATCCGGACGTCTCGTTGCTTGGTTCCCCCGCGTAGAACGTACGAGGACGGAAATCCCATTGCGCCTTTGAGTTCCGGTACGTCGAGCATTCTGAAGGACAGGTCTTCGACGGCGATCGGTCGGCGTGTGGACTTTCGATGGTGAGCGGCAGCGGGCACGACCAAGCCATGGTGGTTACCCGATGCCGTCACGGTGCAGAGAGCGTCGCTGACCGATCGCGCAGTCGAACCTCCACCTCGCAGCTCTGCGATGAACGGGGTGATCACCGCATGATGGCGGCCGCCCGCGGATACGGTCGACAGCGCCTCCGAGGTTCGATGATTCTTCGACTGGCCCCGCAGCACCGACACGAACGGCTCGAACACCGGGGCCCGCCCCTCAGACGGCCGTGATCTTGCCTGCCGATACTCGAACAGCGTGCCCGCGGCTTCTCTCGCGTCCTCGGCATGCGGAGCTGCCCAATACCGGTCGATGCCGGCCTGGATTCGTGCGATCGTTTTCGGCTTCAACGGACGAGTGCGGTCCCCTATCCGCTGGCCGGTCTTGGTCCAGTCGATGATGGTCGAGGCAGGGAGCCAGTCGGGCTCGAGCACGGTGTCCGCACACGCACGTGCGGGGCACCGGTAGGAGTACTGGCTACGGTACTTACCCACAGCCACCCCTGGGTTCTTCCAGGCCTGCAACGCACGCACGGGCCCGCAGCGAGAGCAGGTTGCCGGCGGACGGACCACGGTCTCGAAGTCAGGTGCCCGGTTGCCGGCCTTCCAGAAGCACACATAGAGGCGATCGCGGGACTGCGGCGCTGGTGTCCCAAAAGTCCATGAGTGCATCGAATTCAGGCAGATAAGGCGATGTTCGTAAACGAGGGCGTGCATCGCCGCGATCCATGGCCTGTAGAGAGGCCATGAGTAGATCTCGACGACGTTCTCGACGAAAACCAATTCGTATCGGTGATACTCGGTGAACCGAACGACGTCCCACATCGTCGCCCTCGATCGCTCGGCGGCCTCGGACGGTAGGTCGTCGGACAGTAACGAGATCTGCGCGGCGAGGCGCTTGGCCCCGCGAGCATTCGAGTGCCAGGTGCATTCGGGGCTGAACCATCCGATTGTCGTGCGAGGAAACAGCTTCGGAGTGATCTGAGAGAGGTCCGCGAGGATGTGCTCGGTGTGCTGGTGGTTGTACTGGTGCGTCTCGATTGCCTTGTCCCAGTGGTTCGACGCTGCCGATACCCTCACCCCGGGGATGGCGATCATTCCGGTCGTGGATCCGCCGGCACCGCAGAAGAAGTCCGATGCCGTGATGTCGAGCGATCCACTCATCGTCCGGCTCCGTCGGGCACGCTGTCCCACACCCGTCGGTCGAGGATCCGGCCGGCGGCCTTACGGCCGACTCGTCGAACTTCGGTGCCGTCGTCGAAGTGGTGGTAGTCACGGAATCTGGCGATCACCTCCGCTGGTGCCCACTCGCCCCACTGCTTGAACAGAAAGGGCACATCGGCAGCGGTGCACTGGTCCCGGATCTCTCGTACCCATCGCGGATGCATAGGCCGTGCCCCGCGGCCGGACTCACCGCCGACGATCACCCAGTCAAGCGCTGGTTCGCGCTCGCCGCCGCATTTCGAGTCTTCGACCGAACGGAGCCCGTCGCGAGTCAGCGCTCCTCCGATTCTGCTGGGTCGTAGGCGCGTGAAGTCGATCGGTCCGAGGAGCGGTTCGGCAGAGACGAACCGAAGAGCTGCAGGCGTGTCCAGCAGCGCCCATACTCGCAAGGTCTGCAGTCTTCTGGTCTTCGGCCGAGACGCCGATCCACAGGTTCGGCAGCGGCCAGCTCTGGTACCAGACATCGGCGGGGCGGAAGGCTGCGACGACGCCAGCGATGGCGTCGTCGACGGCGCGGCGGAAGGCATCGGACTGGAGCAGTGCCCGCATCCGAGCGGGTCTCTTGGTAAGCAATTGAAAGGTGTGCTGGCGGGCGAGCGCGATCACCGCGAACACCCGGGCGATGTAGTCGTCCGGGATTGCTGGATGGAAGAGGTCGCTCATCGAATTCACGAAAATCCGGCGTGGCCGGCTCCATCGCAGCGGCTGGTCGAGCTTGCCGGGGCGCATCTCGACGTCGAATCCGTGCTCGAAGTAGTGCCCCGGTGTGCCGCGGAACCGCTCAGCGAGGGTTTGGGCGTAGCAATGATCGCAGCCCGACGAGACTGCGGTGCAGCCGGTGACCGGGTTCCAGGTTGCGTCGGTCCATTCGATGGCCGTGGCGTCGCCCATCATCGCTCTTCCGGGTCGTGGAGGGCATCGAGGAGCTGGAATCGTAGATCGGCGTCAATCGCGAACGAGATCCCCCTGCTGGGCAATTCGATCGTGTAGCTGTTTCGATCAGGTGCGGTCGTGATGATCCATGGGTTGGGGTGGAGCGGGACAGCGTTTGTGTCGGTGGTGGGGTCGGTTTCGGTCATGGCGTCCTCCGAACGTTGGGTCATTGGCTGCAGACGCTCGACGCTGTTTGCGCATCGGCGCTGGTGATGTCGAGGTCGTATTTCGCGGCCACGGTGAGATACGAAGTGACGTAACGGCATTGGTATGGCGCGTTGGGTGGCAGCCAGGTGTCGATTCCCTTGTCCGACTTCTGCTGATTCGTACGTCCGTCCACCGCGAGCAAGTTGATGTCGACGGCGTTGGCGAAGGCGGTTCGCTGGTCGATCGACCAGGCCCACGCCCCTGCGTCCCACGCCCTCGCCAACGGGTACACGTGATCGATCTGAATCTTCCCGAGGTCGTCGATCGTCGATCCTGTGTAGGGGTCGTGGAGTATCCCTGCTGCGACTTTGCAGTCGCGGGTTCCGGGCTTGAACTCGACGTCGATCAGTTGGGTTGCCAGGACGTCGTTTCGAGTGTCACAGCCGTTGTGCGATCCAGGGGCGGACGAGTCATCGGTCCACGCCGGGCCGAACACGCACCCTGAGCCCTTCTTGCAGGATCGGTCGTATCCATCGACGTCTGCGAGCGAGTCCACCGTTTCGAGCTGAGCGAGGAGCTGCGCGATGGGTACAGGCGTGCTCGCCGCGGCTGGGTCTGGGGTGTCGACCACCGCTGGTCGTGAGAGCGGATCGGCGTGCGTTCCGAACGTGTACGTCCCGACCGCGAGTACGGCCATCACGATGGGCACCGCGATGCGGAGTCGTCCGCGCGCGCTCATCGAACCGCCTCCGCCGGCAAGTCGGCATGCCCGCAGCTTCCGCGCCGCCTACGGTCCGAACGGTCTGACCAACGATGCAGTAGTGCCAGAGTCAGAGCCGAGAAGGCAGCGAGCAACGTGCCGGCCAAGGAGATGACCAAACTGACGGTGACCAGATCCTTCACGATCGGCAGAGCCCCGTTGAAGATCGCGAGCATGCCGACGACGTAGCCGACACATGCAAGCGCAACAGTGCGAGCCTCGCGGCGGCCATCTTCGGCCGCGAGGTGGCGCTCTACGTCGTGGATGAGGCCGTCTCGGCCGGATTGTGGGTCCATCAGGGAGTCCTTTCGTAGTGAGCGCGATAGCAAACGCAGTCCTGCACGGGGTAGATAGCGTCGCGGTGAGGTCTGTGACAGCCGGCCACTGAATCGCACCCCAGGAGCGTTCTCCTGTGGCCGCACCGGGCGGGCAATATGCGCCCGGGTGTCACAAGCGTTGCGAGTTCGGGGCCGTCGGGTACTGGTCTAGTGGCCGGTCGCCGGGATGGACCGGGC
Organism: Rhodococcus sp. 15-725-2-2b; assembly: GCF_002259075.1. Lineage (NCBI taxonomy): Bacteria > Bacillati > Actinomycetota > Actinomycetes > Mycobacteriales > Nocardiaceae > Rhodococcus > Rhodococcus sp. 15-725-2-2b. The sequence continues at coordinate 163,387 of NZ_NPFL01000021.1, read as the reverse complement.
CGACGTTGCGACGCCACGGCCCGGTCAGGTAGTCGTAGTGCTCTTGAGTGAAATCGGAACCGATCAGATCTCGTACGACCAAGCCTCGGCCGACATCGCGGGCAGCGACTCTGGCAGCCCCGCATCCGAGGACGCCGAGCAGGTTCATGGTCGCTGTGAGTTCGTGACGCCGATTGTCGCCGCAGGCCGCCGTGTGGGCAGCGTGTGTCGCTTTCCGCCAGCCGGGTGCGCACCACCACGCGGCGCTGACCGTCTCCGGTGCGGTTTCCAGCAGATCGGACTCGACGTCGAGGGTGCGCGCCAAGTCGAACACCTGCCGCCACCGCAATCCGAAAACCACCTCGAAAACGTGGTCCGTCAGCTCATGGTCAGGAACGGTTGGTCGGAAGCGGTCGGCGGCGTTCGGAGTAGCAGCAAAGTACCTCTCAGACAGGCCGTGTTGCATCCGGCGATGGACTTCGCTGGCGATGGCGCTGTGCGCCTTACTGTTCGAGCTGCAGCCGGTACTGCCGGCAGCTCGTGCGTGCGGTGAGAGGTCGACCGAGGGCGGCCGCGTTGTCGAGATCGAGGATTGCATGGGTACTCCCGTTTCTGTGGGACAGATGGTCGGTCTGTCGATCAATTTCTGACTGGTCTCTGTGCCGCTATGCGACCAACAACGCGGCGCGATATCACTCTGCTGCTTAATTTTCCGATCTTTCAGCGCCGTCCAGCCAGTCACCGATCCTGCCGCGGACGGCGTCACCACCGGGGGGATCGTCGTAGGCGTCTTCGAGCGCTCCCCGCGCTCCGGATGAGATGACCGCGAGATCGCAGTCTCGTGTGTCGGCCCAGTCGCCCCACGTCCATCCCCTTCCTGCGTCGATGTGAAATTGTGTTGCTGCAGCCGGAACACCGTCGACGAAGACTTGGATGTGGGTAGGACCATCTGGATCGCGGACGACGATCACCTCGATCCGAAGTGCGGGGGCGAATTTTCTCGTCACGATGTCGCACCGGCCAGACGCTCCGGTCTGTCGAACTCCCCTGCCGCCCGACTGTTCGAGTTCACAGTCCGGTGGCGCTGCGACGAAGCCTCTCTCGGTGGTCGCACACCCTGGACGGGATCGGTATCCATTGCGCCACTGCGGCGTCGAAGCAGCCACTCGATCCCAGTTGCTACAGCACACGCCGAGCAAGAAGCGGCGAACACCATCGCTACACGGCGCGGATCTCCGTCGATGGCGGCATGGTCGGTCCGGCGTAGCAGTGCAGCCCAGGCCAATCCGGCAAATGCAGCAAAAACCGCCAACACTGCCGCCACACCACGCGCTACGGCCAGCGCGCAGTCTCGCGGCGAACCCGAACTGCTCGCAGGTCCATGATTCCTACCGTCGATCCGGACGAGGACTCTCATATTCGACACACCTCTGCTCTTCTCGGAAGTCGGATGGTCAGTCCGCTCATCTGGTGAAAACGGCGACAACAACGAAATGGTCGACGCCGCGGCTTCGTGGAACCACCCACCAAGCCGATACGCCAGGACACTACCCACCGGACCCGGAGTTCGCTAGGGCTCAGCAGCGAAAACGTCCCCGGCGCACCCAGTGCCGGGGACGGGCCTGGGGCGAGCAGCGACCCGGCGCACCGAACCGCCGCTCACTCCTCTCCCCAAGGCGTCCCCTACTCGGTCCCGTACAGCTCGCAGCGGTAGTGGTCTTGACCGCGTTCGTCCACGGCGTCCCAATCGACGCCGACGGCGTCGGCAAGGTGCCGCAGGTCGCCCAGAAAGTCTCCGAACACCGTTGTCAGCTCCTCGGTTTCGAGGCCGATCGGCCTGGCGTATGCGATCAGCCCTTCGGCAGCGTTGGCCGCTCGAACACCGTTGTCCCGGCTTCGGGTATCGAGGGTGTAGCCGATGCGCGGACGCTCGCGTCCCTCGACCGATGCGCGGAGTTCTTTCGACGTCTCGATGCCAGGTAGTCGCTCGGCCTTGTACTCGATAGATGCGTCGGACATGTTGTGTGCCTTTCTTTTTGTGGGAATCGCTACACGATGGGCGTGCAGTGCAGTGCGGCCATCAGGCCGGTATGGATGGCGTGAGCCGGGGATGGTTCGGCGTGTTGGAGGACGTGGGCGGTGGCGTCATCGATGACCACGGTCATGTGGGCTCGGTGGCGGGTGAGCATCACGCACGCTCTGCCGGAGTCGAGATTGAACGGCTCGGCTGTCCGGTACCCGGCAAGCGGGTGCAACACGACAACGGCGGCGCGTTCGAGGCCTTGCAGAGAGTTTGCGGTGCCGACAAGTACGTCGGGGTGATCCGAGAGCAAGGCCCGGACAGCGGCAGCCTGCGTGACATGAGGGACGACGACAGCCAGGTCCGCCGCTGTCATGGCCCGCTGCCCGTCCGGTGTGGTCACATCGGCGTCCAGCAGTTCTCGCGCGCGCAGGGCGCACTGTGTGGCCAGGACGGGGTCGGTTGGGCCTCCGATGACCCGCACTGGCCGATGCGCGAGTTCAGGCAGGTCGGGGCCGCTGGAATCGGTCAGATGCTCCGGTGGGCGACGGGAAGTAAAAGGCAGGCCGGGGTAGAACAGCGGTTGAATGAGGGCCGTTGTCCTCGCGCCGAGACGCCAGGTGTGTTGCAGACGGACCACGCCGACCGAATCGCCGTGAGCTGCTTGCAGAGCGAGGGGGGCAGGCAGGTTCGGTGCGGTCTCGCTGCCCTCCCACCGCGATACGTCTCCTGTGACCACCGGATCGATCTGTCCGGGGTCTCCGACGCAGACGACCTGTCGAGCCATCGCGCCGAGCGCCCCCAGATCGGCGTAGGTGCATTGCCATGCTTCGTCCACGATCAACACATCGGCACCGATTCGGTCCGGGTCCGAGAAGAGCCACCGCGCCGTGGTACCGATGAGAATTGCGCCAGTCTCATTCGACCACCGCACTTTTCGTCCTGCCACTACGGGAGTGTTTCCACTGTCGGGGAGGGGCGCTTTCGCTTTCCAGATCAACGCTGCTCGATCTGTCAGCGCGCCGAGCCGACGTGCGATTTCCACGGCTTGTTCTCGGGTTTGCGCCGCGATACCCACCCGTAGGTCTGCGCGATGGGCCAAGGCGGCGGCGAGCAACGCGACCAGTCGAGTTTTTCCTGCGCCCGGTGGTGACGGGACGACGACGGCGGGGTCTCCGGACCACACAGAGAACAGCACGCGTGCAGTGATCGGGTCGGCCATGATCTGTGATCCGGGCCAGTGGGCGGGCGATGACGGTTCGGTTCCCGTGAAAGGTGTTGCGGCGGTTTTCGGGGTGTCCGTTCGGGGTGCGACGATACGCATTGTTGTGCCGTTCTTCTTCTAATGTGTTGTCAGTGAACATTTTTGATCCCCTAGTGATCCTGGACATCCTCTGCACCCGCTATCAGGACATCGAGCGGGACTTCGCGGCGCACGGCGCTCGGGGCTTGTCCGGTCGAAAGCCAGGAACGGCGAGCGCGGTACAGATTCCAGTACCTCGCCCGTCCTGCTCGCATCGTCGCCGGTGAAGGCGGTTGGGGCATCAAGGTCACCTGGTCTCCGTCGTTCGGTGCGTGCGCTCCGACCGAGCCGAGACCGAGCGTCAGTTTGCCGTTGACCACCTGTGCGGACGTGACGTCGGCAGAGAAGCGCTCGAAGAATTGATCGAGTGCTGATCCGACCCATCCCGTAACTGCCGAATCAACCCGCATCCTCGAGTCCAGCCGGTCGCAGGTCACCGACACCGAAACGTTGCGGCGGCGTGAACCTGTCGGCGGTGCCGCCACCGATGCGATGCCCTGGGCCACGTGTCCCGTGTGCAGCGCTCGTACTCGCCACAGTGGATCACTCAGCAACGCAGCGGCTTTGAGGTCGGCGGCATCGCATCGGGTCCGTAGTCCCATGGCTGCACTAGCTGAGTTGTCCGGCCGTGACCAGTCGTGGCCCGCAGTCGTGGCCGACAATGTCCGATCCCAGGAGTATCGGTCATCGTCGTGTATCGGATCGAGAAGCGGCAACAGCGGTCCCGTTGCGATGCACGCTGCCCACTCATGCAGGCCTGCGACGCTCTCGTCGGTAATGCCGAGCCAGGAACGCCATGTTCGGGCCGCTCGCTCGGCGTCGGGCGCAGTGCCGAGGACCAGACGCGAGGACGACGCAGCAACCAGATCGATCACCGCCGACGTTCCGGGATGGTCGGCCCGATCGGCCCACCATCCGATCATGGCGGCAGCCCCCGCTATGTCCGGATCAGGGTGGTGGGCGTGCGCACGCGCCAGGGCCAGCAGGCTCGGTATCGTCGCGGCGTCATCAGTGAGCAGCATGGCCGGTTCAGCCGTACCCACCGTCGTTGCCCCGTTGCGAGCGAGCAGGGCCAGAGCCTCGGTGTCGTGCGCGGACTCTTCGGTGCATCCATCTCGAGCGACGGACACGGCCAGCGTTGTTCCTCGCGTGACCGCACGCACGGCCACTGCGGTCGTGGACGGCTTGAAGGTTGCATGTGCCAGCCGAGGGACCGGTTGCATCTTCTCGGCGGCGTAGAGGCGTTGCGCGAGGTCGAACCACTCCACGCTCATCGCTCGTCACCGTCGACGAGGATCAGGGCGTTGCTCGCGCACTCCCACCCTGCGCGCAACGCCATTGTGGCGGCGTCGGCCGCTGCGCTGGCGACGACGATGCGGATATCGGCGGCGGCGATTCCAGTGCCGGTGAGCACCCTGTCTGCGTACTTGAGCAGTTCCACGGGTCCGCTTTCGTTCATCGCGTGGCCCCCGATCCGACTGGCACGTGCACCGTCGATGCCCATGCCGGTGTGACGCCCCTACCCTGGACGCCGCCGATGATTGCGCACACCAGGTGCGACCTCGTGGGCCGGTCGGGCCAGGGTGTATCGCCATCGGTCAGCACCACGACGACGTGGGGTGCAGGGCGCGCAGCGTTGGCTGCGGCGATTCCCACCCTCATATCGGTTCCGCCACCACCAACCAACGTCACATCAGCGACCGATCGTACGTGTTGTGCCGTAGTGGATTTGGCGTCACACGCCAGAATCCGAACCCGGTCGCGTGCGATGCCACCAGCTTTGAGAACTCCCGCCACTTCGCCCATCGCGGCATCGAGGTCTGCGCTCGTCATCGACCCGGACGTGTCGATGACGAGCGAAACCGTGATCGACGGCCCCCGCATAGCCGGGGCGACGATTCCAGGAATGCGACGACGGGAGGGACGGGAGTACGAATAGTTCGTCCTACCCGCCTGCTCTGCCAACGCACGCCGAATTACGGCCCGTAGCAGACGATCCCACGCCACAGTCGGCGGGGCGAGAACATCAGCTGCCCACCGGACCAGTCCCGCCGGGGCACTACCTCGACCGGTACCAGCTGCTTCGCGAACTGCCTGCGCGACAGATCGGCGCACCAGGTCCGCTTCCGCATTGTCCAGTCCCTCCGTGATCACTTCTCCCGAGCCGATGAGTTCGCCGGGGACCGCAGGGCACCCCGATCCTGATCCGCATCCCGGATCGCCTTCAGCGCCAGCGAGTTCGACGGCAATCGGTTGCACAACCGGGTCACGTAGGTAGTCGTAGTACTGCTCGGCTGTGTCTCCGGGAAGGCAGCCGAACGATTGAGGGGTGATCACCCCTTCGGGCAGGCCGACTCCCGCAGCCAACAGGTCGTCGTTGATTTCGGCGTCGGCCGCGAAGTTCCACACCAGGTGATCGATGGGCTTCCCCAGAGCGGCGGCGCGGTCAGCATGTGCCCGCAACAGATGCCCGACCTCGTGCAGTAGCACTGCACCGACCATCGGCACCGGCCATGCGCAAGGCCCGATCAACAGATCCGGGTCCAAGTACAGCCGCCACCGAGCATCCACCGCGAAGGTACCCAGGCCCGGTGCCGCCACGGGTTGGGCTGCGAACAGGGCGCGCATGAAGTAGGGCATGTGTTCGGCCGACACCAGCCGTGCGAGTCGGAACGCTCGCATTTCAGCCGGTTCGAGCGCGCGCACACCGCTCATGCCGCTGCCTCGACCAAGCCCGCTGCCACCAGCATCGGTGCAAATCGGCGCGCGCTGGCCGGAACGGAGGCCTTCGCCGGTCGCGCTTTCGCCAGGGTTCGTGCCGCAGCCCCGGCTACGTCGGGCGCTCCTGCCTCGGCGGCGGCAATCAGCGGACCCCAGGCGTTGCGCCACGCTTCGACAGTGCCGCGCGAGGCCGCCCACGCCGTCACACCGGACAGCACGGCCCACACCAGATCAGGACGCGAGCGCCAATCGAACGCTGTCTCGGGGTTTTCGACAACGGCTACGGGGTCGGGGAGGTCGGCGTTGCGACGCCATTCGAGGAACTCGACACCGGTGCCTTCCCCGATCAGGCCGAACACCACCGCGTTGGTCGCGGCGTTGTCATCGTCGCGAAGATGTGGCAACACCTTCGCGAGCATCGACCAGGTGCGCCGAGACGGCCATGCGCCACCTGTCTGCACTCCGACCTTCGGGAACGCATCGAGCGCCTCGGGTGCACGCTGGATGTACCCGATGATGGAACTGCGCACCAACGCCTCCCGCTGCTCGTCGCTGGTCACCGCACGCGAATAGGCTGTGCTTGCCCAACCCGTGGCCATGCCGTCGAGCCATTCATCGACAGACGGCGTGAACTCGATGTGGCAGAAGCGGTTTGCCAAGGGGGCCTCCAACTCGTACCCCCCTGCTGCGCAATCGGGCGGATTTGCACCTGCGATGACCCGAGTCTCCTTCGGCAGTTGCAGATCACCCACCTTCAAATCCAGTGCGACTGCCAGCATCGCAGCCTGAACGGCCGGTGGACTCGTGGTCAGCTCGTCCAGAAAGAGGTAGCCCCCGCCCTCTGCATGTAGCCGTCGCGCCCAATCCGGGGCCTCCAATCTCACTCCACTCTCACGGACTACCGGCAGGCCTGCGAAGTCGGCAGGCTCCCGCAAGGACCCCAAGACCGTTTCGCACAACACCCCTTCGGATGCAGCAAGTGCTCGAACCAGGCTCGACTTCCCCATACCCGGCCCCGAAATCAACAACGACGGGACACCAGCCCTTCCGCACGCATCCACAACAGTTACCGCAGTCGCCAAATCCGGCATTTGAAACTCCTCGAAAGATGGGCAAGATGGTCAGTCTCGCCAACAACAGAACGCCTCAATCATACCGCGCCAGAACGCTTTTCACCCAGTCACACCAACCGCCACTGTCCCCGGCGCACTCAGTGCCGGGGACAGTGGCGGTCCGGGCTCAAAAAGCACCGGACCGCCACGTGTGCTGGGTGAAGTGTCCGGGTCCCTCGATATCGTCGAACCCACTCGAAAAAGGCCGGGTCGCCCGAAAGAAAGGACCCAACACGTGACACCGCTCGAAACAGCCATCGCCGTGCCACTGCCCCCGCCCGCGGCGGCGGACATTTCGTCATGGCGCTCGGACGCATTGTGCGCACAGACAGACCCCGAGGAGTTCTTCCCGCCCCCGGGTGGAGCAACCAGCAGAGCAAAGCGGGTCTGCGCAGAATGCCCCGCCAGAGCTGCTTGCCTCGCCCATGCACTGACGTACAACGAACAGCACGGCATTTGGGGCGGAAAGACACCACGAGAGCGCCAAGAGCTTCAGCACACCACAGCCACAGAGAGCCGGCCTACCCGGCATCAACAACAGGCGCTCACGATAGCCACGCTTTCGGCCCAGAACGTCCCAGTCGAGTCCATCGCAAGCCAGCTCGGAATCACCACCCGGCAGGTGTACCGAATACGCTCCCGCACAGCGTGAATCAACGCGCGAGTCGCCGGTCAAACCTGCCCGGTGATGCCGACCCCGTTATAGTCGGCGCGGTCAACCGCGGTTGATTGTTGAAGCGTCTCGACTTGCGTCGCTCCTCGCTGAAAGCTTCTCGCCGCAGGAGATGTCTTGGCCGGCGAGAAGGTCCGCAAGAACGACCGCGCGCGCCGCATGGGCCAAGATTTCGGCAGGTAGCGGTGGACCATCGAGGGTTCGGATTCGCATAGTTGTCAGTATGGCGTTCGACTCCGACAAGTTGCTGTCCCGCAACGTTTCCGGTGCCGATTCACGGGTCACTGGGGTGTCCATGGCATGCATACCTCGCGCATTCTCGACCAGTGCATGTGCGGTGGCCGTATCGCGCCTCGGCCCAAACCGCCTGTTTCGACTGTTGGTTTGCCCTGCAGACAGATCCGTGGGCTCAGGCGACCGAGGTGGCCGTTCGGATGGAGGTGGCCGGCCGACCAGGCATCGATGTCGACGGGATGCACTTCCCATCTCAGCACCTGCCCCTCACCCTGGCTGCGCTTCTTCCCGATTGCATCGATCGATGCCAGGGTTGCGCTCACCCGGTCGATGTCGCCGACACCTCGCCAGAGCACAGTCCGCGTGGAGGTCAGTAGGAGCGGCATCTGGCGTGCGCGATATCGGCCCTGCCGGTCGGAGATGACCGATGGTCGGTACCTCGAGAGTTGCTCGAGCGCACGGTGGTCGGGGCGTCCGCTCCAGTGATGGATTTCCGGGGCGTCGACCGGGTCTTCGGGATAGGCGTATGTAGCGCACCAATGCCAGTCGTCGCCTCCCCCCAGAGTGCACCGAGCGAGTGGCAGATCCAGATCGGCGGGCACTTCGTCGGGGCCGGCGGCTTCGAGGTACTGTCCGCGGCCCCGAGCAGCGGCTTTCTCGTCTTCCCACATCTCGGATGCGAGCAAGCCATCGAGGCTCGTCGCCCATGGAGCTGCATGCGCAAGTCCGACCGCCAGGTGTGCTTTCACCTCAAACGGCCTCATCACGTCAGCGCCTCCATGACTTCCAGCGCCTCCTCACGGCGCTCTCGAAGATGGGTTCGCCAGTCGAGCTCCTTCGGGTCGTCGCCGGCGAGAAGGGTCCGCTCGAAGCTGGTGCGGACGAGACCGTGTCCGATAGCTGTACGCCCGCCGATGGTTCCGGACTCGACGAACCTGCCGACGACGTCGGAGAAGAAGGCCACGTCCAGATCGGTTGCGCGATCGAGACGCAAGAAGGACTCGAATCGTGTACCGGCAGGCAGTGTTTCGATCTCGTAACGCATCAGAGAGCTACCGTCGACGGTGGCTGCGTCGGTTCGGGCGACTGTGGGGAAGTCATGATCGGTGGAATCGTCGAACCGGCTGTATCGTTCGAGCGCCATGGTGTCGAATTGGCTCAAGACAGCACGGTCAGGTGCGGGACGGCTCATGAGGTGGTCGGTTTCGAGGACGTGCGGAATCACTTTGCCCACGCGGAGACAGCCGTCGATCATTCGACCGCCGCCGCTGCCGCCAAAGACGCTGACCTGTGGGTTCAATGTACGGAGCCGGTGGAGCCGTTCGCCGGACAGTGGCTCTCCGGTGACCTTGGTCAGGCTGCCCCCGTTCCGAAGTGTGTGAGCTGCAGACAAGCTGAGAAGCCCTTCGTATGCAAGGGCGTCCCGTAATAGCTCCTCTCCGATCCGCCGGAGCGCCCCTCGGAAGGAGTTGCCGGACACAATCGGAACCAAGGCTGCGGAACCGTTGGGCTGCAGTATTTTTTCGCGCCGGAACAAGGTCGTTGTGGTGGCGCTGTGTTCACCGCGGTGCGAGATCGCCGAGACCGCTGTGATGTCGAGCTGCCAGCGCAGGGTCGAGGTCACTTCTGCCTCCTGGGCGATGTAGCAGTCGCTGTGGTGGCCCGGCGCGCTTGAACAGCTTCGGCCACGATCCGTGTTCGGAGTACGAGGGCGGTGGTGTTTTCCCGTAAGAGGGTCAGGACCGGTATCGATTCCTCGCGTAGAAGGACCGATAGTTCGAGGCGTTGTTCTTTCGTCGACGGCGCTGACTCGAGATCGGTTGCCACGGTGCTCCACCATCGATCGAGGTCGGCTCCGCCGGTGTATGTCGCGACCCGGACTCGGTCTGGCAGGTGGTGGTCCCAGTACAGCTCTCTCCGGCGTCCCACCCACCCGGTGTCCCAGTTGATTCCGTAGTGCAGCAGCAGCAACAGTCGTTCGGCTATTGCTGCTGCACCGGTGACGGGCGGCAGGAAGCTGGCTGCGTCCAGCCAGGTTTGGGTCGGTGTCGTAGCTCTGATCGGGGTCATGCCGTGCCTCTGGTTGACGTTGAAGCCGTCGCTGCGAGGTCGAGGTACACAGGCCGCTCTCGCCACGGATCGAGGCTGTCCCAATCCGCGAACACAGACGTCCACGTTCGATGCGGAATGTTCTTGAGCGTGCTGAATGCCGGCGCTGCGCGCGCAAGGGCGGCCAGGGAGAACCCTCGCCGTCGCAATCGCACGACTGCGCTCAGGCGTTCCGCGTCGTGCTCTGTCCATGGAAGCGCGATGTCGTCGACGGCGACCCGACCCCACCGGGCATGAGGAAGAATGTGCTTGCGCCCAGGACGTAACGGAACGACGACGGCGGACGTCGGAGAGATCGCTTGTCCCAGAACGCGACGTAAGCGGGTCTTCGACAATTTCGTGGCACGCCGTGGATCGCTGGTGACCAGCAGGAGGTCCGAGCGAAGTGCCGTTGTCGTGTACACCCAAACGCAGACGCGACACATCGTAGGAGCCGCAACGTCTACCCACCCGTCGAACCCGGTGAACGTTCTCGACACAGTCTCACGCACTCGCCGTCCGGAACCTTCTGTCGCGCCACCGCACCGCGCGCACGCGGAGTCACCTGAAACTCCGGTTGGTGGCCACGAAACCGCAAATCCTGTCGCGGCCTCGTAGGCGGTCGTCACAACGTCGAGCGCTGCTCTGCCCCTTGATAGTTCGGCCATATCTGTACTCTAACGGCGCGCCCGGACACTACGGACAGGCCAACTTTCACCGGCACAGTCCAACTCACCAAGGACTCGGGCCGGGCGCTGGTGCGTGCCGGCCGACGTTGGCAGGAAAGTCGTCGGCGAGCAGAGCAGCCAGCTCAACGAACGCGCGTTGTGCAGGCTTGCCCAGTAACTCGAGATCGATGGTGTCGCCTTCGGCAAGGTGGTCGTCGTACGGGACGACCTGGACGGCGCGAGTGCGTTCTGCGAAGTAGGACTTGAGTTGCTCGACATCGAGGGCGGTCGAGCCCTTCCGTGATTCGTTGATGACGACGACGGTGCGTTTGACCAGGTCGTCGAAGCCGTGTCGCGACAGCCATTCGAGGGTCGCCCCAGCGCTGCGTGCTCCGTCCTTGGCTGCGGAGGAGACCAGGACCAGTGCGTCGGCTTCTTTGAGGACGCCTGCCATGGCCGAGTTCATGAGACCGGTGCCGCAATCGGTCAAGATGATGTTGTAGAACTGTTCGAGGATGCGCAGTGCGGCGGTGTAGTCGTGCTCGTTGAATGCTTCGGAAACGGACGGATCACGCTCGCTTGCAAGAACTTCGAGCCTGCTTCGCGCTTGCGAGGTGTAGCTCCGTACGTCGGAGTAGCTGTGTACTTCTTTGTCCGCGAGCAAGTCTCGCACTGTGCGGTCACTGTCTCGGTGAATGCGGTACGCGAGCGTCCCGAAATCTGGGTTGGCGTCATAGGCAATGACGCGGTCGCCCCGCAGTGCTGCGAAGGTCGATCCAAGCCCTGTTGTCGTGGTTGTTTTTCCGACCCCGCCCTTCATGGAGAGGACTGCGATCTTGTAGTTCCCTCGAACCGGTTGCCGTACGCGGCGCAGGAGCTGCTCGTACTCGAGTTCAGCCGGCGACTGGCCGGGATTGGCTGAACCGAAGGAGAGTCGGTAGAGCCATCGTCGCCAACCTTTGCTAGGTGGCAGTTGCGCACGGCGGATCAGCTCCAGTTCGTCGATCGACCGCGGAGGGGCAACAGCTGCTGTCGGCCTTGCTGTCGGAATTGCTGTGGGCACTGGTTCTACCAACTGAACGGGCTGCGAGGTGAAGGGGCGATGAGCTGTCACTGCCGGAGAGTCGGGGGCGCTTGTTGGCTCCGGGTGAGATGTCGGTGCTGAACTGCCGGCCGACTTGTTGGTGTGCCATTGCTCAACAGCGGGTGCGGAGCCGCCCTGCCCTGGCCAGGCCGAGGGCCGGTCCGGTATTGGTACCTGACCATCGTTGACGCGCGGCGGCCGTGGGGCCGGCTCCGAGGTGGGTCGATGAGCACCAGAATTGGGCTGGCTCGCCGAGGGGGAGCTGCTGGGTGCGGCGCTGGGCCGGTCTCTCGGCACGATTTCGGATGCGACTTTGGACCGGGCTTGGGGTACGTTTTTTGACACGTTTTCATCAGCGTTGTCGGCTGCGATTCTGGGTGCGTCGATTGGCACGAATTCGCTGGCTACAGGCTGTTCACGGGCGGGTTCTGGCTGACCTGCACCTGAGTCCTGGAGGAGGTCACTGTCCTGCCCATCGTGGCGATCTTCCGACCCCCCTTCTGGCTCGGAATCGTTCGACTGATCGGTCGCATTGTTCGCCGCCGACGGATCAACTACCCACCGGGGCAACGCGCTGCCTGGGTCGGACTCTGTGGGACTCATCGGTCGCCACCTCTTCCTCTTGCTCATTCAACGGACGATATCCGGGCGAACATAACACCGGCACCGGACACCTCGAACAACCCGAAAACTGCTGCCGAGCGACCACACGGACGCCCATTGTGTAACCGGTAATTCCGCCTGTTCGGGGTAGCAGCTTCTGCTTCGTCCAGTCTGAAGTGTCCGTGTCCCGACTATCGTTGTGGCGGTGCGTAGCAACGATTTCGACGGCCTCGATCTCACTCGCCTGCGGTCCCTTCGATCCTCGCGACATGACATTTCGACGATCGTCGATCGCGTGGCCGAACACCTCGACGAATTCGATGGGTACGTCGCATTCAGCGGTGGAAAGGATTCCGTCGTTGCTGTTGATCTCGCCCGTCAGGCGGACCCAGATGTCCCGGTAGCTTTTTTCGATTCCGGTCTCGAATACCCCGAGACCTACGCCTACGTCGAGCAGATTGCGACGAAGCTGGGACTGGACCTGCACATCATTCGCGCTGAACCAACGCTGTTGACTGTGATGGCCCGGACCGGGGAATGGGACCACGGCGGTAGCCCGTCGGCTCATGTACCCGCGCGAGGCTTCGAGACCTTGATTGCGCAGCCTGCCCGGGCTGCGCACACCAAATTCGGTGACGGGGAGGTCTGGGGCGTGCGGGCAGACGAATCCAGGAAAGGAACCGGCAGGTGGTCGATGTACTACTCCGCTCTCGCACGTGAGATCAACGAGCGCTGCCAAGGCGCGAGCTGCTGCAGCAACAAAGCGGAGCAGCGTCGACACCACGGGGGGACGGTTCGCCGCAACGATGGAACTGTGGCCTATGGTCCGGTGTGGGACTGGTCCGCGGACGATGTGCTGGCCTATTCCCATCAGCACGAGCTTCCGAGCAACCCTGTCTACGCCAAACTGGCCGCGCTGGGCGCACCTGCAGCGAATCTGCGGGTTTCACACATTCTCGACGGAAATTTTCTCGAATCGGGCAGGGTCACTCGTCTGCGTCGAGGTTGGCCGAGCCTGTTCGAGGAGATCGCCGCAGTGCTCCCTCGAATACGCGAGTTCGTGTAGATCGCCATATCGACTGTGCGCGTGTAGCATTCCTGGTACTGAGATTGCACAGGGTGAGTCGGAGGCACACCACACGGTGGCCTCCGACTACTTTTTCGTGTCGAACCAGGAGATCTCACATCCGGCGACCGCCGCTATCCCTGGCTCATGAAAAATGAGCTTTCAGGGTTGAGCTCCAACAACAGTCGATATCCCGGTCCTGTCCGCTCGGTCTCATCTGTCAGGTTCAGCATCCGACCCACGAGATCGTCTCTGCCGATCTCGCGAGCGAATTCCCTCGCGGTGACGAGACGTTCAGCATGGCGCGCTTCATCGACTGTGGTGAGAGATTTCCGGATCGAGAACCCGCCGTTGTAGGCGGCCTGCTCGGCTGCTCTTGACGGCAGAGGATGGGTCATTTCCTCGAAGGCGTCGTCGGTGAGCGGCGATCTGTTTCCCTCCATATGGTGAAGATTTTCGGCCACCTGTCGAATTGTGGGTGTCGCGCCTCCAGATCCGGAGTGCAGGAGGTATGCCCAGGGGGTCGAGTGCACGAGATAGCGGGGGATGTAGCGCTTGTTTTTGCGGCGTCTCCTGGGGATGAGAGCCGCCGGGAAGTCCGATACCGATGGATCGCCGTGGATCGCTTTGACTTTCTGCGCCGCGGCTATTGCACACCCCCAGTCCAACGAGCCCCACAACGGGTACGGAACGTGCCCACCGTGCACCGCTCTGAGGTTTTGTGCGATCGCATCGTGATAGTGGCCTCCCACGAGAAACCTGTCCTCGGGCCACCCGTTGAAAAAGACGTACAGCGGAATTGCATCTTCGGTCAGGCTCTTGAAGATCAGGTTGTCGTATTGCTTGACTCCCTTCACTGTGTGTCCGAGCTGCTCGTACATGTCGGCATCGTGACTTGCGCGTTTCGCTTGAATTCGGAGCTTGATCCACCGCTCCTCGGCCGAAGAACCGATCCACCACTCCCAATCTGCGCCGTTTCCCGCTTCGACAGCCTTGTCGAACTTCGTCACTCGCAACGACGGAATGTGAGTCTGCAACCGAATCAAATTGAGATCGGTGAGCGTCTCTTCTCCAGGTCCGATGCCGCCTGCAATTCCCGTCTCCATCAGGTCCCACGTGTCGGAAGCAGCGAAATTCATTGCATGGACCATATGGTTGGTCCGAGGGTGTCTACTCATTCCGTAGTCGATTTCAAGCGGTCCTGCGGTCGCGTCGCGATCGCAGTTCGTCGATCCCGGCGACCTTGCCGCTTCCCGCAGCGACTGCAGGGAGCGCACGGATATCGGCAGCCACGTCCGCGACTGTATGCCCGAGCGCGATGCCGAACACGCCCTGCCCACCGCGTAACAAGTCCACAATCTCGTCGTCAGATGTGCACTCGTACACCGAAATACCGTCGCAGAGCAGGGTCACAGATGCCAGACCCTGGGCGTCACGCGCACGCAGGCACTCGATCGCAATGCGTACATTTTGCAAAGACACTCCGGCCTCGAGCAGGCGACGAATCACTTTGACCACCACGATATCGGAGAAGGCATACATCCTTTGCGATCCCGAACCGGATGCAGCGCGGATCGACGGTGACACAAGCCCTGTACGGGCCCAGTAGTCGAGCTGGCGGTACGTTACCCCAGTCACTTGCTGGACCTGGGGCGATTTGTACCCCGGACACCCGTTCACGGCGTCGTCGGCGATGCCGTTCGAGGTCTTGAAAAGCCCCGGCACGATGTCCTCGAACGAACCCTGTTCGCTGCAGCTCACAACTCGCACCCACCCTTTAATCGATCGTTCGATGCACGATACCGCTCGACATCACTCTCCTTTCTCTCCCGGCCAGCGGGCCAGCTCTGCACGTTTGGCCCGCACCGTTACTCGGTGGACAAACCGAGCAGCCATCCGATGAACGGCGTAAGACGAGGAACACCGAACCTGAAGAGCAGAAACACCGCGAGGAAGACGGCTATCGTGACCCGCCTGGATCGGAACTCCGTGAAGGAACGGATCGCTATAACGGCAGTGACTGCCACTACCAGGGAGCAGAAGTTCAGCACGTCGTCGCCGCTCGTCCGAGCAAACCTGCCGATGCAATCGGGCTGAGTGGGGTCATTTCATGGGGCGTGATGCTGTTCATCGCCGCACCGTAACGATTGTGGCACCGATGGCGGAGGTCTTGAACGGAACGTAGAATTCCCCGAATAGGGGAATTCTACGAAGCTTGATCCCACGGGCGTGTCGGACAGTGTTCGGCCACCACCGTCGCCCTGCCGACGTTCAGCATTCGCGATCTCCCGCGCTTCCGGTGGCCGTGAACCCGGATCTAGCGCATACCTGCGCCCTGACAATCACTGCCATACAACCTGTTTCGCAGATGTCATATGCCTGCCCGTTACCTTTTGAGCAGTCCTGAGAACCGAGCGTTACGGGTGCAGGTCGGCCGCGGAATCAGCCTGCGAGAATCACGTTCATCGCATTCAGGAGCGCGCCGACAGCCGGGATTCGGGTCGAGCTCGCCGCACGCAACGAACGCGTCACGGCCGGCTCGGTCGGCAGATACCGCACCCCGGCCGTTCGGACTCGCGCGGTGTCCGGAACCAGCGCGACGGCCAGACCTGCTTCGACGAGGGCCAGTTGGGTCGAATAGTCGGACACCTCGTAGCGGATCGTCGGTTCGACTCCAGCTTCGCGCAATGCGTGCACGAGCGCGGAGTGCGCATCCGACCCTGATGGGCATACCGTCCAGATCGATTCCGTTTCGCCGGAGAGGGTTGCCATCTCACGGCTATCCTCGATCGGTACCGCGAGGTGTACATCCTCGGTGTGGAGGGTGTGGACGTCGATACCTGCGGGGACCGTCGCCGGCCGATGGTCCCAGGACTCGAAGACGACGAGATCGAGGGTGCGGTGCTGGAGGCGGTCGAGCAAATCGATTCCTTCTCCGTCGACGACCTCGGGGCGCAGCAGTGGATACGTGCGAGCGAGGTCTGCCAGAGCTGGGACCACCAGCCGACGTAATGCACTTGCGACCGCGCCTACTCTCAGCGCTCCGGCAACGTCGGTATCGATCGAGGCAAGGTCGTCTTCTGCGGCTTCGGCGAGAGCGGACATGGCGGCCGCACGTGTCGCCAGTGCGCGACCGGCGGGGGTCAGCCGTATCGACCTTCCCTCTCTCTCGACCAGGGTGGTGCCGGCTTCCTTCTCCAACTTGCGGATGTGTTGCGACACTCCAGGTCCGGTGAGGTGTAAAGATTCTGCAGCTCGAGTGACAGAACCTTGTTCGGCTACTGCGGCGAAAACTTTCATCCGATCCCACGACAACATATAAGTGATACTACTGTTTTAGCGGTAGAACTGGCTAGTAGACTTATCGGTTTGTAACTGGTTGCCTTGACCAGGTGACCAGAACCGCGATACCGAGAGCTGACGCCGCCGATCGGGGGGTGGGCGGGAATGCGGCGCTGGTCATCGCCGGTGCCGCGTCGCTGTCGCTGTCCGCCACCTTCGTCAAACTCGCCGATGTCACCTCGGGGACGGCGGCATTTCTACGATGTCTTATCGCGCTGGCGGCTCTCGTTCCGATGGCGCTGTGGGAACTTCACCGACGCGGCGCAATGCCGACGAGGTTGTATCCCATGGCCATTGGTGCCGGAGTCTTCCTCGGAGCGGACTACGTGATGTGGACCGCGAGCATCCTCGACGTCGGTGCCTCGATCGCCACCGTCCTTATCAATGTCCAGGTCGTCGTGCTGCCGCTGATCGCGCTCGTCGTCGATCGAACCGCAATCCCCCGACGATTCCTCATGGCGGTGCCTTGCATGCTGCTCGGCGTTGCACTCGCCGGCGGACTCATCGGCGGAACAGGAGCCGACAACGCGCTCCGCGGGTCCATCCTGGGAATCTCCGCCGGTGCCGCGTACGCGGCCTACCTGTTCCTGAACCGCCGCTCCACCCAGCGAAGCCCCAGCCATCTGGTCACCCCGATCTGTGTGGCCACCGCATCGGCAACGGTCACTGCCGGCATTGTCTCGGCAGGCCTCGGAGACCTCGATCTCGACATCTCCGCGGCCGCGTGGGGATGGATGATCGCGCTCGCTTTGCTCGGACAGGTTGCCGCCTGGCTGTTCATCAGTTCGGGATCCCGATCGCTGGCGGCTAATACCGTCGCGGCCTTACTCCTGCTGCAGCCTGTGCTGGCTATCGCGTTCGGATTCGTTGTCCTCAGCGAGCGACCCACCTGGATTCAACTGGCCGGAGCCGCCGTCGTCGTCGGAGCCGTCTGGACCGCAACCCGACACCCCCACCACCCTGACTCCACTTCAAGCCACGGAAGAGGCCTTCATGACCCCATCTCCGACGAGCATCGATCGAGTCGTCCTACCCACCGATAGCACCATCCCCGTCGCCCGCAGCGCCGAATACGACACCTACTTCAGGATCTCCCGCAGCGCCGACCCGCACGCGTGGGCGGTCAGCGCACTGACCGTCGTCACCGCCATCACCACAGATCTGCCGCAGTCCACTCTGGACAACGACTCACGACTCCGCCTACTCGACGCCCTGGCCGTAGTCGTCGGCGACGCCTCCGCCGCAGCAGCTGTGGCCGCACAGGGACGAGATCCTTCCCCGCTGGCAGCGCCGGCAGACCACAGCACGGACGATCGCACCCCGCAGGCTCCCAACGACGCTGCACGACAAGCGATCACACGCTGGAAGAAGGGCCACCACCTGTTCCACCTGTTCGTCATATCCATGAACAGCCGGCTCGCGGCAGTGCTGGAGTGCCTTGCAAACAAGCAGTGGCCCGCTCTCGCCCACCAACTCACCGAACTAGGGACTCTCTACGCCGGGGCGACCGAGAGCATGCGGTACGCGTCCGATTTCTCACCGGAGATCTACCGTGACTTCGTCCGGCCATCCATGGAACCGCCCTGGCTCGAACCCGGGTTCTCCGCCGTGTTCAACCGGGATCACGACGTGATGCTCACCCGCGCCAAGATCGTCCGTACAACACTCAAGACGGCTGAACTTCCCGGCGTCGCAGCAGATTCCGCACGACGGCTCTGGAAGAGCCAGGCCGAGAACCGGCGCGCCCACCAACTCATCTGCCAACGATTCGTCCCCGGCGGCGATTCACTGCTGCAAGAGCACTTCGACAGCACCGGTCAGAGCAACTGAAACAGAAAGGCTTCGCCCTCTCATGATCACCGTCATCGAAACCTGGCACCTGACCGCCGAAGCGGCCGAGAACGCCCTCTCGGTCCTGCAAGAAATGGACGAACTCCTCGACGACAACGCACACCACCACCCGGGGTGGGCGGGCCACGCGCGCTTCTTCCAGCACGCATCGGACCCCCAACGCGTAACGATGACCTACCCCTGGGAAAGCGCCGAGCACGCCACGCACCTCATCGAATCGGAGACGCCACTACTCGAAGATTTCTACCGCCGGTACTGCGAACGCCCCCGCGAGGTCGTCTTCGCCCACGAGCTGCCGGTCGACGTCGAATGACCCCCGACCCAACAAAGCCGACTGGCGACTGGACTCCCGAGCAGCTCAAAGCCTTCGGCACCGACACCCTCGATCGAATATGTCGACACTTCGCCGCGCTCGACGACGTGCCCGTCACGACGCCGGCCGATGCGGCCGATGTCGCCGACGCGATCGACAGCGAGCTGCCATCCGAGGCAACAGATTTCGCCGACATACTCGACGACACCTGGAACAACGTCGTTCCGCATTTGACGCACTGGAACCATCCACGATTCCACGCCTACTTCAGCAACAGTTCCTCCGGACCGGCCATCCTCGCCGAGATGACCGCTGCGGCATTGAACGTCAACGTCATGTTGTGGAAGAGCGCGCCCTCGGCTGCCGCCGTCGAAGACACCGTCACCAGATGGCTCGCCGAACTGCTCGACTACCCCGCCGCAGACGCACTGCTCGTCGACGGTGCATCACTGGGCACGTTCTACGCGTTGGCCGCCGCCCGCCACCGGGCACAGCCCGAGGTTCGACATCACGGAACATCCGGCCAGAAACCCGGCCGGATCTACACCTCCGACCAGGCCCACTCGTCGGTCGACAAAGCTGCGATCGCTCTCGGCATCGGGCTCGACAATGTCGTACGCCTACCCACCGACGCTAGCGGCCAACTCGATCCTGCTGCTCTGTCGACTCGCATTGGATCGGACGTCGCGGACGGTTACACACCGATCGCTGTTGTCGCCACCGTCGGTACGACCACTTCAGGTGCTCTCGACCCGGTCGAGGCGATTGCGGCCGTGTGCCGCGACCACCGAGTGTGGCTGCACGTCGACGCCGCGTACGGAGGCTTCTGGCGCATAGCCCCGGCCATCGCGCAGGTCCTTCCGTCACTCGCGGCCGCCGATTCTCTCGTCGCCAACCCACACAAAGTGCTCTTCACCCCTATGGAGTGCGGGGCACTGTTCTGCCGTCACCCCGGAGCACTCGAAGCCGCCTTCACACTGGTTCCCGAATACCTGCGTACCGACACCACCGGCGGTATCGACTACATGAATTACACCCTCAACCTTGGGCGACAATTCCGAGCTCTGAAACTGTGGTGGACCCTGCGCGCCTTCGGAATACGAGGCATCCGAACTCGACTCGAACACAGTCTCACCCTGGCGACGAGGCTGCGAGACGCCCTTGCCGCAGACCCGCGGTGGCATCTCGCGAACGATTCGCCGCTCCCCTTGCTCTGCCTCCGGATCTCCTCTGCCGACGGACAGGCGACGCGGAAGATCCTCGAGACCGTCAACAGCACCCACCGGACGCTGCTCTCCCACTCCGAGCTCAACGGCCACTACGTCATCCGAGTGTCCATCGGCAACATCCACACCACTGCCGACCACATCGACCAACTGGTTGCCGAGCTCACCGAGGCAGCCGACGCCGTCGTCGGCACACCCCGTCCACTCGCTTCAGTGACCGTCACCCAACAGGAGGTATCCGCGTCGTGACCACCACCATTTCCACCGAGGCCATGCTGCACGAGAAGGCGGCAGCAATATCCGCCATCGGGCGGTGGTCCGCGGCCAACGAGAACTTGCCGTGGGCCCCGGCCCCCGACTCCCATGCCGTGCACTGGAGTTATGCCGAGCTTCGACCGCTCGCGATCGCGGCAGCCGACATGGTCAAGGGCGACCGAGCAGCTCTACGGGTACTGACCCTCGCCAATCCGGGCCATGCCCGCGAGGCCGCCGTCGGATATCTCTATTCGGGGCTGCAGATCATCAACCGCGGTGAAGGTATGACCCCGCATCGGCACGCGCCGACGGCCCTGCGCTACATGCACGAGGGTGACGGGGCATGGACGGCCGTCGGTGGAACCAAGATGTATCTCGAGCCTCGCGACGTGGTGATCACCCCCGCCGGCGAATGGCATGAGCACGGCAACGACAGCCCCACCGACTCCCCCGCCATCTGGCAGGACTGCACCAACGACCCCCTCGTCGCCGCCCTCGCCGCGACACAGTTCGAGCTCCACACCGACAACACCCACCTCGAGCCCCACATTTTCGCGCAGGACAGACACCACCGAAACCTGAGCGAGCCGCTGCTCTACAAGTGGGACAACGTACTTCGCGCCCTCGGTGAGCAACAGCGGACCCACGAGGCCGACCCGCACCACGCATACCGACACACCCTGCACGCAGAAGGAACCCACGACCCTGTCACACCGGTCATCGATGCTGCATTCACACTCCTACCTGCAGGGATCCGAACACAACCGATGCGGCGCACCGCTTCCGCCGTCTTGATCGGGGCACAAGGGTTGTCCACCATCCACGTCGACGGAAAGCCGTTCCGGTGCAGCGAAGGAGACAGCATCGCCGTTCCATCGTGGTCGACTGTCAGCTACGTCAACGACACCGACATTCCAGCCGTGCTGTTCGAGTTCAACGACGCGCCCGCGATGACCGCCCTCGGTCTCTACCGCGAAGAGAAAGACGCACAACGGTGACACCAACGTCGACCATCACGATCCTGCTGTCCGAAGCCCACATCCTGACGCTCAATGACGGCTCCACTCGACCATGCGGCTTCTGGGCCGAAGAGTTCATCACAGCCCATCGAATCTTCACGGCCGCAAACATACGGACGATCATCGCGACACCCGGCGGCGGCGCTGCGCACGTCGAACCCGACAGCATGCACGCCCCTCACAGCCCAGACCCTGACGGGTACAGAACGTACCTATCCGGTCTGAGCGAGAATTTGCGCGCGCCGGCCGCGCTCGAAACGGTTGACCCCTCTACCGTCGACGGGATCTTTGTGCCCGGCGGCTACGGGCCAGTGGTGGACCTGCACAAGAACTCTCACGTTGGAGAGTTTCTCCGCGCGCTCCGACGGGAGGGGACCCCGATCGCGACGGTCTGCCATGGAACTGCGGCGTTGCTTGCCGACACCGCATCCGGAGCAACGTGGCCGTATGCAGCCCTGACGATGACGAGTTTCTCGGACCAAGAGGAAGCCGATGTAGGACTGCTCGGCACGCTCCCCTTCACCGTCGAGCAGGAAATCCGGCGCCGGGGCGGCACGTACACCGCAGGACACCCGTGGCAGCAGCACATCGAAATCACCGACACCCTCATCACCGGACAGAACCCCGCCTCCACCGAGGCGGTCGCAGAACAGCTGACCCAACGGATCGCAAACTACTCCAGTTCGACTACCCGTTCAGGAACTCGCTAGTTCACCGGCCGGTTGACCTCTCGGCTTTGTCCCTGGATGGAACTGCTCGGAACGCTGTAACGTGCGTGGGATTTAGAATTTTATAGGCCTATTCTGTCTGTCAGCACCTGATTGACGTCTTGGCCGAAGTCGCCACGACCAGCATTCTTAACCACTGACCGACCGAAACGAAAACACGACCATGACAACTGACATTACAGATACAGAAAACCCGCCACCCTAGGTCGAGTGACGGGTCTTTCCATCGATTAAAGCGCCGAAATAATGCAAATCAACATTAATATCGAAGGGATCAATGTAGACGCTGCTACAACCAATCCCGTTGTTGCCTTAATTACTTCTGTCACGGCAACAATGATCGCCGCTAAGGTGTATAATTTATCTATCACGATTCAAATAGGTCCTCCATTCAATAGATTTACCGATGCTTTTCCGGCATCCACCAATTATAGCAGGTAATTCACCTTTTCGCTTGAGCAACCCATTCCTCCAAACGATGATAACGAACTCTGCGAAGAGTAGAAGGCAGATACTTTAAGTAGTCCTATTGTCGCATCAATTCTGCCGCGCCGCTGCCCGGCAGACCTTACGGAATTGACCGCTTCGATACCTGCGATAGCACTTCCCGGATCACCGGCCAAAACGATTCAAGACCTCGCCTCAATCACCCCGGAGGCGTCGTGCATGCTGGGACCACTCTACAGCTGGCTGACTGCATTCGGCGACCTAGCATTGCTCGACCTCGTAGGCTGCACGAATGGACAGAGCAAGCATTCCGTCGCCTGGCGATATGGACCATCTGAGCAGCGCAGAACGCAAAGCGAAGCGCAAAGATGACCGTGGACGGCGAGTCGGCACCAACGTGCGCGATTACGAGCGCATGTGCGGATCTGGACCCGATCGATTGGCCGAGACTCTGATTGCGCGCCACAACGTCAGGATGAAGAACACGGAGAAGCTGCCGGATGGATTCCGATTCGAAGCAATCCTTTTTCTGGCACCGATAGCAATACTGGATATCGCGCATCGCAAGCTGAACCTTACTTTGGATCGCGCACCGTCAGCCTATTATGGCAAATGGCCTCACGACCTCGGCTGGGGAGTGGACAGCTGCGTCGCGGCCACCCGACTGCTTCTCGCAGGACAAGTGGTGGCCGCTGCCACGATCGCCCGACAACAACTCGAACGATGGACTGCGGTCATGGCACCTGTCGTCGGAGTCGAGCAACATCCGTCTGAAAAAGTGGAGGACTTCATTGCGCGTGCGTGGACCGCATACGCCGAGCGCATGCCAAATCCTGGCGCACCGCCGGAATCATCCAACATCGAGGGCGACGCAGACCCGACTACTGCGCAAGATATCGAGGGCGACGACAGCTCCGCAAGCACAGAGGAGCCAACCGCGCCTCATAAGCACGTCGTCCTGGCGAACGGACGTGAAGTATGCCCAGCCGTCGTCTACGGCGTTCTCAGCGAAATAATGCATGCGCGACTCTTCGAGGAAGCCATGTGGTGGGAGTCGGCCGCGCTCCTGAGCAGATTCGATGTACCAAGTGTCGTATACGGCGCGGTGGACTGCATAGCGGATGCGTTGAGCTTGAGCCTTACCCAGATTCAATACATGACGGCTGCTGGCCTGTATCGGCAGGGCGATCCCGAGGACGCCGTGACGTTGATAGCAAGTATCAACCTTGCCGTACGGCCTTCGGCTGACGTCGCGGGTGAAGAACCACCAGACGATGCCCTCCCGTATTCGTCATCGTTCGTACTGCCGAGATTGCCTACCGTCATGCCATTGTCGCCCGATGAAGGCCTCTTGCCGGTGTTTGTTCGCTACCTAGACGATCAACGATCCACGTACGAGTCGCTGGCCTGGAATCATCGGCCCGCAGGTCGCTTGTATCGGGACGACGAGCTTGCGACGTTAGCCTTCGGCGCTCATCGCCAGGCGAGTGCATCGTTTGCGCTACGAGCCCTCGCCGCCGAGCGAGACGAACTAGGCGACGATTTCAACATTGACTCGGTGGCCTCGCGCGGGACGAACTACATCGTGGTTGCCGAGTTGGCGGCTCTTGCTGCTCTGTGGACACGCAACGGTCCTCTGATACCAGCAGCATCGACTCCCCTGGCTCTGGTGTCGTCGACGTTGCGGTCCGCATACTGGTTGTGGTTGGAAGACGACGACCGGGCGATGGCTTCGCTTCGATGCACGCTAGAGCAAATCGCTCGATCCAGGGTCCACCGGACGAAACCGGCGAAAGCGGAGCGCCTTGAAGAATCCGTGCACAACAAGCCTCAGCGGTGGATAGAGGCCGCCGGGTGGGGTCGACTGTCGGCTTGGAATCGAGTGTTGGGCGCGTACGCGCACGCCCACAAAAAGCCTAATTGGGAAGGCGCTAGAGAGCTCCTGAAGGACTTGCAGCTCGACGCGGACGAGCCGTACGCCTTGCAGCGAGCGCGTGGTGACGCACTGAATGTGGTGACGACTCTGGTGGCGCACGAGTCAATCAGCATTCTGGCTCTCTTCTCACAGAAGGTGGCGGCTACCGCAGCTGAACTGCTGGAAAACCACTCAGGCTTGGACATGACACGGGAATGGATGGATGCGTTGATGAGTAACGCACTTGCCCATCGGAAAACACCGATTACAGAACAAGACTGATCGGCCAGCCCGAACACCCCGCTCCGGTAGCTACTCGACGGGCTGGGCGGCGTCGGCGGGGCACCATTGGTGATCGAGCTGAAGGTACCCCTTGCCGTTGCCGATCGGAATTTTGAAACTTAGGCAGCAAATCCACTGTCCCCGTCCAGTTTTCGCCCATGCGTGAAGAAGCCCAGGGGCCTTGACGTCCATCGCGAGACCTTCCGATCTCTCGCCTGTCCGTCGCTGTTGCTGAAGCGGGTCGAATAGAGCTAAGTGGCTCGAAGGTCACGGGCCAGTTCTCTCACAGTTCGCTGGTCAAATGCACGACCGCTCGCCTGTGCGGCCGGTGGGCGACAGACATGTCCGCGCCGGCGGGCCTGCAGCGCAGTAATCTGCTCGCCGAAACGTGGGTGCGCTGTGTGATGCCGCGTCCGTGAACGGTGGTTTCGATGGTAATCGACCAGATACGGCCCCTCCCTGCTCGATACCGCCGTGGCCGACGGCCTGAGAGAACCTCATCGACGTCGTTCAAGGTCACGGCGAACAGTATGCCGCGGTCGGAAAGGTGTTGTCGTATAACACGACATCTGCGGAGCTACCGGCTCCGACCTCACCCACTCTGCGTACGGTGACCAATGCTGCGCGCGCTTTCGCACCCAGAGGCAATGGGGCAGCTCTGATTTCGTACTTCTCGTAGTGGCCGGTTTCGTGGAGCAACCGAATTGTCTCTGGCGTTCGAGCAGTGGCCGCAGGTTGTTGTACGGCTGTCGCCAGAAGTCGTGCGCACGGCAGGTCTTCGGGGTGTATGACGGGCCGCGCTTTAGTGGCGATGCTTCTCCACGCCAGTCCGGGCGGCGGTGCGGTGTGCCAAACCAGCAACATCAGCGTGGCGGGATCGACGATCGCAAGGTGTTCTTGGGGACGTAAGAGCGAGTGAACGATGAGGTCCGACAAGTGAGTAGCGGCGCTCTGGGGTGGCAGCGGGGAGGGTCCGAGGTCGTGCGAGAGGCCGTGGAACACACGGTCTCCTGTCGCGCGGTCGAGGCGAATGCGACCGGTCACGTTCACTCGGCGCTGCGCATGGTCTGCAGTGGCCTTCACTGTGGTCAGTTGCACTGCTGTGTCGGCGTGTGCGGCCACGAGGTGTCCCAGAGCTGGGGCGGCGTCGACGCCGAGATCATGTGGCTCGATGGCGTCGGCAACAGTACGCTGTCGGCCGTGGTGGGGCGCTGCCATCGTGATTGCGGTTCCTCGCGTGAGATTCCATTCGAAGGCGTGAGCGGACGGCGGAGCTGCAGATGCCTCCTCGACAGGTGAAATGAGCAGCCACACAGCTCGTGTACGACCGCGGTGATCGAGGATCGGCTCGGCGGTCACCCTCTTGCGGCCGGCCGTGACGTCGTGACGTCGTCCCGTATCGGATGCCGAGCGGACCGCATCGAGTGCCGCGGTGCGGTGGGAACCGCGGAGAAACTTCTGTAGTGGAGTTGCCCGGCGTGAGGTGTCGCCCACTCCCACCACGGTGTGTTCGTGCGGTCCGAGGGTGTCGATCAACAGCCACTGATGGCGCGTGTCGCGGCTGGCGTGGTGAGTGGATTGGGTCGTCATCGCTCGTCCGACCCGATGGCTTCGGGAGGGCCCGCTGTAGCGGTGATGGGGTCTGTGACATCGGGGCGGCGGCTTCGGTCGCGATCGAGCTCGCTCACGTCGAGGGTTGATCGTGTGCCGTCCGTCGAGAATGTGGTGCGCCGGCGGGTGGGCATCGCGGCGATGATCGCGGATCCGATCATGATCGTGGAGAAGCTCCACAGTCCCATGGTCGCGATGATCCCGACGTGTAGCACGATGTCGAGTGTCAGGCCCACTTTGCGCCATCGTCTCGTGCCTAGAAACAGGATTCCGATCAGCAGTTCGATGACCAGTGCTCCCCAGGTCATCGAGATCACCAATGCCGGTATGTTCGAGGTCCAGATCAGCATCGGTTCGAGTGGGTAGCTTGCTCCGAATGCGTTGTCGCGCAGGAAATAGTACTCGGCGGTCCCGTTGACCCAGTCCGAGACACCGAACTTGCTGATCGCACTGTCGAAGTAGATGAAGGCCAGCTGCAGTCGCAGCGCGAGCAGGCATGCGTACGAGAGGGGTTGAATCCACCGGTTGGGTTCGGTGGTGGGGTGTTGCCAATGCCAGCCTCTGTCGTCGAGGAGGGCAAGGGGGACGATCAGGATGCAGACGATGCGCACGACCGATTCGCCACCGTCGGGCAGTGCGATGCTGCCGGCGATCGAGTAGGCGACCCAGGCATGTGGGAGTGCGGTCACTCGGGGACGCCACCCTGTGGCCACCAGCAGCAGGATTGCGGCCATGCCCCAGTGTCGCCACTCCAGTGGGATGGCGTCGTGTCCGAGGCAGTACAGAGATGCGCTCTGCACTCCGGCGCAATGCGGAGCATCGTTCTGTCCGATCACCGGCACCATCAACGCAGCTGGGGTGGTGAAGAGCAGGATCGACAGCTGAGCTAGCGCCAGGACGGTGCGGCCGGTCCCGAACCACCTGTTGCGAGGATCGTGCTCGGAGACTTTTCGGTAGACGTACTCCACTGTGTCGTTGATGGTGCCTGCGGTCTCGAGCCGAGCGGTGGTCATCATGAGCACTGCACATTCAGGTGCGCGGTTGCGGTGACTTTCCGATATTCGTCCGTGAGACGTCGGAAGCTCCAGGGTGTGGTGTGCTCTTCGGTCAGGACGACGTCTCCACAGACGGTCGGTATCGGTGAGTTGCTCGTCACCTCGTCCGGAACAGACTCGGCAGCGGTGACAATGCATGTGGCCGTTGGGTCGTCGCAGGGCAACCAGGTTCGGACGGCGGCGTTGAGGAACCCGAGTTCGGGGCCTTGCGCCCGTTGGGTGCGCGATAGCCCGTAGAGGTTGGTCACCGCTCCCTGTGGGGTCTTCATCAGGCTGTAGACAGCATCGGCACTGTCGACGGTGTAGGCACCGACCTGGGTTCCTTCCGGATCGCGGGTGAAGAATGCCCAGTCCTGTGGATCCAATGCGTTGAACGCCGTCCGGACGGGGTGATCGCCGTCGCGTGTGAACAAGACGTTGCTGGGCAGTGTGAAGACTATGGCGAAGGCGAAACCGCCGACTACTACTGCCGCGGCGACCACGAAGAGCAGAACAATCAGCACCTTCGGTGGCCGACGTTGCGCCCCAATAGAAGTCGAGTACTCGCCGCGACCGGCCTCGATTGTGCTCGCTGTTGCCTCGTCGATCTGGTGCAGCTCGGGTCGAACGTCTGTCATGGCGGGCTCTCATGCTCGGACGTGGCTGATCGGATGGGTCGACCACCCCTGGGTGCGGTGCACGGATCGAAGCGGGATCGAGGCAACGCACCCAGGGGCGAAAGCGTTGACGGGTCTCAGAGCGCTGAGGTCACCAACGCAGCAGTCTCGGTTCGCTCGAAGTCGCCCTTTCGATTCAGGTCGAAGCCGTAGGAGATCGCATCGGGGACGACGTAGAGCACGACCCCTACTTCGGTCGCAGCTGCGACGTTGGCGTACCCGACTGCGTTGAGGACGCCGGCCACATTGATCTCTACAGCGATGTTGGAGTCGTGGTAGAAAAATCCGTCGGTATGGACATCTCCGCCGGACTCACTCGCGCCACTTTGCGCGGCCAACGTCTTCAGATCAGCCGAGATGGTGTCGATACCCTTCTGAGCCTGGTAGGGATCGTTCGCCTGAACGGCGTGGGTCACCGAGGAGTGGAAGTTCGGATCGACAGAGACCAGGGCATCGGTGAGTTGGCCGATCTGTTCGTCAGTGGCGGTAGGTGCTCCTTCGACCTTGAATTTGGCGGCGACGTCCGGATGGTCCTGCGCCGCACGGCCGCTGGCGAGCGCGAGTAGCCCCACCACGTCCTGGTCGGTGTATTTATCCTGCTTCGGACCGGTCGCCGATGCGGCCTGCACCGGCGCGTCGTGAACGGTCAAGGCCTGAGCAGTCCCTACTGCCCCGAGACTCAGGACCACCAGCGGGGCGGCAATAGCGGCGGCGACTTTAACTTTACGTGGGAACACAATTCATCCTCGAAGGGTGTGTTTCGACGAGACCCCTATACCGGCGGGCGACGCCGAGGCGGCTTCGATCGACGGGTTCGCCGACTCGAGCGCTCGATTTGCCACGCCGATGACCGCGTGGACCACCCCAGACCGTGCCGACTACGCAGCTCCACGCAACTGCTATCGCGCACCGATTTCCCCACCATGCCTACGCAGCAACGGCACATGCGGGTCGCCTGGCCGGTTCGCCGATGGACAGTCCGTCGGCGAACAAAACAAACCGAACAAGCTGATACTAACGACGAGACAGGCGGGTGTAAACCTTTACGAAGGACTAATTAACGAGACAAACGATCCGAATGGGACGACTGACGTGAAACCTCGCTATTGGGATTTCTACGGCTCGATGATGTTGAACTGTGCAGAGTTTCGCACTCCCAGGCGTGCAGTGATGCGACTACCGATTCGATGGTCGAGTAGCTTTTCGCTCAATGCGAGGCGCTGCGCGGGCCGACCTCGGTAGTGAAAGTAGACGCCGATTCGGTTGGCGGTAGACGGGATCTCGACGTCGTTGGTGCCCCAGTTCAATTCGTGGCCGCGCCCATCGACTTCGAGGCCAGGTTTGGTGAACAACGCGTGAAACCACGTATTCACCCACGCTGGCTTCACAGAGACAGTTGCAGTAATGGTGTCGACGGGAGAAGTCATGTGGGTTGCTCACCTTCCGGTACGAACTTGATGATGTCCTGCAGGGCTTGCATGTGTTCACCGAGCGCGGTACGTCCGCGGTCGGTGGCCCGTATCCATGTGCGCGAGTACCGAGCGGTTCGACCCTTCTCTACCGCAACGTACCCGGCCGCTTCGAGAGCTGACACATGTTGAGAAAGTAGAGAATCACTGATCTGAAGTGCCGATGCGAGGATCTTGAACTCCACCGCAGCCACACCTTCCCTCGACGCAGCCGCCAGAATCGACAGTCGAATCGGCTGGGTCAGTGCTCGATCGAGTTGGTGCCGTGGATGATCGACCGTCACGACGTTCGCACTCCGCGCACCGACACCAACACCGGGACGACGGCGACGATACCTGCGCCGGCCAGTACCAACGCACCGGATGCGACCGCCAGTATCAAGCCATGGGGCGCTATACAAAGAGCGATCGTGGCGACGCCGATCAACACCGTTCCGACGGTGGTCGACCCGGAGGAGTCCCGTCCCGGTGGCAATGGGACACCAATCGACTTGCCTATCAACAGAATCGCGCATATCGCCAGAATCGCTACAGCGGCGGGCAACCAGACCCAGCCAGGCTCGACGAACCCCATTACTGCATAACCAGCCGCCGCGACCACCACTGCCACCGACGAGAGCGTAAGTGAACGCCCACGGGATGAGGCACTGCGGTGATGGCTGCCGATTCGGCGTGAAGCCTGCTCGGACTCGAACAGCGCTCGCGCTGAGTCGAATTGCTCGGACATTTTTGCCTCCCTAGCTGATCTCCCACGAGCCTAACCGCTACTTTAAGATTCGTAAAGTAGTAATCCTCAGGGGACAGCGGCGACCAGAAATCAATCAACTGATTGCAACAACACTTCACTGGCTAGAGAACTTCGGACCGGACTTTGAGCGGCACCCCGTCACGGAAGGATCCTCCAGACGAGCCAGCCACGGTGAGCGCGACGCTGACCAAGACTCTCTGAGGGGGATCGACAACGAGGCGTGTGGGCGGATCGAAAGTGACGGGCCAGTTCTCGTACATCTCGGGGCTCACTGCGCGACCGCCAGACCGTGTGGCCGGTGCAGGACGGCCGCGTCGACGCTGGTCGGGGTCCACCGCAGGCCCTGTTCGCCGAACGTGGGCGCGGTGAGGGTGTAGCGGCCGGTGCGCTCGGCGATACCGCGCCCGTGCACGGTGGTCTCGAGGGTGATCGACCGGATACGGCCCCTGCCCTGCTCGATTCCGCCGTACGCGACAGGCCGCGAGGAGATTGCCAGGTCGAGACCGGGCATGCGTCCGTTCGTGATCGCGAGAATTCCTGCGTGCGTACGGTTTCGGGCCAACAGGGCACGCGCCCGGGTTGGCGGAACATCGCGTCCGTGCACGGTCGTCACGACCAGATCGAGGCCCTCGATACAGATGCTCGCAGCGTCGAGGGGGTCTGCTTGGCCTGGGTCGATCAGGTGGATTTTCGACAGGTCGCCGCCCTGCTCGTGGACGGCGAGGAGTCCGAACTTCGACTGCCCGATCAATGCGACGTGGTGGCCGGCCGCGCTGGCTGTAGCGACGAGACCGACGAGGATCGATCCGGCACCGGTAATCGAGATGGCCGTTCCGCGGGCCAGCGCACCGCGTGGGAGGAGTTCCGACAGTGGCGTGGGCACGGGGATGGTGCGCAGGGTCTGTGAACGCACAGGGCCGCTGAGGGTCTGTTCGTCGGCGGGCGGGGCCGTTGGCTGAGATGGGGCGAACAGGGATGCGTCGACGGGCTCGATGGGTGCGTGGACACGTCGTCCGGGGATCGCGGCCATGCTGCGTCGGAGCGCGGCGAGCTGTTCGGCCTTGCCCAAGCCGGTGAGGTCCCCGATTGCGTCGACGGTGGCCATGTGGATCGACCTTTCGCGCGCCGGTAGGAACCACCACACCGTATCGAACGCATGTTCGATTGTCGAACGTGCAGGTGGGCGCGTTCAGCGGTGGAGGGTGTGAGTGTCGAGGTCGTCTGCCGTGAAGGTCCAGGCGAGATGCCGGTATAGGTGAAGCGTTCGTTTCACCTGGTCGAGGGCGCTTACGACGGCCGGGTCGCTGGGGTCGCGCCCCTCGTCACGGATGGCTGCGCACTCGTCGTCGTCCATGCTGTGTTGGACGCACAGCGCTGCTTTGTGGTTCCCAGGCAACAGTCATTCATGTGAATGACTGGACGAGCTGCGTCGTTCTTTCCGGCATGACGGTGCATCGGTCTTCTCGAGCCTGCGCCGCGGGGTTCCGATCTACGTCTAGTTCGACGCGTCGGCCTCGGGGGCGGTTGCTGCGTCGTAGATCAGGTCGTCCGAGCCGTGGTAGCGGTAAGCACGCTGTCCACTGGGCAGAGTCACCCAGCCCGCCTGGCCGTGATCGGCGTCCGGATCGAAACTACGGTCGTTGGTCATTCAACACTCTCATTCTCCGCAGGCGGGCGCACCACAGTCACCTTGCTCTTGACGACAATCGGGGCATCCGCGGGCCCCTGCAAATGCTCATCGATCCACATGGGTAGATGACGCTTCTGCGATGGATACCAATGCCGACGCCAATGCCCCCGAACGACGTGGCGGTGCGAGAGCTTGCCAGATCCTTCCGACGATGAAGCACTGGATGCAGGCCGCGGCTGCCGGTACGACAAATACGTCACCTCACGCATCCGCTTGACTACGCCGTCGTTGTCTCGCATGCGCGCCGACTGCTGGCGGGTGGACTCCACGAACTTGTTGCCTCGCAGCATGTTCACCATCGAGAAGAACGTTCGCGCAACGTAATCCAGGTCATTCATGGCGGTCACGGAATGCGCAGGTTCGTCGGGACCGACGTCCGTGAAACCCGCGCCTCCTGATCGGTTCGGTGCACTGGGCGCAGCATCGGATTCGGCTGGGCTGAGCTGGACCTCGGCGAAAGGAAACACCGGTAGGTAGTCGTTGACGACGCGGTACAACCGGTTTCCGTCAGTAGGAATTGCCCCGTCGGCCCGCGCCAACCACCACCGCAAAGCAGGAACGGTAAGCATGGCCATCAGGAGAACATCGGTTCCACTTCCACTGTCGCGACCTGTCTCGTTCCACACCAGGACCCGCCCGTGGTCGGGCACTCCATCCGCTGGAGCGAGATAGAGAACTCCTCTGCTCGAGGGAAGATCTGCCACGGTCACAGCAACATCATGGTCTCGATCGGCACTCTGGCCGGCCTCGATCAACGCAGTCATCTCCGGCGTCGCATAGTAGGCATACCGGTCCGCCGTCGACGCGCGCAGAAGGAAGTGGCTGTAGTAGAGCATCTGGAACCAACGGAAGGGCTGCAGGCCGACATCGTGCGATTCCGGTTCGTCATCGAGCCAGAAGGGCAAGTGCTTGTGGGGCTCCCGCGCGACAACTTCGACCGGCAGCTTCGTCATCCGGGACAACCTGTGGAGCATCTCGCCCACGTCGGTCGGGTCGGACCGAAACCGGATGACGTCGTAGCCGCCCTTAAGGAATTTTCCCAGGTAGGTCTCCACCGGCCAGGCTGCGGCCTCGATGGCCTCGAGCACAAGGGGCCACCGCGCCGCGGTGACCTTTGCTTCCAGGACCTCGGCGGCCTGCCGGCGGATACGCATGTCGACCGAAAATTGTTGCCCTGGAACGAACTCACCGTCGAATCCATCACGGCGAACCCGAGTGCCCTTCGCATTCCGAGGCTTCTGCCCTCTTCTATCCGAACGCCGCGCCAATTTTCCCATCCCGCCCCCTCGTCTACCACTCCATGGCACAAATCCGCATCAACACTCTGACGATATGGACCATCGCAACATTAACTGGCAGTTGTCATTCGGAGTCTGGTGTTGCGGCGGTGACGAGTTCAGTCAAGACCCCGTGGCAATCCTTTGGGTGCAGGAAGTTGATTCGGGACCCCATTGAACCTTGTCTCGGCTCGTCGTAGAGTGCCCGGACGCCCTTACTCCGTATGGCTTCTGTTTCGCCACTCACGTCGTTCGTGCCGAATGCGATGTGGTGGACGCCTTCTCCGTTCTTGGCCAGCCACTTGCCTACTACTGAGTCGTCCCGGGTCGAGCCCAGCAGCTGGAGGTACGAGGCGTAACCGTCCGGGGTCTCGTTGATCTTCAACATCGCTTCACGGATACCCTCCTCCTCGTTCGATTCCAGGTGAGTAACCTCGAATCCATAGGTGGCACTGTAGAATTCGACGGTTTTGTCGAGGTCGAAACAAACAATCCCGATATGGTCAATTCGAGTCAGCATGCCTACAGTCCACCGCATAACTGCTCGCTATGCAACATGCTGACATGACCGAATCCGCTTGTCTGACTGATATTTACAAGATCAGTCAATCTGAACTCTGCCAACAGTCCCTACTTTGCTTGGTTGCCTAGGTCGTCAAATTCAGCCCAACCCTTGACTCGGGCCCAGTTCAAGCCGCTGCGCAGGTGATTTCGTGCCATGCAGGTGTCCCCGTCGATGTCGCAGACTTCGATCACCTAACGGTGGCCCAAAGCTTCGCTGCTTTGCAAAGCGCGGCAGAGGTAATGACTGGAGGAACGATCTGCTCCAGCTCTACGTCATAGGAGATTTTCGCTTGGCCTCAAGGGCTCTAACTACCTCGGCGGCCCCTTCTTGACGGCTGGCGGTAGTCGTCACAATGGGGACGTCGCGTTGACCAAGCTCGATCACGGCCTGGAGTTCGCGAAGTACTGCGTGGACTCCGTTCTGATCTGCCTTGTTTACGACGTAGAGGTCGGCGATTTCCAGAACACCAGCCTTGGCCATTTGGATGCCGTCACCTGCTCCAGGCGCTAGAACAACGATGGTGTCGTCCGCGATTGATGCGATTTCCACCTCTGACTGCCCGGTTCCGACCGTCTCGATCAAGATCCTGTCAAATTCGATCTCAGACAGGATCGCGATCATTGTCCTGGCCGTGGCCGAAAGTCCTCCGAGATGGCCACGACTGGACACTGACCGAATGAAAACTCCGGGATCATCTGAGTGCTCCTGCATACGGATGCGGTCACCGAGGAGCGCACCGCCGGTTATCGGCGATGACGGATCAAAGCAGAGCACTGCCACGCGCTGACCCCGCTTGCGGTACTCGGCGATAAGACATGAAATCAACGTCGACTTTCCGACACCAGGAGGACCTGTCAAGCCAATCACCGTACAGGCGGTTCGGGGGTGGTCCGGTGCAGCCGGAGAGATGACGTCAACCTCAGTGATGGCGTAGTTCTCCGCGCGAGTCATTAGTTGCGCCAGCGCCCTGATATTGCCTTGCCGTGCAGACTCCAAGGTCTGACAGTTCTGGTGCCTCGTCACTCCGTCTCCTTGAGCGGATGTAGGTTCGTTTGTGCCCAACGGGTGATCTCCTGAAGGGAATCCCGAGAGGTAAAGACCCGGAGCACTCCCATTTCAGCGAGCTTGCGTGCGTCTCCAGGTGGAATGACGCCGCCACAGAAGATGGGTATCTCCATCGCGTTATTCTCGGCCAACAGCTCGATTACGCGGGGTACCAGTTCCATGTGAGCGCCCGATAGCAGTGACAGACCGACAGCGTCGGCACCCTCTTCCAAAGTGGTGCGGACGATTTGCTCGGGTGTCTGACGCAATCCGGTGTAGATAACTTCCATGCCGGCATCACGAAGTGCGCGCGCCACCACTTTGGCACCGCGATCGTGGCCATCCAGCCCAGGTTTGGCAACCACCACTCGGACACGATGCACGCGGCCTTCGGCCTTTCCTGCGTCGAAGCTCGGGTTCGGAGCTGTCATGCCGTCACCAGCGGTGTGATCCGCGCCTCGCCGATCCGGGAACGCAGGTCGACGTCGGTGACACCGAGCCCACTCGAGGGTGCTAGGCAAAGTATGCCAACTTTGCCGAGGTGCTCGTTTAGTTGAATCCTGCGTGCGGCTTCTGGTGTCTCTTGAAACGGGTGCACTTCAGACAACATAGGTTGCACTTGGCCGCGCTGGATGAGGCGGTTCGTCTGCCACTGCTCGTACAAATTCGCCCCGTGGCTGCCTACTATTCTTTTCAGGCGCATCCACAAGTAGCGGTTGTCGAACGTGTGTTGGTAACCCGTGCTCGATCCACAGGTGACGATTGTGCCGCCGCGGCGGGCCACGAATACCGAGAGGCCGAAGGTCTCGCGGCCAACGTGCTCGAAGACGATGTTCGGATCCTCTCCGATCTCTCGCCTGATGATCTTGCCCAGCAGTTTTCCTGCCGCGACGGTGGCGTCCGGGTCAGCGGAAATCTCACCGATCTCGCGCCGATCGATGACCAGCTCACAGCCAAGCTTGCGGGCGACCTCGGCTTTTGCGTCCGAGCTGACTATGCCGATTGGTATGCCGCCGCCGTTGCGGACGAATTGCACGGCGTAGCCACCGAGGCCACCCGCCGCGCCCCAAATGAGGACTACATCGCCTTGACGCATGTTGGCACCGCGCTCGCTGACGAGCATCCGGTAGGCCGTTCCCGCGCACAATGGGTTGCTGGCAGCCTCTTCCCAGGTGAGGTGCGCTGCCTTGGGTAGTAATTGACTCGCGCGGACGACCGCATAGTCAGCGAGGCCTCCGAAGTTTGTCTCAAACCCCCATGCTCGCTGCTCGTGGCCGAGCATGCCGTCGTGATGGGTGAGCGGTTCCTGGTCATCGACATGAGCCGTCCCTACGGCGACATGGTCCCCGACCTTCCACTTGCGCACACCGGCCCCGACGCGCACGATCACCCCGGCTGCGTCCGACCCCAGTACGTGGTACGGCTGGTCGTGACGAGAGGCCCAGCCGCCCTGTTTTGCGTAGTGCCGCAGGAAGTTGAAAGTGGGGATCGGCTCGAAGGTAGCGGACCAGATTGTGTTGTAGTTCATCGCCGCTGCCATAACAGCGACCAACACCTCATCAGGAGCAAGTTCCGGCATGGGCACACTGCCGAGGTGAATCGACTTTCGAACGTCTTTGTCCTCGACGCCGGCGAAAATCTGGATGTCTTCTACATCTAGGTAGGCGGCGTTGTATTCAGGTGGGACGGGAAGGCTCTCAAGTACGTCCGGAGAGGCACCCGCGATTACAGCTTCAGAGAGTTCGTTCATTGTCATCCTTGTTCGTCGGTAGGGTGTCGGTACAGGTGATTTTGATACGTCCAGGCAGATCACTGGCGTGCAGAAAAGTCCGCAGATGTGCTCGGATTTCTCGTGCGCTCGGGACATTGCGAGTTGGTCCAGACACACTGAGCACCGCGGTGTCGGTACGGCCCCTCACCAGCTGCACTTCCGCCTCTCGTACCCAAGTGTGGGTTCGGGCGACGCGGGCGACTGCGGAGGCATCAATGAGGCTTCGGGTGCGGATCCACCGACCCTCCCGAGGTCCTAGGTGTCGCATCTCGCCGTCTGCCGCGACGTACCCACAGTCGTCGGTGCAAACCTCGCGGCCGTCGGCGAGATGAACCCAGATCGTGCCCGCTATACAACAGGGCAGTAACTGTTCCGACCGGCCACGCACGGTGAATCTCACACCGTCCGATGGCATCAAGCGCGGAGGGTGGGGAGCGTCGTCGTTACATAGTGTCCCCGCGCGGACGCCAGCACAGATGTACGGGGTCCCCGCGCCGGCTGCTCGGGGCCGGACTTTGCTCGTAGAGCTGACCAAGGATGTTTCTCGGTCTGAAGCGAGATCTGTGACAGCAGTGCGAAAATCGGCAAGAAATATTTCTGCTTCCGCTGCACCCATCAGATCCTGGCGATAGTCGAGCCGCACCCGGCACTGCGGCCAGTGCGCACGGATCTGCAGCGTTCTGGCCAAAGCAGCGTTTGTGTTTGGCGTGAAAAACTCCCACTCCGAACGTAGGCCGGGGATTTCCAGGTCAAGTTGGGCTGGCGGACGGGGAAATGACAGGCCGAGCTCAGTACTGAGCCGAGCGAGGGGTCTGCCGGGCACACCGGACACCAGGTCCACGAACGGGACGCGGCGATAGCGAGCCAAGTGTGTGAGCGCCCGGCGGGCCGAGGCAACGGATTTTTCCGTCGCCATCTGGCGGGAGGTTTCGATGGATACGGGGACCACGTTGGTTTGCAAGCCGGCGACATGTCCGGTGTGTTCGTCACTGACGTCCGAAGCCACAGACAACACCGGATCAATGTTGTCGTAAGCCGTCATTTGTCGAGTGAGCGCTGCGAAAAGCATCGTGAATGTGCTCACCTGCAGGTTTTGAGCGATCGCGCGAAGGGCGGCAACCGCTGAGGGCTCCAGTTCGATTGTCGGCGAGGCAGCAATGGACCGCTGCCCCAGACGGCCGCCCTCGGGAAGTGTCAAGGGCATCCGTTTGTCGATAGCAGTACGCCAAAATTCGATGGCCTCCGCGGTGACTGCCTCCGTGGCAACGGGCGTACTGGGCGCGGCCAGCGGCGTCGGATTCACTTGATGGCCGATTCTCAGTTTCCCCAGATAGTTCGAGAAATCGCGGGCGACAATAAACTTGCTGCGCCCGTCAAAGCCGGCGTGATGAGCCTCGAAGACCATCGAGCAGCGGTTGGGAGCATGGGTTAGAAGTTGGAAACGAATTGGTGCCTCGGTGGCTAGGTCCCAGCGCTTGTCCTGTTCGCGCTGCTTGCACCATTCTCGGACCGCCGCCGACTCGGAGCCGTCTTCGCATGGGATAGTGGCGCGCTCGAAAGAACATGCCTCAAGTGCCGGCAGGACGCACTGGCGCAACTGTCCCCGCACAAGCCGCAGCACCGACCGCAGCGGCTCGTGTCGTTCAAGCACGGCGCGCGCAGCGGCCTCGAGGTGATGCTCGTCAAGTACACCGCGAAAGGTCGCCACGAAATATCCGCCGCCACTAATCGAGGGATCAATCGTGGCTTCGGCCCAGAGTGCGTATTGGCCCGCATCGGCGGGCCTATCGTGCAGGATTGTGGTCATTCGTCACCGCCCTGACTGTGTCGGCGACGCCGCCGGCAGTCATCTGCGATGAGCTCAGCGACTCTCTCACGATTAACCTTCCCGCTGGGGGTCCTGGGCAGTTCGGGCAGTTCCGTCACCGAAACAGGGACCGAAACCTCGGGCAGTACCTTGCGTAGTCGCTTAAGAGCGTTGGCCTCGACTGGGCCGGTGCAGCCCTCACGAAGGACTACTGCGGCGCGCAGGCTGGCATGGCCGGACTTAGTCACCACCATGACCGTCGCCGCTGCAGCGAAGTCGGGAGCTGTTAGCAACTGCGCATCGATTTCTAGGAGATCAACGCGGATTCCCCGCACTTTGATCTGGCTGTCCATTCGGGATAGGAAGCGCAAGCCGCTGTCTGTCAGCTCCACCAGGTCACCGGTACGGAAGGCTCGGGTGTTACCGGCTGGTGAGGGAAGGATGCTGACGTAGCGCTCCACTGTCAGCTCGGGACGCCCCAGATATCCATCCGACAATGGATTTCCGGATACGAGAAGCTCTCCGATGTTCGGAGTTTCTGGAACTTCCGGCGCGATGAGTAGTTCGCATCCCGGCAGGGGTTCGCCGATTGGTGGCAGATTGGGCCAGGCATACGGATCGGGCCCCAGGATGTGCGAGGTCACCATGGCGGATTCGCTTTGTCCGTAGTGGTTGACCAGCCGGCAGCCGGGCATACATGCGAACATTGCGCGAATATCTTCCGAGCACACTACTTGCTCACCGGCGGTATTTACCTCGACCAAGCACAGTTGCGCCAGCATGTCCCGCTGGGCCGTCACTGCCAGCATCTGCAACGCAACGAATGGGACGAACAGCCGCTCGATTCGTTGATCGGAGAGCCATCGAAGCAATTGGGCTGGTTCACGGCGTAGCTTCTCCGGCATGATCGCAAGCGTGCCGCCGCCGCACAGCGTGCCCAATATCTCCTGGAACGAGACGTCGAAATTTAGCGGGGCGAACTGTGCGGTGCGTAGTTCGGGGTGGGGTGAGTGGGATGTTTGCCAATCGACCATTGTGTCGATGCGGAGATGGTTCAGCGCTACGCCCTTCGGCCAGCCGGTCGATCCGGATGTGTAGATGATGTAGACCGGAAGTGCGGCATCGCACGCGACGGCGCGCAGGTCGATCGGTTGGGTTACTCCGGGGGGCAGCCCGATGTCGACCAGCGGGGCGTGGTGGTTCACACGTGATCGCGTGGTGGCGATTAGGGCGCGAGGTGCGCAGTCATCCACCATGAACTGAATCCGTTCCACGGGGTACTCGGGGTCCAACGGGACGTACGTCGCTCCATGCAGCAGCACCCCGAGTAATGCAGCGACTGCACCCGCGCCTCGCGGAAGCGATACCGCAACCCGGTCTCCTACGTTCACGCCGGCCAGCGTCAAGTTGGACGACACCGTTTGCGCCCAAGCTGCCAGTTCTCCGTAGGTGTACGAACGATCGGCGTCGACTACAGCCGTACGCCCCGGATCGTGGGTGACACGGCGAACAAATCCAGTTAAGTGACAATCGGGTGTCGCCGGACCTCCCCACAGTGACTTGAATTTTGGGGCGGTCATGCATCTTCTCCCCGCGGCGCTACCCCTGCTAGTTCTTCATCAACGGCCTCCACGAATTCTTCGATGGTGGGGTTGTTAAAAATTAGATGCAATTCCGCTTGCAGCCCATACTCCCGCTGGATAAGGGCAAGGATTTTCGCGGCCGTGAGCGAATCACCGCCCAAATCGAAGAAATTGTCATCGAGCGTGAGATTTTCTTCGCCGAGAGCCCGTTCCCAGAAACTCGTAATAGTGGTAGCCATCCGTTGTTTGCTCATATTTCTCTGCTCCCCATCCGAGTGGTCAGTTGGCTGCACCCTTGAGTGTGTTTGGGTACGGGATTGACCCGGACTGCTGCTGCTCCGGTTAGATGCGGTCATTTCGATTCGAGCCCTTCTGCCACCGCCCGTTGCATTTGGCCGATGCTGGCCCGAGCCCGTGCTGCTGCGATCATCGAATTCATGACATTGCGGCCCGCGGCCACGTCATCGGTCACAGCACGTAGTTCTGCGCTACAAACCCCGCGCTCGAAGGGACGGCGGCGGCCCGGTACGACACCCGAACGCAGTTGCCTTTCAGTGAGCCACTCCTCTTCTTCGGAACTCTCGGCTTCGACGACGCCGACGACGGGGCCGCGGGTGGCGTAGGCCATGTCGTCAATGCGCGATTCCAGCCAGCCACTGCGCAGACAGTCCAACAAGCCACCATGG
Source organism: Rhodococcus sp. 15-725-2-2b (assembly GCF_002259075.1). Lineage (NCBI taxonomy): Bacteria > Bacillati > Actinomycetota > Actinomycetes > Mycobacteriales > Nocardiaceae > Rhodococcus > Rhodococcus sp. 15-725-2-2b. Next base: position 122,496 of record NZ_NPFL01000021.1, on the reverse strand, counting down.
GCAGCGATGTCATCTAGCCACCCCGTAGCCTCTGCTTCGATTTCATCGGCGATGCGAGCTATTGCCTCGGACCCGCCGAGGGGGTCGACGTATCTGGCTAGATCGGTTTCCTTCAAGATGATCTGCTGAATCCTCAGCGCAATGCGTGCCGATAGCTGCCCAGGCGTTTGTTCGGCCTCGTCGAAGCCGCACACATGCAGAGACTGCACCCCGCCGAGGACGGCCGCTACGGCCTGAATGGTCGTACGCGCGATGTTGTTGAGCGGTTCGGAGGCGGCGAGAGCGGAGCCGAAAGTATTGACCTGAACACGCATGCGGCTCGACTTCGCGTCAGCAGCGCCGAAGAGGTCCACCATGCGGCGGGCATACATCCTGCGTAGGACACGGAACTTGGCCGCCTCGGCAAGAACCTCCATATGGGTCCCAAAGATGAAGCTGAGCCGGGGTGCGACCTCGTCGACGGTAAACCCCCGCTCCAGCATCCCTTGCAAGTACGTCTCCGCATCAGCGATGCCGAGCGCCACTTCCATTGCTCGGCTCGCACCGGCTTCACGGGCGTGTCCACCCGAGATCGATACCGGATTGACCTTGGGCAAGTTGCGTATGCAGTACTCGATAACGTCTAACGAGAAGCGGAAGCTGTCGTCCAAGTCGAACACGAACGCCTTGCGAGCCGCGTGCTCTTTCAGCATTTCGTTCTGCAAAGTGCCACGTAATAGCGCAGGGTTGACGCCTGATTCTTCGGCAACCACGATCCATAGGGCCAAGATCATCGGTGCGGTCGCATTGATGGTGAAAGAGACTGACACCTGATCCAGCGGTATTCCGTCGAACACTGCGGCCAAGTCGTCGACGGTGGACACCGAGACCCCGGCGCGACCGACCTCACCGGCAGCCGTTGGATCGTCCGGGTCGAGTCCGAGCTGGGTGGGCAGGTCGAAAGCCAACGAAAGACCTGTCTCGCCTTGGTCGAGGAGATAATGGAACCGCCTATTGGTGTCTACGCCGTCGCCAAGCCCAGCCAATTGCCTGATCGTCCATGGCCTAGACACATAGCCCTTGGGATGAATACCTGCCTCATAAGGAAACTCGCCTGGTTTACTCATAATCGTCGCCTTCCAGTTCTGCACGCAGCCGGTCGCCGTAGGCGTCCAACGCATCGGGACTCAACATGTCGTTGTGTTCGCACTCCACTGCGATCTCCGTGACTGGACGAGCGATAAAACGTGTCCAGTCTCTTGAATAACCTGGATCGCGTTCGTGATCGCTTCCCTGGAACACCACAGCGCCGCCCCCGAATAGGTCCGGTGTGTGGCCGTGCCAGAGGTCAGAATTGAATCGGAGATTGCGAACGACGTGGCTGATCATCCAAGCTGGCGGAATAGCTGCGCCGAGTGACGAATGAGTTTCCAGCCATTCCGTGGCCTGCTCGTAAGAGGTCAATTCTTTCAGATCGGGCAGGTCGACGTTCTTGGACACGAAATGCCGCAGGACGTCGGTCTCATTGAAATCCGCGTCTGGCGAGCGTGTCGTACCGGGTTCTACTAGAGCTGCGTCCAACAGTATTAGCCGACGTACGTGCGCCCCTCTCCGTTCCAGCACGGTAGCCATCTGGTGGGCGACGACACCACCGAAGGACCATCCCAGCAGGTCGTAGGGCCCATCGGGCTGGACTGACTGGACGAGGTCGGCATACTCGCCGGCCATTTCGCGGACCGTACGCGGACGTTCGCCGTCGACGGTTTGCTGAATAGCGAATATTGGGCGCTGCACGATGCTTCCCAAGGCGCGGTACGCCCAGCTGACGCCCCCACCAGGGTGTATGCAGAAAAGTGGACGCCCTGGCCCTCGGCACAACTTCACGACCTGAGGTATCTCGTCGGAACTGGACCAGTTGAAGAGTTGTTTGCTCAGGCCCGCTACGGTGGGGGCTTCCATGAGTGCACGGACGCTGATTTCACAGTCGAAGGTTTCCTGCACGGCGGCTACGACACGCATCGCAGAGAGCGAGTTGCCGCCCAGGTCGAAGAAGGAGTCGTCCACGCTGACTCGCGGCAGGTCGAGAACCTTCGTGAAAATGCCGGAGATAATTTCTTCAACCGGAGATGACGGCGCTCTGTGAACGCCGCTGGCGAATTGCGGCTCGGGCAACGCCCATTTGTCCAGCTTGCCGTTGACAGTTAACGGCAACTCGTCGATGACCATCACCACGGCCGGAACCATGTACGCAGGCAATCGCGCGGCAACTCGTTCGCGCAGCGCCCCACCATCGATTCCCGCAGACACCTCGGTAGGTACGACGTAGCCAATCAACTGCTTGCCGGTATCGGTATCACGGGCCACCACTGCCGCACGCTCCACTCCGGTCAAGGCAGCGAGTGTTGCTTCCACTTCACCGATTTCGATGCGGTAACCACGAATCTTCACCTGATCGTCAGAGCGACCCACATACTCCAGCTCGCCGTCGTGATTCCAACGAACCAGATCGCCGGTGCGATACATCCGCGAACCCAAAGGGCCGAGCGGACACGCGACGAATCGCGATGCCGTCAAGCCCGGCCGTCGCACATAACCGCGTGCCACACCCCGCCCCGCGACATACAACTCACCAACCACACCGATCGGAACCCGCCGCAAACCGGAATCCAACACAAACAACGCATCACCCGGCACCGGCGTACCGATAGGAGCTCCATGACCAGGCTTCATGGGCGCACTCATAGAGGCGTAAACGGTGCTTTCGGTAGGACCGTAGGAGTTGATCATTTCTCGGCCTGAAGCCCACCGATCGACAAGTTCGGGCGAGCACGCCTCACCCCCCACAAAAATGGTCCTCAATGCGCTCAGCCGCTGCGGTGACAGCCGGCCGAGGGCGGACGGGGTCTGGGTCAGAACCGAAACACTTTCGTTCACAAGTAGGTCATGAAAGTCGGTGGCAGAGTTGGCCGTGTCCTCAGAGGCTATGACTAAGCGGCCACCGTGCAGCAGAGCGCCCCACATCTCCCACACCGACACATCGAACGAGTACGAATGGAACATCGACCACACCTGTCCTGGCGACAATTCGGACGTCCGTGCGGGTCTGGTGAACAGTTGCGTCACGTTCTGGTGGGTGACCGAGACGCCTTTGGGTGTGCCTGTCGTTCCTGAGGTGTAGATGACATAGGCCGTCAGTTCTGGATGGGGGAATGGAAAGGTGACAGTGGGAGGTTCGACGGTGACCCTGCCCCCGAGGGTCACGACTGCCACTTTGCTCTCATCGACCCGGTGCAATTGCGCTACCGTTGTCACTATTGCTGCTGGTTTGGCGTCTTGTAGAACGAATGCCAGGCGCTCGTCAGGGGTGTTGATGTCGATCGGCAAGTAAGCAGAACCCAGCTTCAGCACCGAAAGTATGGCTATCACAGTGTGTTCCGAACGTGGCAGCAACAGTGCAACAACGTCCTCTACTCCCACCCCACGCCCAGCCAACAAATGAGCCAACTGCGTCGATGTGTCGTCCAACTCCTGATACGTCCACGACCGACCCTCGAACACCACCGCTATGACGTCCGGCCGCACCCTCACCTGCTCGGCGAACAACTCCGGAATCGACACGCCAGCAACGGACTCCGTCACAGCCGACCTGTTACCCAGTACGTCCAGCTGCGTCAGCTCATCCTCACCCAGGATGTCGAACGAAGCCAAAGGACGATCCGGGCCCGCCGCCATCGCAATCAATAGTGTCTGGAGCCATACCAGGATTTGCTTGGCCAACCGCTCGTCGAGGACCGCCATGCGGTATTCCAGCCGCACCCTCAGCTGTGGACCGGGCCAGATCTGTAAGGCGATTGGATAGTGAGTGAACTCGCGACTTGAGGCTATGCGTACGCTCAGTCCGTTTGTCTCGAGCTGCCCGCCGGACATCCTCAGTGGGTAGTTCTCGTAGACGAAGAGGGTGTCGAACAGTTGTTGATGTCCCGCGGCGCGCTGGATATCGGCCAGGGCCACGAACTGGTGGTCTAGCCCATCGTGGTAGTCGTCCCGCAGCATGCCGATCAGTTCAGCCGTGGTCGTCGTCGCGGTCAGGGATGCTCTTACCGGGACGGTGTTGATGAACATGCCCACCGCCGACTCGCTGCCGAACAGTTCTGCTGGCCGCCCCGATACGGTAGTGCCGAAGACGACGTCTCCGCTGCCAGTCAATGCGCCCAGCAGACGGCCCCAGGCGGCCTGTAGCACGATGTTCATGGTCGTGTTTTGCGAGCGAGCCAACTGCTCAACAGAACGCGTGACGTCGATAGGGAGGTCGACTCGCAACAGCGATCGCGCATCAGTGAAGCGATCTCCTGGATCTAACAAGGTCGGCGTTTGAAGTCCCGCCAGCAGCTTCTGCCAATGCCGCCGCGCCGCGCTCCAGTCCTGGGCGGATAGCCACTCGACGTAATTTCGGAAGGTGGGCGCGGGTGCCAGAGTCTCCCGTTCGTAGACGGCGAACATCTCTTTGAGCAGAATCTGGATTGACCAACCGTCCACCACGATGTGATGGACGGATAGCACCAGCGTGTGCTTATTCGTCCCAGTCTGATGAAGGAGAATCCGTAGCGGTGCCTCATCTACGAGGTTGCCGCAGGCGGCGAGCTCTGCATCCAGCAGCCTCTGATCGCACTCGTAGCCGTTAACTACCGTCCACGGTATGTCTGGGCGTGTCGGAATGATCTGCACCGGCTCGGGGAAACCCTCGGAGACGAACCGAGCCATTAGGTTGGGGTGGCGTCCGACGACTGTATGAGCGGCCTCGCGCAAGCGCGGCACGTCGAGTACGCCAGCAATCTCGATACCCAGTTGCACGGTGTACAGCTCTACGGGTTCATTACTGCCGGAACGGCGATGGAAAAGCAGCCCGGTTTGAAGCGGAGTCAGCGGGAGAAGGTCTGCTGGTTCCACGATTTGTGCGAGTTGATCGATCTGCCGCTGATTGACCACCGCCGGCAGGACGTCGGAGGGAGTCAGTCCTCCGCCGCCGTTCTGCACGTACGCCGCAATTCCAGCTAGAACGTCATACCAGCGCGCGTACAGCTCGGTGATATAGGAGCGATCCACCTGTGTGCTCGTCCAACTCCAGGACACGTGTAGTTCTGACTGCGAACCTTCGGCTAGCACGGCTGCATTGATGCCGACTGTGTGCGGCAACAGCATCGAGCGGGAACCAAAGCGTCGAGCATCAGGCGATTCAGTCGGTCCGAGGATCCGCCAATCTTCGAGGGGTGCGTCGAGCTGGCTCACGCTGCGCCGGCCGAGGTAGTTGAAGCCGATGGCGGGATCTACGCCAGACAGATTGTTGGTGCCTAGATACTTGAGAAGACCGTAGGTGATTCCGTCGGGGTGGGCACGCAGCTGTTCCTTGGCGTCCTTTATCCAGATACCCATGTCCGAGCCCCCGGTCAGAACAGTGTCACGGTCCATGGGTACGACGTTCAAAGCGACCGGGTGCTTTGCGGTGAACCATCCGACGGTGTTGGTCAAATCGATCCCACTGCCGATTTCATCGCGACGTCCGTGGCTCTCCACGTCGATGCGGAAAGGGACGTCGAAGTGCTGGTGCTGTTCAGCGAGGGCAGAACCGAGTGCGATGAGCAGCAGATCCTGAACGTTGATGTGCAGAGCCGCAGTCACGTCGGTTACCAGCACTTCGGTTAGCTCCGTGTCGATGCTGACCGACAGATGCTCCACATCGCGCCAGATACCAGGAGTCGGGTGCGGGCTGGGCAGCAGGGTGGCAACGGCTTCAATGCGCTGCCAATGCGGAAGCTGGTCAGTGACTTTCCGCTCGGCAGCGTACTGCGCCAACATCGTTGACCACTCACGGAACGAGGTGCCGCTGGCATCCAGGGTAATTTCTCGCCGCTCGGTGAGGCAGCGCCAACCCGTTGCGAGATCCCTTTGGATGATTCCCCAGGAGACCGCGTCGACCGCGAGGTGGTGGACGATGAGCAACAGCTGGCGGGTGCGCTCAGCCCACAGCCCATGCACCATGGCTCCTCGACGCGGGTCAAGACGGCTCAAGGCATTGGCAAACGTGGTATCGGAGAAGTCCACGACGGGGGTTACACAGTCGGCTGCGCTGATCGAGCCTGTTGGTAGGACGATGCAGTTGTCCGCGTCCTCAGTCGGGGCGTTGTCCACCTGCAACCGGAGCATGGCGTGCCGATCGACCAATGCCTGTAGTAACAACACCACGTCGCTGTACTTCGCCTGCTGCGGCCCCTGGAACAACATGGTTTGGTTGAACTCGTCTGTCGGTGCCGTGAGAGATGCCAGCCACCGCATGATCGGCGTTGCCGTGACGGGCCCAGCCTCAGCCGGCCGAAGGAGAGACTGCTCCGGGACCGAGAGCTGGAGAGCGTGGGCAAGTCGTGCCACGGTTCGCTCCACCAGGATGTCGCGGGGCTTGCAGTACAAACCGACTTGCCGGGCCCGGGACACCACCTGAATGGACGAGATGCTGTCGCCGCCTAGATCGAAGAACGAATCGTCGACTCCAACTTTCTCCACATTCAGTACGCGCGCGTAGATGTCAACCAGGCTCTCCTCGAGTGGAGTAGTCGGTGCTCGGTATTGGTTCGATTGTCCTAGTTGAGGTACCGGAAGCCTCTTTTTGTCAAGCTTGCCGTTACTCGTCATGGGCAATGCATCGAGGACCACGACCGCCGCAAGCGACATATATTCGGGCAGCCACGCGTCGGTCAAGCGGCGCAATTGGTTGCCATCCAACTCGCCCGCCCAGTCTGTGTGGGGAACGACGTAGCCGATCAGCCGTTTGTACCCTGGGTGGTCCTCATGGACGACGACCGCAGCCTGTCCTACTCCGGGGGCCGTCCGGAGCACCGATTCGATCTCACCGATTTCGATGCGGTAACCACGAATCTTCACCTGATCGTCAGAGCGACCCACATACTCCAGCTCGCCGTCGTGATTCCAACGAACCAGATCGCCGGTGCGATACATCCGCGAACCCAAAGGGCCGAGCGGACACGCGACGAATCGCGATGCCGTCAAGCCCGGCCGTCGCACATAACCGCGTGCCACACCCCGCCCCGCGACATACAACTCACCAACCACACCGATCGGAACCCGCCGCAAACCGGAATCCAACACAAACAACGCAGTGCCGGAGCCAGCGGCACCGATCGGCACTGCCCCTGTAGGGACTAGCGGTTCGGTCATCGAAACGTAGACGGTGCACTCGGTCGGGCCATAAGCATTGATCACGGCTCGCTCAGGCGTCACCCATCGCTCGATTAGCTGGGCTGGGCACGTCTCTCCCCCGAGTAGAAGTAGCGCGATCGACGGTAGCCCCTCGGGAGACAGCCGTGCCAACGCCGACGGTGTCTGGGTCAGCACCGTTACTTCTTCGTTTACGAGCAGGTTATGGAAATCGGAAGGAGAGTAGGCAACCTCTTCGGGAACCACGACCAGCCGTCCCCCGTGCAGAAGCGCGCCGCACATCTCCCAGACCGCGAAGTCGAATGCGTATGAATGGAACAGCGTCCATACGTGGTGGTGGGGTTCCAGAGTGCCGGTGGTCGGGTCCTCGACATTGGCGAGGCGCGCGATGTGGGTAGCGATGAGGTCATTGACGCCGCGGTGGGTGACCGAGACGCCTTTGGGTGTGCCTGTCGTTCCTGAGGTGTAGATGATGTACGCGAGGAGGTCAGCATTCGGCACCGGCAACGTCGTCGTCGGCTGTTCAGCGACCTTGGGATCCTCGACATCTATCAGTGGGACCCCGGACTTACTGACGCGACCAGCGAGGCTCACCGTGGTCAAAATCGCGGCCGGCGCAGCGTCTTGTAGAACGAATGCCAGGCGCTCGTCAGGGGTGTTGATGTCGATCGGCAAGTAAGCAGAACCCAGCTTCAGCACCGAAAGTATGGCTATCACAGTGTGTTCCGAACGTGGCAGCAACAGTGCAACAACGTCCTCTACTCCCACCCCACGCCCAGCCAACAAATGAGCCAACTGCGTCGATGTGTCGTCCAACTCCTGATACGTCCACGACCGACCCTCGAACACCACCGCTATGACGTCCGGCCGCACCCTCACCTGCTCGGCGAACAACTCCGGAATCGACACGCCAGCAACGGACTCCGTCACAGCCGACCTGTTACCCAGTACGTCCAGCTGCGTCAGCTCATCCTCACCCAGGATGTCGAACGAAGCCAAAGGACGATCCGGGCCCGCCGCCATCGCAATCAATAGCTGCTGCCACCGAGCCGCCATGCGCTTTACGGTCTCGGCGTTGAAGATGTCGGTGCGGTACTCGACGATTCCGCTGATCCCATCGGGCTGACCGTCCGCAGTGAACCGCTCGCGCAGGCTGAATGCCAGGTCCATTCGAGCGGCTCCGATGTCGACTGACGCCGTCTCCACGTCGAGACCCGGCACCGAGATGTCGGGGACCGGGTCGTTCTGCCAGGCGAACAGGATTTGGATCAACGGATGGTGAGCCTGCGTACGGACCGGATTGAGGCGCTCGACAAGCGCATCGAACGGCACATCTTGGTTCGCGAACGCGTCCAGGCTCCGCTCCCGTACCTCCTCCAACAAATCACCGAAGTTCATCTCGGCTGAAACCCGCGTACGCAACACCAGCGTGTTGACGAAAAACCCGACCATGCCGTCAAACTCGGTTCGCCCCCGCCCCGCCGTCGGCACCCCGAACGCCACATCCGCGCTCCCGCTCAAACGCGCCAACAGCACCGAAAGCGCCGCCGACATCACCATGAACGTCGTCGCATTGCGTTCCCGCGCGATCCGCTGCGCCAATTCATGGAAATCCGCGGGCAGGTCGACGACGACTCGACCCCCATTCGTGTCGGTCTCCGCCGGGTACGACCGGTCCGTGGGAAGCTCCAACCTGCTGGGTAGATCTTTCAGGGCGTGTTCCCAGAATTTCAACTGCCCGGCGAGCACGCTTTGCGAATCCGCTTCGTCACCCAGCAGAGCGTGTTGCCAAAGCGTGTAGTCGGCGTACTGGACGGGAAGTGGCGACCAGGAAGGCGACTCGCCCGCAGCGCGGACTCCGTAGGCGCTCCATAGGTCACGCAGGAGCGGAGGAAGTGACCCCCCGTCGACTGCAATGTGGTGCATGACCACGACCAGACGATGGTCAGTGGCAGACACGACAAACAGCGCCGCGCGGAAAGGAAGGTCTTCGGCTAGGTCGAAAGCATGCTGACCCCGAACACGCGCTGCGTCGGATATTTGAAGTTCCGTCCAGGTGGTGGCGTCAATGATGTCCCAGTCGAAGTCAGTCTCAGCTGCAAGGACACGCTGCTCCGGCACACCAGCCACCGCTGGAAACACTGTCCGCAGACTCTCGTGCCGCTCCACAACATCAGCGATCGCCGCGCGCAGCGCACAGACATCCAAAGAACCGGTAATCTGAATCAGTAGCGGTATGTTGTACGTCGCCGACTGCCCTTCCATCTGGTGGATGAACCACAGCCGACGCTGAGCGAACGACAACGGCAATCGCTTGGGACGAGCTACTGGGACCCATGCCACGCCGCCACCCGGCGATCCACCCACCAACCGTGCGAACCCCGATACCGTTGAGGCTTCCCAGAGCGCCTTCACGCCGATCGATGAATCAAACGACTCCTGCACGGCCGCGATCACTCGCATCGCCGATAGCGAATTTCCGCCGAGGTCGAAGAACGAGTCGTCCACCCCTACCCGCGGTAGGTCCAGCACACGCGCAAAGATTTCAGCCAAAATTCCCTCAACCAAGGTCGACGGATTTCGGTAGGATCCGCCTGCGAACTCTGGATTCGGCAATGCCTGCTTGTCTAACTTGCCGTTGACCGTAAGCGGTAGGTCATCGACGATCATCACCACTGTGGGGACCATGTACTCCGGTAGGTGCGCGGCCACATCACCACGCACCACAGCACCATTTACTTTTGGACCGGTCTCCGCAGGTACGACGTAGCCGATCAGCTGCTTGCCCGAACTCGAAGACCTCACCACGACCGCGGCGCGCTCCACCCCCGCGACACGGGAAAGAGCAGCCTCGACCTCACCCGGTTCAACACGAAAACCACGGATCTTCACCTGGTCGTCCGAGCGGCCCACATACTCCAGCTCGCCCTCGCGGTTCCACCGCACTACGTCACCCGTCCGGTACATCCGCGAGCCCGGCGGGCCGAGCGGAGAAGCAACAAACCGCGACGCCGTCAGCCCCATGCGTTTCAAGTAGCCCAGGCCGACACCATGACCTGCCACATACAACTCTCCGACTACTCCTACCGGCACGCGGCGGAGACCGGTATTCAATACGAAGAAGGCAAGGTCAGCAAGCGGACCGCCCACGGGACTGACATGGCTGTCGAGGTCAGAAGAAACGATCCTCCGGAACGATGCGTGGACGGTGGTCTCTGTGGTGCCGTACATGTTGATCAGGTGCGGCCAGGAATCCAGCTGATCTAGCCAAGGTCGCAACTTCGACGGTTCGAGAGCTTCGCCTGCGAAGACAATCGCTTCTAGACCGCTCAGCCGAGACTCGCCCGGCCGGCGCATGTCGACTGCCTGCAGAGCATAAAATGCTGACGGTGTCTGACTCAGAACGGATACGTTCTGGTCTCGCAGTAGTTGATGAAAGTCGTTGGCGGACTGGGCAATTTCTCCAGGTACGACAACCAGTCGGCCACCGTGTAGCAGCGCGCCCCACATCTCCCATACCGACACATCGAACGCGTAGGAGTGGAAGAGTGACCACACCTGGTTTGAGGACGGCACGAACCCCGGAGCCGTCGAGCTGAACAATCGCGTGACGCTCGCCTGGGTAACGGCAACCCCTTTGGGGACACCGGTGGTACCGGAGGTGTAGATGATGTACGCGACTTGGCCGGCCTCTGGCGCAGGCAGAGCCGTAACCGGCTGCACGGCAATCGCGTCGTCGTCGACATCCACAACTTCGATACCAAAACAGTCTACCCGGCAAGTCAGTTCGGCAGTGGTCACGAGGGCAGCTGGAGCGGCATCGCCCAAGATGAACGCCACCCGCTCATCGGGGTGCTTGATGTCAATGGGTACATAGGTTGCGCCCAGTTTCAACACTGCCAGGATCGCGATTACTGTCTTGTTGGAACGCGGGAGCATGAGAGCAACAACTTCTCCTCCGCGTACCCCACGAACGGCTAGTAGATGTGCCAGTTGCGTGGAGGCCTCGTCAACTTCCCTGTAAGTCCATACCTGATCCTCGAAAACCATGGCGTGCGCTTCCGGCGCTCGATTCGCCTGTGCTGCAAACAGTTCGGCTATGGATATACTGGCGGCAGTCTGAGAGTGCGCAGAACGATTGCCCAGGCGGTCAAGATGAGTGTGTTCGTTTCTGTCTAGTACGTCGATCGAGATGACTGGCTGGTCGATCACGGCGATCATCTCGGCGATGATTCGCCCAAGCCTGACGATCATGGTCTCGACCGATGCAGCGTCGTAGACATCAGAGCGGTACTCGACCACTCCGTCGATTCCCTGCGGCTCGCCGAACTCGGAGTACCGCTCCCGGAGACTGAAGGTCAAGTCCATCCGGGCCTGTCGAGAAATGGTGGGTACCGCCTCTGCCAGCACCCCCGGCAAGTCCAACTCCGTGGAGATCTGGTTCTGCCATCCGAGCATGACCTGGACCAGTGGGTGATGCGATTGTGACCGAGCAGGTTTGACGAGATCCACCAGCGCGTCGAACGGGACATCCTGGTGGGCCAATGCGTCCAAAACCGCGTCCCGTACTTTTTGCAAGAGGCGACGGAACGTCGAACTGGCAGACACATCAACGCGGAGCACTACTGTGTTGGCGAAGAAACCGACCATCTCCGCAAGATCAGCGTCACGTCGGCCCGTAGTTGGAACACCGAAAGCGACATCGGAGGTGCCGCTTAGTTCGGACAACAGCACCGCCAGCGCCGTCGAAATCACCATGAAGCCGGTAGAACGATGCTCCCGGGCCAACTGTCGCACCTGCTCTTGCATCGACACGGGCCATTCGATGGGGATTCGATTGCCTCGATAGTCGGCCACGACCGGATAAGGGCGGTCGGTTGGGAGCTCAAGCCGCCCCTCGTATCCGGCTAGCGTGTTCTTCCAGTAAAGGAGGTGCCGGCTCAGCGCACTGTCGGGGTCGGACTCGTCGCCGAGCGACTCACGCTGACGGAGCGTGTAATCCCGATATCGCAATGGCAACGGCACCCAGGCAGGCACCTCTACGCCCACATGGGCCCTGTACGCCAGCCCGACGTCGCGTACGAGGGGCGTGAGGGACTGGCCGTCTGACGCGATGTGATGCATCAGGAGCACCAATACATGCTGATCGGCCGATAGTCTGAAGAGCTGCGCTCGGAACGGAATCTCAAAGCTGAGGTCGAATTTGTATCCCACTGCCTGTGCGACTGCATCGTTCAACGCGTCTGTCGACCACCCTGACGCTTCGACTACGTCCCAGCCGAAGTCTGCGTCGGCCGAGCCAAGAACACGCTGCTCCGGCACACCCTCATGGGAGGGGAAAACAGTCCGCAAACTTTCGTGTCGACTCACGACATCGCCGATTGCCCTGCCCAGCGAATGAACACTGAGCTCACCAGTCAGGCGTAAGACCAGAGGAATATTGTAAGTTGACGACAATCCCTCCAACTGGTGGATAAACCACAGCCTACGCTGCGCAAAAGACAACGGGATCAATGCTCAACCCTTTCAGCGCCCAGCAAAACACTTCCTTGCGAACCACTCGGGTGACCACCCTCAGCGTTAGATTCAGACCCGAAATATTTCATCAGCAAGCTACAACAAGTCGACGAGCTCGGCCGACATAAATTCGCGCATCCCGATGGCCCCCGAAACCAAACCGAAGTACCGAGATGTAAGTTCGGGCGAATTGGCAATGGCATGCAGCATGCGCAACCGGGACTTCGTCGGTTGAAGCTTCGCCAGGGCGAGAGTACTCATGTACGGCTCCTCTAGAACAGCTCCTGTCGACAGTGCAAAGTGCACCATCGCCTCATCTACTGCGACCGAGTTCCCGACATCCACCCCGGAAATAGAATCGGTGAGCAGGTCGGCTTGAATCAGCGCATTGGTGATGCCGCGGGCGCTGATCGAGTCAAGGTGGTGAGCCGCATCCCCCGTCAATGCCCAGCCCGGACCGTGCGATTTACGGAAATAGTTGCGTTGGTCCCCCGTACCCCACCACCGATCCACTCGGTCGAGTGCCATAATTTGTTCGTATAAATCCGGCGCTGTCGATTCGATCGCGGACAAGTACGCCCTCTGCGGGTCCCGCCGAACGACCGAGAATTCGCTCTGCGGCAGGTAAGCTGCCACAATTGTCAGGTCGTCATGTGTTGGAATACGGGCTATCCAGCGGCCGACTCGCTCATGGAATCCGAATCCTGTTCGCAAGCCTTGCCAGAAGGTGTAGTACACGCAGCTTGCTATGGGTGCCGATCGGAGGATCGGTGCCTGAACAAGTTCCGCGACCTTTGATCGCATACCGTCGGCCCCAATAACCAATCGAGCAGACACCGATGTGGTCGAATTTCCACTCCGGAGGCGAACTCCGGCGACGCGTTCGTCGTGCCAAATCAATTCTAGGACCGACGTCCGATCCGAGAACTCCGCGCCCGCTGACACGGCAGCTCGAATGAGTAGATCGTCGAGTATGTACCGCCGTGGTGCGTAAGCGGCATTAACACCGTCCTTCGCCGGGGTAGCAGCGATCAGACTCAGTCCATCCACATCGTGACTAATAGTGCCCAAAGGCGGACAACCGGAGGCCACAACATCATCGAGCATCCCCCACTGTGCGAGTCTCACGACCCCAGGGTGCTGGATATACAACGTGGACATGGTGTCCGCCGGAAAGGAGGCCCTATCGACCAGCAGAACACTTCGCCCCTGTCTGGCTAACAGCAGTGCCACCGAAGCGCCGGCACATCGCGCCCCAACAACAACAACGTCGTAATCCATTACCAACCTTCTGGCTTTCTCTGGCGATGACACCGACTTGGTCACGTTCGCCGGTCGGCTCTTTTGCCGGATTTTGGTCCGGAAGCAATCCCCCGGAATCCCAACTTCATTCCGAAGGTAGAACGATTGACCTGCTCGACGAGTCGGAATGGCGGCGGACAAGGTGCGTGAGAGCAGTAGCACAATTTATAAACTCCGCTTGCATCCGTAAACCGATGAACAGACCAGGCCGAAATGGCTGAGCCGGTGCGAAATTGAAGGTTTACAAATGGCGGGCACGGAATGCTCTTTTGGCGCAAAAGGCTCCCGGGCCGTGGGTTCCGTCGGTGCGTCCGACATGTCCTCATCAGAAGTTGTTGTAGTCACCATGGCTGTACTCCCGCATGAACGAAGCTAGTTCTTTGCCTCGCCCGGCGTGGTTCGCGCTGAAGTGGTCCGCCACCCGTCGCCTGGTCTCGAGGTTCTGCTCCTGGCTGAGCTTGAACATGCCATCCGCCGATTCCACCTCAAAACTGAATGCACCCACAGCCGGACCGATCCTTCGGTAGTGGTCCAGCGAACTGTCCATCTCCCACCCGCTGCCGAATTTCTGCTCGTACGTACTGACTGTCAATTGAACGACCTTGAGCGTCTCCTCGAAATCGGCAACAGGTTGCAGCTTTCCTCGGAGATGTACCGAGACGTAGTTCCAGGTCGGTGCTACAGAATCGCGTTGGTAGACACTTGGGGTGACATACCCATGAGGCCCGGTGAAAATAAGTTGGGCATCCGCACCGTCGACGAGCGAGTCCCAGTGGGGATTGGCCCGGTTCATGTGCCCAAACAGTGTCGATCCTTCTAAGTCCTCGCTCTCTGAAGGGGCGCAGGGAGCACAGATGACTGGCAAATGGGTGGCGTACGAGGCCTTGGGGCCGTTTGAGATCAGAGCCGCAAAAGGGTACTGCGCAACCACGCGGCGCAGCCATGTCCGATCACTTGCCTTGTAGATCCGGGGGACGTACATGGTCATCTCCTGAGAATGGATTGGGCGATTTCACCGGATCTGACTGCAGTGTTGGACAGGAGACCAGCAGAAAGTCCATGGCTGTGTTCGGTACTGGCACCGTGCACATAGATACCGGCGCGCACCGCATCCGACGTCGTCACTCGGTAGTCGCGTCCCACGCTGAGCCGTCCCTGCTCGTCGTGCTTACATTCGCGCATCAGGCCCTGGAGTAGCGGTGCCGGGTCACTTGGCCGGTAGCCGGTGGCGTAGACGATCACGTCTGCTTCGATGGTATGGGTCAGACCGGTGGCCGAGGATGTGACCTCGACCCGTACGCCGTCTGTGTCCTCGTCGACGGATGTGACGCGCGAGGTGTTGATCATCCGTAACCGCTGTTTGCCCAGGACCTTCTCCTGGTAGCTCTTGAGATACAGCGACTGTGAAATATCGAGATCGACCACTGAGTAATTGGTGTTGGCGTGGTATTCGAGGAGCCTCTGCTTCTCGTCGGTCGGAGCGGAGAAGAACCGGTCAACTCCCTCCGGATCGAAAATTCCATTCGCATACGGGCTGTCATCGGCGACGCTGTAGCCGTAGCGGGACAGGACGGTGTGCACATTGGCGCGAGGGAAAGTCCGATGAAGGTAGTCAGCAACTTCGGCGGCACTTTGGCCAGAGCCCACGACGACAAAATTTTGAGGGAC
This sequence comes from Rhodococcus sp. 15-725-2-2b, assembly GCF_002259075.1. Taxonomy (NCBI): domain Bacteria; kingdom Bacillati; phylum Actinomycetota; class Actinomycetes; order Mycobacteriales; family Nocardiaceae; genus Rhodococcus; species Rhodococcus sp. 15-725-2-2b. The sequence continues at coordinate 106,803 of NZ_NPFL01000021.1, read as the reverse complement.
GTATGTAACTGCGGCTGCTCTGCCCAGCAGTTGGGAGCTGTGCCAGATCCGCTCAGATCTGTTGACACCATCGGGAAGTCGAGGCGTCAAACCCATTCCGATCACGATGTTCCGCGCCCGCTGAACAACGTCATCTGGGCCGACTACATCGACGTACTCCACCACGCCATTCTCGACTACTGGTCGGATGTCTTTGATCTCGGACCCGTACGAGACGTTTGACTGAAATTGGCTAGCTGCCCACTCCAGGTAGTCATGAAACTCCACCCGCAGTGGGTAGAGAGTTTTGCTGTTGATGAACTCAGCAATTCTCTCTTTCTCTCGGAGGTAGGACACAAACGTATACCGACTCATCGGATTGCGCATGGTGGCAAGGTCTTTGAGAAAAGAGACCTGCATGGTCGCATCCTCCATGAGCATCCCACGGTGCCAGCCGAAACGAGGCTGGAGCTCGTAGAACTTCATGCTGAACTTTGCCGGCACCGGTCCGGGCTGGATGGACTCTTGAAGAGCTATCGCGAGAGCGAGGTTGGAGGGTCCAAAACCGACCCCAACAACGTCCGCGACGGACGAGCCTGACTGTGCTCCCATCGAGCTACGACCTAATTTCGTTGTGGTAGGCATCGGCTGGGATGCCCTCAACCGAATTGGTCGTTCCCGGCCGCATAGTTGGTCCGACATTAGTTGTCTGGCTGCGGTTTTCGGCCTGAGCAATGGCGAGTGACTTGGGGCGCAAATCGGTCCAGTGGGTGTCGACGTACTCCAGACAAGCAGTCCGCTTGGCCTCGCCGAACACTCTTGACCAACCGGCCGGGACGTCGATAAAGACCGGCCAGAGAGAGTGCTGCCCCTCCTCGTTGGTGAGAACGAAATAGCTGCCGTCTTCATCGTCGAACGGATTGCTCATGGTCCTCGCTTACTCGGAGAGTTGCAGTACGCCTGCTGTGCATTTCGGTACCAGTCGAGTCTGCCTAGCAGCGAATACGTTGGTCCCCTTTGTGGCACGAAGGGAGTAGGTAATACCTCAGAAAACTACAACTTTGGATGTAGTTTTAGCGAAGACAAGTCCGGGCAGAAACCTTCGTGCACTGCGACAGCTAGGCTCCGGCTGTGTCAGATGGGTGGTCGTATCGGTGTGAGTCGGTCAAGCACGGCACACAGGTAGGTCGTCCTGGGGGCGCGTCGAGTCCCGCAAGAAATGCATGGTTGTGCTTCGTGGAGGCCAGACCGCAGGTCCAAGGTGTCTATCTGCTTCGATTCGCGGTTGGAATTGCCGGCGTATCAGCGACTGCAGGGCCTGTCGGTGTCGGACAATTAGCGGCCGGCGCGTTGACCTGGTGGGCCGTCGTGATATCGACGTACTTGTTCAATGGTGTGACTGACGTCCTTGAGGATGTGGCAAACGCGTCGCAGCGACCGATTGCGCGGGGGGAACTGGCAGTCCGTACAGCCCGGTGGGTCAGCGTGGCTACGGCGATCACAGCCCTGCTGATGGCTGCAGTTGCGGGGCGCGAGATGTGGTGCTGGACCTTCGCCTTCCTGACGCTTGGGTGGGTGTACTCGGCACCGCCACTGGCTGCCAAGCGTTGGAGTTTGTCTTCTTCTGTAGTGATATTCGGCCTCGGCTGGGCAAGTTATGCTGCCGGAGCGGCCGCCGGCGGCGGAGGATTTGGGCGTACGGAACAAGTCTTCTGCGCATCGATGGCAACATGGATGGCGTTGGTGGGAGCGGTCGTGAAGGACCTATCCGATGCCCACGGGGACGCCATTGGTGGGAGGCGCACTCTGGCAGCGCAACGTGGACTCAGCTCTGCACGGCGGCTGGCCATATTCGGAACGACTGTCGTTGGAGTATGCGCACCGATCGCCTCACTGCTATGGGCACCGCTCGCACTGTTCGGAACATTGCCGTTGACTGCTGGAGCTCTCTGGGTGATGGCGCTATGCGCGCGGGCGAACGACTATGACCTGAAGGCACGGCGCTGCGGGTACCGCGCTTTCATGGCCACCCAGTACGCAGCAAACCTCGCGATGCTCGGCACCCTCCTGGTGCGCGCGGTATGAAATTGCGGGCCGCTAGATGCGGCTGCCGAATAGCCTGTGCAACGCGTCCATACGGGACGACGCCCCAAGTTTCAGATAGGCGTTGGACAGATGCCGCTTGACTGTGAGCTCTGAAATATTCAGAGTGCGAGCGATCTGCCGGTTGGTCATCGCGAACGCCACAGCCTCCAAGACTTCAAGCTCCCGGTTGGTCAAAGATGCGTCTGACGCGGCCTCAAGCACTCGAAGTTGCCTGTCCCTCAAATGGCCTCGGGTCTCCTCGTAGCTGAGCATGCCCGTGTGAAGGCGGCCACCGGCAGCAAGGCGAAAAGCGGCGTTGATGCGTCTCCAGACCCCAGGTCGGTGTGTCAAGGGTGCCTCTTTGGCGGCCAGCTCTATTGCAGGCTCAAGGGATGACCACAGAATCTCCACAGCTCGCACGGACTCCGAAGCCGGTATTGCCTGTAGGGCTCGATGCGAGCCGAGCAACCGGGTGTACTCGTCTGGAATCGCCGACCGAGTAGTCGAAGACGTGGGAAGGCCTAATGCATCTACGCACTCGTTGAGGATTGCCAGTGCTTGGCGGCGGCACTGTGACCACACCCCCGGATTGATCCCGAGGGGACTATTCTCGCGTAGCAAAGTGGTTCTGTACGCCGTCACTACCTCTGGAATCGCGGCCCGTAGCGACGCCGCAGCCATTGCGTAAGGCATATGTTCCCCGAACTCCTGTTCCCTAGCCCAGGATACAAGACCATATGGTCCGTTGCCGTGCAATAGCGAGCCATGGATGCGTTGAGGGTTCGACCTACTGTTTCGTGTAGATGAATGTCAGGCTTCGTGAAGGTCTTGACGTCACCGGGTGGGTAGGCGGAGCAGAGCGGTCACTGCTTCCGGAGCAGAATCTATCGTGTTGGCCAATCGTTGCTGTACTGCTCAGAGACCGTCTCGTGGTCACGATAGAGCTGTTTACGTTTGCGCTTCGAGAGGCGGTCGCCGAAAACGATACCGTTGATGTGATCGGTTTCGTGTTGGAAACAACGCCCGAGCGTGCCGCCTGCGTTGAGTTCGATCTGGTTACCGTACTGGTCCTGTCCTCGACAGATAGAGAACTCTGGCCGTGCGAGGTCGGTGTATGCGCCGGGGAGGGACAAGCATCCTTCACCGAAATCGATGAGGTGTCGATCGTTTCCTTCGGCGAGTTCGACTACCGGATTGCAGACGACACCAGTTCGCCGTGTCCCGGTCTCGTCACTGCAATCGTAGATGAACACCGCAAGGTCGATGCCTACCTGCTGAGCGGCGAGGCCGGCACCGTCCGCAGCAGTATTGGTCGCGAACATATCGGCAAGCAGACTTTGCAGATCAGGACCGAAGTCGGTCACCGGTCGAGCCGATGTGTGCAGGACAGGGTCGCCCCATCGGACGATTGGTCGAGCATTGCCGAGGCGCAGAAGTTCAGAGACAGGCATGACTCGTATGCTCCACCCTGGCTACGTTAGAAGCAACCGATGAGGTTTGTTTTGGGCGCGTATCACGTTTTGTGGCCGTCATCATGGTGCGGAGTGGCTCGACGAGAGCATCCGATCGCGCAGGGCCCATGACAAGTGACCGTCTCTATTCCGATTCTTCGCCGGTGTCGATGGCTCCGTCGATGGGTCCGGTCTGGGGGTCTTCGGCTTGGACGGCGCGAAAGTCGGCGCGCGGCATGATGTCTGGATGAAATTGCCATGGTGCGCGGCGTTCTCGTCGGTGTGGTGGCGGTGAGGCCTTTTCGGTGGGCATGTCTGTTTGTTCCTTTCGCTGATGGTCAGTCCGTGTCGATGTCTTCGAGTTGCACGACGAGCCTTTCCCTGACCCTCTGACCTGGTCGCTCGTAGGGGACGAAGTGCGAGTTGACGACTCGGTAGCGGGTGCCCCGTGGGAGGAGGTGGCTCGTGTCGTCGCCCTTGTCCGATGCTCCGAGGTACAGCCCTCGTGTTGTTTGGATCTCGAATACGGCGTCCGTCGGATGGCTGTGTGCGTCGAGTTCGTGGATCGAGTGGCGGGCGCCGGTGAAGCGGTCGAAAGCTATGACCGAGCCGGGTGAGAGGGTCTCGGGTAGCTCGGATGGATGGATGACGGCGTGGGGCAAGCTCACAACGGTGTAGACCAGGTGTCCACGTCCGGACTCACGCTCGTATCGCTGGATTGCGCGGTCGACTCTCTGGATGTGGCGGCGCTGGTCGTCGTCGAGCCGAACTGCATCACCGTTGACATCGGACAATGCGTCGTTGGTGCGTTTCCAATTTTCTGGATCTCCGATCAGTGTGCTCATCGCACGGTGCTGGGCTCGGGGAACGCTCTGCTCGACAGTCCTTTTGGTGGCTGATCGCGCATTGCGCTGGCGGGCGCTGAGGCTTCGACGGAGTTCGATCGCGGCCGGCAGCGAACGTCTTTTTCGTTCGTTCGTGATCGGCGCGGCGGTGTTGCGGGGGAAGGCGCGTTCGAGGTCGCGGCGCGCGCGTGTCAGACCGGGCAGTCCTTCGATGTCGGTATCGAGGCCGCGGGCATGCTCGCGATTCGCGGCTCGGTCGGCGAAGGATGCGTGCGGGAGCACCACCCCTTGCTTCTTCTCCAGCTCTCCGCTGGATCCTCGATCGGGGTCGAACGCGCCCCCGTCTGGGGTGACGCGGTTACGACTACGGCGCGCGGAGGACATCGGACCTCACCCGGAGGGGGTCTTGCGGTCCCGGATACAGAGTCGGTACTGCGGCCCCGCGGGGGGCGGCGGTACCGACTCGACCTGCAGCGCCGCCGAAGTATTCGACAGCGCTGCAGCAAGTGCACGCTCGGCGGACGCCTCCACCGAGCAGTGCGACAGCTTGGGTCATCGTCCCGGCCGGCCGGGCAGGTCGGTTCCGGTTCCTATCGTCCATGCGACATCGACGACGTCGGACAGGGTCCGGCTCAGGTGGCCACAACTCGTGCATACGCCGGGCAGCTTCTGTGAAATCAGATCGAAGAAGTGCTCGTCGCACGCGAGGTGGGCCATGAGCTGTCCGCCGGCGCAGCAATCTTTCATGGCCACCGCCCACCATGCGCCCCGCGGTCCCGCTCCCCCGTCCCTGGGTTCCAGCGCGCAGACGTCGCAGGCCAGCTCGATATGGGTGATCGCGTCGGTTCGGTCGGTGCTCATCGCACAGCCCCCTCTGGTTGTCGACGGGATGTCATGTCAGCTCGCCATGGCGTCGTGCTCGCCGTGCTCGTTGTGGTGATCACTCCGGTGTTCCTCCGACGCCGGTGCGGCATGGTTCTGCTGCCCACTGTCGTGCCCGTGGGGTTCGCCGCCGGTGGCGGCGGTTTCTGCCGGCGGGGTCTGCGTGGGTTCTTTCTTGCTGGTGGCCGGTTTTGCGACTCCCTTCAGTGATGGCCGGACGTAGCCGCCCTTCTTCAGTTGGGCGGTGGTGAAGCCTGCAGCTTTGGCGGCGTCGTAGGCCACGATGAATTCGGCGGTCGAGTCGACATGTTCGGCCTGCGCTTTGGCGACTGCTTCGGCCTTCTGCCGGCTGTTCTCGGCTGCTTCGACAAGGTTGCGCATTGCGGTGAACTGCGGGCCGAGGATCTCGCGGGTGGTTGCATCGGCCTGGTCGGCGGTCTTGGGCATGAGATTCCTTCTTTCATGTTGTGTGCGAGGGACTTTCATTTCCTCTTGGGGAGGAGATTTGTGTGGCCGATCGTGTGGTCAGTTCGCCGGTTCGGTCTCGCCCGCAGTTGTCACCGCGGTGTTGCCGAGACCGCAGAGTTGCGTGGCCGCGACAGCATCACCGCGGGTGATGGGCAAGGCGTATGTCTGCGCCACACGAAGATATTTCGCCGCAAATGCACATGCGAGGTCGTCGTTGCTCGGATGCCACTGAGAAAGCCCACGTTGGGCTCGATGTTCAACTGCCTGCGCGCTGGCGACGATGATGTTGGTCTGTACGTCGCTGACAAAGCGTTGCTGCTGTTCGGGTGCCCATGCAGCAGCACCCAACGCCCACGCCGCGTCCAGCGGGTAGACGTAATCGCTTGCTGCAGCATCTTTCTCAGATGCTGCATCGAATTCGACGGTGACACCGGTGTATGGATCATTCAACACGCCCTGTGCCACAACGCAATTGTCCGTTCCGGCAGCGAATGTGACGGCCTCGAGCTCCGCTGCCAATGCGATGTTCCTGGTGTCGCATCCGTGATCGCTGCCTGGCGGCCGCACGAGAAGTTCCGCCAAGCGCTGACCGTCGGGCCACCTGGCCGTGCTGTCGATATCGTCGACGACGGGCAGGGCGTCGAGAAGGCTCGCAACGGTGATGACGTCGTGGAAGACCTGGGGTGGTGGTGGCGCAGTGTCGGCCTCGTGGTGATCCGTCGTGATCACCACGGCAGCCGCGGCCGCCACAGCGACCATCACGGCTGCGGCAATGGCTGTCCATGCGGTCTGATGTGTCTTCGCCATGATGGCAATCACCTCTTCGGGAGCTGTCGAGTTCGGGGAGGGAAGAAAAAGCAGGACGCAACTGCGCGCAGGCGGATCAGGATGCGACGAGAGTGAGCGCGGTGCCGAGTGCGAGGTACGGGCCCAGCGCGATATGCGACCGTGCAGGCTCGGATCTGATCGCTCGAAGGACCCGCACGACTATCACTCCGACGAAAGCCGTCAGGATCGAGAACACCAGCGCCGCACCGAGGGATGTCCAGCCGACGTAGCCTAGGACCATCGCGAGCGAGACCACCAGTCGCGCATCGCCGATACCGATTCCGCCGCGCAGAAGCACTGCAAGCGCGAAGAACAATATGCCGGCGGCCAGGCCGGCCAGAAGGGCGCGACCGACCGCGCCCCAGGTGCCGTGAACGACACCGGTGAGCAAGATCATTGCTGCAGTTCCGCTGGCGGCCAGATACGCAAGAGCAGTCGGAATCCGTTGCACGCGTTGGTCGATCCACGCAATCCAGGGCACTACCAGAGCCAAGAACAGCATTGCCGCCGGCGGCGCACTCGTCGGAGTACTGACGAAAGCGGAGATGACGCCCCACACGACACCGGAGACGATGACGGGAATTTTCGTCCCCAGCGCCGCCTCGTCGACGGAGATCTCGACCCGTGCACACACCGCGATGACGGTGGTCCGCAGCGCGGCCGACAGAGCTACCCCGACGATCACTGCTATCGCGACAATCGAGACGCGGCCGACAGTCGCAGCAGTTGATGCCTGAGTGCTGGCCCAGGATGCCGACGACGCCTCGATCAAGGCCCATAGGACGCCTGCCGCCAGAGCGACCACGACACTTCTGACGTAGTCGCTACGCAACATCGGCTTCTCGTTCACCATCGGAGCGAGCGGCGTGCACGGCCATCCGGGCACGGTAGCGGACCTTCTTTTTCACCGCTGAGTCGAGATCGATTCCGAGTACGTCGGCCAGGTGCTCGGTTGACCACCGCCGACGGAGCGAAATTCCTACGATCTCGGCTTGCTCTGCAAGAGTGAGCGGCAGTCTCCATTCGCCGCACAGGCGACGGTAGACGGCCGCCTCGTCCACGCCGCGGATGCCTCGGGGCGAATGTGGACGTGCTCGGGGGTCGTCGATTTCGTCATCGTCCCAAGCAAGAGGCGTCGCCCATCCCTGCTCACGGGCTGCATTCCGGACCTGCTCGTCGGGGCCGGGTGTCATGGAGATCTGGTCGTAGACGTCGTTGATGACGGACCAGAGTTCACTGGGGACAACTTGATCCGATGGCAACGTCGAAAGCTTGGGCACCGACAGCCCGGTCAGTTCGGACAGCGCTTGCACCGAGTAGCCCATCGCGACGAGGGCCCGGATCCGTCGCTGAGCTCCGACACCTAAGGTCATCGCCCGTCCCCGGGTGGGGTGGAAGGTGACGTCGAGAATAGCTTTCGAGATGCTTGCGGTGGTCTCGAAGCATTTGTGGTTGGCGACTGTCTCCACATCACTGAGGCTGAGCTTCGTGAGATCGAGGATCATTTGGTCGGGCATACCGCCGAGCCGCAACGACAGCAGGTGGCGGCGGGCGGGTCCGGAGGGTACCGACGAGGCACTCCCGCGGCGGGATGTTCTGTTAGATCCCGCCGCGGGAGTGGAGCGACGTCGCGCACGCGCAGCGTCACTGCCGTCGCTCGTCGGGCCGAAGGAACCACCCCTCGACGTCGTCGAGCGACTCCATGAACCGGTATTCCGGTCAGGATTCATTGTATTGCTATCGGGCACTGCATCACACAGTGCGGGGGAAAGATTGTTTTGCGTACGCGAAACCACGTCGACGTCAGTCATGGTGCATCCCTTTTCAGTTGATGCGGTTGGTCAGACCGCACATCAGATGTTGGGGACACTACCTCGCGGGAGTGCATCGCGTCCAGACCGTCGGGTCGTTTTTCTTCGGTGATGAGAGTTCCTCGGTCGTACAGTCCGCCTGCCGCGACGCCGGTATAGCTATCTGCCTCGGCTCTTGTGCGGCATGCGACGAAGGCCGCGAGCGGGCAGGTCTCGCACGATTCGAGGAGATGCGCTGCAGCGACGGTTGCTTTCCGGCGCCGTTCGAGACGTGGGATCCGTGACTGCAGCAGCTCTGCGACCGCCGTTTCGCGGGCGGCCCAGTTGCTGTCTCGGACACACTGACCGAGCGGCATCGTGAACGATTCTCTGCTCGCGATCGCGCGTAGTTCTGCGCGGCGACCACTGGTGGCTTTCGTTCTCATCCCCGGTCTCCTCGGTGCAGTCGAGCCTGTCGGGCTGAGTAGGCCGAGCGGCCGGCGCTGATCGCGACGGCACCGAGGGCGACGACGACGGCGAGAGCGATGATCAGTCGTCGACCGTCGAGCCCGGCACCGTCCGATGCTGGGATCTGCACCATCGGGGATGCCTCGCTGGCGATCAGAATGGAGTGCTCGACCAGCCAGGCGATTGCCGTCGACCACCACAGGCCTGCGGATCCGAGAGCCATGGTGGCTGCGAGTGGGGCGATCCAGATCAGCGCCATCTGATCGTCGTCGGAGAGGGCTTTGCTGTTGTTGCCGTGTTGGGACATGTGGTTGTTCCTCTTCTGATCGTGTGTGTCGCAGAGTGATTCAGGTGGCGAGGGCAAGGGGGCGACGAACTTGAACAGTCGCGTCGAGAGGAATGTCGAGCACCCCCTCGTCGTCGCCGTCGCCACGCCAGGTCAGCCCGACCATGTCGTCACCCGACTCGTCTCCGTAGATGTCGGGTTCGTTGTCGACGACGACCCAGATCCCGGCGTCCTCGTCGAGGAGAACTAGGTCGCCGGCAACGAGGTCGACCGGAGCAGTGTCTTCGGATTCGCCGTAGCCCTCCCAGTCGTCGACGTCGGTACCGGCGTCGGGGACCACCTGCAGGTGCGGGCGGTCCTTGTGCATCGGAGAGCCCGGGACGCCGGACACGGCTTTTTCTTTCGGCGTCTGCGCGTCGGGCTTGGGCTGGCGAACGGTGGGGGTGTCGAGATTGAGCATTGCCATCGGCGACGATGCGCGACGAGCTGAATCACTGTCCGCGCGCGTCTTTCGCCTGGCGACGGGATCGAGATTGGGATGGTCCGACGCGCGCGCCCAGGGCGCGCCGGAGACGTGATGGAAACGGATCTCTTCGTCGCCGTCCACGGTGCCGCCGGGATCCGGGTCGAGGATCACCAACCGCTCGTGCCGCACTTCGAGAGGACGCAGGCGGTCCAGCACCGCTGCGTCGTCGGCCCCGGGCTCAGTCTTGCGGGGGTCGGGAGTGAAGTAGGTCTGAATTTCGACCGCTTGGTTGTGGTCGTTGACACTGGTCGCCCGCCCACGACATCCGCGCGGGATACCGACTCCAGTGGTTGCCGATTCCCACATCATCAACGCGCCCTGCGGACTCAGACGGCCCATCGATACGCGCTGGCGAAAGTTGTCTCGCATGTCGCCGCCGAAGTACTCGGCATCGGGTCGCTGCGTTCCCAGCACCATGTGGCACTTCGCTGTGCGGCCTTTTCGTCCGATCGACGCCACTTCCTGGAGGGTCTTCGGCTTGGTGGGATCACCCTTACCTTTGATGCTCGAGTACCAGTTGAGCAGGTTGCCTCGGAAGTCGGCGTACTCGTCGATGAACAGAACGACGGGCTCAAAGTCGGCCTCGGTAGCTTCTCCGTTGACGATCAGCGAGTACCGGGTTTCCATGAGATTCCAGAACCGATAGATGACCGCGACCTGGTGCTCCATGTGGCTGGCGACGATCTGTACATTCGGCCAGTCCTGGAAGCCCAAGAACTCGACCCCTTTTCCGTCGACGACCCATACCGGCCAACCGTGCGCGGTGAGCTGTGTCAGCAGGGTGTGTGCGGTGACGGTCTTTCCGGTTCCGGATGCACCGACGAGCATGAAGTGTGGGTCGATCGCCGGCCGCCACACCATGGGGTTGCCGTCCTCGTCCTCGCCGTACGAAATCGCGACCGAGTCGTAGTCGGAGTGCGCGAGGTCGCCGAGATCGGTCGTGGATTCCGCGTCGCCGAGGCCGGCCGGGTTGTAGAGCTTCTTCGGAAAGGTCGGGCGCACCTCGAAACGCACCCAGTCCGTTTCGAGGTTCCAGCGAGCACGCCACCGACCGGGCAGATTGACGCTCACTACTCGTTGTACTCGGGCCCGATAGCCCTCGGACTCGAGTCGATGTCCGACCTCATGGGTGGCTTCGACAGCTACAAGATCCCCGGTGCTCGGGTCCGTCTCGTGTCTGGTGATCTTTCCGGTCGGCCCTAGCAGCGCGAGAATCGTGCGCGTGGCTTTGACGAGTTCGGGCGAGACATGCGTCTCGGAGACGGACCGTGTGTCCGGGACGAGAACGAGACGGCGTTTGCGTGTGTTGTGCTTCTGGATCCGGTACCGGCCCCAGCTCTGCTGGGAGAGCAATTCGACGACGCGGGGCTCCCACTGTTCGTCGAGAAGGAGCGCGGCCGACTGGTAGCGGACGGTGATTCTGCCCGGACGGCCGGGCCACTGGCCGCTCCACCGAGTCGCCGTCAGGACATCACGGGTCGGCGGTGACGCGGTCAGCCGGCAGAGCTGCTCGATCGCACGATCGGTCTCTTCGGCTCGGATCGTGGCGCGATAGCCGTTGTAGCTGACGGCCGCGCCCGCGCCGACGCCGAGTGCTGCTCCACCCCATGCGATCGCTGTGTCGAGGTTCAGGATCGGGCCCAGTGCTGCCGACACGACTCCACCGGCAACGTAGAGCACACAGTTGCGGATCCACGGATTGTTCTGGGGGTCGAGCGAGGGTGCATCACGTAGCGACCGGTATCCGTCGAGGGGTGCCTGAGTCGGGTTGGGTAGCGCGCACATCATGCATCCCGGGTGATCGTGATCAGGATCCCGTCACCGGAAGTTGGGCGCATCGTTGCGGTCAAGGCCACGCTGCGTCGGCCGACTTCGTTGTTGAGATGGGTCGGGTTGTAGTCGAGGGTGAAACGGCACGCGGCGTGAGGCTGGCAGTGCGCAGCGCGGAGAGCCGCATCGACAAGTCTGATCAATCGTTCGTCTTCGGTGTCGACGAGCAGGTTGCTCGAATTCCACTCGACGACGAGCGACCAGACCTCGTCGGTGGTTGCGAGGGTCACGATCCGGTTGGTGGGATCGTCGAGCCTGAGGGTCTCGATCCGAGCGAAGTTCGGCAGCGCTCCTCGATCGATGACAGGACTCAGGGGGCCGGCCGTAGATCGACTGCTCCTCGAACGTGCCCTCGCTACGTGTAGTCGTGTCGGTGCGCTCATGGGGACTCCCTGTCTCGTCGTGCCTTCTCGAGAACAGGTAGATCCAGGTGCGTCGACTTCTGTGACAGCCGCGGTGAATCTTTTTCCGACAACCTTTCATCTCGCGCTGCAGCGCATGCGTTCATGGCCCCATCAGTGGCGCACCGATCGGTCACCAGTGCTCTATCGGTGAGGGTGCGATTGGGGACGGGCAAGTCGCGTTCCGTGTTGCGACTGACCGTCGCGGGAACAGCTATGTGCGCTCGACACCCCTTGACATGGGGGGTACGCTGCAAACGGCGATGCGAAGCGAGTAAGGCTTGCAGCGACCTTCCCACATCCGGGGCATATAACCACCAATTCGCGGCAGCATCGGCGCCTCATCAACTGCTCATCGGATGCGGTTCGATTCCTCTCTTACGCACCCTCGGGCAACGTCCATCCGCCAACCCCAGCGTCGGCGTGACTGCCACGAGATTCGGTATACGCAAGCCACCCCGACCGGCCTGGGGTGGGGCTCCTCCTCGCGGATCCGCGAGCTAAGGGCCGACGGAAGCCGGTTGTCACGTAGCGCGACAGGGCTATGAACGGCGGCACCGATCACGGGAAATAGTGCGTTCCATGTTGCCTGTACAGGGCGATCGGTTCAGTGGCCGGCGACCCTCTCCGGGTCATGTGCGGCGAGGGTCAGAAATCGAGAGTGTCCACACTCCACCCGGCTGCGGTCGGCACTGCCGATACCCACACGGTCGTGGTGGAGTCGACGGGGACCGTGGCATCCGAGGTGACGGCCGATTGCGTTATCTCCGCGACTCGATAGATGCGCTCGGCGGTATCTGCCGGGCATCCGGAGCAGCCGATCGAGACGGTTGCGGTGATTTCGGCGTCTTCTTTCTTCCACTGTTCCCACTGGGCACCGGGGCCTCGCTCGGTCGTTGCAGGGGTGGAGAGTTTTGCAGCGAGGTTGTCGGTGAACCATCGGCGGGCGCGTAGAAACGCGTCGGTCGAGCTCGTGTCGGTGCTGGGGTACCAGGTGAAGGCGGTCGTCAGTGCTTGACGGATTGCGGTCTCCGCGTCTGTGGCGGCGCTGCTGATCGGAGCGGGTACAGCGGTTGTCTCGGTTGGCTGTGTGTTGATTTCGGGTAGCGACGGCGCGGTTGGCGCGCTCGTTGTCTCCGGTGCCGATTCCGGCTCATCGGTGGCGGGTGAGCTGCAGGACCAGGCGATGGTCACCACGGCTACAACGACGAGGAGGACGGCTATAAGACGTCGGCCGGCAAGGGACATCAGATCCTCCGGGCTTTCATTCCAGCCATGAGTGGAGCTTGTTTGACGACGTCTCCGGTGGTGGGGGCGTGGATCATCTGACCGCCGCCGATGTAGATACCGACGTGCCCAGGGCCGTTCGCCTCGAATGATCCGAAGACGAGATCACCGGGCATCGCTTGATCGATCGGGATCTCCGAACCCACTCCCCATTGGGCCTCGGATGTGCGGGGCAGGGTGATGTGCTTGCCCGCGAAGTAGGCGAAACTGGTCAGTCCTGAGCAGTCGAATCCTCCTCGGGAGGGGCCGTTGATATCTCCGCCGCCCCAGACGTAGGGGGTTCCGAGGTACTGGCGTGCAGCCTCGACGACATTGTCTCCGTCAGCTCCGGTCGGCACGAACCGGCCTGTGGAACCTTCGGATGTGTACTGCGCTTGGCCGGCCAGAATCTTCGCCACATAGGGCTGTGTTTGTGTGGTGTAGTCACCGCCGGATGGCATTCCACCGGCTGCGAGCACCGCGGCGGGGCCCGCGTTGTAGGCGGCAATCGTCAGTGCAGTTGGGTCGCCCTTCACTTTTCTCGCGGCGATGGCTGCGGTGATATCTCCGTTGATGGCGCACATGAAGTGGGCTTGTGAGATCACTGCATCTCCGATGGAGTTCGGGTCGGCTCGCCCGTCTCCGTCGTAATCCTTGCCCCACGTTGCCCAGGTTCCCGGCATGAATTGTGCGGGCCCCAACGCTCCGGTGCTCGATACCGGAGCGGACGGGCCGTAGCGGAAACCGTTCTCGGCGGAGAGTTGGGATGCGATCAGGGGAGCACCCACGCCTGGGCACACGGCTCCTGCTTTGCGGATCCACGGCTCGAACTCCGGCGGCACGGATCCGGTTCGGAGATCTCCGCCGGCCGTGCCGAAGCCACAATCGACAGCGGTACCGGCGCCGGTCGGTGAATCAGCGCCGGACGATTGGGGGCTTCCCGCCTGACCGAGTTTGCTCATCGGGTCGATAGCGGTTCCGCCCTGTAAACGGCCGCCTTCCCAGTACTCGAAGTGCAGATGTGGTCCGGTGGAGCCGCCGGCGTTGCCGATGTCGGCGATGTGGTCGCCGACCTTGACCTGTTGTCCCTCCTTGACGAGGACGCCGTTGGGATACATGTGCCCGTACACGGTGGAGACCGGTTTTCCGTCGACGATCGAGTCGAGGACGATCCACATTCCGAAGCCTTGAGCGGGTCCGGCTTTGACCACAGTGCCGTCGAGGGCTGCGTAGATCGGGGTGCCGATCGGGCCCGCGAAGTCGACGCCTTGGTGCATCGTGCCCCACCGCTGCCCGAAGGGGGACGTCATCGTGGTCGTGCCATCGCGGGTCGGCTTGCCGATGGGACCGGACGGGGTCAACGGCGATGCATCATCACCACCGGTACCGGACGAGACCGTGGGGGCACAACCGCTGGAACCTGACGATGTGACGAGTACGACGACCATCAATGGAATGACGACGAGTACACCGAGAGCGGCGATACCGACCGCCAGGGCGAGTTTCCACCATCGACGTGGCGCTTTCGAGTTCGGCGACACCGCTGTCTCAGGCGGGGCCACCAAGGTCATCGCCGTGCGCCTGACGCAGCTCGATGGAGGATTTCCGTCGGATTCGTGGTGGCACCTGGTTGGACGGTCGGTCGGGCACGACGCGGAGCACTCGACGGCCGCGTGGACCGGTCGGGAAGCAGAAGCGGCGAGCCCTCATCGGTGGAGTACTCACGGAATCGTCCGCCTCCAGGGCCGGTCACCGTGGCGCGGCTGGCCCGAACTTCTCGGTTTCCTGGAGTCGACAGTGCGGGAGCGGTGGCCACCGGCCGCTTGATACCGGGTGCGTTCGTTGTCTTGTCGCCGTGAGAGCGGACCGCCGATCGGTCTCCGACGGGGCTGGAGACCGGAGTGTGGGAGTGACCGGAGCCGACGACCGACTGCGTCGGGGGAAGGTCGATGTTGATCGGTTTGCGAAGGCTGGGGTGGGTTTCGGAAGCATTGGTGGTGTCGGTGGCCGCCTGGGTAGCTTTGGCGTCGCTCCGTCGACCGACGACCTTCTTGACGCCCGCGGTTGCAATCTTCCCGGCCGAGTAGACCACGGCAGCAGTTCCAAGTGTGGCTGCGCTGCTGGCGGCTGCCGTCCCGTCGACGAGAGCTTTACTCGCCTTGGCGGTTCGGGCCGTTGCATGGCTGGCTGTCTTGGCCAGTCCCTTTCCACCTTGATAGGCCTGGCGGGCCACTTGTCCGGCGTAGGCAGCTTGGGCGAGGGGGCTGGTCGGTGTCTTGGTCGATATCGCGGTGGGCGCGGCTCCTGGTCTGCTTCCGAGCTTGCGTGCGAGGGCGTCGGAAGCTTTGCGTAGTCCTTTCACTGCGCGGCGGTAGAGAATGATGCCCGCGATCAGAACGATGTCGGTCAGGATGAATTTCATCATCAGCGGAGAGTCGCCGTCTCCTCTGAACAACTGTCCGATCACGATCATGTATCCGACGAGGAACACCACCGCGAAGATAACGATGACCATCGACATCAGCACCGCGGCGAGGGTTTTCCACAATGCTCCGCGGCCGGATCCGGGCAGAATTCCAACGACGGTCACCACAATTCCCTTGACGGCCGATGCGAGGGCGGTGAGTACCGCGAGGATGAGGGTGAACGCCAGAATTGTGGCGAATCCGAGCAGGATGACACCGGCCAGTAGCATCGCGACCCCGGACCCGACCTGTCCCGGTCCGGGGTGATCGGCGAAGTCCTTCATCTGTTTTGCGCCTTCGCCGCCGCAGCCTTTGATGTTGTCTTTGAGGGTGTCTCGTGTGTTGCCGTCTGCTTTTTCGTGGCCGGCGTCCCAGGCTTGAGTGCAACGTTCTCCGTCGGGCGAGCCGTCGATGACTCGGCCGAAGTTCAGCAGTTGGGTGGGTTGCCTGATGAACGTGTCGGCCATCTGTTCCGAGATCTGGTCGATGAGTTCGTCGGAACTCGACGTCGTGTCTCCCTTGTTGGCCAGGCCTGCCGCAAGCTGCACGCCGGCGTCGCGCGCCTGCATGATCAGGCCGTCTTGTCCTGCGACCCGTTCGACTGGATTGGACAGGATCCCCACTGCCGCAGCGGCGATCGCTGCTGCCATCAGGAGTTCGTACACTCCCGTCGTCCACCGTCCGCGAATGACCCACCACGCTCCGATGCCTGCAGCAGCGGTGAGAAGAAGGCCCGTGAGCTGGAACTGATCGGTGACCGTTTGCATGGCATCGCCGATCGAACGGAACGGCGCAGTCAACAATTCGAGCCACTCGAACCGCAAGGCGTAGGTGACGAACCAAATCGCGAAGCCGGTCACCCCGCGGTACACCTCGTACTCGAGCATGATGAAGGTGGAGAACACGGTGTACATCGGGTGCCCGACCGAGCCTTCGTCGATGGACATGAAGTAGTCCCAGACCAGAATTCCGTGAGAGTCACGGACTTCCATCCAGCTGAATGTGCTGTTGGTGGGCAGGGTTTCACCCGGGTCGGCATGAGCCGGTGACGCCAGGGCGATCGCCAGCAGACCGATCATGTGCCAGACAGCGACACCTGTGACGATCGCGCGGCGGATTCGAGATGCCACTACCCACTTGAAGACAGGGCCGAGGAAGCGAGCGAGAACACTGCACCACGACCGCGGGATCCACGACCACAGCACGAGCTCGAGAACCATCTTGACGCCGCCGCCAATCGAACCTGGCCGGCGCACAACTCGTTTCGACATCACCATGTCGCCAACTCCGCAGCGCGCTCGGTAGTCGATTCTTTCGGAGTCGTACTCGCCGCTTGGTATCTCGCTTCCGATGCCGGAAGTAAGACCTTGATGCGGCCGACGTTGCCGGCGGGATCGCGCATGTAGCCCTCTCCGCGGCGATGCGGTGCGACGTATCCGTCTTTGCCTTCGACGGGCGATGTGTTCTCCATCAGCTCTTTGAGCAGTCCGAGATCGTCTTCCCCGACGCCGAGCCACTTCAACGATTTTTGCGCTAGTCGTCGATCCGTCTGCCGGAACACGAGCCGGGTGGGGATGAGCCCTCGCAGCGTCTCGGAGCCGAAGTCTGCTTCGGGGTCGTGCGATCCGAGCATCACCGCGGCGTCGTGTTTGCGGCCGTCTCGAATGAAGTCGATGATGATCTCGACACCTTCGCTCGAGCGCGTCAGGTGATGGCATTCGTCGAGCAGGAAGACCGCGAGGGTGTTGGGGTCCGCGAAGCAAATGCCGCGGGCGATCTGCGCGATGAGGGTGTACATCATTCGCCCTACCCGCTTCTGGAGCGACATCTGCTTGAACAGATGCTCGTTCTCCACTTCTCGCTCCGAGGGCAATTCCAGTGTGTGAGTGCGGAAGACGATGGCTCCTGCGCGTGGATTGAACGGCTCTAGGTCCGGCCGAAACAGCGCTGCTGCATAGGATTTGGTCGCGTAGACCTTCAACTTTCCGGCAAGCTCGGCAGCTCCGTCGAGGGTGCAGTCCTTCTCGAGGTGCGAAACCAGGCCTGGGGTAGTGAAATTGCCGAAGCGAGCGCGGTATTCCGGCTCGAGCACTTGAGACAGCAGTACCCCCAAACGGTCGTCGGGCTGAAGTTGCAACAGCGGCAACAGAATAGACACCGCAACTTCCCCTCCTCGTGCGGGCGAGAACAGCCGAAGAGGGTCCATCGTGACGTCCGGTGCTGCGGTATCGACGACCACCGCGTCGGTGATCGCTTCGGCCCACAGTGCGTATTCGCCCAGAGGGGTCCGGTCGACCACGATGACTTGGCCGCCGCGGTCGACGACCTGGTTACCGGTTGTTTTCAAGTAGCCGGACTTGCCTGATCCCAAGTTGCCACACACTCCCACCGAACCCGAAACGTCACGTGACGCTTTCTTGGCGATGTCGTGGTGCACGACGCCAGTGCGGGCCGAGGAAATGTTGAGTGCGATCAGCGGGCCGTCTCCGTCGCCGAGATCGTTGCGGGTGACCGGTACGTACGCGGCGAAATGTTCGGATGTGGTGATCTGCGCGAACTCGTTGCAGATCGCCGGCGTCGGCACGCCGGGTGTCATTGCCCAGAACAGCTCCTCCTGGAATCCGATCGGTGACTGCAACCTGTAGGTCGAACCCTCGAACTCCTTCGCCAGCTCGCGCTGATATGCGATGGCCGTCTCTTCGTCCGCGGCGGCGACACAGAAGACGGTGGTGGATTGCACTTCCATCTCCATTGCGTCCGCCTCCAGAAGCGCGTTGTATTCCGCGAGGGCGACGGCAGCGTCGTCGAGGACGCTGCCGGTGCTCAATTCGTCTTCTCGCTGGGTGTATTGATCGTTCATCTGCACCAAGGCGCGGCGGTTCTTCTTCAGAACCTCCGATGCAGCGGAGTTCTTGAACCGAATTGCCCAGTCGACATCGACGCCGCCCAGGTTGTCCGCGAGGGTCAGGTACTCCGAGCCTGGAAACAGCGTGCCGCCCGAAGGAGTGGCGGCGAGCACCAGGAAGCACTGATAGCTGGCCGGCGGTGGCGTTACCTCCCACGGCTGGTCGACTTTGAGCACACGCGACAAGGTCGGCGCCTTGGCCCGCCAGCCCGATTCGGGGCGATCGCTTTGAGCCCCTTCGTCGAGCCGCGCGGCAGTGAAGGATCCTCGAGCAGTGCCTGCCGGATGATCTAGAGCGGTGGGCATGTCGGTATCGAGGCCGAGGCCGCGCTGCAGAGCATGTTGGTGCAGCCACACCATCTGGGAGGGGGTTGCGGGGGTCGCATCGTAGAAGGCAGGGATGGCCGCGGCGATCTGCGCGGCCTGAGCTGCGCGGCGTTCTCTCTCCTCGACGGGAATCGACGAGGGCGGCATCCCCAGCAGATCGGCCACCGAGGACCATGCGGCGGACGTTGCGGCCTTGACGGTGTCACCGAAGCCGTGGTTGGCCAGGGGGATGGACAGCCAGTAGATTCGCTGGCCGGGTCGGATCTCCTCCAGGCGGTCGATCGTGGCGTCGCATTCGTCTGCCCACGCGGGATGGAGATCGAGATCGACACCCCGTTCCATGCGCTCGACGATGGTCATTGGGTCCAGACTGACCGCGACACTGAGCAGGAGAGATTCGCCAGGAAGAGCGCGCAGCAACATCTTGTGCATCGCCCGCGCGGTCTGTCGGTCTTCGATCGGCCGGTACCCGTACGGGATTCCGGTCAGGACGTAGTCCGCCCAGACGACTCCGGAGCGGGTCCAGCGCAAGTTCGAGGTGACGAGCCGGTTCGGTTGTTGCATTACGCCTTCTCTCGGGTCGGGGTGGGGGCCGCTGCAGCCATGGCAAGCAGCTGCTGAACGCTGCTCGCCGGTGCCAGGTTGGCGACGCCGAACGCTTCGGCCAGGGCTGGACTCTGCGAGCGCTGGCGTTCGCCGTCCGATCGCGGCCGGGCTGGCGCTGGTGCGATCTTTCGCTCCGGCCGCGGTTGGGTCAGAGGTCTGAATGCTGGTGCGGCCGGCGCTGCGTTGTCGTCGAGCTCCACCGGTGCCGCGGCGTTCTCTACTCGATCGCTGGATGCTCTGATGACTGCTGGTTCACTGATAGCAGCGTCGTGGCTTGGCGGGGTGTCGAGGATGATCACCGACCCCAGTACCGCGTGAGGGCGTTTGATCCGGATCGGCTCGCCATTGATCCTCGACGGTGACATCGCCCCGGTAGCCGCGCGCCCGACACCCCGGACTACTGAGATCGGATTCCGTGCTCCCTGCGGCAGCCTCCCCAACGCCCACAGGGTGCCGCCGGTGACACCGAGGAAGATGACACCGTTGGTGATGACACTGCCCTGCGCCCACAGCGACTGGGTCAGCCACAGCAGTCCGCCTGCAATACCCGCGCCGACGAACTGGGTCAGGGTGTAGGGGCCACCGGGGATCTTTCGGCCGTCTGGCGCTTTGCCGATCAGCTGCGGAAAATTGCGCGCTTTGGTGAACATCTTGACCACGCTCCGCGAGGAGGCCTGCTGTTCGGTCATGGTCGGTCACACTCCTGCGGGGGTCGTTGAATCGAGGTGTTCGTGAGTTGGCCGAGCAGTGTCAGATGAACGCCGCGATCGGATCGGGCACCACGACGACCTCGCTGCTTTGTGGCGAGGCGGAGCCGGGAAGCTCGTCGCCGACACTGTCTTTGACGGCGGTGATGTTCCACATCACCCAGATCAGTGCCCCGCCGACCACGATCGCCACCAGTGTTTTGGCAATGGCGAAGTGACTTTTGAAAGCAATCGCGGCGATGAACCCGGCGACGCCGACGCCCACGAGAGTGCGGATGAGGCCCTGCACCTCCGCACCTTTGTTGTTGGCCCATTCGATGATTCCTTCGGCGACGACGGTCGACGACGGATCGGCCAGGATCGAGGTAATGGTCATTGTTCGTACCTTTCGGATAGGGGGAGCAGAGCGTCAGTTCGGTTGAACGGGCGCTGCGGGAACGGAGGAGGTAGTGCTGGCACCAGTCGAGGTCGGCACCGCAATGGTTGGGGTTGCTGCGCTGAGTCCGGTCGAGTTCGCGAGCAACGGCATCGGGTCGAGCGCGGATACTTCCCACCGGCCACCCCGGGCGATCGCTGTCAGCGGGTATTGCACGGTCGAGGTCTGCGCTCGGTCCGTGGCTGTGACGGTCGCGGTGGCGAGCACCCGTACCGTCGCACCATCTGCCGGGGATCCGGACGCACCCGCCGAGAAGTCGGTGTCCGAGACGAGGTCGTTGATCTGGACACTGGTGTACGGCGCGGGGGTGACGGCACGGATCGGTGTGCCGGGTGAGGTGTAGCGAGAAATTTCTCCGGCACCGGCAACCATTGCCGAGAGGAACTGGCTGATCGACTGGGTGAGCGAGTGATCGAGGCCGACTCGGAATCGGTAGCCGAGTGTGAGGTCACCGCCGGTTGCCGGGGCCGCCACAGCAGCAGGGACTGCTGCAGCCCGCGCGTCGTCTCCCACGAACACGACAGGGACCGAGAAGTATCGACGTTCCGGCTTCGTCGCCGGGTCTGCCCCGATCGGAACCACCGAGACCGACACAACGATCGCGTAGTTCTGGCCGGCCGCCTGTAGCGGTCCTCCTTGCGATGTCGATCCTGTGGGACCCTGATTTCGCGCCGGCGGGTCGATTGCTTTCACGCTCGCGATTCGAGGTTCGGACGCGGTATAGCTCGCCTGAGCCGGAAGCGACATGCCGTCGGTGCGGACGAAGCGCGCGAGGGCTTTCTCGTCTCCTCGCTTGGATTGCAACCACGTCAACACGAAGTCCTGCGCGAGGTCGGTCGCTGCTGCTTCGCGGGCTGTGTCGATGACCGTCTGAGGGTTTGCCTTGCTCTGGATCGGCGTCGTGGACCCGACGCCGGCCAAGACGAGAACCAGTGCCACCACTCCGGAGCCGATCGCCGCGAACAGACCCCACTTCATCGCCTTGGTCGCGACCGCTTGCTTGCCGGCCCACTGATGAAGCTCGGTGGCCGGCGCAGCTTCTGTCGGCTTGTTCGAGCCCTTCTTACGGAGATGGATCTTCATGAGATCTCCTCGTGCCGAGACGGCTCGACCGTGGCGGGTACGAAGCCCTCGTCGACCAATCGCAGAGCGCCTCGACCCCGGGTCGCCATCATCCGTTCGAGCGCTGCCCGCGCCTGCTCGGCCGGCTCACCGAGCACGACCTCGCGGACGCGGCTGGCGATCTCTGCGCTGAGCGGATTGTCGCCGAGTTGCGCCGCGAGGCCGCGGATCTCTTCGGACACCGAGTGCACGCGAGCGGTGTCCGAGAGCAATGCGGCCGACGGATCGTGGTCGTCCATCCGGGGTCCTCCTGTCGGTAGCCCGCCGTGTACGGGCTTCTGAGAACAGGTAGATCCCTTCGCGGGCGGGTCTGTGACAGAGGCGACCGGAAATTTCTCGAACTTTTTTTCACCGCCCCGCTGCGATTCGTCGGGCTGTTATCACCGTCGCCGTGTAACCGCAGGTCACAGCGGTCTATGTCGAACGCGGGGCGCTGCCGTTTTCTGGTTCCGCCGGACCCGGCGGGTATAACAGCTCCGCCTTTTCGAGTAAGAATCCGCAGCTCAGCGGATATAAGGCGCTGTTTGTGTCAGAGGCGATCGAACTTCAGTTGCCTCTATCAGGAGCGCCCCAGTGACCTCGCCGCAGCCTTCCTCGCATTCCTCCACCCCACTCGGATACAGCACATCGCTGTTTACGACGATCAACGCCGAGTGGACCAATCTCTGTGTCGACGCTCTCGCAGGCCGCGAAGTCCGCACGTGGGCCGATCGACACCCCGCATGGTCGTCCGCTCGCTCCGTGGCCGACATCGCTGAGCTTGCCGCTCAGGACAGTGACGCCACCCTGTCCCTTCTGCTCACCGAGCACAGTGCAGGCAGCGCCCTCGCCGGCACAGTTTTGGTCCGGTTGATGCTCCCCAAGCTGGTCCGAATCCATCGCTACGCGCGGCTGGACGGAACCGATCACAGCCGCGAAGAACGTGCCTCGCGTACCATCGCCGCGTTCTACGAGGTGATCGCTTCGCACCGTCCCGGCGGCACTGGGATTGCCGGGGCACTCTCGCTTCGGACGCTGGGTCTGATCACCAAGACCTGCGAATCTGCGGTGGAAACGCCGGCCGAACCCGACCAGCTCCACCGGGTTGCCGACGGATCCGATGACCGCACGACCAGCAATCCGGGGGAGGTATCGGCACGGGAATTGCATTCGGTTCTTGCATGGGCAGTGCAGTCCAAGACCATCACTGCCGACGAGCACTCACTTCTGATCCGTGCATATCTCGTCACCGAAGGTGCCGATCTCGCATCGCTCGCCGTCGAGGAGAACTGCTCACCGGCAGCCCTTCGACAGCGCTTGAGCCGCGCTGTCGCGCGAGTCCGCGACGGAGTAGCAGCACGCACCGGCAACACTCCCTCGCCGGGAAAGCGGACGTTCTTCTACACCCGATCACACCATGAGTCCGCCTTGGCGAGCTGAAGTCCACCTGCACCAACCCCGCTCTCACCTACAAAGGACGCACATCATGACCGCATCTCGTACACGCAAGAGGATCGTTGTCAGCGCAGTCGGGCTCGCCGTCGCTGCCAGCATCGTCGTCATTCCCTCCGCCATTGCCGATCCGCAAGCCGGTGCTCCGGCATGCCCGGACAACATCTTGGTGGCCATACCCGGCACCACGGAAACCAACGAGCAGGCCGATCCGAATGTGCCGGTCGGAATGCTCCGCAACGTCGTGGACCCACTCGACTCCGAGTTCTCATCCCAGGAACTGCAGACATACACAGTTCCCTACGTCGCGACGATCGTGAACGACAAGGCCCAGACCTACGGAACCAGTAAGAAGGAAGCGATCGATCGCGCATCGCAACACATCTCCGAGAAGGCAGCCGAATGCCCGAGCACCAAGTTCGGGCTGACCGGCTTCTCCCAAGGGGCCGACGCCGCGGGAGATCTAGCCAGCAAGATCGGAAACGGCGAGGGCCCGGTGAGCGCCGATCGCATCTTTGCCGTGGGCCTGATGGCCGACCCCGGCCAGAGCCCGACCGCCGGCGTTCAACTCGGAACCAAGACCACCGGCAACGGCTTCGTCGGTGCGCGACCCAAGGGATTCGGAGCTCTCAACAACGTCACCGCCAGCGTGTGCGATCCCGACGACACGTACTGCAACACCCCCGACGACGCCATCGCCACACAGTTCATCGGGCAACTCGGATCGAAGATCGACGCCACCGATCCCGCGTCTTCGGTCGCCGGAGTCGTCACCACGCTTCTCGGTCTCGACGGCCAACCCCTGACCGACACGCTCGGCAAACTGAACACCGCAGTGACCACAGGCAACATGCTCACCGTGCCGCAGCTCGCACTCGACCTCGCCGGCAACGTCTCAACACTGAGCGCAAAGGTCGCAGAAATGACCATCCCCGGGGCAGACATCGCCCCGATGGCCACCACCGTCTCGCAGCTCACCGATGCAATCCACCGCGGTGACATGTTCGCCGTTCCGGCACTGCTGGCGACCCTCACACCCCAAGTCATCAGCTTCGCGAGCCAATTCAGTTCGATGATCGGGACCGTGGTGTCCAAGCTGCCTATCAACGAGTACATCGCGATCGGCACCACCGCAGCGCGGATCTCCACCAACGCCGCGGCCCAGAACTATGTGGCTCTACCGGCCGATCTCGGCAAACTCGTGGGCCAGGTCAACAACGCGGTCCGCAAGACCCTCCGCGCACTCCCCCTCGACGAGTTCCCCCTTTTGAACCGGCTGGCCGATAATCTCACCCCAGGCCGCGTGCTCGACGAGGTGCTCAACTACGCCACCTCGCTCGCCACCGATTCGCACAACTCCTACGCGAACGAACCGATGGCCGACAACGGTCGAACCGGAGCGGACGAGCTCACCAACCTCTTCCGCACCCGCATCACCAACCCCACGGCACAGATTGCTTCGTAGCCGACCCACCTCCCTACTCGAACACAAGGAACCGTCACGATGCTGACAGAGCTGGACGACCCCGACACCGACATCGCTGTCCGCATCGACGTGCACGACGCTGGGGGTACCAAAACGTGGCACCCCCAGCGCGACGGTCATCTCCTCCTGAACGCCGATCCCGCGGCGTCGACGCACCTCGCACACACCCTCGCCGACACCCTCAGCGGCCACTCTCCGCACGTATGGATGATCACTGGCCCGTCCAGAACCCCCACGTTCTCGACCACCGCGGACACCGACCCGGACCCTGTCGACATCATGGATTCCGTTTGGCGATTCACAACCCAACGCAAAACTCTGATCGACAACGGTCAAGCCACAACCCACGACTTCACCCCCGCATACCTCGTCATCGACTCCCTCGAAGGCGTCGTAGACACCCTCCGCCTCACCTGCAACCGCAGTCTCCAACTCCTGTCCGTCCTCGCTCACCGCGGACACCGCGCCAACGTCTACCTCGCCACGATCACCGATCTCAACGCCCCACGCATCTCCGAAGCGTTGCGGAATTTCGCTGAGCCTCGTCTGCGAGACCGGGACTGTCTGAATAACGGTTGATCCGCTGACCTTGCGTGGCGCGGCCTCACGGAACCGGTGCCTGGTCAATCACGCCACGGAACGAAGGTGGGATTCGAGCGTTCTGATCCGTTCCCGGCCTCGGCCGATGTCGTAGCGGGAAGCTCCGTGCGGCAAAGCAAACTCGATGTTCAGTCGACCGCCATACCCATGGACGATGTAAACAGGAAAGGAAAACCCAGCTGGCGCGGGCCGGCAGTCCTCGAGTTTGAGTCCTGCGGGCGATCGCAATGGTGGAACCGTGCCTCCATTGGTGCAACGAACCTCGTTGGGTTCAGGCAACAGCACTGCCATCTTCGCGGCTGTCAGGGCTTCACTTTGGAGGTGGCCGGCGGCGAGATCGATGTGCAATTCCTCATTTAAACTGCGAGCCAGATCCACGATTTCTACGGACTCGGCCGTAGCCCGATAGACGGGGAAGCCGACAATATTTGTTCCCGCGGTGGAATCCACTGCAGGTGTGACGTGAGGCCTGAGGTCCACAATAAAATGGTAGGCGATGTCGGCGAGCCGAACACTTCTCAGATCTGACTCGGTCCGCATGATAGCGGCAGATACTAGGCCGTTTACCGTAACTCCATGGTGACGTCCGAAGTCGATGAGCCCGGTCGTGACTCGCCTGCTCAAACGACAACGCAGTTGGGTCATCGCACGATGTGGCTCGGTATAGCCAGCCGTCGGCGGCCTGTTTAATGCCGACTCTAATGGTTCGTCATTGCCGACATCGGGTGTGTCGATTCCTCTCTCGGAGAACAGCTTTTCCAGCGACTCGGGATAGCCATGAACAACCGCGTCAGGGGTCTTTCCTTCCACAATGTCGGTGTAGAAAGACCACAGATCGCTGAGCAAATCTACAGAATGGCGACCGTCGGCTATGCAGTGGTGGGTTAGTAAAGTCACACTCGCGCAGGCGGAATCGCCGACGACGTGTAGCCCGGAAAGGGCGCGGCCCGCACTGAGGTTCACCCCGCTCAGCGGCTGACCGGGATCCCCTGTGTGCACGCTGAGGCCGGGCAGCGGACCGGATGGTTTGACGATCATATGGTCTCCATCGATCGTCTCCACGTGCGCAGCCAACACAGGATACGAGCGTCGCAATGTCGCAAATGCCGCCGAGAGCCCCGATATGTTCAAATCGCCGCGAGCCCGCACCGAATACCCGATGAAAACTCCCAAGTCGACGTAGAGCGCCTCACTGGGAGCGAGCCCCCGAATAGAGTAATCCACAGTCACCACAAATTCCTGTCACTTAAATTGCTGTTCGATAGGGGACGTGCAGCTCGATGATCACGAGCCCGGCACCACCAGGAGCGTTTCTGATCATGGGATGGCCTCGGGAGATGGCGCGAACGAGCACCAAAACTAGAACTCACGAAGGTTGTCACGTAGATACACCGACGAATATCCCACCCGCGTTCGCCCAATTCGTTGTAAAGCTGGCACGAGGCCGTCGGTAATCTCAGCGATGAATCGGCGGGTGAGCGAGTTCGACCCGGTATAAATCAAGAATCCGTCACCGCCTACCTCGTCGACGATCTCCCCCATGCGCTCCGCTACGTGATCAGGCGTCCCCACCAGTTCGATAGACGGAGCGAGGTAATCAATGGTCAGCTCGCGCAGAGTTTTACCGCTACCGTGCTGCAGGAAGCTCTCCAGTGATGACTGCTCGCCATTGGTTGTCAAGTCTTGCGGAGGTACTTCGTCGAGCGGAAACTGAGAGAAGTCGATGTCGG
The DNA here is from genome assembly GCF_002259075.1 of Rhodococcus sp. 15-725-2-2b. Lineage (NCBI taxonomy): Bacteria > Bacillati > Actinomycetota > Actinomycetes > Mycobacteriales > Nocardiaceae > Rhodococcus > Rhodococcus sp. 15-725-2-2b. The sequence continues at coordinate 79,883 of NZ_NPFL01000021.1, read as the reverse complement.
TGACGAAAGACAGTTGCAAAAGAATGTTTTCGATGGCCCGGTCGCTGGTCATTCTCCGTTTATTCGCGGCCTGAGCCTCATCCATAGTGGCACCGAGTACTGGCATCGCGATGAAGAGAACCTTGATGTCGTCAGGGTCTCGACCGTGTGCCTGCGCCCGGTTACGGACATCGTCACGAAACTCCCGCATCGTCTCCACGGTGTTGACGTTGGCAACAATCGAGTCGGCGTACTTCGCGGCGAAGTCGCGGCCCTTGGGGGATCCGCCAGCTTGGACGAAAACTGGTTGCCCATTGGGTGGGTGCACCGTGTTGAGCGGACCCGCCGAACGGAAATGCTCCCCAGTGTGGTTCACTGCCCGAACAGTGCCGGGCGCAACATAAGTCCCTGACTCGCGGTCACGGACGATGTTGTCTCGATCCCAGGAATTCCATAGATCTCGGACAAGGTCGACGTACTCATGTGCTACCTCGTAGCGCTTGTCGTGCGGCAGCAGACGATCCATGCCGAAGTTGCGCGCGGCCTGATCTTGACCGGTGGTGACGATGTTCCATCCAAAGCGCCCACCAGCGATGTGGTCGACCGTAGAGACAGTGCGTGCCAGCATGTATGGGGGATAGAAGGCCGTCGACATCGTAGCGATTACGCCTATGCGGTCGGTCGCGGCCGCGATCACCGACGCCAACGGCACTGGGTCGTGTTTCGGCACCCACAGGGCGTGTTTCAGGTACGCATCGAAGGATCGCCCGTATGCATCGGGTACCGACACCGTGTCCTCGAACATCATGTAGTCGAATCCTGCGCGCTCTAGCGACTTCGCCATCTCGACATAGAATCGGCCATCCCATGGCTCTTCAGGCGGCGAGAAGTCGCCGGTGAAATCGTTAGCAAAGAAACCGACAAACCAGCCTAGGTGAAATTTTCGTACAGACATCGACGTGCCTCCAAATTTCGTATACGGACGAACTGGGTGGAACGTGAGCGATATAGAATGCACCGAGGACGGAGCAGATCTACCGGCCAGGCAGAAGTCCCACTAATTAGGGTGAGCGAATGGCCGCGATAGCCCCCTCGATGTCTTTGCAGACGATTACGCGAGACCGGGTTGCGGGGGTGATAAATCCTTCGACGGCAGCGTGCTCGATGTAGGAGAGCAAGGGGCGGTAATACTCGTTGTCGTTCAGCAGTACACAGGGTTTATTGTGAAGCCCCAGGTGTGACCACGTAAGGACCTCGAAGAACTCTTCTGCGGTTCCGACACCGCCGGGGAGGGCAATGAATGCGTCACCGAGTTCGGCCATGAGAGCTTTGCGTTGGTGCATGTCATGGACGACGTGTAGTTCTGTCAGTCCATGATGCGCAGCCTCGGGTATCGCAGTGAAGCTCTCAGGGATCACGCCAACGACGGTTCCGCCGGAGTCCAAGGCCGCGTTCGCGAGGGTGCCCATGAGGCCGACTCGGGCGCCACCATAAACGAGGCGCAGCTTCGATCTAGCAATCGCACGCCCCATCCCCTCTGCGAGCTTTCCATATTTGGTCCCGCGCCCTGGCATAGCTCCGCAGAAGACCGTGACGCTCTTGGGGGTCGGGCGGGCCTGTGCCGAGACCGTAGTCGCGGGCATTGGTCGAAGGTTCATCAGTCGAATGACATTCTGTATCCAGGGGCGAGGATCCTGTATGGGTCGAAGCGACGCTTAGCCCGTGCGATGGCCTGCCATCGCGAACCGAAGTGCGTACACCAATCTCCCGGTGACATGGGGACAGCATTGACTGCGTAGGCCACCCCGCCTACATCCCGAGCCTGTTCATAGAGCAGGCGGTTGCTGGCAATCATTCGGGCTTCGGCCCCTGGGGATGCTGTTCGAAGTACGGCCAACATGAAGAATGTGTCGCAGTGAGGAATCGGAATGAACGGTGCGGTGATCGGTGTTGTTGGAATCGGGTAAACCATGATCAGCCCGGAGTTTCCTAGGTCATCCGTCAATGAGGAGCTGGTAGTTTCGATGAACTGCTCGATCTTGTCTGCCGGGATCAGCAGGCTGGCCCATGGATGTGGATAGAACCACTCACCTGTGTGCCGAAGATCAAGCTCCTGATCCGCCATACGGTTGATAAAGTCACCATAATCTACGTCCGAGTTGTATTCGGCGCACGAATCGTATTGGAGCGATGACAACAGCGCATCGTCGTCTGGCCTTCGTGGTGGGGTGAAGTACTTGGCTAGGTCCAGTCGATAACGTAAGTGGCCGTCGGCATCGACACGAATTCGTCCTTGTACATGGTCGAATAGTCTGTTGGACATGGCGCGGAGTTGGTCGCCAAGGAATACGCCGAGGTTGGAATACTGCAATTTGTACTGTCGAACCGACTCGTGAGCAGCGGTCAGACGGATTGTCGCGTTGACGATTACGCCGAATTGACCGAGGCCGCCGCGCACGGCGTCGAAAAGTTCACTGTTCGATACGGCGGAGCATTCCCGAAAATCTCCCGATCCGGTAACTACAGCAAGAGAGTCCACGTTGTCGGTTTGCAAGCCAAAGCCGTGACTCGATCCCCCGAAGCCGCCGACCGAAAGCGTTCCGCCGACGGTGGTCCCGAGATAGTCGGTGAGTACCGGAGGGGTTTGCTGGCGGCTGAGCGTGGCAGCGACCACGTCGCTCCATCGCACACCCGCATCGATCGTGGCCTGCCCCGATCGAACGTCGTGGACGGTGTTGAACCTTTTCATGTCCAGCACGACTCCGCCATCTGCCTGGCATTGCCCGTAAGTCGAGTGTCCGGATCCGCGCACCGCGAGCGATAGGTTCCGCGCCGCGGTGTAGCGCAGGGCTTCCTGCACGTCGGCCACGGTCCGTGGCACGACAACGACGGACGGTTTCGCATGGATGCAGTTTCCGAAATCAGCCCCGGCGGATGTCAGGTGCACGTCGTCGGTGTGCCAGATCCCGCTCATCTGGCGGTCACACCTGGGGCACCGAAGGTTCTTAAAAATATTTCCTGCTGAAGGACGCCGTGCTCGACATACCGGCCACCCATTGATGCCGCCAGTTCGTCGAGCACCTCCGTGGTGAGGTCTCGGTTGGCCAACTCCTCTGGTGTTACGGAATGCGTGGCGCACCAGTCGAGTACACAGTCCAGACCCGCAACCGAGGCTATGAAGTTGTGCTGATCGCCTAGAACCCACGCTTCCGCCAGTTCGGTGAGTAAATTCCTGCCCGTTGAATCTCCCCGTAACATTTGTCGTGCCCTTGCGCACTGCTGGGCAAAGTAGTGTTGCCTATCAGGAATAGGCATAACATTCACGACAGCTGGGAACGGTAGGTTGGATATCGTTTGCGCGAATCGAAGAATGAGCGATATCGAACCGCCCTCCATTACCACCGCTTCGCCGCGATCAACGTACGAGGTCAGTACTTTTATCAGCCGGTCAAAGGCCTCGTCCGGATCGAAGTTGCCCTGATGTATGGTCCGGTTGTCGAGCCAAACGCGGTTGAGCCCTTCCACTTTCGCGTCGAACGCTCGACCACTGGTGACCAGGAGATCGGAGTAACACTGGATACGGTCGGCAACAACAATCGGAGCCGAGTGACTCAATGCCAACTTGCTCGCTTCGGCGCTCTTTCCAATTCCGGTGGCACCGACGATTGCGTATACGCCGGGTTCCCATCGCACCCGATCAAACCTTGCTTGCGTCTGTGCCATGGTTGATTCCTTCATCCCGATTCCTTTCTCTCGCGGGTCGTGCTCAGCCGAGGAAGGAATTGATCGAATTACTCAGGGAACGGGCGTCAAGTCCGTGAATGTGGTCGTGGTCGTCGGGGGTTCCGTAGTGGCGATCTTCCATCTCACGTCGAACGCCCAGGGAGAGCAGCCGATGGGGATGGCTGACGAGACTGGACGAGACTTGGTGCGCCGAGGTGCCTGCCAGATAGGGCTCGACCAACACGACGTTCGGACGGTTCACGGCTTGCACCGCGGCACACAGGCCCGTGGCGTCGAAGGGGCGAATCGTCGCCGCGTAGAGGATGGTTACGTCGAGCATGGAGGTTGCCGACAGCACCGCATCTAAACAGGGCCCGACTGCGAGGACGACTCCGCGGGTGCCGTACTTGATAGGTGTGAACGATGTCCCTCGGACCGCATGGGGGTAACGGTTGACCTGACTCGACAGCCGTAGGTAGACCCGTCCATCGCCTGGTAGCGATTCGAGGAGAAGATCGGCGGCCTCCTGTGGATGGCCTGGCACGTGAACTGTCCAGTTGGGCATCGAATCGATGACGGTGATATCGCCCGGGGTGAAATGGGAGAAGGCGAACTCCGACAAGTCGTAGGAGGCTCCCCAACTGACCAGGACTGCGCCGACATCTTGCTGGGCGAAGTTCAGCTTTATTTGTTCAAGAGGCCGCTCGACGAGAAAGGCGGCGACTGTGTGTACCACGGGTCGCATGCCACACATGGCGAGCCCGCCGGCTACCCCCATCATCAGCTGTTCCCTGATCCCTACGTTGATCACGCGGTTGGGATCTGCGATCGCGGCCGCTTTGAAGAGGTGGGCTCCGATGTCGGCCAGCACAACTACGGCGCGGGGGTCTGTTTCCAATGCACCAGACATGGTCGTTCCGAATGCGGTCCACATGTCAGTGTGGTTGAAGGACTTTGGTTCTTGCGTGTCTGCGGAATTCATGGCGATTCATCTCTGCTGAATGGACGAACGGGCCGATTGCCGAGTCACGGTGGCGACCACCGCGAGCGGTCTGTCGTTGTGATCTCGATTCAGTGCCGCAGCGATCTCCTCATGGTCAGCACCGTTGATGTTGATTGTGTCCCAACCCTCACCGTCGAACCGTTTATCGATTCCATGCGGCCAACCCATACTTGCCGTGCCGTTGTCCAGGACGATGACCGTCAGTTGGTTCAAGCGCGCGCGTCCTGCAAAAGCCATCGCCTCGTGGTTGCTGCCCTCATCGAACTCTCCATCGCCGATGAGCACGAAGACTCTCGGTGCGTGACGATTTTGTATACGGAGTCCCATCGCGACGCCCACTGCGAGCGGCAAGCCATGGCCGAGCGAGCCACCCGACATTTCTACACCCGAGATTTTGGTTCGATCCGGCGCGAAGCCGAGTGGTGAGTTCTTTGTCGCCCAGGTATCGAGGAGCTCTGGTCGGAGGAACCCTTTGGCCGCAAGTACCGCGTAGTAGGCCATCGGGCCGTGACCTTTGGACAGCAAGAAGCGGTCCCTGTCGTCGTCGTCGGGGCTCTCGGGGGATACGTTGAGGATTTCGTCGTAGAGTACCCACAGCACGTCCATCGTCGATGAGGATGAGAACGAGTGCCTTTCGTCTCCCCGCATACGGGAGATCAGAGCAGGCAGATCGTCATAGCTGAATTCGGTTGGCTCTTGTCGCATCGCATTCTCTTCGAAGCGGATAGCAGTAGCTGGGCAGGAACGTGCAGCCGCGCGTACCAGCGAATGGTTGTCTGGGGAAGGTTTGTCCACGAGCAATGTGACTGTGCCGTCGTTACTCTGCTCGAAGACCTCGGGCGCGACGAGCACGCACTGACCGGAGCCGAAACACCTCCGCTCGTTCACGACGACTTTCATGACCGCTCGCTTCTCACCACGTCAGCTGTAGTTCTTCGAGGCCGAGAACAATGCTGGCGGAGCGGAGCCGAACGTCGTGCGAGGGTGAGAGGGCTAGGTCGGGAAAGCGCCTCAGTACCGCCGGCACGGCCGTGCGCAGGGTCATCCGAGCGAGTGAATGCCCAAGACAGAAATGGACGCCATGCCCGAAGGCGAGGTGACCGGCTACTCCCCTGGTGATATCGAGGTCGTCGGGTCTGTCCGTCAGATTGCTGTCGCGATTAGCGGCCAATAGGGACGGGATGACGAAAGATCCTGCCGGAATGGTCACCCCGGCGATTTGCACCTCGGTTACTGCCATGCGCGGTGGCTGCGAATGGGCGACCGACAACCACCGCAATAATTCCTCAATTCCGGAATTGACGCAGTTCGGGTCCTCGATCATCATGGCGGCTTGTTCCGGGTGATGCAAAAGGGCCAGTACACTGAGGCCGATCATGCTTGCTGTGGTCTCGTGTCCACCGAGCATGATCAGACTGATGATGCTGATAAGTTCGTCGGTGCTGAGGTTGTCGCCAATCTTGCGCGCCAGAATTCCCAACAAGTCGTCACCGGGTTGTTCCTGCGCACGGGTAACCAGGGTGGCCATGTATCGACGGTCTTCTCGCTGGGCAACCGCTCGTTGTTCTGCAGATGCCGACAGATCCAGGAGGCGTGCTGTTCGATCTCGCAATTCGTCGCGATCGGCATAGGGCACTCCCAACAGCTCACACAGTACGAGCAAAGAGACTGGTAGCGCGTAACGGTCCATAAGGTCGGCGGGTTGCCCGGCTTGCTCGAGACCATCCAATGCACTGTCCACTATCTCTGCGATGCGCGGCTGCAGGCGACTGAGCCGGTGCACTGAGAACTCCGCAGCAAGGATATGACGCAAGCGGGTGTGGTCGGGGGGATCGAGTCCGATGAGGTTACCGGCGCGCATGGCGGCTAGTTCATCTTCAATCACATCGCCGCCGCTGGGTATTGCGAACATTGGCGTGTGGGCGTTGCTGAACCGGTTTGAGTCTGCGAAGATTCGCCGGACGTCTTCGTAACGGCAGACGAGAAAAGCCGGGGCCCCGTAGAGTTCTCCTACTGGGATAACACCGTCGCGGTCACGGACCTGGGCGAGCTCTTCGGTCGGGTTCAGGCCGTTGCGTCGCATTTCTAAAGGTAAATCAGCCGTTCCGGCCATACCGGAATCCCTTCGATTGTTTGTAGAAGGACGAAGTGGCGCGCCGATGCCGAGGATCGCTGGCGCGTGGATAACTCGGATATCTCAGGCCACCGCTACAGACGCTCGCACGCGATAACCAAGTAGTCGATGCTGCGTTCGCGGAAGCCCTGGAGGAATGGTTCCTCGACACCTGTGCGCAACGCTGCCTGGTTGCGCAGGTCCCAGTACGGGATGGCTTCGTCGGTGTATCGCTGAACGTGATACGGCACCAGACCATTTGCTGCCAGAGTTTGGAAATAAGTACTGCGGGTGTGCATAGCGCACTGATATTCTTCGTCGATCAACCGTGATGCCTCGGAACGCTCAGCAACTACGTCGTTGCGGCACCAGGTGACTGCGACATAGCGGCCGCCGGGGCGCAGCAACCGGGCGAACTCGGTGAACGCCTCCCCTAGGTCGACACACATCGTGGTTTCGTTGGAGACGATGTAATCGAAGGTGTTGTCCTCGAAGGGGGCCTGAACCATGTTTGCGAAGTGGAATTGCACACGGTCCGAGCTCCCGCGTTCACGGGCCAACTTCTCTGCGAACTCGACATGGTGAGCGCAGTAGTTCACCCCGTCTACCCGGCAGCCGAATCGATCAGCGATTGTGAAGGTCGTTCCGCCTCGCCCCGATCCCGCGTCCATGACACGAGAGCTCGGTGAGACCTCCCCTAATGCATCGACGATAAGGTTGATTTCCAGCGACTCCATCCGGTGAAGTTCGCGCAGGATCAGTGACTCCCGCAGCTCCGCAGGTGCAGCGAGTACAGAGTGATCGTAGTCACCGATTCCGTAGTGGTGGTGGTACAAGCCGTCTTCAGTGCCCAGCAGCAGGTTGATATCGTCGGATTTTTTGGCATCCCAGTAGCGGCGCTGCTGTACGTCATGCTGGCCGAGGACTGCCACGTCGAGGTTCGGCATTTCAGGCTCCTTCAAGTTTGTGGTTTCCGGGTGGATGTCTCAGATGCGTTCGGCCGCAATCACTAGGTAGTTCAGTGAACCGTCGCTGTAGCCGCTGAGGAACGCATCCTCAACGCCGGTGCGGAGTTTGCTGTTGTTGCGTAGCTCCCAGTACGGCATAGCTTCGTGTGTGTACTGAGCCACGCGGTACGGAATCAGGCCGTTTGCCGCGAAGGCCTTGAAGTAAGTGCTTCGGCGGTGCATTCGGCATACGTAATGTTCATCGATCTGCCTTGTCGCGTCCGAGCGTGGGTCGACTGCGTCGTTGCGGCACCAGGTGGTCATTACGTAGCGACCGCCCCGTCGCAGTAGGCGGGAGAACTCGGCCATTGCTTCGTACGCGTCGGCGTACATCGTCGTCTCGTTTGAGACCACGAAATCGAAAGTGTGATCAGGAAATGGTGCCTGCAGCATGTTCCCGAGGTGGAATTGAACGCGGCTATCCCAACCGCGTTTGCGTGCGATCTGCTCGGCGAACGCGACGTGATGTTCGCAAAAATTGACGCCGTCGATTCGGCTCTCCGTCGCTCCAGCGAGACGAAAAGATGTTCCCCCGCGACCTGACCCGGCATCCATGCCGCGAGAGTTGGGCGGCAAAGGACCGAGGGCGTCGAGGATCAGTCCGACTTGATCATTCTCCATTCGATGCAACTCTCGCAAAATCGCGTTCTCTCGCTCCTCACCTACGGAATCCAGAATAGAGCGGTCGAAATCGCCAATCGCGTAGTGATGGTGGTAAAGATCATCATCAGCGCCCAGTAGGAGATTGATGTCATCGGTTGTTTTAGCGTCCCAGTGAGCTTTCAACTCACGTTCATAGCTATCGCGCGCATATTGATCTGCCGAGATCATCACAGTCTCCTTCTTCGGTTCTCCCCATCATTTCTGTATCTCAAGTCGACATGTCGAATGAACCATTGCGACCTGCAAGGTCGGCGACTTGATGATGTCTTCGACGCTACTTATCGAAATTAATTGCGGAAATACCTCCACAGCTCTTCGTCGCGAAGCGACAAAACTTTGGCACCGTGCGACAAGTGGGGTCGAAGTCCCCTACGGGGTCCAGTGCAGGTAGGCACCCATCTGCGCCGGCCGTGAGGAGACCATGGAAGCCGCAACCGGCCAACGATCAAGTCCTCGGAGTCGGGCCCTCCAAAGTCGACAACGACTACAGCCACGTCTACCGCGAGAACCCGCAGATCAATCGTCTTATGCCGTGAAGGCGATGCCCCGATCGGCGCGAGTGCGCGCGGACGTGACGGAGTTGCGTGGTAGCTACCGTGGACGGATAGCCGGACCGTCACTACCTCGAGCAAGGTCAAGAATTTTGTCTTGATGAATCCGTCACCCGGTCGTGTACTTGTTGCCCAGCGAGTTCGATCACGTCGACGCGGCGCGCCGGTACGAGAACCTTCGTTCCGGTCTTGACCACTCGGAATTGATCGGTGGATGTGTTCTCGAATTAGCTGGGTTCCGCGTAAAACCTTCTGAATTCCGAAGGCGAGCAACCCTTCAACTCGCGAAATAGCCGAGAAAGTCTCGACTGGTCACTAAGCCCCCACCGCGCACTGATGTCGCCTATCGGTATCTGTTGTAAGCTTGGGTCGATCAAATCGGCAGCGCACCTTTCAATGCGCTCATATGCTATATAAGCGGACAGAGTTCGCTCCTCTCGCTCGAAAGCGCGATGCAGCTGACGAACCGATACATGTAGTTTGCGCGCGAGTAGGTCGGGATTGAGCGTGGGATCAGAAAGATTCTTCTCGATCATCAAGCGCGCCGTCGCTACGAGGCCGGATTGCTGGTCAGGCGGTGCGTGGCCATGGGGCGGGTGCATTCCTTCCCACGCCAGTAATCGAACGGCTGAGATGACATTATGAGCCGTGAACGTGTTCAGCATTCCAATTTCTCTCGAAGTAGAATGTAAAGTATCTGAGAGTATTTTCCCCGTACCTTCAGCGTTTGGCACAACGCGAAGACCTCGACCCGAGGCGGCGTCGAAGTCTTCTCTTGAGCCCACCCTCTGCCGTAACGTGACTACCGCTAAACAGCTGGCACGGGTTACAGTCATTGTATAACTGTAATCGCTATAGTATAGGCCAATGCCTCCACTCTTCAGCGATATTTGGACGCCGTTCTGCGACAGAATTACTTCGCCCGATAAGACGTATTGAATCCTCACGGAGAATCGTGGATCGGCTTCGAGATCAACCTGTCGACGAGTAATTTCTCCTGGTCCGCACCGAATCGACGCTAAGCTGTCCCCATCGACTATTCGCGCAGTGAGTCGTGTCATACACTGTCGTTCAGGCGCGTGACACGCGGTTCCGTACACGGTGTACAGCTCGTGACTACGCTCTTCGCTAGATGCGTGGTCGGAAGTTTTGATCAGAGTTGTGGCATTGCGGTCGTTATGGGCATTGTCTCGGAACCTTTTTGAAGGTTCTCTATCGGTTGCAGCCATTTTCGCCCCCCGGCGCGAATCGTGTTCGGTCTTTAATTTGCTCATGTCCAGAGTCCGGCAGAACCGGCAACATCAACGGCCACAGGCGACGTGCTGTAACGGCTTCGACAGGTCGAGGCGTCGAGGCCGGATGCCCACTCCACGTTACTGCGGCCTGTTGGTGAAGTGATTGGAGTGATCTCTATGTGGTGTAGTCCGCGTTTATTCGAATGTATTCATCGGTGAGGTCGCAACCGAACACTCTCCAGGTGTCGGTGCCGATTCCGAGGTCTACGTTGATCTCGACGGTGGCAGTTGCAAGGTGTTCACGAACCACCTCGACGGTGTCGTGCTGGTCGAGTGACGAGCTCGGATACACATCGATGTCCGCGAATGCGACTCGGATTCTGTCGGGTTCTATGTCCACCTCGTTGCTACATTTTCCGATAGCCATGAGAACTCGACCCCAGTTGGGGTCTTCACCGTGGATCATCGTCTTGACCAAGGGAGAGTTGATGATCGACTTCCCGACCACGCGCGCTTGGCGCTCGCTCGATGCACCCGAGACCGTAGTGACGATCAGCTTGGTCGCACCTTCGCCGTCGCTGGCAATCATTTTCACCAGATCCGTGCACACTTCCTCGAGAGCCTGCTCGAACTCGGTATCGGGTACCGGGCCGGCGGCACCATTGGCGAAGACCGCCGCTGTGTCGCTGGTGGAGGTGTCGGTGTCGATCGAGACCGAGTTGTAGGTGCGGTCGACAACGTCACGAAAGATTCGGTTGAGCGTGTCCTGGGGGACGTCGGCGTCGGTGAAGACAAACGACAGCATGGTCGCCATGTCCGGTTCTATCATCCCGACGCCCTTCGCGATTCCAACGATGGTGCTGGTGCCGACGGCTCGTTCGGAGACCTTGGCGCGGGTGTCGGTGGTCATGATCGCTCGGGCCACCGCGTGCGCGTCGAGTGGTGTTCCCTGGCCGAGCCCGTCGAGTCCGGCGCGGATGGTGTCCATCGGATATTGCACTCCGATGACTCCGGTGGAGGCCATTATCAGGGCATCGGGTTCGATTCCTACGGTTCGTGCGACGGATGCGCGTATCTCGCTGGCGTTGCGGAGCCCTTCCGCGCCGGTCGCGACGTTGGCGTTCTTCGCCAACACGAGGACCCCGCGCGGACTGGTCTGCTCGATCGAGGTCTTGCTCAAGGTGACGCAGGGGCCCGCGAACAGTGACTTCGTGAAAACGACCGACGAGGTGCACGGCCTGTCGGAGATGACCATGGAGAAGTCGTCTTTACCTTCGTCTGCCAGTCCTAAATGGGTTGTCCAGCAGTGAAACCCTTGTGGGGACGCGGCGCTCATGTCTGCCCTTTCTGATCCGTGTGATGTCGAACTCAGGACGCTCTGCACCATGCCAGCAATGCGCGCCGGTCGGGCTTGCCGACAGACGTTTTCGGCCAGTCGGACATCAGAGTGATCTTTCCGATGAGACCGCAGCTGTTCATCACTTCGGTGACGCGAAGGTGGATTCGTCCGAGGTCTGCCCCGGTGGGTGCCAGGCGGCACAGTACTGTCGTCGGTGTGTCTGCTCCTGTGGCCGTTGGGGCGAAGACGACGACCTCGTCGACCTCGTCGAGTGCGGTGATCTCGTCGACCAGGACGCCTGCCGAACAGAGTTGACCGTGGTTGTTTGTCCATACGTCATCGATGCGGCCCAGGACGTTGATGGCACCGTTGTCGTGGACCATCACCGCGTCCCCGCTTCGATACCAGCCGTCCGTGAATGCGCTCTGTGTACGGTCCGGGTGTCCCCAGTAGCCTTCGGCTCGGTGCGCTCGGCGGAATTCGGGCTCGCCCACTCGATAGGTATCTGCGTCGATTCCGTGGATGGGGCGCACTCGCATCTCCACCCCGGGTAGGGGCCGCAGTTCGGCCGCGCTCTGCAACTGTGGCCGCAGATCTGCGCACATGATGCCGCACTCGGTGGCCCCGTAGAGCCTGCGTAGGTGGACCCCGCACCGCTGGTGGATCAGTCGCGCAGTGGTCGGCGTCAGGAGAGCCCCGCCCGTCAGTGCGGTGGTCAGGTGTTCACCCATTCGCTCCGATGCCGCCGGTGACGCTGCGATCGCGTCGTAGTGCGAGGGAAGGGCGCTCATATAGGTACCGTTCCAGTCGCAAATCGCTCTCGCGTGGGCAGAGGCCGGGAGACCGGCGTCGAGGTGCACCGTGGGTGCTCCCGAGAGCAAGCCCGCGAGAACGTGAACGTCCATCCCGTGCGCGAAATCGAGGGGGTGGATGTTGATGATCACATCGTCGGCTGTCAGACCGAGCTGCTGGCACCAGTCGGTGCGGTCGGCGAACAGCGATTCCTCGGTCCAGTACACCCATTTCGGCTCACCACTCGATCCGGATGTTTCGAGGATTCTTCCTCGCACGGTGTCGTGCTCGGTCACGTCGCATTGACGCGTTGGGTTGCAGTATCGGAGCTTTCGGGTTGCTGCATCGAACACGGAGGCCAGTTCGGGCAGGTCGGGGTCGATGTCGTGGTCGGTAATGGCGTGCCAGCGGCGGCCCAGTGCGCTCAGTCGGTCCCATGCTGGATGCCGCGTCCGGCTCGCCAGGTGCACGCCGCCGGCGGCCATCGTTCCCAGTAGTGCTGCAACGAAGTCTGCGGCCCCGGGGTGATGATCGACGACGACCACGTCGCCTTCGTCGATCACCGGTGCCAGTGCATCACGCCATGCCATCGCCGCGGCCGACAGCTCCCCGAACGTCGTATGGCGTCGTCCCTGGTGAAGTGCGTCCTGATCCTGTTGGGGCATGCTGTTCAGTGCGGCGAGGAACCCTCGCGCGTCAGACATTGATCTGTCCTCGGAACAAGTGTCTGACGCTGCCCGGTTCGATCGTTGTCCGCCCGTGCAGAACCTGTTCGTTGTCGAGGACGAGAAGATCACCCGGGGCCCAGTCGTGCGAGTAGAAGCTGGTACTGCCCCGCAGGTAGGAGTCGAGCCGTGCGAAGACGGCCCGGCTGTCTTCTTCGGTCGAGCCCGCCAGACGGACCGACCATCCTGCGGGGGTGGTCCGTTCCTCGGTGAACGGGAGTGCCACGTTCAACCGCGTTGTCCCCGTTGCTGATCGCACTGCAGGTGGAATCGACAGCCAGCGGTGCGCGACGTCGGGAAAGTGGGATTGGTCGGTGACGTAGTACTCCCAATCCACGTCGGTCACCGTGCTCAGGTCCGGTGGGAGTGTTGCATCGAGTAGATCCGATTGCAGACAGAGTTCTGTGCGTCCGGATCCTGTGGGCTGATCGACTGCATTGCAATACAGCGCAATGTATTTGGGACAGGTCCCGACAAGTGTGCCGTCGGTGTGCAGAGGCAGGGCACTGCGCCCGGTGACGACGCGGTCCGGTAGCGGGCTTGCGTCGAGATCGAGCAGACCTGCGCTTCCGGTGCCGAACCGATGTGTGGCGAGAGTCCCGAGCCCCTGCACGAAGACCTCGAAGTCGCTTCTGCCGAAGTCGACGTCGCCGACCAGAGCGAATCCATCCCGGGTGGCCACTGCCGCGAGATCTCCGGGATCGGTGGCCGTCACCGCTGCTCACCGCCGACCGCAACATCGTGGTTTCCCAGAGGGACCTCATCGAGGGTCTGTGCCCGGATTTGGGCACAGACGGCAGCCAGTTGTTCTCCGAGCGCGCCGTCCAACCCTGCTGACAAACCCGCCCCTTGGTGGATTGCGACTTTTCTCCCGAACGCAGTCTCACGGGGCAGTTGGTAGGCCGCGAGCTCGCGGAGGTAGTACTTTTCGATGCCGTCGACGGTCTTCAGCTGAGCGGGGACACTCTGTTGAAGGTGCAGTAGAGCAGGACTCCAGTACGGGTGGTACATGCGCGGCCCTGGGGTGAATTGGCCGGTCACCATCATTCCTGATGCGCTGGCGTCGTCGATACGTTCGTTCAGATCGCCGGCGACTGCGCCCATACCGAAATCGCTTCCGGCGTTGAGCAGATCGCTGCCGAGTCCGGTCACGAGGTCGGCACCACATGCTCGCGCCAACTCGAAGGCCACTGTCACCAGCAGATGCACGGTGATGACTTCTGCATCATCGGATTGAGTGTGCTGCATGCACGGGTAGATCGCCGCTGTCGATTCCTGTGCGGTGACGTCGATGACGTCGAGCGGCAGACCGACGTGGCGCGCTGTTCGAGAGGCACCGTCGATTTCGTCACCCCAGGGTGTGCGGAGGGTCAGTGCACGGACGTCGGCACCGGCCCTCCACAAGTAGGAGGCGAGGAGTCCGGAGTCGACACCACCGGAGAGCAGTAAGCGAATGGGACGACCCGACGATGCGATTTCCGTTGCTGCAGTGCGTAATCCATGGTCGAGCCACCCCATGGCCTGTTCGAGCGAACACCCTGGGACACCGCCCGACGGCGACGATCGGGGGACAGCGCGGTGCACCGACAACTCTCCGTCGGCGGAGCAGACCAGAGTCGTCCCGGGGCGAAGTGCCGTGGTGGTTCCTGCGCGGTGACCGACACTCGCGGCGGTCGCCGCGAATTGCGCTCCCACCGCCCATGTCCGTGCATCATCGGTGCGGGAGAGAAAGACTCGGCATTCGCCGTGCAGCGGCGTCGTGATCATGACTGTTCCGTCGTTGCGGTTCAGAACGGGGCCGGTATGTCCGCCAACACGGCGGATGCGGCCGCTGTGCGAAAAGACGACCCACCCATGATCGGTTGGGGTCATGGGTTGTCTCCGACAATTGTGCGCATCTTCTGTTGGGCCGCATCGCCTGCAGCGAACCCCGCTCGGTGGCCGGCTATTGCTGCAATACGGGCTCGTTCCATGTCGAGCAGCAGATCGTGGTTGACGAACGCCTTGGTGCGGGCAAACGGCACCGATTGGTACTCGGCCAGTGCCTGTGCTCGGGTGCATCCTGCAGCGAGCGGGTCACTATGGGCTGCAACGAGTTCATCGAGGAGGCCGTCGGAGAGTGCGGTGGTACCGAGCCATCGATCGCACCCGATGATCATTCGATTCGCCACGGCAGGCCCTACTCGGCGTTGCAGGAGCGGAGCTCCGAGTATGCAGGAGATACCCAACTTGAGCTCGGGCATACGGAGGTCCGACGTCGACGTTCCGATGCGCCAGTCGGCGCACAGTGCCAACTGAAGACCGATGCCGATGCAGTATTTGTCGATGACTGCCACGGTCGGTTTCGAGATCGACAGAACTGCTCGATACATGTCCACGCAGGCGTCGATCCATCGGTTGACCTCGGAGCCTCCCGTGAAGTCCTTGACTTCGTTGAAGTCACCGCCGACACCGAAGGATCGACCGTCTCCCCCGTACAGAACCAGCCCCTCGACATCCGGGGTGTCCCCTAGCTGCCAGACCAACTCGGTGATGCCGCGCATCTTGTCTGTGGAGAACGTGTTGTGTCCTTCACCGTCGAATTCGATGATCGCCAAGGGGCCGTTGCGAACTGCAGTACCGCCATGGGCTTCGGGCGACCTGGGCCGATCGTGGGGCTCGTGGGTGGCGGAGGGTGAGTGCAGTGTTCTCACGCTTCGACCAGCTCCCCACGCTTTCGGCGGTCTGCGTCGAGGGCGCGGCGTGTGTAGAGACGTTGTCCCCATTGTTCGCTGTGATCGGCGCTGATAGCGGTGCCGTTGCATATTGTGGTGACGATTCGATGGAAT
The DNA here is from genome assembly GCF_002259075.1 of Rhodococcus sp. 15-725-2-2b. Taxonomy (NCBI): domain Bacteria; kingdom Bacillati; phylum Actinomycetota; class Actinomycetes; order Mycobacteriales; family Nocardiaceae; genus Rhodococcus; species Rhodococcus sp. 15-725-2-2b. The sequence continues at coordinate 63,925 of NZ_NPFL01000021.1, read as the reverse complement.
TGAGCCAGTGCGGCGGCGGCGGTGCGTTCGCTCAAGCTCGTCTCGGATTCGCCTGGGACGATGTCGAATCGGTCGACTGCGATGATCGGACCGCCATCTACCTTCGGGGTGATGATGTGGCAGGTGGCCCCGAATTGCGTCTGGTTGTCGTCGATCGCGTAGCGATATCCGCCGATCCCTCGGTAGTTCGGGGTCGCCGGGTGGAAGTTCACGGCCAGTTCCCGCACTCGATCGAGTGTGGCCTCGGACAGGATGAAGTCCGATTTGAAGGACAGAAGCAGGTCGCACCCGTGCCACTGATCGAACGATCGAGTTACTGGATCGCCGTAGTCCCAGGCAAACCAGTCGACGTCGGCGAATCTGCGGCGGAGAAAGTCGTGGGCGAGTTCGCCCCACCGTGATCCGTCGGAGATGAGCAGAACAGAGCGGGTGTCTTTCATCGAGTGACAACTCCTTCGGTGAGTGGGAGAGCCCAGCAGTACGCGAATCCGGCACCTGCTTCGTGTAGAAAGGTGTCTGCCTCTTCGTAATCGGCCAGAGCCGAGCTGTATCGGCCGTATTTCGGGGACGTCCGGCCGATGCATCGAGCGGAGCCCTTGTACAGCTCGACGGTCACTGTGCCCGTCACGCGGTGAGCCAGACGGGCGCAGTAAGCATCGAGTGCTGCACGCAGATCGGTGAACCAGTAGCCGTAGTAGACCAACTCTGCGTACTGGTCGGCGATGGACCGCTTGTGGTGGAGCGTCTCTCGGTCCAGTACGAGTGCTTCGAGATCGGTTCGTGCAGCGAGAAGAACTGTTGCAGCGGGTGCTTCGTAGATTCCGCGGCTCTTGAATCCGACGATGCGGCTCTCGAGAATTTCGGTACGCCCGATACCGTTCGCGGCCGCTGTGTCCCCGAGTTCGCTGACCAGGTCGATCAGGTCGAGCTTGCGGCCGTCGAGAGCGACGGGGATGCCTGCTTCGAACTCGATCGTGATCGTTGTTGGACGATCCGGTGCCTGCACCGGCGCGGTCGTGATCTGCCATGCATCGGGCGGTGGAGCGTGGTCGATGAGGTCGAGATCCCCGCACTCGATGCTGGTGCCCCAGATATTGGTGTCGATGCTGTACGGCGTCGTCTTGCTGACACCCACATCGATACCGTGACGATCGGCGTAGGCAATTTCGCTACCGCGGGAGGTCATTTCCCAATCGATGACAGGTGCGAGGATGTCGAGCTCGGGAGCCAACGCCCGCACGGAGGTGTAGAACCGGACCTGATCGTTTCCCTTGCCCGTGGCACCGTGAGCGACTGCGGATGCACCGCGTTCGCGAGCGATGCTGACCAGCCGCTCGGCGATCAACGGTCGAGACAACGGTGCAGCCAGAAGATATTTTCCCTCGTATGCAGCGCCGGCGGCGAGAGCCGGGATTGCATAGTCGTGGAGGAACAGGTCTCGGACGTCTTCGACGATAACTTCCGACGCGCCGGCCGCGGTTGCGCGCTTCGAGACGGCCTCGAGGTCCTCGATTTGGCCGAGGTTCGCGCAGTACGCGATGACCTCGGTCTGATAGCGCTCTTTGAGCCAGTGCACGGCAACGGATGTGTCCAATCCGCCGGAATATGCCAGGACGATGCTCATACCCCGACCTCCATCGCGAGTTCGGGCACGCTCACGCCGCCGACGACGGATCGCGCTGCTCGTAGGCATTCCGCCTTCGCCTCCCAGAGGCGGGTTCTGGCTTGCCGGATTTCGGCGAGTCTGTCGGTCACGTCGGCCAGGCCTTGCTCCTGCTGTTCGGAGACCCGCGTCGGTCCGGTGGATCCGGCAGAGATGTAGCTGCGCAGTGTGTGGAGCGGATCGCATATCTGCTTCATGTCGACCTCACTGATGTCGATGTCGTGTTCCTCGCGGAGGAAAGTGGTGGTGAACGCGACGTTGCGCAGGGTGTGACCGGCTGCGAGGGCGGCGTTGACGAGGTCACCGGTGATGCGGTGGGCTGTGCGGAAAGGAACGTCGAACCGAGAGACCAAGATGTTGGCGATCTCTGTCGCGGTCGAGAAGTTGTCCCAGCACAGGGCTCTGCCGCGAGCACCGTCGAACGCGGTGTGCAGGTTCTGGCGTCGGCACAGGCGAATGGTGTCGAGGTACGTATCGAGGGCGCCCCAGTAAACCGGTTTGTCCTCCTGCAGGTCGCAGCTGTACCCGAGACCGACCGACTTCTCCATCACCAGCAGTTGCACCAGCGCACCCACCGCGCGACCGGACTTCCCTCGCGCCAGTTCTGCAACCACCGGATTCTTCTTCTGCGGCATGATCGAGCTACCGGTCGCGAACGAATCGTGCACTTCGGCGAGAGCGTATTCGTTCGAGCTCCAGGTGACGATCTCTTCCTGCATGCGAGATAGATTCACAGCACCGCTGGCAGCTGCGCCCGCTACTTCGACTGTCCAGTCCCTCGTCGACGTCGCATCGAGCGCATTGACCATCGGTGCATCGAACCCGAGAAGCCGGGAGGTGTAATCGCGGTCCAGGGCGAATGTAGTTCCGGCGAGCGCACACGCGCCGAGCGGATTGATGTTGATGCGCTTCCAGGCATCCATCAGTCGGGAGGCATCACGCAGCAAGGCCTGTGCGTGCGCAGCCTTCCAAAATGCTACCGAAATCGGTTGCGCTGCCTGCGAATGCGTGTAGCCGGGTAGAACTGCTTCTCGTTCCGACTCGGGGCACCCGAGCAGATCCTGCACGAACATGAGCAGTTCTTCGCTGGCATCGAGCAGCCACTCGCGGGTGACCATGCGTGCGTCGGTCTGCACCTGATCGTTTCGGGACCGTGCGGTGTGCATGCGGCCGCCGACGGGTCCGATCCGTTCGATGAGCATGAATTCGGTGTTGAGGTGCACATCTTCTTGTCGGACGTCGAGCTGCAATCCACCGTCGGCTCGGCTGCTCTCCATGTCGAGCAGCCCAGCGAGAAGCGCTTTGGTGTCGGGTTCGGTGTTGATTCCCGCGCGACCGAGCATCAGAACATGAGCGATGTTCTGCCACAGGTCGTGTTCGAGCATTCTGCTGTCTACCGATGCTGTCTCTGTGTAGCGAAGTACATCGTCGGTGATATCGGTGGAGAATCTTCCACCCCAGAGCTTTTCGCTCATTGATCGGTACCCCTCTGTGTGCGTGATGGTTCGGTTTCGGTACAGGAAAGTTCGGGTTAGGGCACGGCAAAGCCAAGACCTGGCGGGATTGGACGGCCCGGGGCGCGGACCCGGGCCAAGGCGTCGTTACACAATCAAGTCAGGTCGGGCTCGGGTCGAGTAGTTGAAAGAGCGAAGGGAGAAGGGCTCGGACGGCGGGGGTGTTTACTCGAAGGCCAGCCGGACGCCGAATCCCACCAGAACAACACCCAGTCCACGCTCGAGCCACGCCCCCAAGCGGCCCTTCTCCAAGAACCGGCGAGCGGACGAGGCAAGAAGTGCGTACGAGGACAGACATATCAGCGCCACCACGAACTCGATCGACATGAGCAGCATGGACCAAACGAAAACGTTCCCGTCGCGCGGAATGAACTGCGGCAGCACCGCCAGGTAGAACGCACCCATTTTCGGATTCAACAGGTCCGCGACGAAACCGGTCATGAACGCTCGCGACCACTTCGGCTGGTGCGCGTTGTAAGTCGCGGCATCGACGTCGGTGAAGCTGCCCTTGCGCTGCCAGATACTCTGAATTCCTAGAAACACCAGGTAGGCGGCACCTGCGATACGTACCGCGTCGAATGCCCCGGGGACGCTGGTGAGCAAGGACGCCAACCCCACGGCCGCAGCGATGCCCCAGGCCATCGACCCCGTCGCCGCACCCAAAGCTACGGCGATGCCGTGACGCACACCGCCGGTAAGCGAGTGCTTGACCGCCAACATGACGTCAGGACCTGGGATTATTCCGAAGACGATAGCGACGGGGAGATAGGCCAGAACGGGGTTGTTCACGGCAAGAACGGTACGACCGCTCCAGCATCGATGCACGTTTCCTAAGTATCGCTGATCTAGGTTTAGTATTTGTGGATGTACAACCACGATCAGCTCGCCACACTTGCCGCGATCTGCGATTCAGGGTCGTTCGAGGGAGCTGCAACGGCGTTGCACATCTCGTCTTCTGCAGTCAGCCAACGCATTACCGCGCTCGAACGAGCGTCGGGGGCCGCGCTGCTACAGCGAACCAGGCCGGTACTACCCACCAGAAACGGGCAAGCCCTGCTCCGACTCGCGCGGCAGATCGAAGTCCTCACCGTCGACGCCGACGCTGAGCTACGCGGCGGCTCAACGACAACGAATACTGCTGCACCGCTGCGCTTTTCACTTGCTATCAATGCCGATTCGGTCTCGACGTGGTTCCAACCGGTGATGAAAGCGATAGCCGTCGACCGACGGATACTGCTGGACCTCCACATCGAAGATCAGGACCATACAGACGCTCTACTGCGTCAAGGCGCGGTCATGGCCGCCGTGACGACCTCACGCACCGCAGCACCTGGCTGTACGGTCGAACCGCTCGGAGCCATGGTCTATTGGCCCGCGTGCGCACCCTCACTCATTCGCGACGCCGACTCCGACGGTTGCGATCCCAGCCGCCTCCCGATGCTGCGATTCGACAAAAAGGACGACCTGCAACACGCCTATCTACGCAAGATCAAGGCGCACCGTGAGCCCCCGATCCACTACCTCCCATCGAACCGCGAATTCCTGACTGCAGCTCGACTCGGACTCGGGTGGGGCGTGCTACCGGAAGGACAAATCGCACGCGACCTCGCCGACGGGACACTCGTTCACCTCGACCCCGACCACAACGTCACCATTCCCCTGTATTGGCAACGATGGCACCTGCCATCCGAAACCCTCGACAGAATCACAGGCTGGGTACGCGATGCTGCACATAACGCATTGATCGACACACCCAAAGAACGAAAAACAGCGAACCGTCCCCCAGGTCATGCGGTGACCGGCGCGGCAACACCGGAACCTGCGTGAGTCCGGCGGTCATCGGTCCAGCTGTGACGGCTAATTGCACACCCTGATTGGACCAAAGTTGCGGCGATGCACGCCGGTCGCATGGTCCGCCGCCGGGTGCGCGCCTAAGGTCGCCGATCGCTGACCGAGCATACGACGCGGGGCGTTGAGCCTCGACCGAATGCTCCACCACGCATCGAAGTATCGATCGGCGCGGATCCCATAGTGTACGAAAAGCAGTGATTGCTGGCAGCACAACTGAAAAACGTCAAAACAGCTACTGCTGCAGCTTTTTTCAGACTGGGAGTACGCACGGCCTGCGGCGGCGCGGGTCTCTGTTCCGTCAGGGTGAGGCGAGTGCCTCGGACAGGTAACGAATCAGTGCCGCCTTGAGCTCGGTCACGAGCTGGTCCTTCTTGTTAGTTTTTTCTGCGGCGATGACGGGCATCATTCCGCGGGTGATCTGCAAGGCCACCAGCGCGTGGAGGTCGATGCGTTCGCTGGACAGGGTCGGTGCGAGTGCGGCCAAGGTCTGGGCGACCCTCTGGGAGAGTTCGCTCTGCAATGGTACGACTGCGGTATACAGGGCAGGCTGGGTATCTGCTCGCGAGAACAGTTGCAGGAAAGCCGGATTGGCCGCATTGAAGGCGACCATATTGTCGACGGCCCGGTCGATGAACTGCGGTAGAGATTCCACGAAGCCGTCCGGTCGCGGATCGACCGCGGCCGATTGGGCGTCGGTCAACTCCACGACGTAGCGTTCCGCCAATGCTGCGGCGATGTCTTCCTTGTTTCTGAAGAACTGGTACAGCGAACCCGGTGACATGCCCGATTTGCTGGCGATAGCGTTCGTGGTCGCTGCGTCGAACCCGACTTCTCCGAACAACTCCTCCGCACCGTCGAGGATCGCAGCGATGCGCTTGAGTCCGCGATCCTGACGCTTGGGTGCAGGAGAGGTAGTTGGCGTCGAGGTATTCGGCATGTGAACTCCAGGCTTTCCGGTAGACAAGACGAGCTTTCGCTCGTATTCTCGCAAATCACGAGCAATCGCTCGTATCCACGGTAGCAGGGGGACCCGCGATGCCCACCCGATTCGCCACAACTCGACCCGGCCTCACCCTCGTAGTGGCCGGCGTCCTCTTCCTCGTGCTCGCAGCAGTCGCTGCCGGTGCGATGAATGCACTGTCCCTGAACAGGTTCGAGGCGACCAACGCCCCGTCTGCGGCAGCCGAGGCGCTGCTCAACGACACCTTTCAGACCGGCACACCCAACATCACCATCCTCGTCACCGCGAAGACCGGCGACGTCGACAGCTCGGCCGTCGCCGCGGACGGGTTACGTCTGACCGAGTTCGTCGACACCTTCCCCGGCATCGACGACACATGGTCCTACTGGACCGAAGAGGTTCCGACCCTCGCCGCCGGGGACGGCAGCTCGGCGCTGATCCAGGCGTGGGCACCGGGCGACGCCACCGAAATCCGGCAACAGGTCCTTCCCGCTCTCGACGAGGCACTCAGCCGGTCGGCTACCTCGAACATCGACATCGCTCTCGGCGGCAGCGACGAGGTGTTCCGCTCCGTCGCAGAACAATCCAGGACCGACTTTCTCCGAGCAGAGCTGATCATCGCCCCGCTGGTGATCGCACTGTTGTGGGCCGTCCTACGGCGGCTCCGTCTCGCCGCAGTGGTCTTCGCAACCGGACTGTTCTCCGTCGTCGGCACCCTGGCCATCATGCGCGTGGTGGCAGCCTTCACCGAAGTATCGACCTTCGCGGCGAACATCGCGCTGGTGATGGGCATTGCACTCGGCGTCGATTACGGACTGTTCCTGATCTACCGCTTCCGAGAGGAAGCCCGCCGCACCGCTGACCTGACGTTGGCCGTGCAGCGAGCAGCGCAGGCAGCCGGACGCACCATCATGTTCTCCGGCGCCACCGTCGCCGCGTCACTGGCCGTTCTGCTGGTCTTCCCGTTCCCGTTCCTGGCCTCGTTCGCCTACGCCGGGATAGCCGTCGTCGCCACCGCCGTGCTCGCCGCTACGGTCGTACTCCCGGCCGCATTGGTGCTGCTCGGGCACCGCGCCTTACGGCGCAAGGAACCGGACACCGACGGAAGTACCGTGTGGCGGCGGATCACCGTGGCCACGACCGGCCGACCTGCAGTGTTCGCGATCGCCGGTGTGGTGATCTTGATACTGCTCGGAGCGCCGGTACTAGGCGTTCGGTTCGGCGCACCGGACGATCGCATCCTGCCGCAGTCGGTTCCGGTCCGCGCCCTGTACGACACCATCCGCGACGACTACGCCAGCGAGGATGCAGACGCAATTCTGCTCGTCGCACCGACCATCGCACCGGACGGCCTCGCTCGGTACGCCTCCGATCTCGCAGCACTGCCCCAGGTGCTACGAGTGGACAGCGCACTGGGCACCGTCGAACCCGACAGGGCGCTCACTGCTCCACCGAACGGCGCCGTCCGTTTCACTCCCGACACCGCAGGCAGCTACCTCTCGGTGGTACCGACTCGCGAATCACTGGACGACAGAGCCGGATTCGTCTCCGCGGTACGGTCGGTGGAGCCTCCCGGCCAGGTACTCGTCGGCGGCTCACCCGCGATGCTCGACGACTACACCGACGGCGTCACCGCCCGGCTCCCGCTCGTGGCCGTGCTCATTGCACTGATCACCTTCGCCATTCTGTTCGTGATGACCGGATCGATCATCGCCCCCATCAAAGCCACCATTCTGAATCTGCTGTCACTGACGGTCATGTTCGGTGTCCTGGTGTGGGGTTTTCAGAACGGCAATCTTGCTGGGCTGCTGGGTTTCACCCCTACCGGTGCCATCGAGCCGAGCATCCCCATCCTGATGTTCTGCATCGCCTACGGCCTGTCGATGGACTACGAAGTCTTCCTGCTCTCGCGCATCAAAGAAGAATTCGACCGTACCGGAGACAATCGCCAATCCATCATCGATGGCATCTCACGCTCCGCACCCGTCGTCACCGCAGCAGCTCTCATCCTGGCCGCATCCTTCGCCACCTACGCCACTTCCGGGGTGACCTTCCTTCAGCAACTCGGAATCGGCATGGCACTGGCGGTCCTGATCGACGCCACCGTCATCCGAGCGATCCTCGTCCCCTCCATCATGGCCCTGACCGGCCGCTGGAACTGGTGGGCACCGCGCCCACTGGCACGCCTGCACCAGCTCATCGGCATCACCGATGCTCCACGCGTCGATACACCTGGTACCGAAGTCGACCCTGGAAGACCCAAAACCCCTGTATGAGCACTGCACTCGCACGCTCCCAGCCACCACATCCCCGCCCCGATCGGAGTACCCCATGCTCGACAGCCGCCATCACCCCCTCTCACGGCTCCTCGCCGCGATTGCGATAACCGTCGCGTCGACCGCCATCTTTCTCGGTGGAACGGCCATCGCCTCCGCGCAGCCGACCCGATCGGACGTGATCGACGTACCGGTGTCCTTCACAGTCCGCAACACCAACGACACAGCCGTCCCGTGCACCGCCGACGGCGGAACCTACACCATCCGTGGCCATCTCACCGCTCCCGCAGAGGGTTTCGGCAACGCCATCACCCTCTACGAACACGGCATCGCAGCCGGCGAATGGTACTGGCGTCTTCCAGTCGAGGGATACCACCACACCTACGAAATGGCCGCTCGCGGACAGACCTCACTGACGATCGACAGACTCGGATACGACACGAGCGACGCTCCGGCAGGCGGGGCCATGTGCGTGGGGTCCCAAGCAACGATGGCCCATCAGATCGTCCAAGCGCTGCGTACCGGCACCTATCAATGGGATGCATCCGGAACGGCCCCCACCTTCGGGCACATCACCCTCGCCGGCCAGTCGAACGGCGGGCAGATCGTCCAGATCGAGGCCTACACCTTCGACGACGTCGACGCTCTCGTCGTCATGGACTGGGCCGATCGCGGACTGACACCCGAGGCCTACGTCAGATTCTTCGCCGCCACACCACGCTGCCTCACCGGAGGCTCGGCATCGGAAAACAATCCCGCCGCCAAGGGCTACACCTTTTACGACCAAGGAACCACTGAATTCGTGACAGGAAACTATGCCGATACCGAACAACAAGTAATCGATACAGCAGCGCCCTATCAGAACCAACACCCGTGCGGCGACATGCTTTCACAAGGCCCCGGAATTCTTCTCGACCTGGCCAAAATGTCGAGCATAGACATTCCAGTTCTCGGCCTCTACGGACAGGACGACGCACGCGTGCAATTCGGTGACGAACATATTGCATCGTTCACCGGAACATCGGACAGAAAGGCGATCACGATTCCTCACGCAGGCCATTACATGGGCCACGCACGGAACGCCGCCATCGTCTTCGACTCGCTCGACCAGTGGCTCGACGCCCGACAACCCCACTGACCGCATCAGATCGGCATCAAATAGCTGAACGCACTATTGCGAGCCTGTGCACTTAACCGTGTGCACAGGCTCACAATAGTGCTCGAATTACTGGCGGTATATCTGCGCTCGAACTGAAATTATATTGTTACGGGAATCACTTTCCGAACATTTGGAATTAACGTGAAAAGAATTGACTTATCGAAAACGTGGCGCTGTACTTGAAACCACGTACCGATCGGTGCGTTTCGCACAAAGCAGAAAATCTGCGACCACCTTCCTGGGGGAAGAAATGACTGTCACCACACCACCGTTCGATATCGCCAGTGAACTGACATTCGATCGCACTGTGCCGCGAAGCCTCGTCCACCGCGCAGCTGTCAGCGAGGTCTTCCTCACCGACGCTGCTGCGACGGGCGAGAACCGATTCGTCGTCGCCGCGCAGCTACCGCGAGGGCATGCCCTCTACAGCGACCGACTCGACGACCGGTACGACCCCATGATCCTCGTGGAGGCATGCAGGCAGGCCTCGATCCTGATCAGTCACCAGTTCTACGGAGTACCCAAGGACTGGGCGTTCGTCTTCCGCAAGGCCTCGGTGTCGGTGACCGACCTCGCTGCCCTCCAGGTCGGGGAAACACCGGGCCGGTTGGTCATCCGAGTCGAATTCGAGAAGCGGTTCCACGTCGAGGGGTACCTGACCGGGGCAGTCGGTAGGTACCAGACCGTTCTCGACGGCGTGCCTGTCGGCGAATTCGTCGGATCCCTGAGCTTCATGCCCAAGCAGATGTTCGCCGAGATGCGCGCGGCCGGGCGGGCAGCGAAGAACACCCCCGATCAGCCGTATACCTCTGCCGCCGTTCCGCTTCCGCCTGCACGCGTTGCCCGGCGGGACTCGAAGAACGTCGTCATCGCCTCCACCGGCACCGAACACCCCGACACGACGTACGAGGTCGTCGTCGACAACAACCACCCGTCGCTCTCCGATCACAAGGTCGACCACGTCTCGGGGATGCTCTTGACCGAAGCGTGCAGGCAGGCATCGGTGTGCGCCGTCCTCGACACCCACTCACTGCCGGAATCGTCGGTCGGTTCCCCGGTGCGCTACGACATCCAGTTCCTCGACTTCGCCGAACACGAGCTTCCTGTCTACTGCCGCTTGATCGACACCGCACCCACCGAGTCCGGGACTGGGATCGTCGCATCTTTCGAACTCGTCCAGGGTGACGTCGTCATCGTCCGCTCGCAGGTCGAGGTGGGATGACGATGTCCGACAACAGTATCGACACCGGTCCCCTCGTTCTCGTCGTCGACTACGGCGGCGTCCTGACCAACCCCATCGCCGACACCATCGCGGCGTTCACCGAGTACATGTCCGTGCAACCGGAGGACCTGATGGGTGCCCTGTTCACCGCGCACGATGACCCGGACGAAACGATCATGGCCCCGCTCGAACGCGGCGAAATCACCGAAGCGGCCTTCCTCGACCGAGTCGGATCGGCACTGGAAACCATGACCGGACGCGCTATCGACCTGTCACAGTTCCGGCCGGCATGGTTCTCCGGCCGGGTCCCCAACTCGGAACTTCTCGACTACTTGCACACGCTGAAATCCGAAGGACGAACTCTGGGACTGTTGACCAACAACGTCCGAGAATGGGAACCCGAGTGGCGAGGAATCGTCCCCACAGGCCTGTTCAGCGTCGAGGTCGTCTCCGCGAACGAAGGTGTCCGCAAACCCGAACCCGAAATCTACCGCCGGACGACCGAACGACTCGGCGTCCCTGCCGCTCGATGCCTGTTCGTCGACGACGACCTACGCAATTGCCAAGCCGCCCGAGCGCACGGAATGCAGATACATCACTTCACCGACACCGCGGGAGCCATCGAGGCAATCGACGCCTGGTTCGGACGCCAGCAGCCGGCCGCGCAACCCACCGCGGACGCGCTCCTCGAGGAGTCCGCATGAGCACCCCCGAACCGCTGCAGTCGGCCCCCGAACGCTGGTGGACGCTGACAGCGGTCTGCCTCGGAACATTCATGCTGTTCTTGGACCTCACCGTCGTCAACGTCGCACTGCCCGCGATACAACGAGACCTCTCGGCCAGCTTCGAGCAGTTGCAATGGGTGATCGACGCCTACGCCCTGGCACTGGCCGCGTTTCTGCTCACCGCCGGCTCGATCGCGGACAGACTGGGCCGCACCCGGATCTTCGCCGTCGGCGCGCTGGCCTTCACCCTCGCGTCCGTGGCTTGCGGTCTCGCTGGGTCAGCAACTCTGCTCAACGCAGCACGTGGAGTTCAAGGCCTCGGCGCGGCCATCATGTACGCCGTCGGCCCAGCGATGATCGCAGCGACGTTCCACGGCCGCCAACGAGGAACCGCCTTCGGCATCTTCGGGGCCACCTCGGGCATCGCCATCGCTGCGGGACCGTTGATCGGAGGCATCCTCACCGAAGTGGACTGGCGATGGGTGTTCTACCTCAATATCCCTGTGGGACTGATCATTCTGGCCGTCGTCGCTCTGAAAGTCCGGGACCACCAGACATCGACCGCGCGCCGCGGTCTCGACCCCCTCGGTCTGGCACTGTTCTCCGCAGGTCTGTTCGCGTTGATCTTTGCAATCATCCGGGCACCCGTCGTGGGATGGACCGACCCACGTACCGCGGTAGCGTTGGCGGTCGGTGTGCTCGCCCTCCTCGGCTTCGCTGTGGTCGAGCGCCGCGTCCGCAATCCCATGCTCGACATGGTCCTGTTCGGAAACCGTTCCTTCAACGGCCTGTCCGCGGCAACGTTTGCGATCAACTTCGCCGTCACGGCCACCATCTTGTTCTCGGTGCTGTGGATGCAAGGCGTGCTGGGCTACTCGGCTATCGAGACCGGATTGAGGTTCCTGCCGCTTACCGGCGTCCTGCTGATATCCGGTGCCGTGGGCGGAATACTGAGCGCCCGGATCTCGACATCGATTCTGATCGGAATCTCGCTGTTGTGCACAGGAATCGGGTTTCTGTTGTTTCGATTCGCGGACGTCGGTGACAGCTGGACGGCGTTGTTACCGGGGTTTGTGATCGCGGGACTCGGTATGGGACTACACAATCCACCCCGTGCGAGCGCGGCAGTGGCTCTCGTTCGGGCCGAAGACTCAGGGATGGGAGCTGGGATCAACGAGACATTCCAGCAGGTCGGTGCGGCATTGGGCGTGGCGGTACTCGGAGCTTTGGCTCATCGCACCATCGAATCCGAACTCGACACCGCGTACGGATCCGCCCTGACTCCGGCCCAGCTCGACGCCACCGTCGACGCCGTGGCCTCCGGGGCCGTCGCGGCGCTGCAAGAGACCGGGCAGGACGTTGGGGTGGCAGCAGAAATCGCGTTCATCTCGGCGCTGCATCAGGTCACGACGATCGCGGGAATCGTCACCCTCATCGGTGCGATCGCGGCATTCACCCTCATCAGACGCAAGGACTTCCTCGTCGACCCCGCGGCAGCAGACCCGCACGCAGCGGCCTCTCCCCTACCCCGCGACGCGCCGTCCACCGGATACGAGGACGTGATCTCGGCCGAACAATCCAGCCTCGCCCCGCCTCGCCCGTCAGGAGTCCGGACATGACCGAGCACACCGTCCTCATCGTCGGCGCGGGCCCCACAGGTCTGACGCTTGCTTGCGAGCTCGCCCGCAGGAACGTCGACCACATGATTATCGACGGCAAGTCGGGGCCCTCGACCGAACCGAAAGCCCTCGTACTCTGGAGTGCCGCCCAGGAGAGCCTGCGCATCCTCGGTGTCGATCCCGCGGTATTCGATGCCGGCGTCACTCTCGACCGAGCGTCGTACTGGTCGAAAGGGTCACAGATCGGCCACGTCGACTTCACCGGCCTCGACCAGCCCGGCCTGCACAAACCCCTGTCCCTTCCGCAGCCCCTCGTCGAGGCAGCTCTCCTCGAGCTCTACCAGGCGCTGGGAGGTACGGTCCGCTGGCGGCACAAGTTCCTCGGTGCCCTCGATCCGGACCCTGCCGGGCCCAGCGACGGGGCGAGGGCGTCATTGGTCGGTCCGAGCGGAATCCGCTTCACCACAACAGCAGAGTGGATCGTGGGCACCGACGGTGCACACAGCACCGTGCGGAAAACAGCGGCCATCGACTTCGACGGCGACAGCTACGACGACGCTTTTCTGCTGGTGGACGGCACCCTAGAAACCGATGGGTCGGTCGGGGAGGCTCAGTACCATCTCCACCCGGACGGGGTGACGGTCGTCGTCCCGCTCCCAGGTGGTGGACACCGGGTATTTCTCGGACACCGTCAGTCCGCTTCCCCTGCGCTCATACCGCCGACTCAGATCACCGATCGCGCCAACATCATGCTCGGCCAACGCGGCCTCGGCCGCTTCCGGGTCAGTAATGTGCTTTGGCAGAGCGACTTTCGAGTACACCGGAGACTGTCCTCGCGCTACGTGTCGGGCCGATTCATCCTTGCCGGCGACGCTGCACATATTCACAGTCCTGCGGGAGGTCAAGGTATGAACACCGGAATACAGGACGCGGCGAATCTCGCGTGGAAACTTGCAGCAGTAGCGGTCGACGGAGCCGATGCAGCACTACTCGAAACATATGAACTCGAACGACGACCCGTCGCAGAATCGGTCGCCGCGATGACCGATCTTCAGACGAAACTGTGGACAACTCGTGCTGCCGTTTCGCGGTGGATCCGCGACCGAATCCTCGGAATCCTCTCGGCGACAGGGCTCCTCACCCGGCGTGTCGTTCCTCAACTGGCGCAGATCGATACGGCCTACGGCCCGTCAGTGGCCCGCGGGGGCGGGCGCGGTCGAACCATCTCGCCGGGCAAGTTCCTGCCCCCGCATCCCGTCCAGTTCGACGGAGAGGTCGACAAGTTGCTGCCCGACCTCCTCGATGACCGACGAGTCCTGGCGCTGGCCACCATCACCAGTATCGACGAACTCCGGGCCTTACATGCCATCCTCGACTCGTGGGGGTCGCGGCTGCACGTCGTGGTCGTGGTCCACTCCCCCACCACACTTCTGAGCGCAACTCCCACCGTGATCGACACCCACGAGATCGTTTCGAGCGAGCTCGGACAGGGCGGTGTCGCTGTCGTGCGTCCCGACCGCATAGTGGGCATGACCGGCTCGCTGCAGAACCCTGCAGCCATACGGACCTACCTCACCGCAGTGGCCGGACCCGCGGACACACAGGCAGTCGAACGCGGTCGACCCGAAACGAGCGCCTCCAAGGAGACAGCATCATGACCGACTTCCCACACGTGAACCTCGGAACAGGCCTCGAAGTATCCGCACTCGGATTCGGCGGCATGGCATTGACCTCGATGTACGGCGAATCCGACCCCGACCAAGCACTGAAGACCCTGCATCACGCCGTCAACCTCGGCATCGACTTCATCGACACCGCAGATGTGTACGGCCTCGGGACCAACGAGGAACTGATCGGCAGACTCCTCGCCGACCGTCGCGACGAGGTCACCGTCGCCACCAAATTCGGTATCGATACCTCCGTAACCGAACCCGGCCGCAGAAGCCGCGGAGACAGGGCTTACGTCCGCCAGTGCATCGACAACAGCCTGCGTCGCCTCGACGTGGACGTCGTCGACCTCTACTACCTTCACCGGGTCGACCCACACATCCCGATCGACGACACCATCGGAGCGATGGCCGAGCTCATCGCCGACGGAAAAGTCCGGCACATCGGAGTATCGGAAGTAACCGCCCCCGAACTAGAACGAGCGCACCGGACCCATCCGCTCGCCGCGGTCCAGTCCGAATGGAGCTTGTTCAGCCGCGACGTCGAGAACGCCATCGTCCCGACCGCAGCTCGACTCGGCATCGGATTCGTTCCCTACTCCCCACTGGGACGCGGAATGCTCACCGGAAAAGTGAAACAGGAACAGCTCGGCGACAACGACTTTCGGCGGTATCTACCCCGCTTTCAACTCGACGCATTCGAAACGAACACCGACGCCCTCGCCCCATTGACAGACATCGCGTCACAGCACGGATCCACGCCCGCCCAGATCGCATTGGCGTGGCTACGGGTGAAAGGTACACAGTTCGCGCTGCCCGTCGTTCCGATACCCGGCACTCGGAATGCGGATCGGGTCACCGAAAACGCGGGCTCGGTGCACATCGAACTCACCGCGGACCAGCTCGCCGTCCTCGACACCCTCGCCGACGCCGTCACCGGAACCCGAGCACCCGACATGAGTTGGGTATCAGCCGGCCGCGAATGACACGGGCACAACTGCACGGCACAGCCGCATTCCCGCCCCGTCGATCAGATCGACGGGCGGGAATTGTGCCGCCGGGAACCGGAGCGTCACTGCGCCGAAATGCCCGAATTGCGATGACTCCAACTACGGCCACGACGAAAGCGCCAGTGGCCCAGGGGATCCACGCGGGGTTGGCTCCCAACACGCTTCCCGTGGTCAACAGAAGAGTGACCCACACGGTTGCGGCGACGATATTCAACACCGCGAACCTCGAGAACGACAACGAGGAACCCGCAGCGAGACGTGGCCCCAAGGTCCTCGCGCCTCCGACGAAATGCGTGGTCACTGTCCCGACGCGCGCATCCCCCGAAAACAACTGACGTGCCCGAGCAAGCACCCTGTTGATCAGGCGCGCAAAGCGGCCTGCGCCGGCGATATCAGCGCGACACGATCCACGCCTGATGGACCGAAAGGCCAGCTGAGCCCCTGCTGTCGACGAAGCGATCAGGACGATCGCCGTCACGACGGGATCAAGTTCGCCCAGCCCCACGAGAGCACCGACCGCCAGAACCGTGCCAGTACCCGGGAGGAGAAACCCGACGAGCAAGCCGGATTCCACCAAGAGGATTGCGGCAGCCACGAGCAGAACCATCGGAGCACACCAGGAAGCGATTGAGGCTATGACATCGATGAACAGATCCATCAGATCCCCACGTCCAACGGTGACGGCCGCTGCCATCAAATACGAGTATTAACTCGTAGAATACCATTCGTCTGGATTCGCCGCCTGCGATAGCGTGACTACCGAGACAGAACTGCGGGGCTCAGGTGTGGCCCAGCGCAATAAGCGGCTGCTTCAACACCTACTCGCCTCTGAGCGTTGCCGACACCGATTCCCGTCCGCTTCTGCGGTCGAACGCCGCGAAGCAATCGGCGACAGCGTGCGCCCGATCCAGCGCCGAAGGAAATTCCGCGAGCTGCACATTCCACAATTCGCAGCACACCTCCAGCCGCGGAATGTTGGTTGCGGGGATCCCATGGGCACCGGCGGTCAACGCCGCGATATCTGCGGGCAGGTGGTGCCAACGCGACCGGACACCATGCCGGTGAAAGACCTTGCTCAAAAATGCCGCATGGATCTCCGGATCTGCGCCGCCGAGCGTGTTTCCAGCCAACACATCACTGAGCGCCGCGAGCTCCGTTCCAATGGTCAACGCGTCATGCTGCGCCTTTTCCACCAGCCGTCGACGGTGGTATCCGCTGAGCTGCAGGAATGTTGAATCCGCCCGTTCGAGCTGTGCCGATGTCAAAGGCAGCGCGAGATCCCACACCCTCCCGGATGCACCGTCGATCGCGGCGAGCTCGAAGGCCTCGTGAGCCTCGAACGACGGCCCCGTGGTGTGGACGTCAACAACGACGAGCTGCCGGCCCCTCATCCCCGCAACTCCCCCTGCCACACCGAATCGATACACGGCACACCCACGCCGGCAGTATCGACGTCGAATTCGGTCATCACCGCGGCGAACCTGTCCACGACGTGTCCTACGGCGTCCCCGCTTCCGTCGACGTTCACATCTCCACCGCTCTTGTCTCGCATGATCATTCACCCCCACCGATAGGCCAAGGCCCCTGTTGGCTGTCTCTGTCGATGCACACTAGCGTCAGGACCGGACACCACGAACAGCTCGAATTCTCATCCGCAGGCCAACGGGTCTGCCGTTCAAACGGTTGTCAGCCCTAACTACCAGTGACATCGCCCCCCAACACGAGGACCATCAGAAGCGGCCTGGCCGCAACGACCAGCTCAGCGGGTTCGCGGTTGCACCTCAGGTATCTCCACCCGTCGATTTGAGTCAAGGACGACGAGTTACAGCGGGGGCATGTGCCTGCTGCGACGAACACTCGTGGAGGTTCAGATGGGCGAAATAAAATGCCGACCGTTAATCCTGATCAGGGGGTTCGGCGGCGTCGATGTCGCTGATGATCAGCGTAGTGCGTATCAGGGATACAACGACGGCACGGTCTACCCCACCAAGCGTGGTGACAACTACATCTACGAGGGCTTCCTGCTCCGCGCACTGAAAGCGAAGAGGTACCGCTACACAGACGCGACCAACGTTGTGGGCTACTACGCGCAGAATGTCGAAGGACCCGCCGACACGGGCGAATACGACCCCTCTGATGTAGGCGGCAGCGTTGTCATCGATCCGCGCACGGCCGCGCGCGTTCTCAACGAGGCCACTTCCGGGACGATATGGGTGTACCGATTTTACGACCTCTCGCCGCGGACCCTGGCCCGATACGCGGAAGGGCTGGTCCGCCTCATTTCCCTGATCGAACGGTCGTCAGAACAGCACAACCAGACATTCGACGGCGTCGACGTCATCGCCCGACTAGTAACTTGGGCTTCATCGCCGACCACGAATGGAGCGCTGCCCATAATCGCACTCTCTCGATCCTGCATCCGAACCACGCGCGCCGCACCCACAGTTGTCACGACCACGCAGACCCGTTATACGCTCACTTAGCTGTCTTCCATACATTTTTGCGAGAGGGTTTCTTCACTGTGGCCAAGCTAGAAACGATTCAATTGGTCGACGACATCGACGGATCGGTCATCGACGACTCCGGTGAAACGATCGAGTTCGCGGTCCAGGGCGTCGAGTACGTGATCGACTTGAAAGCAAAGAACGCCAGCGAGTTTCACAGAAAGCTCGACTACTACATCAAGCACGCCGCGCGGGTTGGCGGACGCAAACGTAAACCCTTCCCCGCAACCGCGTCGACGCCTTCGACAGCCGGGACACCGGCCAAGCGTGACCCGGCGCAGACTCGCGCAATTCGGCAGTGGGCGGCGGACAACGGTCACGAGATCGGCGATCGAGGCCGCATCCCCACCGACATCGAAGAGGCGTACAACGCCGCACACTGACAGCCCAGGAAACTCACCTGGCACGTCATCGAACGCCGGATCACCGACGCGCTCCGAACGATGTTGGTCACCGGCTCGACTACCCGAAAGGGCGATTCGGATGTGCGCACGATCGGCTCTGCGATCAGCGGGTGCAGCGGCGATACCCAGTCTGCTGCCGACTGACGTAACAGGCCCAAGGCAAAGACCGCGTCCGGTGTCCGGGCGACCACCCCTGAAGGGCTCACACACATCTCTCGTACGCCGACACCGGTGCCCCACGACAACGTGAGCTGGCCCGGCTCGTCGCCCACTACCGGCCGCGGGTAACCGGCGGAGATCAAGGCTTCCCGGAGTCCCCGCCACCGCTGTTCATACCGCCACTGCACCGGCAGCCGCGATCACGGGCCCCGTCAACCGCAGGACGGTGTCGAGATCGCCGCCGTCACCGAAGCCCCCCGGCCCGGCGGTGGTCGTCACGCCGCACACGATGGCCATGACAGCATCGGCAGTGTCCACCGATATCGTCGGCAGCCTGCCGTTGCTGGTCAGAAGGGCCAGGACCGCGGCCCTGAGAGGGTGGTAGGTCGCGGCCCGTGCGACGTCCTCGTAGTGGAGGTCGGTCCACAACACCGCTGCTGCCCTCAGAGACCAATACCGTTTCGCATGAGTGAAGTAGCCGCCGAGCAAGTCCTGAACATCGGCCACAGTGTCTCCTGTAGACGGGCGATGCGCCCGGAGGAACTCGCATTGTCGAGCAGCCTGGTCGACCACTGCATGAACAACAGCGTCCTTCGATGGGAAGTGGAAGTACATGCCCCCTTTGGTCACCCCTGCAGCCTGTATCAGGTCGTTGACCGTGACGCCGCTTCCCCCACATGCGATGGTTCGAGCCGCACCGGTAATCAACGCGTCACGGGTCCGTTGCGCACGTTTCTGCGGAGGACGCGCGCGATGCTCGGCATTCTCCCGCTCCGAAACCTTCTGATCGGCAACCGTCATGTCACACTCTCTCCGGTCCATCGCCACATAGGACTGCCTTCTACTCCGATTCGCACGCGCGGATCCGACCATCTGTCGGCGACCGAAGCACTACCGTCCCTAGGCGAGGAATTTCGCCATTCCAAAGTCGATCGGCTCCAACAGTCCACGATTATGCCTGCGGAGGTGGACACTTCGAGCACCGGCAAATATTCGGGAGTCGGAACATCTGCTGCCGCGTGAGGCGCAATAGGTACGGAAAAATCTCTCCTTTTTCACCACTCACGTTGCGTCAACCGACCCCAAGTTCTGGATCCGAATACTGTTACGAAATGGATATCAGTGGTGTGGCCTCGATTATCGGAGCTCTCGGTATCGGATCCTTTGCGGGCCAGTACCTGATCGGCAGTCAGCAACGCCGTCAACTGCGTAGCGAGGTTCTCCGGCACTTGGCGAGCACCGAACGCACCCGATGGGCAGGGTCGTCGTCCACTGATCCGTCGTTTCAGCACTTCAAGGACAGTGTCCGCGAGCTTGAGACGGCCGCGATCATTGCACGGGTTCCGCGACGGCCACTGCGTTTGTACATCCAACTGGCCACTGTGGCGCGCCTGACGAGCGACGACGACGTAAAGCAGAAAGACGGTCAGGAAGAAGCCGGGGGAATCAACACTGCGCTGGGGCGATGTGTGCGCTTGTCAGCAGCGCAGCTCAGTCGACTGATGTGGTCGCCGTGGCTCGCCAGAGCAGGCATGAAGCGACGGGTAAACGCGATCGAACGAGAAGCTCAAGGCCTCGACGCTGAGGTCCTCGATGCGGTGGACAGGGCCAAGCAGTTTCACACCTACTACTGAAGCTGCAAAGGGGTTGGTAAACCCGAATTGCAGTTCAGGCGATGCATTTTGCGAACTACCTACGCCGGTAGTCGTGTCCTAGCCTGCAGCGATCGCAGCGACGACGTGAGCTGCGGCGATGGTCTCACTTACTGCAGAACACGCTCGTACCAACGCATCCTGCAATACGACCAGCTCCCGGCGGACACTGCGACCGGCCCCGTAGTGGTCGAAGAGATGCTGGAGGGCGTCAGCGTCGATGACGTCGACCGCGCCGAGATTCGGATTTCCCGCGGCCTGGCGGGCCCGCCTACCGATGATCGACCCCAGCGCGGCTGAATTAGCTAAGGCGGGCAGGGTGATTCGCGTGTTCAGGTATTCGCGAGCCTGTTTGTAGTGGGGGCTGTCGATGTAGTCGTTATGGACGGCGACGACACATGCTGCCGGAAGTCGCTCGGCGATCATCCTCAGAGTCAAGCCGAAGAACATTGCGATCCGCGGCTCCGGATCGACGCCGATACCTGGACGACGTATCCACTGGTCCGTGTCATCGAGCACGAGCGTCGGAATCAAGCCACTGCGCGAAATCAGTTCCAGGACCCTGATGGCCTGATCCACGACATCCTCACCTTGCGATGGTTCGTTCACCACGCTGCCGAGCTCGATCGCGAGATTGCCGGCCAACCATGGGAGACCAACCGAGAATTTGACCGGTCGATGTGGGGAACCTCCACGCATTTCCCGAGCAATCTTCTGGACTGCCCGGTTCTCGTCGAGCTGTTTGGCGATGGTGTTGACCAACAGACGCGGGAATTCAGCCGGATCGGAGACGAGGGAGTCGGTCTGAAATCCCATCCTGATCCTCAGTGCTGCAACGTTTTCGGAGTGAAGAGCGTCCATCACGTACTCGGTGATCGAGGACTTACCCGAGCCACTGGCACCGATCAGAGCCACACGCTCACGCCGCCGAACAGCGTCCATGAAGCGCTGCTCGTAGTCACCACTCACGGGGCCAGTGAGGACGTCGAACGGCACATGGACCTGCCACATACGATCCGGATCCGGCGACGGGTCGAAGGCCTTCGAGTCCCGCAATTGACGCAGTAGGGCGTCACTCATTTCTGGTCCTCCGGATCAGCGTGTTCGGTCCGCAGCCATTCCGCCGGCGGAGTCAACTCGTACACCCGCCGCGGCCGCCCGGGACCTGACGAGACTTCGCTGCTCCGGACCAGCCCCTTCTCGTAAAGTTGCTTGAAGACTTGTACAGCACGAGGACGCGTCCACCCCAACGCGGCCAGCAAGTCTTCATCCGATGCGCTGACCGGGCCCCGCACCTTCATTTCGGCCGCCAGCATCGACGCTGGGCGACCCAAAGCCCAGAGCGCATTGTCTCTATCGGCGAGGGCCAGGTAGTTGTCCTCGTACGACCCGGGGTCCTGCAGGAATCCCCGCAGAGCACTTACCAGATCTCGGGGGTTTCGCCCTACCGCATCAGCGAGGGTGCTGGCTTGCGGTTCCATGTCGATTCCCGCGCGGCGAGTGATCAACTTGATGCTTTCCGTTCTCGAGAGCGGGGGTACGTCGACGATCTTCTCGAAGAATGCATCTGCAGGCGGAGTCAGGAGACCTTGACGGTCACTTTCACGCACCGACACCGCCCACAGGTATCCCGTCGCCCACACCTCATCGCGGTACCGCCCGAACAGTGCGTGCCCGGCCGATGCGGTGACGTCGTCGACGATGATCACCGGATACAGCCGCGTCCCAAGCGGAGCAGTGCCGTCGTCGCTTTCTGCTGCCCACCTCCGAAGCGTGGCGTCGATGAACTGCAGGCGAAAGTCACTCAATCGCCGCAGCAAGACGTCGGGCCCGTCACTGTCGACTGCCGGTTCGCCGGTGACCTGTTCTACGACGCGGGCGAGCACGTCACGGCCGTCCGAGATCCCCTCGACCCGAACGAAGCTCATCGGGAAGTCGCCTTCGCGGCGGGCACCGGTGAACGGCTCTCGGCTGTCGAGCTGCAGCTGTCTAAGCAGCGACGTTCGGCCTGTGCCGCGGTCCCCCGTCACCAGAACGTTGAGCTCAGCGTTCAATCCGTCCCATATCGCGGCGAGTTCGTCTCGCCGGCCGACGAACAGTTCGGCGTCGACGGAATTGTCGAGCAGAGGACGTGCGCTGATCTTCATGAGACTTACAGTACTTACTGTAAGTTTCGTTAGCAATACCTTGCGGGCGGTTGACCACGATCGCTACAACAGATCTGGTACGTCCAAGATCGCGACACCAGTTTCTTCACGCCACCGCTCCAGCAGGTCCGCTCGCTCAGACAGGGTGACCGTGGCCTGGACGGTATGACGATGCTCCTCGCCTGCCACCCCCGCTTGCCCGAACAGTGCAATGCACCGCCGGGCATGTTCGAGGTCGTGGCGGGCCCAGTACCGCAGACCCTCGAACCCGGCCTCCCGTAACGCGGCCGCCCACCGCTGCGTCAGCGGATAGTCGGCGGTAGTAAAGATTTCTGCCGTGACTCCGAGCGCGACACCGGTGTTCGCAGTCAGATCAGCGAGCCTGATATCAGCATCCAACGTGATCGTCGACGCTGCACGCGCATCGACCTCGTATCTCGGCACGACCTGTTGGCCACCGAAAATCTCCAGGAGAGTGACCACTTCGTCTTCGGCCAGGTAGCAAGTCCCATCAGGGGCTTCGAGGTCGAACCTGCCGCCGCCATTCGATGAGTACCACCACGGTCCCAGACTGGCCTGATGCGATCGAAACAGCTCGGCCCCAGCCGGGTAGACGCACGACGGAAATCGCTCCGCCAATTCACCGACGGGCTTGGGCTCGAACAGATGAACGACGGCGCGTTCAGCGCTCACGCCGCAAGCCGACTGACCGCAGCCCGGGCAGCGCGAGCAGCCGTAGGAACGTCCCCGTCGAGAAGTGCTTGCCGAGGTGTACGGCCGTCGAGCTCTGGCTGTTCGGTAGTCAGCCACGCGACCGCCAACCATCCACGCGGGTCCTGCCCCGCCCACACACGCAGCACCTCTTGGATGCCGAGAATCGGCTTCGCCGGTTGGGCATCGGTGAAGCCTGCGGCGGCGTAGCCGTATTTGCCGTTGCTGCCGGTCAACCGAAGAACGCGGTTCTCTTTCACAGCCTTGCTCAAGGCAGCACGCGTCCAACCCGCAACGTCGAGGGCCTGACTGGGGGTCAAGATTTCCCCTACGTGCTCACTCCACGCGCGACGCGCCTTGAGGCCGTTGACGATGCCGCCGAGGCCCGCTATTGCATACGCCAGATCACGCTCGTCCGGCGCGCCACTGGCCTCGACCAGCCGGTGCGCCATGACCTCGAAATCCTTCTCGACAGTGGACATACCCTGATCATCCCCGGCTGTTCGCGTCATGTCAACCATGTCAACCTGAATACAGGGATGTGATCGTTAGCGTGCGGGAAGTGTCGTACCTGGCCGGTACGGTCGGGACGCGAAACTCCTGCGACGGGGCAGAGAGTCGAGGTGGGTTGGGAGCGTCTAAATGTCACCGGTGAGCAAGAAACGCAAGGGTGCAGGCAAGGGGTCAGGGCGATCGCGTAGCGGTCCGGGAGCCGCTGCATTGCCAGAATGGGCGCAGCGGGCCGGGTACGTCACACCACCGGTAGCGGGGATCCGTCCCCCTGCGAATCCTGGCGTGACTGCACCGGCAGAAGTGCAGATCATCGACCGGCATTGCCAGATTTGGCAGGCCTACACCGAGGGCGGTTTTTCCGGCACCTGCATTGCTGCGGTGCGTTGCCTGATTCCGGCATTGCGTGACTACGGGATCGAGGCTGAGCCGTTGGTCGTGTACGGGCAGGTGGCGTGGTCGGACGAGCAGTGGGTGGAGCTGGGAAGCCGCACACCGAAATGGGAGTCGGACACATGGTGGACAGGACACCTAGTGTTGTGGATTCCGGCAATGGGCCGGATTGTCGATCCGACCGTCTACCAAGCAAACCGGCGCGGAATGCCGACAACGATCACTCGGGCTCTGGTCTTCTCGATCGGTTCACTAGATCTGATGGAGACAGCGGGAGTGAACAAGGATGGTGCCCTGGTGCAGTACGAACGAGTCATCGGCGCGGACATGAGTTGGTTCGATCGCGATCACGCCGATCGCGAGGCGATCGAAGATGCCCTCCGAATTCTGCGAAGCGCAGTATCCGACTCACTCGGCAGCAAGGCGGACCGAAAATCTGGTTGGATGGAGACCGCGACCCACCCACCATTGGTGGAAGCCTTACGCCTACGAGGCTTGATCTCCGCAACATAATCCGGTAGCTACGCAATCTTCTCAGCGGTAGGCATCTGACCGGTGTGAGATCGCGGTGACCTGCACGATGCGCTGCCCGGCGTCGATCAGATAGAGAACCCGGTAGGTGCCTCTGCGGGCGCTGTAGGCGGGCGAAAGCGGCGGGGCCAGGGGCTTCCCGACCCGCTGCGGATTCTCCAGCAATGCTCCGGTGATGAACTCGTACACCGCAGCGGCGACCTTCTCGGGAAGAGTGTGACTGATAGCGCGAGACGCTGATCGAGCAATCACAAGCCGATACGGCGCTTCAGGCTCACTCACGCGCGGGTAGACCGGCCAGCGACCCGCATGACCTCGGCCAACTCCTTCGCATCGAGACTGTCACCCTCAGGCAGCTCCGCCACGCCCCGAAGATGAGATGTCAGCAGTTCCTGATCCGATAGCACTGCAATGGTCTCCTGCAGCGCATCGAAATCGTCGGCAGCGAGCAACACAGCAGCCCGGTGCCCATTACGGGTGATCTCATACCGGGCGTGGGTTTGTTCTGCATCGTCCACAATCTTGGACAGACGCGCACGCGCATCCGCGACCGGCAAAGTAGTCATGTACATAATTAGAGCGCAAATAGTGCGAGGGTGCAATTGCCGTTCGACGCGACACAGCACTAACTGGTGACCAAAACCCGAAGTTCGCCCATCCGACTTCAGTGCGCGCGGTCAGCGGCGTGGGAATTTCACCACCGCTCTCGGACTCGCTGCAGCCGCCCGAACATGCCGTAGGTCCTAAGATGCATCGTCGAACGGCCCGAATGCCGCTTCGTCCCAATGCCGTTCGAGCGCCGCGTTCCATTCGTCGATATCCGACGCGGAGAACAGATGCATGTTGTGTTCGGTGAGCAAGAACCCGGTGTCGCGCCATGCTTGGAAGTAGGCGGGGTTCTCCCCTGCTTCGCGGGCCTTGTCGATCAGGGAGTCCACGTCCGCCAACAAGTTCTCCTCACTGATCTCCTGCGGCGTGTCAGCAGCTGGGTCGAAGAACAATGGATCGTTCGGCCCGAGATCTCGGCCGAACTTGTCCCGAAACGCCTGTCGCTGCTCTTCGAGAGAGTCGTTGAGCTCCGCACCACCCACCATGTCCTTGCTCCACGACAGAGTGCGCCCACCGTCGGCGTTGGTGCGCCGTTGCACGAACGAGGGATCACCGCTGCGCTCGAGCACCAGCGCAGCGTGCTGCTCACGTGAGACCCCTTGCTGTGCAAGTCGCTTTCGACGTTGCTGGACCTTGCGGGCGCGTTTGTCGCCGGCGGAGGTACGTTTCGATGTCATACCTCCACCGTCTCAGAGATTCTCCAGAACATCCGGTATTCGGCCGATTGCTAACCTTCACGCTATGAGCGCAATCAATCCGAGGGTGGCGTTCGCTGTACCGATGTTTCTCGAAGCGCTGGCCTTGATCGAGTTGGGCCAGCCTCAGCCCGCTGAAGTCCTGGAACATCCGAAGATGATGGCTACCACGATGCTTACTCTGCTCAGTCATGGCGACGACGCGATCTTGGATCTGGGAGATCTTGCGCTCGCGTCGCTTGCCAGGGCTGCGATCGCGCTCTGCGATGCTCCGACTGAATCGGGTGCTGTGGCGACCTACCAACACGCGTTAGACGCGTGGGGTGAGATCAATGCGAACCCATGATCAGAGCGAGACTGGAACAAAATGACCGGCACCATCACACTTGCGGGGGCGTCCTTCGGAACAGCTCGGACAAGCCCTGCAGAGCCATCGTAACCCGATCTACGATTGTCTCGAATTGTTTGTCCGGCTGAAGAGAATTCAGTCCTGCGGCCGACAGCGCAGTCGTAAATTTCGTGCCCTTCATGTGGGCCGAGCCTGCCGATCGGATTCCCTGAAGCTGGCGTAGGGGTCCGACGAGACCATTCGGGTCGGCACCCAAGTTCTCGACGAGTAGCTGTAGGCAGGCAAGCGAAGGACTATTCGTGTCCGCGCCCGAGGACTCTCGAAGAGTCTTGACATCGAGTGCATCCACGATCCCTTTCGACAGAACCATGACACCGTTGTCGCTTTGGCCTTCGGTTGGATTGGTACACAATGCCAAGGCATCGAACGCACGGAGGTCAGCCGGGCCGAGTTGCTTGTACAACGACTCACCGAAGTAGCCAGTGAACGCCTCGATGAGTTCTGCCTTAGCTCGTCTCAGCCGAGCAGGGTCAGGGCGTTCGTCCTCTACCCACTGGCCCGCTAGGTCCCGCACGCTACGTGTGATGGTTATTCCACCGTTCGGCGGGACGTTGTGTGTGAGCCAGTGCTCTCGCTCGGTCTCGGGTAGCCGGATGAGGTGTCCCAGCCACACCTGGACGAGGTTGGCACCGTTGATGTCGACATCGATGGCCCACCGACCGTGGCACGAGACATCGGTCCGCAGCACCGTGTAGCGGTCTGGGTTGTCGCGGTATCGGGTCAGAACATCCGTGTCGAAGAAGACTGGGGTGAGGTAGTTCGCTTCATCGCGCTCGCAACTCAAACGAACCTCGTCGCCGGTCGAGGGGTCGATGTCAACGATGAACGATTGAAACCGCTCAGGCCTTTGCAGATCGTCGGGGTGCTCGCCAGCGGACGCGAACGGCAAAACTGCCTGTTTCCCAACCAACTGCGCTACGAAACCAGGCCCCCGATACGCGTCCCACGCCGTGTAGGCGAACGCTGCGTCTTTGGTGCGAATCTCAAGGTCGATCCGAGCTTCATGCACGCTGTCGTCAGCCCGAGAATGGGCGTGCTGGATCACCAGGCTCATGCTCCGGGCCGCGAGATACTTTCGGAGGTGCCGTGCATTGACTCGAACCTCGTATTCACCAGGATTCGGTCTGACGATCTCGACGACCTCCTCATCGCGGCCCGCGTGATTAGTTCGATACATTGTCTCGTTCGATCGCGTGATCAGGCCCAACCACCATACGAACGACGGCGTGAATTCGATAACGGGTTCTGTGGTTGCCGATGGCACCCAGGACACGTTGACGAACAGATGAAGGTCGTAGCCATCAGGGTTGGAGGTCAAGCCGTCGCGGAAGGCCGGGAGGCGATCAGAGCTGTAACTGGGCTCGCCGAGGTCGTTGATGGACCAATCGGTAGTGGCGAGGAATTTGCGCTGGTCCGATGTCGCCACCAGAAGAGGTTGAAGCGAGCTGTACTTGATTCCGCTCCCTCGATTCCGTAGAACCGAGATCCACTCGGTCGGCTCCGCCTGGATCTCCGAGAGGTAGCTCCTCAGCTGGAGAATCGTGGGCAAAGCCTCATAGCGCTCAAGTGAGCCGGAATTCGGCAGTGGATCGGTCAGCACCCCCTTGATCGTACGGAGGGCAGGCGACCGGGCTGAGAGTCGACTTAGAATGGGCCACCCGTGCTCGCCCGGATGACTAGGGCTGAGCTGCGACATCCAGTCTCGCCAGCGGGAAAATCATGGTCCGCGGCGACTCCGCCTACGGCAACAGCCGCGTCGTACGCGCCTGCATCAAGTTCTCGTTCGTACTGATCAAGAACCGAATCGTCCAACGAGCGATCGCCTCCATCCCTGACACCGCGTGGACGCCCGTGCGCTACCCGGGAGCGGTCCGCGACCCCGACACCGACGGCTGGATCTCCGACGCCGAGGTCGCCGAAACATCGTTCACCGCTTTCTCTTCCACCGCGTATCCTGTTTCTGCACGGTTGATCGTGCGGCGGGTCAAAGACGCCCGCTACCGCGATGCATTGTTTCCGGTGTGGCGGTATCACCCGTTTTTTACCAACAGCACCCTGCCGACGACGACCGCAGATGTCGTCCACCGTGCACACGCGGTCATCGAGACTGTGTTCTCGGATCTGATCGACGGACCGCTCGCGCACATGCCGTCAGGATCGTTTGGCGCGAGCTCTGCCTGGGTGCAGTGCGCAGCGATCGCCCACAACCTGCTGCGCGCCGCCGGAACCGTCTCCGGCGGGCGTCACGCGAAAGCTCGCGGAATAACGCTACGGCGCAAATCGTCAACATTGCCGCGCGTTTCGTGCGGCCACAACGCACACCCACACTGCACCTGCCGCGACACTGGCCGTGGCTCGATGCGTGGCTTCAATTATGGCGCAACATCATTGGCATCAGCCCACCCACACCCGCCTGATCCTCACCCGACCCGCCGACTCGGCCCGAGCAACGACAATCGTGGAAATGCTGGGTAGACCAGCGGACGAAACACGCCCAACCAGTCCCGACCCCACAATTCGGTCATCGACCACAGTGGGTCACCTCAGTCCGTGGATCGAGGGTAAGTAAATGTGATCCTTGCCACTTTCGGAAAATCATGCGACTGTATGAGGCAATCGCCGTTCCCCTGCAGACAGTGTGATGACGGGAAGTGTGCAGTGACCAGTACCGAGTTCGGACGCAGTTTGAACAAGGATTCCGGCCCCACCAACCAGCCACCTCCAGCCAGCGACGCATCCACGTTGAACGTCGCCTTGTACCCGTACACGCCCGAACCGAAATGGTTCGAGTCCACCATCAGAGCCGCGTGGCACAGCGTCCAACCGGATGTCGCTCTCAATTTCGTCTACACCTACGACTGTTACAAAGGCGATCCGCCGTCCACTGTGGACGTTTTTGCCTACGACTGCATCTTCGCTGATCACATGCGTCAGTTCTGTGTCGAGTTCGATATCGACGGCACCGCAGACTTTTACCCGTGGTCTCTCGCATCGCTGAAAACGGAATCCTCGGAGTATCAAGGAATACCGTATTTAGGGTGCATGCAAATTTTGATTCGCCGTCTCACTGACGCAGCACTGGGTGCGCCGGGGATGACTGTCGAAGAATTACACAAAATCCTCGGCGACGGGGATCCGAAAGCAGTCTGGCCCGCGCAGGGTCAAGGCATGCTGTTGGATTTTACTGGGGGAACGACCGTCGCGTGCATGTACGAGCAGGCCGTCATGGAGGAGTCGGGCCAGTTTCCGCTCACTCCCGCCCTTCCCCCCTGTCCAGGACTCGATCAGCAAGGCCTCGCCGACATGCAGGTGCTGCGAAACATCGCCGGGTACGCCCAGGCGACATATCCCGACTCGGGCTACGACCGAATCACGAAATGGAACCAGCGGATCGGTCGAGCCTTCGTAGGCTTGACCGAAATCTTCCACTTCATCGACAACGTCGACGCCTCGACCTATTCAGTCATGCCGCTGAGCTCCGAACCTATCGAAAAAGTGGGGATACCGCTTTATACCGACGCACTTTCCGTCAATGTGGCCATCGCCCAGGAAAAGCGAGCAACGGCTATCCAGCTCGTGAAGTTGATTGCATCGACCAACGTGATGCTCGAGTGCATGTCCCCAACAGGAAAGAAACCGCAATACCTGGTGCCCACCCGGCAATCGCTGATGAATCAGCTCCTGGCCCGGCAACCCAATTCGGCGGTGTACAACATCATGCGCAACATCATTTCCAACGACATGGCCCATCCATTTCGACTTGGGGCCGATTCCCGTACCTGGCTCGACTCGACCAAAGGCTGCATCAAAACTGAAATCCTCGGGCCACCCCCCGCTGGCGTTGCGGAGCATGTCGGCGAAGACAGCGCCGTGTTCAACGACCCCGCGTACGCTTCCACACCTGCAGGGCTACTTCGCCGCCCGTGACAGGAGTCCGTCGCAAAGTCGTAAGCAATGGCTGGTTGTGCCACGTTTGGTCCTCGCCGTTCGGACACGCGGCAATGGAGTATCGCTATGAGATCCATACATGCGGTCCGGTTGCCCACACCACCGCTGTCTGAGTGTCGCGGGGTTTGCGTCGAAATTCGTCGAACACCGTGCAAGCTTTTGGCTAAGGGATTACCCTGCCGAGTTTCACCCGATGCTCGACTACTACATCGAGCACTCGACGCGGGTCGGTGGCCGCATCGTAAGCCCTCCCCCGCTGCTGCATCGATCACCACAGCTGCCCAGGTAACGGCCAAGCGTGATCGGGAGCAGACACAGTCGACGCTGCAGATCGGCGACCTGGACGAACACGTTTGGCACCGTCTGCTAGCCCAATTTTGGATCATCTACGACACAGCGCAAAGGCGTGCGCGCGAAATTAGTGCTCGCGGCGGACAGCGGACCGCACATTTTGAGGTGCAGCCCCCGCAGTGATGCTGCGGATAGCTCTCTCGTTGGGTGCTGCCCGAACAATGGTGCGATCACCCGCAGCCGATGTCGGGACCACCACCACAGGGCGCGCGCTGGCACGTGGAGCCGACGACCCCGCCGGCGGATTCTGATCTTTCGAGGCCGTCACGCCGACGCCCCCTGCTGCTTCTCTATCTGGCGTCGCACTTCGTCGATCGTGCGGGAACTGCCCTCGTAGTTGCCCACCAGCCGAGGATTGGGACGCAAGGCCACCTTGCGACGCCGCGACGCCGTCGCCGGGCTCGCCGAGCCCACCGGTCGATCAGGTTTCTGCTGCTCGTTCACCGTAGCCATGATGTCCTCCTACATCCGAATGATAGCCGTCACGAGCAACACCAGCACAGATCCAGCCAACAGACCCGTCGTGATCCGCAACCGCATCAGCTTGCTCCGAAGCCGCATCTCTGTCACCTGATAAATCGACACCAGTGTCGACGCGATCTCGAACCGGCCCGTCGTCTCATCGACTGTCGAATACTCCTCCAACACCACTTCCGGATTGAGCCCCGACGCGGTATTGGGTGCAATCACGAATGCCGCCATGATTGCCGCCGCACCGGCCAGGGCAGCACCCGCAACCTCCCACACACCGATCCCCGCGGGATTGCGCAACACGATCCCCACCAGAATGCCCGCGAATCCCAGCAGCACACCCCCGCGCTGATCGATGCTCGTCACTCGGCGTTCCTGAGAATCCAGCGTCCGTTCGATGCTCGCGTGCACCATCTCGATTGCCGCCGGATTCAGCTCGACACTCACCGGGTTGAGCTCGGACGCCATCTCTTCGCCAGCAGCGGAGTCCGGTGAAGCATTTTCGCGCCCACCCCGGTCGTTCGATTCCACTGCTAGCGCCCCCTTTTCGACATCAATTTCGGCTGCGCCGAACCTCGTCGGCCACACCGCACCCATCAGCCGGCGCACCATGACACTCACCGCAATATTGTCTCAGCACACCACCGGCAACGTGTGTGAACACCTCTCACTGCGTCCTGCGTCTTCGAGCGGATCGACGGAGCAGACGACGTCTCAGGTCATCAGGATCGGACATGATGTACATCAAGTACAGCAGCGGCAGGTACATCAGTGTCGCCGGCAGCCGGCCGTTGTGTTGCGCGAAAAGTCGGTCACGGACGGGATCAGGTTTGTCGAACCCGTGTGTAGTGTTCCTGCGCAAACGCATGAACTGACTCACTGCGTCATCGAGTGACAGGGATTTGTCCGCTCCACCGGGCAGCTTCAGAATTACCTTCTCCGACCTACGGTAATTCTTGATGAAGAACCCGTCCCCCACTTCGGTCAACGCTTCCACACCAAAAGCCGCGTACGGAAGCAGGACGGACTGAACATCAGCAGGCATACGTTCTCGAACTTGCTGCAGCGCTTTCGCCGCAACCGAGGGCTTGCACAGTGCCGTGAGATCCCATGAAAGCCAGGTCGCCTCGATCAGGTCCATTGCTGACCACATCAGAACTCCGGCTGCGTAGTCGTCGTGCAGCGATAGCAGCGTCGAGGTAACTCGTTGCAGAAGATCCGCAAATTCCATCAACCGGTTCTGCTGCGCATAGGGGAGGTAGTCACCGTCAGCATCTGCGAACAGGCATGGGTTCAGGAGATGCCCGAGAACAGAGTTCATCTGAGCAACCCACCAAGCGACGGCCGCACCCCACGCCTCCGGTGCCGGCGGCTCCTGCCGCTGGGGAAGGCGACCCACTGGTGATCGGGGAAGTACCTGATGCGCTTCGTACGGAACAGGAGACCTCCCGACAATATCTGTGCCGAGAGTGAAAATCACCGCACCCGACACCCTGTTCGCTTGAAACGCCCATACCCATGGAGACCGTGCGGCCAACAACGGACCGAGATGGCTCGCGGGAATCAAGACACTGCTCAGGATCGACGATCCCGACGCGAAAATGGTCTCATCGACGTCGATCGGCCCGCGTCGTATGTCGTCGAGAAGTTCGGGGTCCTGATTCAGACGTAACACGAAACCAGGAAACCTGATCCGACGGTGCGTGGCGTTGCCATAGCGAACAACGTGGACAGCATGCCGGTCGAACGGATGCTCGTCATCGTCGTCCGAAGTTCCGGCCAACTCCCTACTCGCGTCCTGTACTGCCGCGGACAAGGCTCGATCGCTGGCGGTGATGACAGGTAGCTGGAGTCCGTACAGGAACGATCCCACCGCACCCGCGCTCATCTGTCTGATCGCGCGAAGGCGCTCCTCAACGACTCGCCCATGGTCCAGCCTGGAGACGTAAGGGTCTTGCGGGAGGTCGACGAGCTCGTCATCGACGTCCGCTTCCGAACCCGACAGGGTGCGAACGGTCATAAAATCGACACAGTCCATGCTGGCAGCCGGCTCGGTTAACGCCCACACATCGGGCGCGGACGTGTGGGCGACCTCGAACCCCAACTCTTCCAGGTAGGCCTGCACTTGCCCCCCAGCCAATTCCGGTGGCATCGTGACGTTGACAGTCAACCGTTCAGGCATTCCACCAGCCTACAAACCGGTAAGCCTGGAGTGACTCAATTTCGCACCCGAGGAGCGGGGGCGCACGGCTCTAATTTGTGACCAGGACCTGCAGTTCACCAATCCGAACTTCAGTACGCGAAGTCAGCGGCGTGGGTATGACTCCACCGACCGTCCCGTTGGGTGTCGTCGCTGTCCACGTGACGAGCCAATTCGATGTCGCGGAGACCTTGAATGTCCCACCGGGCTCGGTAGTGGACGTCTTGTGATAAACGATATTGCCGCACGTCGGACTTGGAAGCCCTTGTGCAACATCGGTATACGGCGTGAAGGGCAGTAACGCACCTGGGCACACCGACGGCACGGATCCGTCCCCCCAATTGACGACCACGGACGTATTGACCCCTGTAGCAGAAACTATGACACCCGGTCCTGCTGCAGTTCTGGTCACGGGGCCGACTGTCGATTCCCGTGGGTCAGCGACCCAGAACCAGCCGGGTAGACCAACCAGGCCGACAG
The DNA here is from genome assembly GCF_002259075.1 of Rhodococcus sp. 15-725-2-2b. Classification (NCBI taxonomy): domain Bacteria; kingdom Bacillati; phylum Actinomycetota; class Actinomycetes; order Mycobacteriales; family Nocardiaceae; genus Rhodococcus; species Rhodococcus sp. 15-725-2-2b. The sequence continues at coordinate 30,084 of NZ_NPFL01000021.1, read as the reverse complement.
CACCTGTGTTTGCGGGGTTCGGGGTGATGCCTATTCCGGGCGGATCCAACTGCATTGCCGTAACCGCTTGGCCGACAACGGTCATAACGTCGACCACCGGAGGCGTAGCCGGCACCCCAACGTCCGGAATTTGAACACACGGACCGGCCGCTTCGCAGGACCATGTTGTGCCGTCATCATTAACGACGTTCACTGCCATCGGGGCACCACTATCAGCATTTCGAACAAGCGTCATATTGGCGGCGTCAGTCGACGGAACGAACTCGAGCGGCGGTCCGGACGGCGCGGCGCTCCCACCACCTCCCCCGCCCACAGCAGCTGGCGCGGATCCAGTCGTTCCACCCCCTGACGGCACACTCGTGTACGTACCTTCGACCACAACTGTCGAACCACCCAAGCCTCCGCCGAAGGCACCGCCAGTTCCGGTGCCGATCCCCGGCTGCGCAAATACTGGGTTCGCGTTGAACACTCCAACTAGAAGCACTGATGCGATAACCCCAAGCGGCTTACGCATGACCCACCGCCCTTATGGATTCCAGTTGCCTACTTGCCAAACCGTCGATCATGGTGCGTCGCATGGGGTACCCGAAGAAGTCACTGCATCGGAAACAATGCGCCAGCCTGATGAATCTGGCCACGCCACGTTCTCCAGAGTCGGCTTGCCCAGCTCCCGCCGGACTCGGTCAGGAGGGAGCACACTCGTGCCGTCCGGACGGATCTGGTCATAGTTCGAGCTGTCGATGCAGACTCGCAATGTTGCCGACGCTTCTTCCTTAATTGGGTTCCCGTCAGCATCCTTTGGTGCCTGCAGTTCCGTCACGAATGCATCTGCGACAGTCGCAGCACCCGTGGAGACAATTCCTTGAGATCGGCGCAGGTTCACGTTTGCCTTCAACTGATCGAGGATCTTTCCACTCGCAACAGAGTCCAGCATGTTGATGTCTACAGCAGGATCGCTCTCGACCTTCGCGAGAACGGCGAAGAACTCATTCACCTTTGCTGTTGCCTGCTCGGTCGCCTGTTGTTCCGGGGACTTTTCGACGCCCTCTGGTCCCGTGAGGACCGGCTGCGTGGTGGTCGTTACGGGGGTCGCCTCAATGTCACCGCTCCCGCATGCGACGCTGATGCTTGCAGCGGCTGCTACTGCGAGGATTGCCGCGCCTGTGCGACGTCGTGTGCTGATCATCGTGGACCCCCTACGTTGTTCTGTGCGTTGTACTGCGATAACGATAATGGTGCGGCTGTTTGGACCGTAACGTGCTTACCGGACACTTCAGACACCTCGATTGACGCGACTGCTATCAACTGGCTATTGCTCCGATCCGGTAGAGGGCGTTGCCGCCATTGTGGAATTGCGCGAGGGCGCGCAAGAGTTCGTCGGTTTCGGGTTCTGGGTCGACATCGATGTCGGCGAGGTTCGCGAGCAGTTGGTCGATCAGCTCCTGGGTCTTGCTGATCTCGTCGCTCCCGTGGGTAGCGATGATCGCCAGTCTCCAGAGACCTTCTCGGAACGGTTCGACGGTGACGCCGCGGTTTGCGGTGGTGAGCGCGGCGGAAAGATCTCCGGTCTTTATTTGTCTGGTGGCGAGCTCTTCGAGGGCATCCGCGAGGGTCGAGATCATGTGCTGCTGTAGGTTTCGTGCCCACCCGTAACGGTCTGACCGTGTCCCGGCGAATGGTTGATCGTTTACCAGTTCTGCAGCCGTCCGCAATTCCGCATCGGTGGCGGCGGCCGGAGTGGTGTCGATCAGTTGTTGCCAGTAGTCCCAGTCCGATCGGACATCGGGGTGCAGTCGGTAGCCGGTGCGGCCGGTGCGGTCGCCGTGCTTCGGAAATGCCTGCTCACCGTTCTCTGTCTCTCCCAACCAATTTCGCAGTCTCGAGAGGTAGTTCTGGCGTCGTGTCGCCTTCTTTTTCGGCTGATCCTCCAGAGGGAGTTTGTCGAAATTGTCTGCAGGCCAGATCTTTTTGTCGATGGAGTCGTGTTTGATTCCCGGGTGGATGGAGAGAAGAGCGGCGATCTCGGTTAGGAGTACTTCACGGCCGTCCTTGGGTGGCTCCCCGGTCGGGGTGGTGACTGCTGGTTTCCCGAGAAGATGGAGCCAGAGATGTCCCGGGGCCGGTACGTCACCAGCGACAGGAGCGATGGGTGGGGCCTGGTCGTCGTACCTGATCGCTTCTGGGGATGTCCACTGCGCGGCGTCCGGGCTGTAGGTCGGAACGTTTGTGACGTCGGGGGCGGTCTCCGATGCGGTAGTTCCGTTCAGCAGCAGCTGGTCGGTGGGGTCGATCGTGGTGACGGAGTCGAGGAAGGTCTCAGCGCTTTCGGCGTCGGTGAGGTGTGCGTCGATTTCGGCTGCAGCCCAGGGGTCGTGCATGGACGACTCTGTGGGGATAGCTGGCTGTGTGGCGGTCGCGAGGTAGGCGGTAATGCCTTCATATTGGTCCGGCTCGAGAAATGCTGGCTGGAATGCGAAGCCGCCGTCGGTGTCTCGTTTGACAAGGCTTGCGGTGTTGCGGTCGACGATGTCGAGTGTCCACGCGGCCTGGGTGTTCTCGCTGGCGGTGCTGGCGGTGCTGGCGGCAGCGAACGCCACGCGCGGTGTGGCGGCCAGGATCTGATCGAGTGATTGCTGTTGGTCGGCCGTCAACTGACTCGCGATGAGAACTACTTCGGGGGCGGTCATTTCGCTTGTGTCGTAGATCGAACGGGCCGCTGCAATGCTGTCGATGTGTTGTTCGACGAGGGTGTCTTGGTCACGTTCGGCTTGTCGGGCGAGTCTGGCCAGCACTTCGCCTGGTTGGTCGGTGTGCTCGATTCGACCGTTGCCGAACAGTTCGGGGAGCTCCTGTCCGAAACCGATCAGCGTCAGGTGCAGATTGTCGGCGAGCGGGGATTCGACGAGTTCGAGGGCCAGGGCCTGGAGAGTGCCGCGGGCGTGCTCTGGTGAAGCTGAGACGCCGAGGTAGCCGAGTTCTTCCAGGTTGAGAAGAACTTGGGTTCGGTCGTCTGTGGAACCGAGTGTCACGAGCGTGGGGTACGGGCTGATTGTGGTGGGTGCTGGGGCGATCCGGACGTCGGCGGGGAGGGTCCAGGTGCCGGTCTCTGATCTGAGCCACTGGTCCGGCAGTACGGAGTCATCAAGGATTACTAGCTCCACCGCATCGGGACCGATGAATGCGCCGAGTAATGCCGGCAGTGCGTTGCCCTGTGTCCGAGCGTGTTCGGCGATAGTCCTCAGTGCTTCGTCGAGCCGCGTGAGGACGTTGTTGTCCGCTGCAGAATGAATCTGTTCTTCCACAACTGCTGCAGCGCCCCAGGTTTGAGGGAGGGTCTCGCCTCTGCGGCGATCGTGCTGTTGACGGTGCCGGCGCAGCCCGAAGGCCCCAGCCAGTCCGATGGCCGCTAGGGCTGAGATACCGAGCCACAATGTGCTGTTCTGATCCTCGGAGACATCGCTTGGCTGCGCAGTGGCGGCGATATATACCGGGTCTGTCGTCGATGTATTCAGTGGGATCTGGGTGGCTGGCTGAGTCGGGGCGGGAGCTGCAGCAGGACTGGGTGACGACGTCTGCGCTGGAGCAGGCATTTGAGCGGGTGCCGGCCCGGGTGCCACAACATCTGCGCCCGCGGACTCAGCAGCAGGTTCGGAAGCTGCCACCGGGGCGGGAGCCTCTGCTGGCTCAGGGGCGGCCACCGGAGCAGGCGCTGGCTCAGGAACCGCCGACGGGGCGGGGGCCTCTGCCTGCTCAGGGGCTGCTGGAGCAGGCGCTGGCTCAGGAGCCGCCGCTGTCGGAGCAGGTAGCTGTGACGAAGCGCTGTTGAGTTCGATGCCGAAAATCTTCGCAGCGGCGGCGGCAGCGGCCTGCGCTTCTGCCTGAGCCTGTTCGTCACCGCCCGGAACCATCTCCGCTTGTTCCGGAACGTCGGTGCCACCCAGGAGAGGTGCAGCGGAGGACAGTTCAGGCGCTGCTGCGGGGGCCGGTTCAGGAGCGGCAGCCGGAGCCGGTTCGGGAGCGGCAGCGACCGGGGCCGGTTCAGGAGCGACGGTCGGTTCGGGCACAGCAGCAGGTACAGGAGCGGCAGCAACCGGGGCCGGGTCGGGGGAAGCAACCGGACCCGGTTCGGGCGTGACGGTCTCGGCGGTTTGATCGTTGACGGTGAGCTGCTGGCCGACGTGGATGATTGTCGACGGTGCAGTTCCGTCGGCGTTGATGATTTCTTTGTAGCGGTGTCCGTCACCCAGATGTTGCTCGGCGATGCTCCAGAGACTGTCGCCTTCTCGAACTGTGTAGGCCCCGTCGACGGTTGTGGGTGCGGCGGCGGGGAGCTGAAGTTTCCATCCTGGTTGCAGCCATCCGTCGACGGTCAGGACGTCGGCGTTGAGTTGCTTGATCTCGGTGTATCGAAAGCCATCGCCAAGGTGGCGTTCTGCGAGTTTCCATAGGCTGTCGCCCTGCTGCACCGTGATGGTTTCCCCGTTGATGGGGCGGGCGGGGGCTTCTGCTGGATGCGGTTGGCTTTGTTGCGTTACTTGGATCGGTGCCGAGTGGGCAGGGGCGTCGAAGAGCGGTAGTGCTGTGGCGGTGAGGGGTTGGGCTGTGGCGGTGCCCGCTGTTACCAGCATGAGCGCTCCGCCTATGAGAACGGAGGCGCTTCGCTGCTGGAAGCCGAGGCCTCGGAGTTGAGGTGCTTTGATGCCGCGTAGTGCTGCGACGAGTTCGATGACGGTGCTGAAGGTGAAGGTGGCCCAGGCGAGCCAGCCGATCCAGGTCACGAATCCGAGGAAGAGTGATCCGTCGTCTTGGGTGGTCAGAGCTGTTTTGATCTGGTCGAGATCGGGCAGCGTCGTCGGTATTGGGTTGCCGCGGAATGTCCACAGTGCGAGCGGAATTCCGACGACGAGGACGAGTAGGACGATCAGGTAGAGCAAACCAGTCAAGCGCCGTCGGATGGTGGTCATGCGGGTGTCCTTTCCGATGGCTGCAGGGTGGCCGGGGTCGTGCAGCGTTGCGCCGCGAGCTGTCGAATCACGTCCTCCGTCTTCTCGTGGAGTTCTGCGACTCGTCTGCTCTGCGGTCGATTGGTCATGGTGTGCCGGGGATTCCGAGGTTGGTGCGGTTCAGGTTGACGGTGGCTGTTCCGATGATCTGCTGTGGCCCGACGCCGATCAAACCGAGGACACGGGGTTGGTAGGTCGTTGTGGTGGTGATCAGCAGTGTTGTCGGTCCGGTCTGCACGACGACGCCGGGGATTCCTGCTGCGGCAAGGTATTTGGTGGCTTTGGCTTGGGCTGTCAGCGGGTTGACGACGACGTTGGTACCGCGGACTGCGAGTGGTTCGATGATGGCTTGTCCTGCCCCGCGGGCTGCTTCTTCAGCGACTTGCTCGGCGCGCTGCTTGGCGTAAACTTTGCCGCCGCCGTCGACGACGAGACCCATCATGATCAGCAACGCCATGGCTGTGATGACGCTCCACATGGCGATGGTTCCGGCGTCGTTGTGCGCGTCTCGCCGTGTGCAGGCGGCCACCGCCCGGCGTAGTGCTTCGGTCATCAGGCGCGCTCCCGGTAGGTGTCGACGGGTGAAGTCGCGGTTGCTGTGATGGTCCGTGAGCCCATGACTTGCGGGAATCCGAGTGCGTCGAGGGAGATGACGCACGTGACGGTGGCCGAGACGGAAGCCGTGACGCCGGGGCGAGTTCTGAATCCGCCGAGGTCGGTGTTGACGTTGAGAGCGGAACAGGTGAGCCCTCGTGCTGCCAGGTCGTTTCGCGCGGCTGCTTGCGCATCGGGGGCTGCGGAGAACGCCGTTCGCGCGATGGAGGCGGTACGCGCGGCCTCGTTCGCGGCGTGGACTACTTTCTGGTGCGCTTGCGCGAGAACGCCGAAGGTGACGATCAGTGCGATCAGGAACAGTGTGGCGGGGGCGACGATGACAGTCTGCAGGGCCGATCCTCGGTCGTCGGCTCTGGCTGCGGCTGCCAGCTGGCGCAGTTTGTTCGCGGTGTTCATCTGGTTCCTGGGGCAGTGACTCGTTCAACGGGAAGCGTCTCGCTGACATTGATGTCGAGGGAGAAGAAGGGGATGAGGCGGATGGGTTGTCCGGTGATCTGGACAGTTGCTTCTCGCAAGCCTCGGTTGACGACAATGACGGGTGCTCGAAGGGTCGTCGGGCCGGCGGTGGATGCGAAGGCGTAGCCCGCCGCTGTTCCGGCCGCAGCGCTGCCGAATTGCGATCGCGCTTGTCGTAGAGCTTCTTCACCGGTCGAAATCGCTACGGTCCGTGCGTGAGCGTAGAGAGCTGCCTGGATTGCGATGAGGAAGAGCAGTAGGACGACGCCGAATACCACGACTGTTTCGAGGGCTGCGCCGCGGTCGTCTCGACGTATGCGGGTGAGCCATTCGCGTAGTGGTACATGTGTGTCGGTGAGCAACGCTGGTCCTCCCCTGTCTCGTTGGGCGAGTGGTGGGGTTACTGGATTCGGTTGAGGTAGCGCTGTGCAACCACGGTGATTCCGGCGACGATAGCGATGGCGAGGATGACGAGGCCGGCGGTGATGACGACGGTCTCCATGCTGTAGCCCTTGTCGCTTTTGCGTCCGCCGGCGCGCTCGGTCATCCGGGTATAGGAGAACAGTGCCAATGCGAACAGTGTTGCGGTGGTTGCTGCGATCCGGTTTGCGATTGTGCGCGATGCTGCCATGTGACGTTTCCCTTCGATATGTAAAAGCCCTGGTTATGACGGTTCTGGATGCCGGTCAGACTATCGCCAAGACCGGACACTTCGAGCAGGTGAAGTGCACGGATCGGTGTTTGCACAGCTCAAACTTGGTAGTTGATCGTTGAATGACAACGCATTCGGGTTGTTCGGTCTAGACGCCGCCCATGATGTTCACTCCGGCCGGCACGATCAGCATGATCATGAACAGCACGGCCAAGGTGCCGAGAGGTGCGTCCATCTTCTTCGTTTTGGCTCCTGCTTCGCCTTGTTCTTTCGAGAGCAGGGCACTGCGGAGCGCTCCGGCCCGCGCGGCAAGAGTGTCGGCCACGCTCGCTCCCTGGTCGCCGGTATAGGTCATGATGTCCGCGAGATCTCCCAACTCCGGCAGCGCCAGTTCGGCTGCAAGATTGGACAGAGCAGCCCATGGTGCCTGTCCGGCGAGGGACGCTTTCTGAAGCTCGGCATCCAGACGTAGAAACACCCAGCTATCGCCCACTGCGGCAGCGCGTTCGAGACTTTGGAATGCAGCGACGCCGCCACTTCGGTTCAACGAAACGAAGTCGATGAACGCCGCCAATGCTCGGGTGAATTCGAGTCGGGCACTAGCGGCGCGAGTCTTGACGTCGGCGTCGGGCGCGAAGAATCCCACCAGCGCCAGGACGAGGGAACCGGCTACGGGAAAAGTCAGGGGCACTGCCATGCCGAACAGCGCCAGGAGTGCGATCGAAATCGGCGCGATGATCAGACCTATTGCAGCGGAAAGGATTTTGTCTCCGATGAACTTTTGTGGAGTTTCTCGGAGGATCGCCAGGTCCGCGGTCGGGATCCTGAACCACGCCTGCGATCGCAGCCGCGGGTAGAAGCGGGCACCGACCTTGTAGGACAGGGCATCCGAACCGGTGAGGTCGTCACCGCCGCGGGTGTCGACGGTGTACGGGTCCGGGGCTGCACCGGACAGTCGTTCCATGGCATCGCCGAGTGCTGGGTCGGCCGGCAGTATGCGGAGAACGAGGAGGATCAAGCCGAGAGCGGCGAGAGCGGCAAGGGCGATCGCCCAGAGCTCGAAGTTGTTCATACTGCGCTCCTCTCACGTGCGGTGTTTGCTGCGTCGCGGTCCTTGGTGCCGATGAACCTGGGGTATTTCACTGGCAAGGTGTATCGCTTCATCCACCCGAGCACCAGGCCGAAACCGATGAATTCGAGGAACAGAACGGGCTGGAGGAGGGGCTGTTTGTACGGGTCCATGTAGTTGGTGAACAGGAACAACCCAACGATGACAACGACGGTGATGACGGTGACCCCGCGAGCGGTCGTGCGGGGCCCTTGCCGTTCCGCTTCGGCCGTTCTGCGGTTGCGCACGTTCTCTGCCACCGATTCTGAAAGTCGCTTCAAGGCTGCGGTGAGTCCGGAGCCGCGCAGGCGAGCTGCCTGCCGCAGTGCACCGACCACGTAGTCGCCGGTGGAATCGTCGAGATCGTCTGCGAACCGAAGCAACGCTTCGTCGATCGACACATTGCCACGCAGGCGCGTGATGAGGCTCGTAATTTCCGGACGCAATGCTTGAGGCATTCCCCTGTGCGTTGCGATGATGGCCTGTTCGAGGCCGGATCCTGCTGCGAGCACTCCAGTCAGGTTGCGCACCCATTCTTCGAGGGCATTGAGGCGTTCGATGTCGTCGGCGGCGGCTGACGATCCGAGTAGGTAGGGGACGCCTACTGCTGCGATCGGAATGATGGGGAAGAGTACGAACCATCCACTGAGGAGCCATGCAGCAAGGCCGACGGCAGTTCCGATGGCGAGGAGTAATTTTGTCCGCCGGGCAATCCGCGCACGTGAGGTGCGGTGGCGTGTCGGCGCAGTCGGGTCGCGGCGATCGCGAATTCCGTTGGCAAAAAACCACATCCCGGCGGCAAAGACAAGGACGATACCGACGGCCGTGAACGTGTACATCAGAGCCCACCACCTGTGATCGTGTTGATGGGGATTTGGTTCGGACTGAAACCGCCTGCGTAGAGCTTGCGGAGCAAAGCTGGGGGCAAAGTTCCGTATTCGCCGGTCCCGCCCGGCTTTCCTTCGTAAATTTTGGTTACTGCGGGCATGGCGTTTTCGCCGGCCTCGATATGGATGACCTCGCTGACGAATCGGACCTGACGCCTCTCGCCGGTGTCGGTAAATTCGTAGTCCGTCTGCAGCTGAATGATCAGATTGATGTGGTGTGCCACTTGGCGGTAGGCGTACTCGACCGGCACTCCTGCTTCGAGGGCGCAGGTGACGAGGCGGTCGATCGCGCCGGCGGCATGCTCGGCGTGCGTGGTACTCAGGGAGCCTTTGGCCATCTGCATTGCTTTGAACATGTCGATGATCTCGCCGCCGGCTACCTCTCCGACGATGACACGGTCGAGCTGCATTCGCACGAACTGGTAAAGGATGTCGGACAGCGTCGTCGCGCCGCGTAGCGCTCCGGTCAGCTCGTTTCGTTCGCCGCCGCCGGTGATTGCCTCGGCTGCAACAACATACGGTCTGCGACCGTCGAGTTTGTCGAGGAACAGTTCGTACTCTGTCTCTGCTGTGCCGATCCGTGTTTGCAGGGGAAGGCAGTTGGCGAGCGCACGAAGGTTGGTTGTTTTACCTGATCCCATGGGCCCGGAGATCACGATGGAGGCACCACCGATGACTGCGGCGCTGAGGATCTCGGACAACAGTTGGGGCATAACACCCATTTCGACCATCTTGTCGATGGTCACATCCTTGTGGCGGTGCATGCGGATGGCGATACTGGGATGGCGGACCGAGTAGCCCATCGCGGACAAGCGGATGTCGCCGGGCAGATTGAGGCGGAGGTTGGGGTTGACCTGCGAGAACGGTCGTCCACCACCGGGTGCGCGCTGCGCGAGGTTGGTGAGCCAGTCGTAGAGCTCTTCGTCGCTGTCCGCGATCGGCGGTCGTGCCTGCAGACTCCCGTCGGGGTACATCACAATGACGCTGTCGCCGTTGATGAGGATGTTCTCGACGTTCGGGTCGTCGACGAGCGGCTGAAGTGGGCCGAGTCCGAACAGCGTGTCGAAGACCGCTTTGACCAGCGTCTGTTCCTCTTGGACGCTCAGCTGTTCGTGACCGGTGTCGATCGCGGACTGCACTTCTTTGCTGACGAGATCTATGACGATCTGCCTGCCCGACTCACGCTCCTCGTCCGGGGTCATGGCAGTGACGCCCAGCTCAGGGTTGAGGGCCTGATCTGCTCGTTGGGTCTTACGGAGAGAGAGGATTTCGGATGCTTCTTTGGTCAGTTGCTTGACCAATTGGTGGTTGGTCCTCGCGACGTCCGACCGCTCAGCTGGAAATGGTGATGGCGATGTGAACGGGACCGTCTCGAGTCGCTCGGGTTCCGGGTGGGAGTGGCGACCGTCCTTGCCGGCTGCGGCGAGCAGACCTGCAGATGAGGAGCCGTATTGCCCGCTCCTGTAACGAGTTATCTCGTTGTCGCCATCGTCGAGGATGATCGGATCGGCGGCAAACATCGGTAGGTCGGGTAGGGCTGGTCGCTCGTCGTAGTCGAAGTCGGGGGCGTTGTTGGTCATGCGGGTGTTCTCCCTTTGGCCTTGTCGGCTCGTTACGCGGGCTGTGAGCTGTATGGCGAGTTGGCGATCCATACGGGCTGGTGCGTTTCGTGGAAGCGCTCGATCTTTTGCCAGGTTCCGTCGATTGCGCGTAGATAGCTTGATCGACGTCGCCGCCAATTACTGAGCGAGGCACCTTCGGAAAAAACTTGCGCGTGTACCGGTGATTCGGGAAGGACTGCGATGACGTCGAGGCCGGTCGCCGCGGCGGTCTCGGCTGCGCTGTAGGGCTCGGTACCCCTGACAATGAGGCCGATGCTGGCCGGCGACTTCGTATTCTCCAGATGCTGCTGTAGTGGGCCCAAGCCAGCACGAACCGCTGCCACTGCGGTCCTGGTCGGTCTGAGCATTATGGCGATAACGTCACTGTGACGGATCAGGTCTTGATGTCCGGACCGTAGATTGAGGCGACCGGCGTCGACGAGCAGGTCACCGCCGCCCTGTTTCGACAACAACGCCAGATGTGCCCCCAACGGGCCCCACGTCGACTTCATCGATTCCGTTTGAGCTGCATTGACCAGGCCGGGGACGAACCATCCTTGCGCCTTGGTCGGCTCCTCTGGATCGAACGGCCCGATTCTAACTATTTGGTGCTGGAAGGCTGGGCCTATTCGGCCGTGCCTGTTCGGCTCGACCAGTTGGATGATCGATCGGTCGTGCCGGCGGCGCGCGTGAAAGTACCCGGCCAGCGTCGGGGACGATCCGATCGGATCGGCCTCGATGTACAGCAGCTTGCGGGAGTCTGCGGTGAGAGCGATGCCCAGGCCGGTCGTCGAGACGCCTGGCGAGCCGGAGATCGAGGTCAGGGTGACGAGCATGGCTCAGCGCTCCCGGGAGTCGAGGACGATGGCGACGCGGTTGGTGGCGGCTCGGGCGGCGATCCAGCTGGCCTCGTCTTTCTTGACCAGAACGTCCACTGTCGTCTGTCCGGTCTCGGGGATGTCCTTCACGGCAACGACCTGTGCGTTCGCGGTGACCGGACCCTGCACCGGGGAATCGTCTTGATCTCGGGGAGTGTCGACGATCCGGACGTTGTCGCCTGCGAGCAGTGGCTCTGCGGGAAGTTTGCTGATTGCGACGGTGATGCCGACCAAAGTGTTGTCCCCGCTGGGGATTACGGCGTTGGTGAACGACGATGGGTTCAGTGCCGATCCGCTCAGGAGCGGAACTGCTGCGCTCTGGCCCACGACCGATGCTTTGTCTGTGGCAGGAACGGTCGCGATGGTCGCATCGCTGTTGACCTCTGCGGTTTTGAGGTCGTCGGTGGTGATCGTCTCCCCCTGTGGCACGTCGCGGGCGAGCACCAGAATTGTCGTGGTGGCGCGCATGGCGTTCACCAAAAAGACCGCTCCTACGATTGCGACGGTCATCAAGGCGACTCCCGCGATCCAGTACGACCGTCGACGGCGCACTTTGGTGGTGGATACGACTTCGGTGAAGTCATGGCCCGGCTTAGGAGATGCCTCTCTTGCGCTGCGCGGCTCCCCCACTGTGGCGGTCGATGTCTTTTCTTTGAGATTGCCGAACATGGGCATAGCTCAGTCACTTTCCGTTTGTGTCGTGGCGTCGAGGCCGAGATGTGCTTTGAGGGCAGTTCCGATGAGGTGGCTGCGGGAACGGGCCTTGAACTGGTCTTTCAGTTGATCGATGATCACCCAGTCATCGGCGTACAACCCGACCGTGACTCCCTTCTTCTCCGCCTTACCCTCAGACGGCTTCCCACCTACTCCCCTGGCGCGGAACAGACCTCCGCCGACCTTGCCTCCCGGAAACAGAAGGCTTTCGAGATCGCTGTGGACATCCTCGATAGCAGTGATGACCACCTCGCCGTGGGTTCTCCCTGTCCGTTTGCTCTCCTTCGCCAGACCGTGTGCAACCCCGACAGCAAGATGAACCGTCGACGGCACAATCGTGTCGTCGTGCCCCAATTCAGCTGCACCAGAGGATGTCTCCTCCTCGTTTGAACTCAACTGCACCACCTCCGCTGACATAGCACTTATCGATCCGGCCGGCGGCGGTGGCATGAAGGCTGCCCCGAGCGACTGTCGCGCAGGCGGAGATGTCGGCACGTTCGCACTCTCAGCGCTGTCGGTCCTCACTCACGATCCTTCCGATGTCCCCGTGTACCTGAGTCGCAGGCTTGAGTGCGACGTACGAGATATACCGGGTCTCCCGGACACCGCGAACAGCGTCGATCCGAACCGAACCCTGCAAAACGAACCCCGTGTTCGTCCCGCAAGAGGACCCCATCCCCTCCCCACCAGGACAAAGGCTATCTCCACCTCAACAACAGTGGTGATCAACACGCGGTACATAACATTTCAGTAACAAGGTAGTCGATCGCGCACTCGTTCAGTTCCGAAGCAAACGCGGCGCGGCACCGACCCCTGACGGTCCGTGCCGCAAGCAATGTCCTCTGCAACTTCTACGGGCCGTTGACTGACTCTCAACCGAACTGCACTCGGCGCTGCCTCTTGACTCCAAGACAAGTTGGATTATGATCACTGCCACGTGATCACAACACGATTTTGTTATCGTTTGACACTCATGTCGGACTGATGTGGTTCTCGTGACTCAGTGCTATTTGATTTGATGGCTTTCATGTGTGTCCACAATCTGCCGCCAATGTTTCTTCAACGCAGCGTCGTTCACCGACGATCTTGAACCGATCGCCATGCAGAGCTCACCAGGAAAACCACCACATCTACCTCTTCGGCCGTGGGCACAGTCATAGAACTGATGCCAGAGGGGTGGTGACACACCACCATTTACCTGCAACCATTGAACGATGAGCTTCTCCGACACCGCCACCGCGCCAGGCAGCGGCGTCGCAGCCCGAACGCTCGACGACCTACGATGGCACCGCGAGTTCCATCGTCAGTCCCAGTTTCGCTGGTGGGACACCGAGGCCGCGCTCGTTGCCACCGAATTCACTCGTGGACAGGACCAGTTCCACACAGTGCACGACCTGGCACAACTGGAGCGATGTCGGCTAGCGCTCGCCGACTACACCACGACCTGCCAGCGAGCCCTGGGCCGCGCCCTCAAACAGTCACAACACGTTCTCGACACGCAGAGCTGGACTTTCGCGACTGATGCGCTCCTGCTGTTGCCGTGGACATGCGAGCAGAGCAGCTACCTTGCGACCTGGGCCGACCCGCACGATCCGACAGCTCTGAGCAACCCTCAAGTCCGGCGCATTCAACGTTCCTGTGAGCGCATGATGTTCGGAAATCCCCTCATTCTTAGTTGGGAATTGAGCCACCTGTGGAGCCTCTACCGAGCCGCCGAGACACTGCTCGAAGACACCCTTGTAGATCTCACCGTTGAACTCTCAGAATCAGTCCCTGACGCCACCCTGCTGTGGGCCACCCAAATGGCGTCGAAGATCGGTCTGGAACAACGGATAGCCGAACAGCGAACGACCCGCGGAGAGCCTGGCGATCCCCGCCGCCGACTGCGTCAGAGCTATTCGGATCTACGCTGATTGGAACGCGAACAGTCCCCCGTTGACCTGGCGTCTTATGTGAAATTCGTGCCAGGCTCGCGTCGAACTACGTAGCAATCCTCGCACTCCCCTACCGATACCTCTCCCCTCAACACTTCGCTTGAGCCTTCGCGAAGCCAGCAGAGCCTGCGGATTGGGAGTCGCGGCCATGATCGCAGCTCGAATCGCACGCTGATTCGCACATATCGACGCTTTGTTGATCCGACATAACTACCCACTCTCGATCCCGTTCATCATCCCAGTGCTCTGCTCCCCTACCTCCGTTACCGTCTACCGGGCAATCATCCCAACACAATGGGCGTAGCACTTCGTAGTACTCCTCGCACAGTAAAGCGTTGGTTTCATCGCGTACTAAACCGCGTGTTTGAGGGCGTACAAATACGCTTGTTACACCGTTGGTTAATACGCGTAATACTACGCATGCAATACCGGGTATAACTCCGCACGTCAACACGCGGGTTAATTACCGTTTTGGTCAGCACATCAATGCCCGTGTTTCTTCACGTGTTAACAAGGGTGTTGATATGCGACTTAACGTGCGTATTGGTACGCTGTTACTAGGGCGCAGCACTACATGTTTTATTGCGCGTGTTTTGCCGCGTAAGAGTGCGAGCATTGATACGCATGGTGTTACACGACTTAGACCGTGTTGACTGACGTGCGTGACTGGGCGTACTCTCGCGCACACAACCACGCACGACAACCTGCGCATCCGCCCGCACAAGAGCGTGCGGGACAAGTCGAGCCGCTCGCACGTACCGATTCGGCACCGTGAACGCCTCCCGGTCACGCTTCTCCACGGCAGCGCTCGAATAGATGCACGCGGATCCAGGACTCTGGAAGGAAGGTTCTATCGATGGCAATATCAAATTCCCTCGCAGTCACCCAAGGTAAAGGGGGAGTGGGCAAGACGACGGTTGTTGCCAACCTCGCAGGCCTGTTCGCCGCTGCCGGCTACCGTGTTCTCGTCGGGGAGTTCGACCCTCAGGGCAACCTGGCCCGCGATTTCGGTTACGAAAAGCAGTCCGGTGAAGAACTTCTGATGTCGTTGATGTCAGGCGGACAACCCCCGATCATCAAAGACGTCCGACCCGGTCTAGACGTCATTCCCGCTGGTCCTGCGCTCGTCGACGTTGCTGGCATGATGCTCTCCAGGCTCAGCCGCGGGGGCGAATCGCTGGGGCAGATCCTCCACAAAGTCCTTGCCCCGATCGTTCCCGACTACGACATTGTTCTCTTCGATACCCCGCCAGGCGACGTGATCATCGGTGATGCGGTGCTGTACTGCACGTCGTCCGTTCTCATCCCTACTCGCGCCGACGATGGCAGCCTCGACGGCCTCGACCGCGTCGCCGAGCGCTTCGCGCGTGCCCGGGAGCACAATCCGCAACTGAGATTGGCTGGCATGCTTCTGTTTGCGGTCGGCAGTAGGTCACAACGGCTCCAGGACCAGGTGAGGGAAAGTATTACGCAAGCCATTCCTGACACCATTGCCCCCATCTTCGGCACGACAATCCGCTACATGGAGAGCGCCGCTGCCGACGCGCGGCGGCATGGGCTCCTAGCTCACGAACTCGAAGGCGCTACTGCTAGCGCAAAGAAGGCTCGGTTGAAAGCGCTGAGGGACAAGGTGAAACCACCCAGCCTTCTGCTCTCTCGGGATGCAACCGGGTTGGCGGATGACTACGAGGCCCTAGCAGCTGAGGTCTTGCAACGCTTGGCCGAGCTTGCTGCCGAAGCCGATCACGCAGAAGAGGTAGCACCCGCATGAGCACCACTGATCGCAAGAAGCGACCCAGCCTGGCGGACCAATTCGACAAGCCCGCTCCCCGTGGATCTGGCCTCGCCAACATTTTCCCTCGCAATGGAACGGGTTCCCTCGCCAGGCCTGCCGCAGTGGAACCACGCTCGACCGACGTGGCTGCCGAAAGAGCCGTCGACGAGCCGCACGTACAGGCTCCGGACGTGACATCTGCACCGGATGCTCCTGTAGCACCTGCACCAGAGCCTCCGACCGAGGTTGCTACATCTGCCTCGCCCTCCGGGGGCAGCACTGCCGCAACCGAGGACGTAGCCACCACACCCGAAACCGGGGCCGACACCGCTACAGCGGAGCCGTTGGCTGCGATTGTCGGTGATGAAGATGTGCGCCCGATCGCGGTCTACGTTCCCGCGACGGTCAAAGAGGCCTGGAAGACGCGATCTCAGCGGGAGAAGAAGTCCTACGGCGAGATCGTCGAGGATGCCTTCGCCGCGCACACCCCGGAAACCTTGGTTCGCCTCTTCGCCCCTCGCGCCGTCGAATCGCCACGCGGTGGCATGCCGCGTCTGGCCCGCCCGAAGGTCGCGAGCGGGGGAGTGGAGGTGCGTCCACATCTGTGGGTAGCCCAGACCCGATGGATAGACGAGCAGGTAGAAGCAAGTCCGCTCATCCCCTCACGAAGCGCGCTGATTGCTGCGGTCGTTGAGGACTATCTGATCTCTTGATCCGCCGGGCCAGAGCGTCTTGCTCCTGGCTCCCCACCGTGCTCCCCACCATGCTCCCCACTCCGGTGGGGAGCGTTTTTTTGCCTTTGAGCTGCCCTTATCTCCATGCTCCCCATGCTCCCCACATAAAAGAGCCAAGGTCACGCGTATATCGATGAAGGGGCTTGCGCAGCGGGTCGGTTCGACGAGCTGGGGTGTTCGTCGTGTCCGGTGCCGCAGAGACAATGTCGAGAGATTTCGCCACTTCTGTCACAGAGGTAGATCGAGACGGATCTACCTGTCATGTGTGGTGCGAGGGCGGGTACGGACGAGGTGCGGAGGAACATGTGAACGTGGCACGACAGGCAGGCGACACACCGGATGTCGCGGCCTCCCTGTTTCTGTTACCGAATCCGTTTAATGTGATCGCATGGCTGGAAGCAAACCTGGGAGAGAGTCGAAGGGCCCTCGCATACCCGCAATGGTGCGCACGCCCGACACGCAGTATGCGCATTACAAAAACGAGGCCGACGCCCTTGGCCTCGACCTCAGCGACTACTACGTCTATGTCATGGCGCTGCACCATGATCTACCCATGCCGCATTACATCCAAGATCGAATCGATCCCGCACAGTACAAGCTGGGCGCGTGATGACCTACCCCTAGACAGTGAAAAACCCCCCTCGTGCTTGGCGGCGAGAAGGGGGGTCTTCCGGATTCACAAGTGAGCGAATCGCTCCGCTCCAACCACCCACCGGGAACAACCACGAACACGACAGGAGGTGTATTGACATCATAGCTCAGTACCCCTGCCTCGCCGTGATTTGCGCTCCGAACCCAGCGCGCGTCGTACATCTACGTGTCGGCGGTGAGTCGTGACGTCACCGACTCCCAACCGCGGCCACATGTGGTCGATGGACAACATCCGTCCACGCCTCGAGCAGCTCGGCGGCTTCAAAGCCACATCGAGTACCCAGTTTCAGGCGAGATGCCCCGTTCACGACGACCGTCACGCTTCGCTGTCTGTCACCTGGACTCCGGGCCACCACGGTTCTGGAATGGTGCTGCTGCGGTGCCATGGCTGCTCAGCGACGGCCGCAGAAATCGCCGAGCGTCTCGATATCGGTGTGTCCGATCTGTTCGACGAACCCTTGCCGAGTCGGGATCCGAGCGCACCGCGTGTCGGTAGATCCCCGCAGCAACGGGCAGCGGGCAAACGACGTGGGCGTCTGGGGCGTCTGCCTGCTCGGATTGCCGGTCCGATGCCGGAGCCCGAGGTCGAGCACTCTTGGTCGGAAGTTGCGCGCTATCCCTACACCGATGCCGACAGCGTATTGGTGCAGGAGGTCATCCGCGAGGAGTGCACCTCGTGCGGCGTCAAACACAAACGATTCCGGCAGTTGTTCGTCGGTCCGAATCGCACGTACGTCAAACGTAAGCCTGCGGTGTTCACTCCGGTCCTGTTCGCGATGCCGCAGCTGCAAGCGGCGCTGTCGGCCGGCCAGCCGGTGTGGCTGCTCGAGGGCGAAAAGGATGTCGAGACCGCGATGCGTCTCGGTCTGTGCGCGACCACGAATGCCCAGGGTGGCCTGAACTTTCCGCCACAGCTCGCCGAGGTGTTCGCCGGTGCCGCAGTGCGCGTTGTGCTCGATCGTGACGCCGCAGGATACGAGCGCGGCATCGAACTGGCGTCGCTGCTCGGCGCAGTTGATGCCGAGGTACAACTGCTGCTACCCGGCACAACAGATGACAAATCAGACTTCACAGATCACGTCGAGGCCCAGCTGTGGGATCCGGACGATATGTGGAACGGGTTGATTCCCGTCCATGTCGGTGAGGTTGCGGCACATGCTGCGCTGGCCAAGCTGCGCGGCAAGGCCGCCGAGGTCGAAAAGGCGGCTCAGGAAGCGGCTGCGCGTGCCGAGCGCGGGCGAGTATCAGGTCACCAGGATGAGTGCGCAGACGAGATCCGCCTCGCTGGGCGCTGGGCCGTCGAGGCGGAGCGCCTGTTCGAGCCGTTGAGCGAAGCCGTCGATGCGGTGCGTAGTTTCGCTGCCGCTGAGGGCACGAAGTGGTCGCAAGAAGCGGTCGATGCCGCTACCGCTGTGTGGCGTACTGCCCGCACGGCTGCCCGTGCCGCACACGATATTTCGCGCACTCCGATTCCACCGCTGCTGCACGACGAGGACGAGCACGACGCGGTGCCGCCGGCGACCGGATCCAGCCACATCGACGCCGGTGAATCGACACATCCGCTCCCTGACGGACCCCGACTGCACCTGGTCGGGGCGGCCACCCGCGGCGCTCAGATATCTGCACCGACGTATCGGGTCGTAGAGGGAAGCCTCGTCGAAATCGTCACCAACCGAGATGGCGAGCAGACCGCCAAAATGGTGCTCAGCATCGATGCTCGGATCGTGGAGATGGAATACCTCGAATCGCAGGACGACGGCCTCGACGTCGACGCACCGACCCTGCTCGGACGCGAAGATATCGTCGGGCAGCGGGAAGCCAATCCGCCGTCGCCCGAACAGCTTTCCGCTGTCGTCATCGGGTACACCCATCCCGATACGGGCGAGTTCATGCGTATGCGGGTGGACGCACAGGACTATCGGGACTGCACCTGGGCGGATTCTCTTCCCGGGCCGCCGACGTACGACTCCAAACCCTCTGGAATCGCCAAACTTCGCGACGCCCTGAAAGTGGCGGGTGGAGTGACGATTGCCCGGACGGTTCGATTCCGTTCCACCGGTTGGCGTAAGGACCGAAACGACGAGTGGTTCTACGTGCACGCGGGTGGCGCTATCAGTGCTGCCGGTGCCCGTGTTGCGCCGGTTCTGCTCAGTGGACCGCTCTCGCGTTACGACCTGCCGTGCCCGATCGCCGATGCACCTCGATTGCGTGATGCCTTCATGGTCGATTCGGGATCGATGCTGACGCGTCTGCCGGTGCGAATCGCTGCTCCGTTGCTCGGGCACGTCTTTCGCGCGGCCTTGGGACCCAACCCCTGGGTTCTTTCGCTCATTGGTTCGCCCGGTTCGTACAAGACCTCGATCGCGTCGATCGCGATGCATCACTTCGGTGAGCTGTGGGATCGTCGGCGGCCGGCATCGTCGATGTCAGGTAACGGTGACACTCTCAATGCGCTTCGCATCAAACTGAATTCGTCGAAAGATGCGCTGTACTGGGCCGATGATGTCGCTCCCACACGAGACTGGGGGGCTGCACAGAAAGCGCTCGAAGAGTTCGCGCGCATGGTCCACAACGGCGAACAACGGAGCCGTTCCAGTCGCGACGGGTTGAGCATCCTCGACGGCACCGCCCCCCGATCGTCCGCGATGGTGACCTCCGAGGTCATGCCTCGACCAGGGTCCGGCGCTCAGCGCATGTTGGTGGTGCCGTTGCAGTCCGACGAGATCGAACTCGACGAGCTGATTCGACTCGACAGTGAGCAGTCTCGACATGGACGCGCCCTGCTGATGGCCTCGTTCCTGCAGTGGTTGTGCCCCCGCCTCGAGGAACTGCGGGAAAAGGTCTTCAACGAGGGCGCGCACTACGCCGAGGGCTTACGTGAGCAGGGTGAGACCGTGCGCCAGGCCGAAGCGGTCGGTGCAGTGTGGGCAGGGTGGCAGGCGTTCACCGCTTTTCTGCTCGATGTCGGCGCGCTCGATGCCGATGAGGTCGAGCAAGTTCTCGACGTCGTCGACGGCGGATTGCACGACGCGGTCGTCGCTGCGGCCGATCCCGATCTGCCTTCACGTACCGGGGCGCGGGTGCGCGAGCTCCTTGCGCACGCACTGCGTACCGGGTTGGCCTACGTCGACGACGTTCGTACCGGTGAAGCACCCGACCGCCCGCTCGCCGGCCGGTTGGGGTGGCGACGGACGTTGGTCTCGGACTATCAGGACGTCAAGAAGTACCGCGAAGACGCACGCGGGATCCGGTTGGGGTACGTGCTCACCGACCCCGGACCACGCGACGGTGAAGCGCAGCTGTTGATCGAATCGACTGCCCTCGAACAGGTTCTGAAAGCCGCGGCATCGACGATGTCCGATGCTCCACAGATCGATCGAGGCACGGCGCTGCGGGCCCTCTACGACGAGGGAGTTCTGATCGCCGAGGAACGCGCAGGCAAGACACCCCGTTACACCGTCCAACGCACCATCCATTGTGAGGAACGGCGGCAGCGGATGACCGCTCTCCGTCTGTGGGCGATCCTCGGCGACGGCCCCGACGACGGTCAGATCGGCATCTTCGACGCTGATGGCGGACCCGACGATGCACCGGACGGTACGACACCGAGCGACGTTCCGGGTTCGACCTCCGCAGTGGCCGACCTCGCGACGTTGTTCTCGGTATCGAACAGCGACACCTCATCGACGACGGGCAGCTCTCGTGCCAACGACGCGGAAGCTACGTCTGACAACTCCGAACAGGAGGACATTCCAGTGGGAAGCTACCCCGATGCCGAGGGCCATATCGCTGTGGCAGAACATATTTCGCCGAGCGTCCCGTGCGTGAAGTGCGGAGTGGGCTCGGGCCTTCGCTTCGATGGCCACGTTCTGCACGCGCAGTGCTGGTTCGGAAGCACAGCTGCCTCCCGCGCTGCACTGGTTGCCGATACCGCAGCCGCAGCGAAGCCGCCTGCACCCGCCTCCACTGGCCCGCGGCCGTCGAACGAACCTGCTCGTCGAGCTGCTTCCGAGGCCGCCGAGTCGAGTGCTCCTACGGTTGCGCAACCCAGTGCGCCGCTCGAGACCACGCAGCCTCGGCGTTCAGCTCCCGCGAAGACCGCGGCCAACCCGTTCGCTGCCCCTGCCGCCGTCCTGGACGTCGATGGCATTTGGATGCCCGACGGAAGTCGAATCAATTTGCCACAGAACATCTCTCACGTCGGTCATGTCGCCGCGCTGGTGCAGGAGCTGCGTCTGGGCACTCAGACTTCGTCGTGGCAGAGCGAACCGGGACAGATCTGGGTGACCGCGGCGATGACCGAGAAGTTCGGGGTGGATCTGAGCACGCTGAGCGACGATCCGTCGCAGCGACGCAAAGACGTCGGCGAGGCCACTGCCGGCACAGCGTTCGTCACAGATGCAATCGCCGACGGTTGGACCCTGGGCAAGCCCGGTGACCGGCTCGGTGCGTGGACCCGTGTGTGGCGCACCCAGGGCGAGCACCGCGGTGTGTGGGTCGTCCTGGCTGCCGGCATGAACGCCGATCCACGCGATATCCCTATTCTCGGAGACCGACCGTCCCCGAGCAAACTCGCGCGTCGATTGTCGCTGTTCGCCAGCGCGTTGAAGATGCCGTGGGTGATCACCCCGCAGTCCACAGGTTTCGACCTGATGATCTCGACTCGATTCAAGGACCGCGAGCGGATGTTCGGGGCACAGACTCCCGTCGGCCCGGCCACCATCAGCTCCCTCGAGGACGATTACGCATGGTCCCGCAAACCGACCAGCGACGAGACATCGATGATCTACGTCCACGCGTACGACCGAGGAGGCTCGCATGCTGCGGGAATCGCCGGTTTGGAGATGCCGATCGGATCGGCCACTCATCATCCAGACGGGCGAGCGTTCGACAAGAAGCTGCCGGGCTATTGGCGGGTAGAGGTTCCCGAGGCAGGGGACTGGCGCATCCCACATCCATTGATGCCTCTCGGCGGCCGGCCGGGCCTGCTGTGGGTGACCACACCGAGTCTGCAGGTCGCCGGAGAACTCGGCTACGAGCTCGAACCTGTCGAGGCCTACGTGTGGAACGAACATGGCCGAGTACTCGATCCGTGGTACGAGCGAATCCGGGACGCACGAACAGCTTTGGACGTCGACGACGTCGACGCTCAGTTGGCCAGAGATCTGCTCAAGGGCGTCTACACGCGCACGATCGGCCAGATGGGGTCCTCGGTTCATATGACCGGACGAGCAGGTTTCTCGCCTGAGCGACGCCATCACATCATCGCCAAAGCGCGGGCGAACATCACTCGTCGCATCGTCAAGATCGGCACCGTCTCCGACCGGTGGCCGGTGGCCATCACGAACGACACGGTTCTCTACACCAGCAACGATCCGGATCCGATCGCGTCCTGGCCTGGGGAGGACAAGCAGCTCGGTCGAGGGTTCGGCCAATACAAGTGGGAGGGCTCCGCTCGACTCGGCGATCATCTCGAGTTCCTCGTCGGTGGCCGCTACAAGGGCAAGGAAGCGCTGACGATGAACTGGGATGCCACGACAGGCAAGGGGGAATAGCCAATGGCCGGGCGCAAGCATGCTGGCTTCAAAGAGAACCTGGAAGCAGACGAACGCCGACGCAGCTCACTGTTCCAGGGCTTGACGGGCAGGCGTGGTGCCGATGTCTCCGGCAAGGCCGGCACCACCCCTGACATGCGTGGGATGCTCCTCGCCGCGTACGGCCCGGGCACTCGGGGCGGGGTGAACACTGCCGCAGCTGCGCGCGATCTCGGAGTCTCACGTCGTACGGTGGAACGCTGGGTTGCCGCCGAGGGACGCCAGCGAATCTCGAAGCCGAAGGCCGAGACTCTGAGCAAGCTCACCACCAAGTCGCGGCAGGCAGCGACGACGCAACAGGGCCGGCGCGCCGCCATCAAAGCTGTCCGAGAGAGCAAACAGGGCAAGTCGATCGCCAAATACGGTGCGCGCGTACAGATCAAGGGCCGACAAGGCGTCGCCGGTGGGGGAGGGTTCTACATTCGCAATCGTTCCATCCAGATCCCCCCGGATCAGAGTGGTATGTCGCCATCCGATGTCGAGTCGATGTGGTCGGCGTACGAACGCGGCGGCGACAAAGCGCTCTCGAAGTGGCTCAGCGGCTACGCCAGCGATCGGTACGTCGACGGATGGACCTTCGAGAGCATCGACAACATCTCCATCGACCCGGTCTGACCATAAGAGTCTGCGAGTTCAGGTGTTCGGAGTGTCCGGTGCAACCGCTACGGTATCGGTGGAATCGCGCACGGCAGCGCTCTGCAGGAGGGATCAGAAAGACATGTTCGAGACCAAGTCTCAGCAGTGGAAGACCCGCGTCGTTTCTGCGTTGGCGGGTCTGATCCTCGTCAGCATGGCTGTGCAGGCCAAAATGGGATACGGCGTCTTTCTCGGACCACTCCATTAGAGCGACATGAACCCGAAGCGGCCGCGGTGGACCAAACGACAGCTCGAGGTCGCATTCACCGCGTGCTACGGCCCCTTGGTCAACGGTGGTGTCGATATCGACTATGTCGCAGCGGCATTCGGGGTGACTCGCCGTACCGTTCAGCGTTGGCTGCAGGGCTCACCTCGCGCTCGAGCGGCCATTCCCGTCCGCCGGTTGCAGCAACTTCAATTTCCCCTTCCTGAAATCCGACGTGTCGAACAGCAGACCCTCGACAATGCACGAACTGTCTTGACCGGGCTCGATCTTCCCCGTGGCCGCGGTGTCCGCAAGGAATGGCGAGAGCGACGATGGCTGGACCCCCATGTCGTGGCGATCCTCCGTCCCCACGGCTCTCCGGACCTGCGGCAGGTAGCGATCGCCAGAGGCGCACCACGCCCCGTCGCGGCACTACATAAGCGGGGCCCGCTCGATGACTTCGTCACCGTTCCCACCCGTTTCCACGCCGACGCCCTCGTCGGTGAACTGCTCGACCGCGTCGGCCCATGGCGGCTCTATCCGGACGACCGTGTCGTCGAGCTCGGCCGAACCCGCGTGTGGGCCGCATGGGCACCACCGATCGACCTACCCGCTATTGCCCGCGGTGCGGGCCTACTCGACAACTGATCAGCCTCGACCGCCGTACCCACGCTCAGTACTCGTATCCGCACCCATGACTGTCCTGTGTCGCCGCGACGAGAGAATGTCAAAGAAAGAGTGAATCGCGATGAATCGCAACAACAACTGGAACTCAAGCCTGTATATCGCTGCTGTTCCGCTCGGGCTTGCTGCCGCCTACCTAGTCGTGTGTTGGCCTTTCGAGGCATTAGTCTCGGTTCAGAGGCATCTCGGTACCGGATCCGAGGTAGTCACCGAGTCGACCCCGCCGACGATGCCCGGCGCTCAAATTGGCTTCCTAATTCTCTTCTTCGCCGCAGTTGCCGGTCTCGCTCTCGTCGCGGCGGTGCGCCGGTTCATCGAACCGAACGAGACCGAACCGAACAGCTTCCCTGGGACGTGGCGAGCGCGGACGCTGATGAGTGCAGGATTGTTCCCCATCGGCCTGTGCATGGCCTCGTTGCTGTCCCCCGAGGATGCCGAAAACCTTTCGCGCACCAGTGACTACGGCAACCCGGCACAATGGTGGAACAGTGCGCACCTTCTCGTCGCCGGCTTGGCCGAGGAACCGTTCTTCAGTGCGCTTCCGGTCTTGTTGCTCTTCGGGGTCGTCGGACTGGTCTGGCGCGTCCAGCCGTGGATGCTCGGCATCGTCATCGCGAGCTCAGCTCTGTTTCGAGCCTCCATCCATCTGTACCAGGGAACAGGGCAAGCGTTGTCGGCGTTCGTATGGGGCGCTGTGGCCGTCTACGTCTACTATCGACTCCGCAGTCTCACGGGACTCGTTCTGGCCCATACAGCTTGGAATGCATTCGTCATTGCGAACAATGGTGACTACACCGCGGCTCAGATAGTGATCGGCGGGTGTATCGCATTCACCGCCCTGTGGTCGATTTACCGACTGTCGAACACACCCACCCTCAAGCACGCCGATCTAGCACGCCCGACGGCAGCGGCCGGCCACTTTTCGATCACCACCAGCGAAGGACATTGATGAGGAATCTGACAACCATCAAACGTTGCGCGGTGATCGGCAATGCGGTGATCGGTATCAGCGCCTTCACAAAGAGCGGAATATCGTTGTGGCAGCTCGCTACTGCCAGCGGATACCCGGCAACACTGGGATGGGTTCTGCCACTGGTGCTCGACGGAATGGTAATCCTCGCAACACTCATGCTCGTCGTCGACGCCTCACACCGCTGGTTCGCGTGGGCCTTGCTGATTCTCGGGTCGATCGCATCGACGGCCGGCAACATCGTGCACGTCTCGATGGTGGACTACAGCTCGACCTTCACCGTGGCCGCGCTGGCCGCTGCTGCGCCGCCGCTGGTGCTGCTGGTCACCACGCACCTGATGATCCAGCTGGTCCGACTCGAAGCATCAGCTGTAGACGACAGCACCGACCAGCGTCACTCGGCCCCGAACAGCTCCACAGAGGCCGAAACAGCCGTTCTGTGTGTCCACGTCCTGAAACTGGCCAGCGAAGGCCACGAGCACGCTGCAGTGGCCACCAAGACCGGGCTACCCATTGAGGTCGTCGACGCAGTCATCGCAGCCGCCGAGGACGAACTCCAGATCGGCTCTGAGGAGGATCGATACCTCGCCCCGGCATGAGTTCCCCGTCGGTCTACTTCATTCGCGAGCTCAGTTCGTCGAAGAATGCTGCGAGCATCGACGGCGCGTCGGGGCTCTCGAACTCTTTGCCCCCGAACCGATAGACCTCGTATCCCGCTAGCCGGAGACGTCGGTCTTCGGTGACCATCTCGGCGTACAGCTGCGTGCTGGCGCGGCCGTCTTCGTTGGCGTAGTGCTGACGACCGTCGACCTCGATGACGACGCGTTTTCTTGCACTGAAGAGCAGCAAGAAGTCCATGCGTTGGCGTTCGAGGGGACTGCTGCCCTTGCGTTGATACTTGGTGTACGGGTCGTAGTGGAGGTAGACCTGCGGGATCAGAGCGGGAATACCGAAGCCGTGCTCTCCGTATCGACGTGAGTAGACGTCCAAGACCATCCGCTCGGGTTCGTTCTTACCGAGGCTCTCTCGCAGCCGTTTGTACAGTGACCGCCCGACATCGCGATCGTCCGTGTCTGCCATTGCTTGGTGCTCACGCCACCACTGAATCAGCTCCTGAAAGGACAGGCCGGCCTCGGTTATCGGTCTGTCGTAGACCAGGCAGAACTCAGCATTCTTGGTGATCAGGATGTCGTTGCTGACCGCGTCGCGGAGCACCATCTCCGGTTTGGGACCATTGGCCGCGAAAATGAGGTTCTTTGCGGGAGAATCGACACCGCTGGAGCCCTTTTCGTACTCTGCGATCAGCACCGCGAGCCCGTGGTCCGCGACGTCGCATTCTGCAAGCACGCGACGCGCCAGTGCGACGAGCTGGGGGATCTCGAATCCTACGAGGTAACCATCGATCAGCGACCGCTTGGTGTCGGCCTCAACCGGGGTACCTGTACCTGCCCACGTCAGGTCGAGTTCGTCGGGTAGGACCACTTCGAGGGCGGCTCGCGAGAACCCATAGATCAAGGTGTCCTCGATCGCCGACCTGAGCGTTCTGGTCGACACGATCACCCGTCGCGGCGGCTCCTCCGAGAGGCCGGCCGCAAGTGAATCCCAGAAGCTCATCGGTCAGAGGCTCCGCGGGCGGCCATGTTGAGCGGAGCGCTTACCGGCGTCGATGGCCTGGATCCAAACGAACTTCGGCGAGAATCGCCCAGAGCTTGGCGTCGTCGCCGTCGTCTCGGTGATCGGCGATGGCCTGCACGAGGGTGTTGATGACCTCACGAGAGCGTGGATTGAATCCGGCAGCTCGCGCACCAGCCCAGGCCAGGGGGTCGTCGACCACCTTGTCGAGCCTGTCGAGGGCGTGGATACACAGGTCGTGGAACTTGCCGGCACGTTTGTATTGGGCGTCGTCGAGTTCGCCGGTATCGAGCGCTGCTGCTGCTTGCTCGACGTAGACATCGATGATCGCGTTTGCGCGATCGTTGAGCTGCGGATCGAAAGTGAGGGTGTTCCAGAATGCACGCCAATTGGCTGTATCGCCGGCGGTGTTCGAGCGCGGCAGGAGGTTGTCACGAATGATCGCAGCCAGTTCCGGGTCCGTCAGTTCGCTGATCGCTCGGGCGTCGGCGGAATTCGAGGGGAGCGGGGCCGGCGTCTTGCTTCGACGCCATGGCTCGGGCTCGGTCATGTGTGCAGCTTCCCTCTCGAACGTCGCGGTTGGTGCGTTTTTCGTCGGCGGCCCGTGAGATCTGCTCCGGTATTTGTATCACTCGAACAGGACACTTCGGTCTGCTCTTTTGGCCGCTTCGTGAACTTACCGCCCGGCGCACCCGCTGTCCCCGGCACCGGGTGCGCCGGGGACATTTTCGCTTGTCAGGTGCTGTTTTTGTCGGTGTGTCGGGGTAGGTTCGAGTTGTTCTGTTGATCGGGCGGACTGACCATCTGCCCTTGTGTTAGCCCTGGGAGGGTTTCGTCGTGAGCGGTGTGTCGAGCGAGAACGCGGTGTCGGGTAGCGAGATGGTGTGGCGTGAGCGTGTTGCGTGGGCGTATCTCGCTCACGTGGCGCGGGGGCAGGGCTCGTTGGTGCATCTGGCGGTGTCCTTATCGGGCGTGGAGGCTGCAGCCGAGGCTGTGCGGCATCGGGAGGTGTCGGAGGACTTGTTGCGTGCGACGGCTCGCTCGTGGGACTACTCAGGTGCCGAGGCAGACCTCGAGACGGCGGCAACGCTGGGAGCACGATTGGTCACTCCTGCGGACGCTGAGTGGCCGCAGCGGCTGCGGATGGCCGGATGGCTGGAGGGATCGACTCCGGTCGCTCTGTGGGTTCGTGGACAGGGCGCGCTGCCCGGTGCTGATGTGTCGGCGGTGGCGCTCACCGGCACCCGGGCTGCGACCGCTTACGGCGAGCATGTCGCGTCGGAATTTGCCGGGGATCTGGCGATGCGTGGGGTGGCGGTCCTGTCGGGCAGCGGGTTCGGGATCGAGGGAGCGGTGTTGCGGGCAGCGTTGGGGGTCGGTGCAGGACCGGTAGCGGTAATGCCGTGCGGCTTGGATCGGGCGTATCCGTCCGGTCACGCTCGGTTGCTCGAGCGCGTCGCGGAACAGGGTGTGGTGGTGAGCGAGTACTCGTTCGGTGCAGAGCCTCGACGAGAACGATTCAACGGGAGTGGCGCGCTGCTGGCGGCTCTCTCCGATGCGGTAGTGGTGCCCGAGGCCGGGTCACGCGGACGTGCACTGTCTGTGGCCAGGGAAGTGCACAGGCTCGGGCGGGCGGTGTACGCGGTACCAGGGCCGGTCACCTCCGCAGCGTCGAACGGATGCCATACGTTGATCATCGACGGTGTGGCGCGTCTTGCAATGTCGGCTGCTGGCGTGTGTGCTGATCCGAACGTCTCCTGATCGGCTCGACACCGATCCGAAAGTGTGGTCGGGTATGGACGTGAGCCCTAGATGGGCCTCGGAAGCCGACTCCGCTCCCGAGGAGTTAGAGCGAGAGCCTTTGTCGCTCTGATCCTTTCGCTTCTCCCTAGACGTTCGACAACAGGCTCGCCCAGCGAAACACATGGGCGGGCCTGTTGTCTTTCCCCACCGAGCCCCGGCGCACTCGGTGCGGTCCCCGGCACCGAGTGCGCCGGGGACCAAATGTGTTGCGCGTGAGCCGTTCTTGTCGGTGGTCTCGGCTAGATTGTGGGTGTTCTGTTGATCGGGCGGACTGACCATCTGCCCCTGTGCCCTGAAAGGGGTTTGTCCGATGTCCTCTGTTTTTCGTATCTCCTCACCCGCTGATGCTGTTGCCGTGGCCGTGATGCTGGTCCGCTACGTTCCCGAGAACGAAATGGTGGTGTTCACCCCAAACTCGACAGGCGGGGCCGTCATGGCCTGCCCGCTGGGGGAGGAAGCGCCGATCGGTGGTGCCCCGTTGCTGGTGCCCAGCGGTCACCCCGTGCGTGATCTATCCGGACCGCGCGTGGTGGTCGTGTTCGGCAGTGACACACACGCCGATGCGGCATCGATGGCCGTTCTCCACGAGTTCTCGGGCGATGACGTTGCTGTGTTCCAGTTCCACGAGGGACGTGCGCGCCGCTACTTGATGAACGGGGTACTGGCGGGACCGCACGAGGTCGGCGAGGCGGTCGACCTGACGGCTCACCCCTACGTGGTCGGAGCGTTGCTCGAGGGGCAGGTACGTCTGGCCTCTCGCGCCCAAATCCGCGCGGGCTTCGTTGCCGAACAGTTCGGTGCCGAACGCGCCGCGAGTGTGGTGGACATGATGCGGGCTGCACGCGGGGCGTTCCCGGCAGTAGGGCCGATCTCGGCCGCAGAGACCATCCACCGCGAGGTACTCGCCGGGTATCTCGATTCAGGCAACCGCGGAATCGAGATATCGGATTACCACGCTGCGATGCTCGCAGCCGCCGCCTCTGACGTGCGCGTGCGCGATGTGCTGTTCGTTCACTTCACCGAAGCCAACGCCGCAGTCCTCGGCGAACTGTGGCGGCAGGTTGGCGCGGTGTTGCCCGCCAGCGAGGCAGGCCCCGCCTTCGTCCTCGCTTCGCTGAGTTACTGGATCGGACGGGAGGCGGTGCCGGCGCGGGAGGCAATGAACGTTGCCCGTGGGCTCGCCCCCGATCATTCCTTGGGGCAGCTGCTCGAACGCGCATACAACGCGGGAATCAACCCGGCGCTGTGGGAGCAGATTCGGCCCGCTGCGCTCGATGCAGAATCCGAGCGATCCCGTAACGAATGACTTGAATGCGATTGATCCGAAACCGGTTTCGCTGAATACACCATGCATCGGCGAGCCGGTTTCGGTTCGACCGCCCTCGAAAAATTCTCGATTGCAAATTGCAAATTGAGCGCGATCGAATAACAGATGCAACCGCGAAGGCGCGCAGCGCTTCGACCGAGTCCGCGAGTTCTTCGGAACGGCTTGCCGTTTCGCCTGCAGCGGCGGGCGCGCAGCGCCCAGCCCCAGCCCGGCTGGGGCTGGGCGC
>NZ_NPFL01000007.1:0-198046 GCF_002259075.1 Rhodococcus sp. 15-725-2-2b | reverse complement strand
GCGCACTTGCCAGGTGCGCGCGAAATAGACCCGGGATCGGTGGCGAATCCGAACGCGTCTGACAAATGCGCGCGCGTTTGCAACAGATACAGCCGCGCACAGCCGACACCCGCACCCGTGAACCCAGCACCCGTGAACTCCTGAATGCGCCCCCTTCCGCCCAGCGATCCCACCCCGCCAAGCCCGCAAACGCGCGCGCACTTGCCAGGTGCGCGCGAAATAGACCCGGGATCGGTGGCGAATCCGAACGCGTCTGACAAATGCGCGCGCGTTTGCAACAGATACAGCCGCGCAAAGCCGACACCCGCACCCGTGAACCCAGCACCGGTGAACTCCTGAGTGCGCCCCCTTCCGCCCACTGATCCCACCCCGCCGAGCCCGCAAACGCGCGCGCACTTGCCAGGAGCGCGCGCAATAGACCCCGAATCGATAGCGAATCCGAACGCGTCTGACAAATGCGCGCGCGTTTGCGGCTGAAGCCCACACCCACCCCAGACTGCGCGCACAAAAAAACTCCCCACCCGACGGATCGGGTGGGGAGTTTTGGCGGTGGCGGAGGGATTTGAACCCTCGGACGGGGATTACCCGTCACACGCTTTCGAGGCGTGCTCCTTAGGCCGCTCGGACACGCCACCGCAGAAGACTGTACCGGAATGACGGCCTGAGGCTAAATCGCCTGCTCAGCACGCGAATCCATCGGTCATTCCGCAGGCTCCACTCCGGCGACTAGTTGCCGGTGAGCTTGTCCTTGATGTTCGAGGCTGCGTCCTTGACCTTCTCGACGCCGTCCTTGACTGCCGCCGAGGTCTGGTCGCCCTTGCCCTCTGCTTCGAGGTCCTTGTCTCCGGTGGCCGAACCAGCGGCTTCCTTTGCCTTGCCGCCGAGGTCTTCGGTCTTGTTCGAAATCTTGTCGCCGATTCCCATAGTGCTCTCCTTCGCAGAGGTTGGAGCGCGTCGTCGCACCCCTGCTCTCCACACTCCTGAAAACCGACGGACCCGGCCACCTCGCCCCTCACCTCGAGACGGGATCGTTATCTCTGGCGAGCGAAGAACCTGGTCAACACTTCGGCGCATTCGGCTTCCAACACCCCGCCGCGCACCTGCGGTCTATGGGTGAGTCGACGGTCGCGCACAACGTCCCACAGCGACCCGACGGCTCCGGTCTTGGGTTCCCATGCTCCGAACACCACTGCTCCGACGCGAGCGAGCACCAGCGCCCCGGCGCACATCGTGCATGGTTCCAAGGTGACGGCCAGGGTGCAGCCTTCGAGTCGCCAGCCATCCCCGTGCACGGCCGCTGCTCGACGCAGGGCGATCACTTCAGCGTGTCCGGTGGGGTCGCCCGACGCCTCCCGCGCATTGCAGGCTCGGGCGATCTCACGTCCGGAGGGGTCGAACACGACGGCTCCGACGGGGACGTCGGCATCCGACGCCTCGGCGGCAGCCGCCAGCGCTGCGCGGATCATGTCCGCGTCGGATACCGACACGGACTACCGCCGCAGCTTGTTCACCGCTGCGGTGAACTCGTCCTCGAAGCCCAGGCGTTCGGCGATGGACTGCAGCTGCTCGTCGGGGTAGTCGTCGGTCTCGGCGACGATGATGCCGAGCACAGCTTCGGGGAGTCCGAGATCGGCCAGCAACGCGAGGTCACCCTCCTCGTAGGGTTCGATGTCGTCGAGTTCGTCGGGGTCGACGTCGGGAATCTCGATGTTCAACGCATCGAGGACGTCCGCGGCGATTTCGTAGTCGACGGCGGCGACCGCGTCGGAGAGCAACAGTCGGGTGCCGTTCGGTGCGGGACGCAGGATGACGAAGAATTCCTCGTCCACGTCGAGCATTCCGAACACCGCTCCAGAACTGCGCAGCTCACGCAATTCGGTCTCTGCCGCCGACAGACTGGTCAGTGCGTCGTCGGACAGCGGCGTGACGGTCCACTTGCCTTCCTCTCGGACAACTGCAACGCCGAATCCCTCGAGGTCGTCGTATTCCGGTGCGGATGCGCGGTTGTTGTTCGCGCGCTGTGCGGCCATGCGCGCAACGGTAGTCCGGTAGGGGCCTGTATTCGAAGTCCACGTCCGATCGACGTCAACCACCTGTGCCAATCTGATCGGGTGACTTCTTCTTCGGTGTGCGTTCTGGGTCTCGGACTGATCGGTGGGTCGATCCTGCGCGCGGCACACGATGCGGGCCGTCCGGTATGGGGATGGAACCGATCGGCCGACGCGATTGCAGGTGCTTTGGCCGATGGATACGACGTCGGCACCGATCTGGTAGCTGCACTGAGCAGGGCCGCAGCACAGGACGCGTTGATCGTCGTCGCCGTTCCGATGCCTGCCGTCGAGTCGATTCTGACTGCTGTCGCCGAGCATGCCCCCACAGCTCCGCTGACCGATGTCGTCAGCGTCAAGGCCGAGATGGCAGCCGCCGTCGAGGCGCAGGGTTTGCAGGCACGCTACGTCGGGGGACATCCCATGGCGGGCACCAACCACTCGGGGTGGTCGGCCACCGATCCGACGCTGTTCGCCGACGCGGTGTGGGTGGTGTCCACCGACCCGGGCGTCGACGCCGACGTGTGGGTTCGGGTGGCCCGTCTCGCTCTCGACTGCGGTTCGGTGGTGGTGCCGGCAGAGAGCGTCGAGCACGATCGCGCCGTCGCCAGAATCTCCCATCTTCCGCATGTGCTGGCCGAGACACTCGCGATCGTGGGCGCGGCAGGCGGACCGCTGGCGTTGGGCCTGGCTGCGGGCTCGTTTCGGGACGGGACGCGGGTGGCGTCCTCGTCGCCGAATCTCGTTCGGGCGATGACCGAGGGCAACGCCGCCGCTCTGCGGACCGCGCTGGACGAGGCTCTGGACGCACTCACGGCAGCGCGCGAAGAACTCGACGAAGGTTCGACGAAATCACTGGTCGAGGCCGGAAACACGGCGCGCCTGCAGTACGAGCAGCATCAACGCTTCGAGATCACCGACGTCACCCCGGGCGAACCGGGGTGGCGGGAAAAACTGCAGGACGCGGGTCGACGCGGTGGCGTCGTACGTCAGATCCGCTCGGCCAGTCCCGGGTAGTCGAGAACAAAACCGTCGGCGTCGACCGTTACGGACGACGTCGAGACCGGTGAGATGACGTGAATTCCCTCGGAACCACTGCTGTAGGTCAGCGTGGCTTCCTGGATGCTGAGGTCGAGCAGGTTCACGTACACCGTGGGCACCTCGAGGTCCTGGACCTGGGTGTGCAGACCGAATCGACGGATCGGCAGAGTGTTGAAGAATGGGCTGAGCACCATGTCGACGTCGAGCGCGCCACTGTAGGTCGAGCGCTGATGGCTGGTGCTGTTCTCCACCATCCAGTAGCCCTCGTCGTCACGGCTGACGGAGGCCTGGCGGTCACCGGACGCGAGAGATGTGCGCACCGAGAGCCTCTTGGTGACGCCGTATTCGTCGGTCACCAGGTCGTAGGACGCACTGAAGGCGGGGTGATCGCTGCACGCGCCACCGATGATGCGTCCGGCAGCCTTGATGCGGTTGCCCGAGAGCTGGACCCGCACGGACTCCATGCGGGGAACGTCGTGCGCTCGCCACGTCAGGATCGACGGCCAGGTTTTCGCGCCTGTGGAATCGGTCGCGGGGATGGAGACTTGCTCTGCACCCGATGCTTGAGTGATCACCCACCTACGGTAGGCGACGAGGCCCCCAGAAGATCAAGCGGACGTGCCTTTTCTCGCAGTTCATTAATGTTGTGCCCGTGACGACAGAGAACGCGGGCGGCGGGCAGTTCGATTTCGCGCACTCCGAACAGGCTGCGAAGAGTCGGCAGGACAAGGCGAAGGCTCTGGCGCGCTATGTGTGGGATCGCGGCATCACCGGTGCCGAGCTACTCGACCTCACCGACGCGGTCCGCCGGAAGCTGGCCCGCGCTGCCGACCTGCATCCACCGAGCACGATGGAGACGTGGACCATCGTGGCCGAGTTGCTCGACCGTAAATCCGTGTGGGCGGCCGAACACCCGGGCCACGACGGTGCGACGCCCCAGCACGCCGACGAGAAGATCATGTGGGTCAAGCCGCCGATCACTCCGTGGACCTGATCAGCCGGTCACCAGGCCGATCTCACTGGCGATAGATCTCCACGTGGGCACCGGTGACCACACCGAGGGTCGACGTCGGCTGGCCCCAGCTCGAACCGCAGTTACCCGACGCCTGACCTGTCGGCACGAAGGATCGGCTCGACGAGGTGTAGGGGCCGACCGCCAGGAACGGAACGGCGGCAGTGACATGGAAGCCCCAACATTCGGTGATCAGTACGTACTCCCTCCCCGGAGGAGCACCGGTGTCGTGGCACGTTGCAGACGCGCCCAAGGCATCGTGGGCGATGGAGCAATCCTGAGTGTCAGCATGGGAAACGCCTGCGCCGATGATTGCTGAAAAGGCCAGACCTGAGACGACGACGGTGGCAACTCGTGTTGCCGCTACAAATGTTCTTCTCATACAGGTCATTTCGCCCAGGACCGACGACGCGTTACGAAAATCAGACCAGCGAGTCTTCCCACGCCTCGTGCAGGTGCGCGAAGCGTCCCTCTCCTGCGATGAGGTCCTCGGGGGTTCCGTCCTCGACGATGTTTCCATCGGCCATGACGAGTACTCGATCCGCGATGGCCACCGTCGAGAGTCGGTGCGCGATGATCAGCGCCGTTCGTCCCTGCAGGATGGTCTCGAGCGCGCGCTGCACCAGCCGCTCACTCGGGATGTCGAGGCTCGATGTCGCCTCGTCCAGCACGATCACCGACGGCGCAGCGAGGAACACCCGCGCGAAGGCCACCAATTGCCTTTGACCCGAGGACAATCGGCCACCGCGCTTGCGCACGTCGGTGTCGATTCCCTCCGGTAGCGACGCGATGAACTCCGTCAGTCCGACGGCGTCGGCCGCGGCCCGAACTTCGGCATCGGTCGCGGTGGGACGTCCGAGTCGGATGTTGTCCGCTACCGAACCGGAGAACAGGAACGACTCCTGCGTCACCATCACGACGTTGCGACGCAGGTCATCGTCGCTGATGTCCCGCATGTCGACGCCGTCGAGTCGGACGGCTCCGGCCGTCGGATCGTAGAAGCGCGCCAACAGCTTCGCCAGTGTCGACTTGCCCGCTCCGGTGGCTCCGACCATCGCGACCACCTGTCCGGCGGGTACGTGCAGCGAGAACTCCGGCAGCACGACGCGTTCGGGGCCGTAAGAGAAATGCACGTCGTCGAACGTGATGTCGCCCTTCACCGTTCCGATCTCCACCGGATTCTTCGGCGCTGTCACCGACGGTTCTTCTTCGAGTACCCCGGAGATCTTCTCCAGTGCAGCAGCGGCGGACTGGTAGGCGTTGAAGACCATTGCCAGCTCGTCGAGAGGTCCGTAGAACCGGCGCAGATACAACACGTAGGCGGCGAGCACACCGATGTCCATGTGGCCGTTGATCACTCGCCAGCTACCGAACACCAGGATGATCGCGAGCGTGACGTTGCCGATCCAGCGCACGATGCCGGTGTAGCTCGCCATCCCGCGCAGCGCTGCGGTGGTGGCGTCGCGGTATTCCGAATCCTCGGTGCTCAGAATCGCGTCGTTGCGGCCCTCGCGCCGGAACACCTGTACCGCACGGATACCGCCCATGGATTCGACGAAATGAACCACGACGCGGGCGATCGCCACCCGTGTTCGACGGTATCCCTGGCGTTGTCGACGCTGCGACCACCGGGTGACGAGGACCAGCGGAACGAATCCGGCCAGCACGATCATCGCCATCGGAACGTCGAGGTACACCAGGATGATCGCGATCGACACCATCGACAGGATGGCCGTCAGAGCATCGTTGAGCGCACTTTCGAGCAGCGTCTGCAGGGATTCGACATCGCTGGTCAGACGCGAGATCAACCGTCCCGAGGTGTACTTCTCGTGGAACGACAGGCTCAGCTTCTGGGCGTGGTCGAACACCCGACCGCGCAGGTCGTACAGGATGTTCTGACTCAGCCGACCGGAGACGGTGAGGAAGGCGTAGGTGGTGAGCATCCCGAGCAGACCGAAGCCGGTGTAGCCGCCGATCGCCC
This sequence comes from Rhodococcus sp. 15-725-2-2b, assembly GCF_002259075.1. Classification (NCBI taxonomy): domain Bacteria; kingdom Bacillati; phylum Actinomycetota; class Actinomycetes; order Mycobacteriales; family Nocardiaceae; genus Rhodococcus; species Rhodococcus sp. 15-725-2-2b. Next base: position 191,964 of record NZ_NPFL01000007.1, on the reverse strand, counting down.
ACAGCAACGGAGCCCAATCACCCTGTGCTGCAGCGCCGACACCGTTGTCCAGCGCATAGGCGATGAACAGCGGACCGGCAACGTAGGTGATGTTGTCGACCAGAATGATCAGGAACGACAGCAGGGCCTGCTTCTTGTACGGCCGAACCAACGAGGCGAGCAACCGGCGAGAACGCCCGGCCAACACCAGGTTTCCGGTTGCGTCGACCTCCGATTCCTCGCCGCCGACGCCGCGCCAATCCGCGGCTGCGGTTTGCTCAGCCATGAATCGACCCCATCACTTCGCGGTACCGTGGCGACGACGCCAGCAGTCCCTCGTGTGTTCCCTGCTCCACAATTCGTCCGTTCTCGAGATACAGCACGCGGTCGGCCAAGGCAGCGGTCGACGGCCGGTGCGCCACCAGCAGTGTCGTCGAGTGCGCCAACACGCGTCGTAATTCCTTCTGCACTTTGGCTTCGGTGTCCACGTCGAGCGCGGACAGCGGGTCGTCGAGCACCAGTACCCGGGGCTTGCCCAGCACCGCCCGCGCCAATGCGAGCCGCTGCCGCTGCCCACCGGACAGGCTCATTCCCTGCTCACCGATGCGAGTGGCCAGGCCCCACGGCAACTGCTCGACGAAATCCGTTGCGTGCGCGATCTCCAACGCCTCGGCGACCTCGGCATCGGAGGCTCCGGGCGAACCGAGCGCGATGTTCTCGCGCGCACTGGCCGAGAACAGCACCGGATCCTCGAACGCCACCGTGACGATCGACCGCAGATCGGCCAACCGCATCGACGCCACATCGATTCCGTCGATGGTGATGGAACCCTCGGTGGCGTCGAACAGCCGGGGTACGAGGTTCGTCAGCGCGGTCTTTCCGCTACCGGTGTTGCCGACCAGCGCGACGGTCTCCCCCGGCTCGACGACGAAGCTGACGTCCTCGAGAAGCGGTACGGACGCGTCGGGGAAGGTGAATCCGACGCGATCGAATTGCACTCGGCCACGGATCTTTTCGGGCAGTTCGACGGGATTGTCCGGATCGGTCACGGTTTCGGGAGTATCCATGATCTCCCAGTACCGATCCGCTGCCGTGCGCGCATTGTTCAGCTCGGCCAGGAGATACCCGAAGGACTCGATCGGCCACAGCAGGAAGGTGACGATGGCGATGGCGGCGACGAGGGTGCCGACCGTCATGGTGCCCTGGACGATGGAGTACGTACCTACGGCGAGGATCGCGCCGATGGTGATCGGCTGCAGCCCGACGATCACCGCCCAGATGATCGCCAGGTAGCGCACCTTCTTCAGCTCGGTGCCCCGCAATGTGCGGGCCTGACGCAGAAACTGCTTGCCCAGGTGCGCACTTCGACCGAACGCCTTGAGGACACGAATACCCTGGATGGATTCCTCGACTGTCGTCGTGACGTCGCCGGCCTGATCCTGAGCATCGCGGGCCACGACGCGATAGAGCGTCTCGAACTTGGTGCAGGCGATCACCAGCGGTACCGACGTCGCCAGCATGATCAGCCCCAATTGCCAGGACTGCACCAGCAGTACGCCGATACCTGCGACCAGTGTGACGGCGTTGATGATGATGAACGGGCCGATGAAGGCCATGAACCGCCGCAGCGAACCGAGGTCTGCGATGGCACGAGAAAGCAGCTGACCCGATTCCCAGCTCTCGTGAGCCGCGACCGACAGTCGCTGGAGTTTGTCGAATACTGTTGCGCGCGCTGAGATCTCGAACTGACTCGACGGGCGGGAGACCAGGTAACGGCGAACCCAGATGCCGAGTGCATCGATGGTGCCGAGCAACAGGACGAACGCCGCGGGCCACCAGACGGCCGAGAAATTACGATCGGTGATGGGCCCGTCGATGACGCGTTGCATCACCAGCGGGATCACCAGACCGGTCATGGTGGCGATCAGCGAGACCACGATCGAGGCGATGTAGAACCACTTGTACGGCAGCAGAAACGGCGCGAAACGGCGCAGCGAGCTGGCCGGCTTCGCGGTGTCCGGGTATGGCTGATCGAGGGTTCGGGTTTCGGGATCGAGCACACCCGTAGACACAGTTCTTCTCCTTATTGCTGTGCTCGAATGCTTTCATTGCACAGGCTCAGTTTCCAACCGATTTTTCGGCCCTCGCATTCCAGTGTGAAACCTCGAGCTCGGTCGAGGTCAAGCGAACCGACTCTCGAGTAACGTAGGGCCGTCGGGCAAGGGAAGGGCATACGTGAGCGCACGGTCGATGGTCGGGTTGTTCGCGGGGATCGGCGGGCTCGAGCTGGGGTTGGCCGACGCAGGGTGGACGACGCAGTTGCTGTGCGAGATCGATCCCGGAGCCGGGGCCGTCCTGAAAGCGCGCATGCCCGAGGTACCCCTGCACACCGACGTCACCACTCTTCGAAGCCTGCCCGCCGACACCGAACTCGTCGCGGCCGGCTTCCCCTGTCAGGACCTCTCGCAGGCCGGCCGCACCGCAGGCATCACCGGTGCCAGATCGGGCCTGGTCGACGAGGTGTTTCGGCTGGTCTCGCGTCGACGCGGCCCGCGATGGCTGCTGATGGAGAACGTGCCGTTCATGCTCCAACTCGGCCGTGGGGCGGCCATGCGACACATCACCAACGCGCTGGAGGACCTCGGTTACATGTGGGCCTACCGCGTCGTCGACGCCCGCGCGTTCGGGTTGCCGCAGCGTCGGCAGCGGGTGGTGATGCTGGCCTCGCGTACCGACGATCCACGCGAGGTGCTGTTCTCGCAGGATGCAGGACCGCTGCCCGACGGCGACCCGGCCACGCAGCCGTGCGGCTTCTACTGGACCGAAGGCATTCGCGGGCTGGGCTGGGCCGTCAATGCGGTCCCGACGCTCAAGGGCGGATCCTCGCTCGGCATAGCCAGTCCGCCGGCGGTTCGGTTGCCGTCCGGGGAGATCGTCACTCCCGGGATCATCGGTGCCGAACGTCTGCAGGGATTCGATCCGGAGTGGACGCTGCCCGCCGTCCAGCAGCCCGGCGTCCGCAGCGGACATCGCTGGAAGCTCGTCGGCAACGCCGTCAGTGTGCGCATGGCGTCCTGGGCGGCGAGCGCACTCGACGATCCCCAGCCGTACGACGCCTCGAACGATACGGCTCTGCTGCCTGGTCAGGCCTGGCCGACCGCAGCCTGGGGACGCGATCGCACCAGCTATCGGGTCGCGGTGACGACCATGCCGGTGCACGAGCCGTACGAGGACCTGATCGATTTCCTGGACGACGCGAAGCTGCTCTCGGCGCGAGCGACCGCCGGGTTCCTCAAGCGAGCCAGAGCGGGCAATCTCCGTTTCGTCGACGGCTTTCTCGACGACCTCGACGCCCATCTCGAACGCATGGGCGGGTACGCCGAGAGGGTGTCGGCGTGAGCGGAGACCGGCCCGCCACCGACGCCAGGACCAGCGCGCGACTGAGCAAGCAGAAACGACGCGACACCAAGCCCGAGGTGGCGCTACGGCAGGCACTGCACCGTCGAGGTCTGCGCTACTTCGTCGATCGAGCTCCGTTGAAGGGCATGAGGCGTCGAGCAGATCTGGTCTTCCCCAAACGCAAAGTCGCGGTCTACGTCGACGGTTGCTTCTGGCACAGCTGCCCGGTGCACGCGACCAAGCCCCGCAACAACGCGCAGTGGTGGGCCGACAAACTGGCGGCCAACGTCACGCGCGATCGCGACACCGACGACAAGCTCCTCGCGGAGGGCTGGCGCGTCGTACGAATCTGGGAACACGAGGACCCCGCCGAGGCCGCCGATCGAGTGGTCGACGAACTTTCCGGAGACTGAAACAACCTGTCCGGAGACTGAAACCATCTCCGGCCCCCGCGCGTCCAACCCCATGATCGGTTGATTCGAGTTCCGGGGGAAACGGTGCGTAGAAATTGGTGGCTTGCGGCAACAGCGCTGGCGATGGCCGTATCGACGAGCGGGTGCGCGGTGGTCGTGCTCGGCAGCGCCTCCCCCGTCAGCAGTGCGCCGCAGAACCGGTACGGATTCGTGCTGTCCGAGGCGGACCGGTACCTAGCGGACTCGGCGGCGTTCGTACGCAGTCTCGACCCCTGCGGTTTTCTCACCGAAAACGACCTCGCTGAGCTCGGCACGGTGGTGCAACTGCGCCCCGACGGCGAATTGAGCGCGTGCTCGGCCAGTCTGAACCCGGCGAACTCGAGCGCCACCGACTCCGTCTCGATCGATCTGAACGGATATCAGCCGACGCCGGACGACCCGGACACCGAGCGGATCACGATCGGCGGCGAACAGGTGTATCTCCACGACCTGTCGCAAGGGCAGTGCCGCGTCAGCTTTCCGCTGCGCGACGAGTTCGACGGGGCCGCCACCGGGGCCATGGACGGCTTCCTCACCGAATCCGGTCGTAGCTTTGCCACGATCGACGTCGATCGGGCTGTCGCCGACGCGTGTGCCGCGGCGACAACCTTCGCCGAGACCGCACTGAGCCTGTTGGACGATCCACCACTGCGGGCCGACTCGAAGTACAACCTTCCGCTGGCCACGAAGGACCCGTGCGCCGTCCTCGAACACCTGCCCGCAACCTGGACGGTGGCCCGCTGGAACCCCGCGTCCGATCCGTACCGTTGCCACTTCACGGCGTCGTCGTCGACGTTCGAGGACTCACTGGCGATGCTCGACGTCACGCTCACGTACGTCGACTCGGATCTGCGTTCGACCGACAGCGAGCCCGTCCAGCAGGGCGGCTACACCGTCGAGACACGCGCCTCGGATTCGTCGTGCTTCGCGGACATCGTGCTGGGCAACCCCGTGCTCGGCATGCCCGAGAAAGACGATGCTGCCGCGCGCTATGCCCGCACGGTTCCCACACTGTCCGTCCTGACCGACAGCTGCGAGTCCGCCGTCGCACTGGCGGTGGCAACCGCCGAGGTACTCACTGGCTAGCCTTGGTCGGTGCGTTCGAGAACCGAAGGCGTGGATATGCGCCGCGTCGTAGTGGCGATCTGCTTGATCCTCGCCGGCCTGCTGTACTCGGCCTGGGTGGCCGAATTCTTCCTCGACACCGGTCTCGACCCAACCACATCGTTCCTCAGCGAACTCGACGCCCGCGATCAGCCGTACCGCGAATTCTTCTCCACCGCGGACGTCGTCACGGGTTCGTTGATGATTCTCGCGGCGATTCTCGGCTTCCTGGCAACCCCGCGACGACGGCTCGTCGTCACCGGCTGGGTGGCGTCGGGCATCTTCGGCATTGCGACCATCGCCGACGCGAAACTCCCCCTCGAGTGTGTGGCGGCCGACGATCCGAGCTGTCCGATCGAGCCGAGCGGATTGTTCCCGCAACTCCATCACCTGCATGCGCTGACCAGCACCATCGCGGTGTTCGCGATCTTCACCGTCATGATCGCGTTCACGGTGGCCGCATTTCGCTACCGGCTCTACCCGCTGCTGCGCACGCTGGGCCTGGCCGTCCTGATCGTGACGTCATTGGCTACCGCGTGGCTGCTGATCGCCGACAATCTGCCCGGTGAGTACGGTCTCGGCATCGCGCAACGGATACAGGTAGGCGGCATGTCGGCGTATCTGGTGGTGCTGGGGTGTGCGCTTAAACTCGGCGCATGTCTTTCACCGCGACCGAACTGAACGGATCCAAGGTCGAGCAGTATCAGCAGCTCACCGAGCAGGCCCGTGGCCTGGTGTTCGAGGAATCGAACCTCGTCGCCAACGCCGCCAACCTGTCTGCGCTGGTGTATCACGCTCTGCCCGAGGTCAATTGGGTCGGCTTCTACCTGTTCGACGGCACTGAACTGGTGGTCGGGCCGTTTCAGGGTCAGCCCGCCTGCGTGCGCATCGCCCTGGACAAGGGTGTCTGCGGAGCAGCAGCGACCACCCGCGAGACGCAGCGCGTCGCCGACGTCCACGCTTTCCCCGGTCACATCGCGTGCGATGCCAATACACGCTCCGAGGTCGTCGTACCGCTGTACCAGGGCGAGACCCTGATCGGTGTGTTCGATCTGGACAGCCCTGTTCCCGACCGCTTCGACGCCGACGATCAGGCCGGCCTCGAAGCGATCGCGGAGGTCTTTCTCAGTTCGCTGAGCTAGCAGCTGCCTCGAAGAACCAGGCCATGACCAGCGCACCGGGGTCGACGACGCCTCGCGCGGCCTCGCCGACGTAGCTGGCGCGGCCGCGGTTGGCGGTCATGTCCTCGGTCGATTCGGCTCCGGTTTTCGCGGCGTCCGCGGCCTGCTGCAGGGTGCCGCCGTCCTTCTCGAGTGCATCGACGGCAGGGGCGATGGCGTCGACCATCGTCTTGTCGCCTACCCGTGCGCCACCGAGTTCGGTGATGCTGTCCAGGCCTGCCCGGGCCGCGGCCGCGATGGCAGCAGTACCTGGCTCGGATTCGAGCATCGTCCGGTAGAACTGGCGGAACCAGATCCCGAACAGCGCGCCCGAGGTACCGCCCGCGTGGCCCAGGTAGGCCTCACTGACGGCCTCGAATACCGTTGCTGCCGAATAGGTGTCCTTGACGGCATCGAGATCGAGCTGTTCGAGGGCGGCCACCATGTTGGTTCCGAAGTCGCCGTCGCCTGCTTTGCGGTCCAGCTCGGTCAGGGCCGGTTCTTCGTCGAGTACCCGCTGCGCCCAAGTCCCGATCCACGTCGAGGCGAACGCCGAAACCTCTCCGGTGTCGGAGGGCTCGAACGAGGGTCCGAAGCCTCCACGTTCGCCCACCGACTTCACGCCGCGGCTGTGGGCGTTGGGCCAACCGGGTGCGTCGGTTGGGGCGTCCCAGAGCTCGAGCATCTCGTCGTCGGCGCGCACGAGGGTGATCGAGGCTCCACCCATGTCGAGCGCGGTGACGAAGCTGCCGACGAGCGAGCGGGAGATCTCGATCCCTTTGCCGTGCAGGTACTCCGAGAGTTCACCGAATAGCAGATGCAGCTCCAGCGGATGCGTTGCTCCGAGCCCGTTGACCACCGCGATCACCGATTCGCCCGAGTTCAACCCGAGCGAGTCCACGATGGGATCGGTCAGTTTCGCGACGATCTCCTGGGCGGGCAGGCGCGGCACCCGGTCGGTGCCGCGTTCTCCGTGGATGCCGATGCCGAGTTCGATTTCCTCCGACGGGAGGTCGAACGACGGTTCGTCCGCTCCCGGCAATGTGGGCGGATTCATCGCGACGGCCATGCTGCGTGCGTTCTCCGCGGTCCGACGCCCAAGCGCGACCACCGCCTGCAGGCTGTCTCCGCGTTCTGCCGCTGCGCCGCACACCTTTTCGACGACGATGGTCGCTGCGGTGCCGCGGCGGCCAGGGCCGTCCTCGCTCTCACTGGCCACGTCGTCGTCGACGAGAACGACGTCGGCGACAATGCCGTCCTCCTGCAACAACTCTCGGGCGATCTTGAAATTCATCACGTCGCCGGTGTAGTTCTTCACGATGTGGACCACGCCGCCGCCCGAGTCCACGGCCTTGGATGCCTCGTGCACCTGGAGGGCATTGGGTGAGGTGAACACCAGGCCCGGGCACGCGCCGGTGAGCATGCCGCGGCCGATGAAGCCGGCATGCAGCGGCTCATGGCCCGATCCCCCACCGGACAGCAGCGCGACCTGGCCGTCGGAGATGCGATAGCGACGCGTCAGGTAGCCGGGGTCGGCATGCCAGGCGACGTCGTCGGTGGCGGCGACGAAGCCGCGGAGGGCGTCGGCGACGAATGTTCGAGGGGAATTGGAGAACATGCCTCCACCCTAACCACCTGCGCCTGAGTCCCGTCGTCGGTTCTGCGGGACGGATACAGTCGGGGGATGAGTACCGAGACCTGGACGCTCGACGCATCCGACGGCGGGCAGTTGGCTGTTCGCACGGATGTCACAGGAAGGGCATCCAAGATGGGGCATCGCCTCACGATCGCGATGACCTCCTGGGCTGCGACAGTCGAGTGGGCCGGGGACGCACCTACCGCTGTCACCTTGACCGCCGAGGTGAGTTCACTCGACGTGGTCCACGGCGAGGGTGGACTGACACCGTTGATCGGACCGGAGAAGATCGTTGCGAAAGCCAACGCGCTCAAGAGTTTCGACGCCGACCGATATCCGTCGATTCGTTTCCACTCCACCGAGATCACGGCCGTCGACTCCGGATTCAGGCTGGCGGGCACGGCCGAGATCCACGGTGTGTCGAGGGAGATCACCGTGGATGTGGACGTCACGGACCTCGGCGATCGGTGGCGTGTCGGGTCCGAAACCACTGTGCGTCAGTCGGATTACAAGATCACTCCGTATTCGCAGATGTTCGGAGCCATGAAGGTGGTCGACGAGGTCACCGTGACGTTCGACGCCGAGTATCGCAAGCCCTGAGCCTTTCCAATTCACCTGCAATGGTGGACACTACGGCGGTGAGTCGAAACAGATGGTTGGCCGGATCCTGCGCATCGGCCCTGGTGCTGGCCGTAGCCCTGACTGCGGGCTGCAGCAGTCCAGCGACCACGTCCCCCGACGGACCTCCCGGTGTGAACGTCAACGGCGTCGGAGAAGTCCAGGGCGCACCGGATACGTTGACAACCCAGATCGGCGTCCAGGCCACGGCCGAGGACGTCACCGCCGCGATCGAACAGGCTAACGCTGCGGTGACCGAAGTGACGGACGCGGTCATCGCGGCCGGCGTCGCTCGCGAGGACATCCAGACTCAGCAGGTCTCGATCGACCCGCAGTATTCCGGTGCTCTGTCGGGCGGTACCTCGGCCATCTCCGGATATCAGGCCACCAACACCTTGCAGGTGACGGTTCGCGACCTGTCGAAGGCGTCCGAAGTGTTGGGCGACGCCACATCGGCCGGTGGCAACGCGACCCGAATCTCCGGGGTCTCGTTCAAGATCGACGACGATTCCGAGCTGATCACCGATGCCCGGTCCAGGGCGTTCGCCGATGCCCGCGATCGCGCCGAGCAGTACGCGACGCTCGCAGGCGGCGAACTCGGTGACGTCCTGTCGATCACCGAGTCGATCACCGGCCAGGAGCAGCCGAGGACGTTCGGCGACTCCGCCAGTTCGTTCGACACGGCGGTGCCCATCGAACCTGGCCAGCAGACGGTCAGTGTGTCCGTGTCGGTGAAGTGGGCGTTGAACTAGAACTCGGCGGGCGGTGGCAGGCGATAGTTCACCGGTGTTGCCGAGAAGTCCAGTGGGTTGCGGACGCTGTCGGCCACTGAACCCGGAACCTGCACGCGCGGTTCGAGACCGAGTGATTCCGCGAACGCGAAGGCCTCCTCGAGAGAATTGACCGGTCCCGCGGGAACGTTGCGGGCCATCAGTTCTCGATACCACTCGTCCGCGGTGCGGGCGCTCAACGCCGAGGTCAGAACGTCGACCAGCTCGTCTCGATGTTTAACGCGAGCGGAATTGGACGAAAAGCGCTCGTCCGCTGCCAGTGCAGGCGATCCGAGAACCTCGACCAGGGCAGCGAACTGCCGGTCGTTGCCCACGGCAAGTGCGAGGGGTCGATCGGCGGTCTCGAACACCTCGTACGGCACCAGTGAGGGGTGCTTGTTGCCCATCGGCACGGGCACGACACCGGCCCCCAGATAGGCCGACGACTGGTTGCTCAATGCGGACAGCACCGACGCCATCAGTGAGGTGTGCACCTGCTGGCCGGCACCGGTGTTCGATCGATGATGCAGCGCCGCAAGGATTCCGCTGAGCGCATGGAGTCCGGTGACGATGTCGACCATCGCCACACCCACCTTGGTCGGTGCCTCGGCGTCCGGGCCGGTGACGCTCATCAGCCCGCCGACCGCCTGAACCACCAGGTCGTAGCCCGGCAGCGCTGCTCCCCCGCCGGTGCCGAAACCGGTGATCGAGCAATAGATCAGACCGGGATTGCACTGCGAGAGCGTCGAATACCCCAGGCCGAGGCGGTCCATCGCGCCGGCCCGGAAGTTCTCGATCACGATGTCCGCGCCGGCGACGATCTCACGTGCCTCGGCTACGCCGGTCTCGGACTGCAGGTCGATGAACCTCGACGTCTTGTTGCGGTTGACCGAGTTGAAATAGGTTGCCGTACCGGCAGAGTCGTACGGGGGACCCCATGATCGGGTGTCGTCTCCGATTCCGGGTCGCTCGATCTTGATCACCTCGGCACCCATGTCGCCGAGCATCATCGTCGCGTACGGTCCGGCGAGTACACGAGAGAAGTCCGCGACCACGAGTCCTGCGAGTGGTCCGGTGGCAGCTGTCATCGGTCCACTGTATTGCGCGGCACCCTGCAGTTCAGTTCAGGTCGGGAACGAAGGCTCCCAGCACGGCGACCATCGTCTCGACGATGAGCTCGATGGGTGGCCGGGGCGGGGCGGTACGGGACCAGTCGGAGACGATCTCGGTGAGCGCTCCGAGGAATGCTGTTGCAGCCAAACGGTATCCACCCGGTGGAACGAAGTCGGAACCGACTTCCGAGCGCAGGGTGTTCTCGAAGAATTCCACCCACTGTGCACGGCGGCGCGTCCGGTGCTGTTCGACGGCATCGCTGACACCCAGCATCTCCAGATACGAAATCCGCGCTCGCCGTGGGTCACCTCCGATCGATCCGACCAAGGCGGTCATCGCGGCGACGACCAGCGCGCGTCGGTCTCGGTCGACTTGCCCGTCGAGTGCGGCGACGACTGCAGCCAACGCGTCGTCTTGGATCAGGTCGTAGACATCCACGAGCAGCGCCTCACGGTTGGCGAACTCACTGTAGAACTGACTGCGCGCCAAACCGGCCGCGGTGCAGATATGGGCGACCGAAGTGGCTGCGTATCCGCGCACCCCGATGACCTCGATCCCGGCCTGCAGAAACCGTGCGCGTCGATCGGCTTTGCGCGCGGCGGACGATTGTCCGGCGTAGATGCGGCCCTGATCGTCGGCGACAGTCACCGGCGGAGTCTACCGCCGGTGACTGTCTAGCGGGCCTGACGCCGATCGGGCCCGTCACGCCCCGATCGGCTTGCCGAACAGTCCGGCGATCATCTCGCCGACGGCATCGACGAAGAGCGGGTGTGCACGTGTGTCGAGCGCCATCGAGCCGACATCGTTCGTTCGGCAACCCGGTTCCACAGGAACACCGGCAAACCGGTCGCGCATCCACAACACCGCGCTCGGAAAGGCAATCAGCTCCAGAGTGATGTGCTCGCTGAAATGGTCACGGGTGTAGGTGACATCGGCACCGGGACGGCTGCAGTACGAATCGACCATCGCGTTGACCGGCCCGATCGGCACCAGCCAATCCGGGTTCGAGTGGTAGACGTAGAGCGGCATGTTCGGGGTGGTGCCACCGAGTCGCATCGCGGACAGGGCCTTCTTCACCACGGGTTGTTGAATCGGGTCGCCGTCGGTATGCAGGAAACCCTTCAGGTTGACGAACGGGAGCAGCGCCGACGAGTAGCCGACACAGAGATTGTCCTTGGCCGCGAACAAAGTTCGGCCGAGCGGATCGATGTGCCGGTCGATGAAGTCGGCCAACTCGGGATCTTCGCGGCTGGCACCGATGATGCCGGCAGCGACGATGCCGGAGCCGAGGGCGTTGTTCGCGTTGTCGACCAGGGCCCCGAGTTCAGCCGGGGTTCCGCCCTCGGTGACGCCGACGATATCGAGCTCGGGCGCGTAGCTTCCGGCCAGCTCGGCTGCATGACCGGTGGCTATCGCGCCACCGGAGTAGCCGCTCATCCCCACCTTGGTGGCCTCCCCGGACAACTGCATCGGCGCGAAGTTCTCGGCCGCTCGGATGCCGTCGAGGGTGATCCGACCGGCGACCGGCCCCGCGGCGAACGAGTTGTTCGGACCTTGATGGTCGGGTACCGATACCGCCCAGCCCTGAGCCAACGCTGCCTGCACCTCGAGGAATTGGGCACCCGACGTCACTGCGCCCGTGACCGGCCAGGGAATTGCCCCCGCTCGCATCGCATACGAGGGCGCGCAGTAGGCGGCGAGAGAATCCTCGGCCAATTGGATGGATATCAGCGGGCGCGGTGCCGCGGGCACGCCACGGGGCTTGATGACCGTGGTGACCGCAGCTATCGGCTCGTCGCGTCCGTTGTTGGACCGAAACGACAGCTGCCAGGCGTCCACCTGTGCGGGGATGACATTGAGAGTGGCCAGCTCGACGGGCCGAGCGGCGATGATTTGACCTGGTTCGGCCGCGGCCACGACGTCGGCGGGAGGACGGTAGAAGCCGGTGTCGAACTCCGGGATTGTCGGCCACGTGAACGGTGCCAGAGGCGGCTGAACCACCACCTCGGGCGGATCGCTGACGTCGGGTGCAGCGGCAGCGGGACTGGTCGTCGCCGCAATGGCGGCTACGACCGTCACCAGGCCGATTGCGACCCAAAGCGTCCAAGATCGAGCAGAAGACACGGCTGTACTCCTTCGCGCCGGAGGACGGGCTCCGTAGGACGCGCGCCCGGCGTCAGTTCGTACAGCGCATCCGACCATCTTGGACACCGATGTCCGAGATGGTGCTGAGAACTGTAGAGCGAAGTGGTGTGGATAACAATCCCCGGTTCGAAAAGAATTCAGAAGTGAACCGATTCCATCTCCAGCCGGCCATGCCTGCCCCTCCTACGACATCACGCGACCGCGAAGGACCTCTTCGCCAAACCGAATTGAAAGCCGGTGATGGCGGTGGTCACCGGAGCTTCCGGGTTCTCGGCGGCACCCAGAGTGACGAACAGTGGCGTGAAATGTTCGACGGTGGGGTGGGCGTACGGCATCCCCGGCGCAGCACTACGGAAGTCCGCCAGAGTCGCGACGTCACCACGCGACAACGCGTCGGCCGCCCAGAGATCGAAGTCCTCCGACCAGGTCGGCACAGTGTTGGTGGCGAAATTCTCCCGGGACAGGAACGGCAGACCGTGCGTCATGAACCCGGAACCGATCACCAAAACTCCCTCGGCGCGAAGTTCCTTCAACGCGGCACCGATCGCCATCAGCCGATCGGGAGCGTGCGTCGGCAGGCTCAACTGCAGAACGGGAACATCGGCGTAGGGGTACATGACCTTCAGCGGAACCCAGGCACCGTGGTCGAGGCCGCGGGAGTTGTGCTGATGCAGGTTCTCCGACGCCGGAATGGCCGCGGCAACGCGTGCGGCCAGCTCCTCGGCGTCGGGCGTCCGATATTCCATCGAGTAGTAGCGCTGAGCGAATCCACCGAAGTCGTAGACCAATGGGGTTGCGGCACCCGAGGCGGACAGACTCAGCGGTGCCTCTTCCCAGTGCGCGCTGACGATGAGGATCGCTTTCGGCTTGGGCATCGACTGCGACCAGGTGAACAGCTGGTCCATCCACAGGGCGTCGTCGAAGACCGGTGGTGCGCCGTGGCTGATGTAGAGGGCGGGCATCGGCCCGTCGCTCGGGGTCCACAGTTTCTGCGAACGGCTCGCGGGCGCGGCATCGGCGAGAAACGCGTCGAACGCTGCGCCCGCGACCGGCGGGTTGATCACAGATGGCATGGCAGGTCCTTCGAAGTGATTAAGTTGAACCTTCAAGTTAGCATCGATCGTGCATTCTGGCCAGCATCGCTACGCTCGGCCCTATGCCGGACGCCGTCTACCGCGCACCGATGCCCGGGGGTGTCGAACGTGCCCTCACCTTCGGACTCTGCGGGATGGCGGCCGACGACGAACGATCACTACGACGGGTAGAGCGCTTCGAGCAGGTCGCGGACGGCTCCTGGGTCTGGACGCGTACCGAGCGCGGCGAGTACTTCCTCGGCCGAATATCCGGTCCGCTTCGCCAGGACCACAGCGCCGATGCGGTGGCGTCGAACATGACTTTCGTACGTGACTGCGAGTGGACCGACGAGCCCGTTCCCGAACATCGGGTACCGGCCGCGACGCTGCACACCTTCGCCCGCGGCGGGCGGAACTTTCAGCAGACGCACGACCCTCAGGTCGCCGCGGAGTCGGCTAACGTGTGGCGAGCTCGAGGTCGCTGACCTGGGGATCGACCTGCACGACGGCGTAGCCCTGAATCTCGAACTTGTTCTCACCCTCGGGCGGCCCGAGCACGGCGCGGACGATCAGCGTTGCAGCGGCAGCGACGAGTGCGATCACGACGACCACCGCGGCCACGATCAGCAGGGTCCGGGGGCCGCCGAACAGGTTCTTCGAGCTCATGCGTCCATCATGACTCCTGCGGGACGAGGCACGTATCGCGCCCAGCGAAATGATAAAGGTGTTGATCAGATGGTTTCGTGGTTACAGTGAATCCGTGACCGACTCACCCGAGCCCGATTTCTGGTCGTTCATCGAGACCGCCAACAGCACGTTGGCCCGGAAGTACGGCTTCGAGCATCAGCTGGCCACAGAGGTTCTACTGACGCTCAACCGGGCGTCGAACATCGTCACGTACGACCTGGAGTCGACGGTTCATCGCCCGCGAGGCTGGTCATGGTCGTCGTTCCGGCTGATGTTCGTCACGTGGCTGGCGGGTCCGATCGAGCCGAAGCGGGCCGCCGAATTGACCGGCATGAGTCGCGCGACCGTATCGAACCTGTCAAAATCCCTGATCGCGGGCGGTTTGCTCGTCAGCACCCCCGACGAGTCCGACGGGCGTTCGGTTCGCCTGGCCCTCACCGAGCGTGGTCACGCAGAGATGATCGAGACGTTCGCCGAGCAGAACGAGCGGGAGAACGCGTGGGCCAGCGCGCTCACCGAGCCCGAGCAGCGGATTCTGGTGATGTTGTTGACCAAGCTGATCACCAATCGAAGCCAGTTCGACGTCCGCGGACGGAACTGACGGTTGCGTAGATCACGTCGAAATAGTTAATGTATTTACTACATCCGGTGAACTCGACCCAGGAGCGACGACGTGGCCTATTACCGCCAGCTCGGATCGGTGCCGCCGAAGCGGCACACCCAGCATCGAACTCCAGAGGGCAACCTCTACTTCGAGGAACTGATGGGCGAAGAGGGCTTCTCCTCGGACTCGTCTCTCCTCTATCACCGCCACATTCCCTCGGCCATTGTCGATGCCACGGTCTGGGAGCTTCCCGATCAATCGACGACGCCGAACCATCCGCTGAAGCCGCGACACCTGACGTTGCACGAGCTGTTCCCGGACTCCGTCGTCGCCGACACCGACGTCGTCACCGGCCGGCGACTCGTCCTCGGTAACGCCGACGTCAGACTGTCCTATGTCGTCGCGTCGAAAACCTCACCGCTGTATCGCAATTCGATCGGTGACGAGATGGTGTATATCGAATCCGGTTCTGCTGCAGTGGAAACGGTATTCGGAACCCTCCAGGCACAGCAGGGTGACTACGTGCTCATTCCGCGTTCGACGACGCACCGTTGGATTCCCGACGGCACCCTGCGCGCGTACGCCATCGAGGCCAACAGCCACATCGCGCCACCGAAGCGCTTCCTGTCGAAGTTCGGCCAGCTGCTCGAGAACGCGCCCTACTGCGAGCGCGATCTGCACGGTCCATCCGAGCCTCTGCTCGCGGAGGGAACGGACGTGGAAGTGCTTGTCAAACATCGTGGTTCGACGGGCATCGTCGGAACGCGCTACGTCTACCCGCAGCATCCGTTCGACGTGGTGGGGTGGGACGGGTGCCTGTACCCGTACACGTTCAACATCTCCGACTACGAGCCGATCACCGGCCGCGTGCATCAACCACCGCCCGCGCACCAAGCGTTCGAGGGTTCCAATTTTGTGATCTGCAACTTCGTTCCACGCAAGGTCGACTACCACCCGCTGGCGATTCCGGTGCCGTACTACCACTCCAACGTCGACTCGGACGAGATCATGTTCTATGTCGGCGGCGACTACGAGGCCCGCAAAGGTTCCGGAATCGGCCAGGGTTCGATCTCGGTGCATCCAGGCGGGCACGCCCACGGGCCGCAACCCGGTGCCTACGAACGCAGTATCGGTGCCGAGTTCTTCGACGAACTGGCCGTCATGGTCGATACGTTCCGCCCGCTCGAACTGGGCGAAGGTGCGCTGGCGTGCGAGGACACCGGGTATGCGTGGACCTGGGCAGGCCGGGGACCGAACCGATGATTCCAAAGTTCTTTCATCGCCTGTGCGACGATGCCGCTGTTTTCCCTCCCGGCAATGCGCCGCTCGATGTTGCTGCGGCACAACATCTCGAGTACCGGGGCAGCTCTTTCGCAGACCTCGTCGGCCCGTTGGTCGTTCCGATGGACCGGGTGAACGAGCTTGTCCTCGGTGCTCGGATGGAGGTGGCGTTGACCGCACCGGCCGGCCCGGGCAGCGTGGAGGCAGGCCTGCGAGTCGCCGACCGTACCGCCGGGGTGACGGTTGTTGCCGTCGAAGTGGCAGTACCCGACGGCACGAGCATCGACGCCTTGCGCAACATCACTCAGGACATCGACATCTATGTCGAAATTCCCCGAGACTCCCGACGAGACGACATCTTCGACGCCGTCGACGAGTTCGGGTATCGCGCCAAATTCAGGACCGGCGGTGTCACGGCCGACCAGTATCCGGACGAACAGGAGCTCGCCGCGTCCATTTACGAGGCGGCTCGGCGCGAGGTTCACTTCAAAGCGACCGCGGGGTTGCACCATGCGGCTCGTAACACCGATCCCGACAACGGGTTCGAGCAACACGGCTTCCTCAACGTGATCCTCGCGGCGCAGGCCGCCCACAGCGGCGCGCGAGTCGGCGAGCTCGAGAAGATACTGGCGATCCGCGATGCAGACGTCCTCGCCGGGCTCGTCGCCGGGATCGAGGGCCAACGCGCTTTCGCCTCCTTCGGTACCTGCAGCGTCCGCGAACCCCTCGACGATCTCGTCGCCCTCGGCCTCGTGCCACCCCTGTGAGCCCCACCCCCGTACATCAGGAGCGCCGTCCATGACGCACATCGACATCCCCGCCGATTCCGAGTTCGGAATCGACAACCTCCCCTATGGCATCTTCAGCACTCCCGGTACCGACGCACGCGTAGGAGTTCGGTACGGCGACAAGGTGATCGATCTTTCCGTCGCTGTGGACGATCCCGATTTCGCCTCGCCCAGCCTCAATGCGTTCATGTCCCGTGGACGCACCCGCTGGGTGGAGGTGCGCACGTCCGTCACCGACATGCTCATCAGTGGCACCACCCCCACGGACGCAATCGTGTCCGTTTCCGATGTCACGATGCACCTGCCGTTCGCGGTGGCCGACTACGTGGACTTCTACGCCTCCGAGCACCACGCGTCCAACCTGGGTCGACTCTTTCGCCCCGATGCCGAACCGCTGCTACCGAACTGGAAGCACCTGCCCGTTGCGTATCACGGCCGGGCCGGCACGGTGTTCGTCTCCGGTACCGACGTCAGGAGGCCGTGCGGTCAACGCAAGGCACCCGACGAGGCGTCGCCCACGTTCGGTCCGAGTCGGCGACTGGATATCGAGGCAGAGATGGGCTTCGTCGTCGGTGTTCCGTCCGACGGACCCATACCGCCGGATCGGTTCTCCGAGCACGTGTTCGGTGCCGTCGTCGTCAACGACTGGTCGGCTCGCGACATCCAGGCCTGGGAGTACGTGCCGCTGGGGCCGAATCTCGGCAAGAGTTTCGCGACGTCCATCTCACCGTGGGTGGTTCCCCTGCTCGCGCTCGAACACGCGCGAACCTCGACGCCGGTTCAGGATCCGGAGCCGCTCGAGTACCTCCGCGAATCTCGTTCGTGGGCTTTGGACATCGATCTGACGGTCTCGTGGAACGGCCATGCCGTTTCCCACCCGCCCTACAGTGCGATGTACTGGTCGCCGGCGCAGATGCTGGCGCACGAGACCGTCAACGGCGCAACCAGCCGAACCGGTGACCTGTTCGCCTCGGGCACCATCTCGGGACCCGAGAAGGATCAGCGCGGTGCCTTCATCGAACTCACCTGGGGTGGTAAGGAACCGGTGTCACTCGGCGCGCAGACCCGCACCTTCCTCGAGGACGGCGACGAGGTCGTCATTGCCGCCAGCGCCCCGGGGCCGAACGGCTCGCGCATCGGCTTCGGTGACGTCCGGGGCCGGATCACGCCGGCCTGAACGACTGGCTACCACTCGGATCGCACGACCAGAGATTTCTCGATCTCCAGCGCTGCGTCGCGCACGGCCTGCCCCCACAGCAGGCCGGCCGACGTCGCCACCCTCTCGATCGGACCCGCGACACAGACGGCGGCGACGATGCGCTCGTCTCGGCGGACCGGTGCACTCACCGAGGTCAGGCCCGGGGTTCGCTCCGACGCCGATTCCCACCACCCGCGGGCCCGACGCTCGGCGTCGGCGTCGAGGTCGCCTGCCAACACGTGACCGGCCGACCCCGCTCCGAGCGGAAGTAGCGCCCCCGCGGGCAAGGACGCCCGGAGTTCGTGCTCCGAATCCTCCGACACCAGACACAACCGATGCGATCCCCGCAGTACCCACAGCTGCGCGGATTCGCCGGTCTCCTGCCGCAGACGCCTGAGAATCGGCACGGCGAGTCCGCCGAGAGTGGACGTACCGAAGCGATCACCGGGATGAACAAGACCGTCGTTGTCCCGGCGCAGCATCGAGTACCGCACCATCTCGCCGACCAGCCGATAGACCGTCGATGCAGACAGACCCAGCATCTTGGCGAGGTCGCCGGTGGTCCGCGGACACGCCTCGACGGCGTTGAGAATCACTGCGGCCCGAGCCAGAACCCCGGTGGTGGTGTCGGCGCTACCGTCCGTCACTGCTGTCGACCTCCGTTTTCGATTCCGGCACTGCACCGGCGACCTGACCGACACTGACTACGCAGCATAGGTGTCGGACCGATCCGCGACGCCGTCAGCAGCGCCGAGCACCACGGTGGACTCCGGCCAAGGTGCGGTAGGTGAGCGCGTTGGCCGTGCAGTGCTCGACCTCCTCGTCGGTCAATTCCCGCCGAACCTTGGCGGGGACACCCGCCACCAACGATCTGGGCGGAATACGAGCGCCTTCGGTCACCAGCGCGCCCGCCGCAACGAGGCAGCTCTCTCCCACCACTGCGCCGTTCATGATGACGGCAGCCATGCCGACCAGTGTTCCGTCGCCGACGGTGCAACCATGCAGGACGGCATTGTGTCCCACACTCACGTTCGCACCGATCGCGAGCGGATAGCCCGGATCCACATGTGCGACAACGCCATCCTGAATATTGGACCCACTGCCGACCGTGATCTCCTCGGAGTCGGCGCGGAGAACGGCCCGATACCAGACACTGCTGCCCGGCCCCAGATTCACTCGTCCGACGAGCGTCGCAGTGGGGGCGACCCATGCGGACGCTTCGACGTTCGGAGATCCGCATTCGAGCGCGAGCAGCATCGACCCTGAGCTCGTATCGGTCATGAGTTCCTGTTCCCTTCCATCGGTACAGCTATTTCTGGAATCCACGTCACAGTGCTTGTCATCAGTGATCCAGCGCACTATGGTCATTCCTACCAGAAGATAATCTGTTTATCAAATAATGATAATCACATCTTCACTCGGACCTACTACCCAACTGCAGGGAGTGACCACCGGTGTCCACCACTACCGAGAACGGCCCATTGCACGGAATCCGTGTGATCGAGCTGGGCAACTTCATCGCCGCACCGTTCGCCAGTCGTCTTTTCGCCGACTTCGGTGCCGAAGTCATCAAGATCGAACGCCCCGGCGTCGGAGACGAACTCCGCGGCTGGCGTCGAAGCCGCGGAGACACCTCCATGATGTTTCGGACCATTGCCCGCAACAAGCATTCTGTGACCCTCGACCTTCGAACCGACGACGGCCGCGATCTGGCGCTGCGCCTGGTCGAAACCGCCGATGTTGTCGTCGAGAACTTTCGACCCGGCACACTCGAGCGGTGGGGTCTCGGGCCCGATCGTCTGCAGGCAGTCAATCCCGACGTCGTCCTGGTGCGGATCTCGGGCTACGGTCAAACCGGCCCGCATCGCGATCGCGCGGGATTCGGAGGTGTCGCAGAGGCTTTCGGCGGACTTCGCCACGTCACCGGGCACGCAGATCGCGACCCGGTGCGCCCGGCCGCACCCATCGGAGACGTCCTGGCCGGACTCCACGGAGCTGTCGGCGCTCTGGTGATGCTGCTCGCTCGAGAACGCAGCGGAGATCATTCTCGGCCCAAGGTCGCCGACGTCGCACTCTACGAAGCAGTGTTCATGGCCATGGAATCACTGGTCCCGGACTTCGACGCATACGGCACCGTCCGCCAGCGCACAGCGGGCAATCTTCCCGGCGTGGTCCCCAGCGGGATCTATCCATCCCAGGACGGCAGCGTCATGATCGCCGGTAACTCGAGCAGCGTGTTCGGCCGGCTCATGACCGCGGTCGGCCGAGCAGACCTGGCCGCGGACCCCGACTTGGCCGACGGCGACAGACGATTTCAGCGCGAGGCCGAGCTCGACGAGGCGATCTCGTCGTGGACATCGGCGCGCCCCACCTCCGTGGTCGTCGACGAGCTCGGTGCTGCAGGCGTTCCCGTCGGAGAGGTATTCGACGCAGGCCAGATCGCCGAGGACGAGCACTTCGTCGCCCGCGGCATGGTGCAGCCTCTGAAAGTCTCGGTGGAACAGGGCAGCACCGAGGAAGTGCGCTTTCCCGGAGTGGTTCCGCGCTTCGGCGACACCGCCACCGCCGTCAAGTGGGCGGGCCCGGATCTGGGCGAGCACACCGACGATGTTCTCGGCCGCACACTCGGTCTCACCGAGGAGCAGCTCGACGATCTCCGCGCCAGGAAGGTGATCTGAAATGCCGCGCGTCAACATCACCGACGTCTATCTCCGCGATGGTCTGCAGGACGAGAAGTGCATCGTCCCCACCGCGGACAAGCTGGCGGTGCTCGATGCAACCCTTGCGTCGGGCATCACCTCGCTCGAGATCGCGTCGTTCGTCTCTGCCACCCGGGTGCCGCAGATGGCCGACGCCGAGGAAGTCGTGAAACGCGCAGCCCGCCGAGACGGAAGTCGTTACAGTGCACTGACTTTGAACAGTCGGGGTGTCCACCGGGCAGCCGAGACGGACATCGACGTGATCCAGATCATCACGTCCGCCAGCGAGAGCCACAGCCGCGCCAACGCCGGACGCTCGCCCGACGACGCCTTGCGCGATCTGAGTTCCGCTGTCGCACTGCATCCGGACCGCACATTCATCGGCGGGGTCAGTACCGCATTCGTGTGCCCGTTCGACGGCGTCATCACGCCCGAGCGGCTCGTCGAAGTGTGTGAACGCATGGCCGACATCGGTGTATCGAGCCTCGGTCTGGCCGACACGCTGGGGATCGCCACCACCGACCAGGTACTGACCGGTGTCGACGCCGTACGAACAGCGTTGCCCGAGTTGACAATCAGCCTGCATCTGCACAACGCTCACGATCAGGCCCTCGACACCGCGGTACGTGCAGTACTCGACCTCGAGATCGAATACTTCGACAGCGCACTCGCCGGGTACGGCGGTTGTCCCTTCGCCCCGGGCGCGCACGGAAACCTGGCCACCGAACAGCTCGTGGATACGTTCCATCGCGCCGGAATCGACACCGGTATCGACACTGACGGTCTCACCGCCGCTGCCGATCTCGCTCGTGCAGTGGTCGATCGCGCCCTACCTCTCCCCACCCCCGCCTCCGCACTGTGATCAGGCGGGCTCCGGCCCGCGCATCGCCGCTTCCTCCGCGGCACAACCTCATCCTCCGTCCGAAAGGCCAGCCATGGTCTACGCAATCTCGATCGTCGCCCTCATCGCCATCTTCACGGTCGCGACGATCACTCCCATCAACATGGGTCTACTCGCCTTCGCCGGCGCGTTCCTCATCGGTGGCGCGATATCCGGCATCCCCATCGACGACATCATCGACGCATTCCCCGGTAGTACGTTCATCATCGTCGGCGGCATCACCTTGCTGTTCGCCATCGCCAAAGCCAACGGAACCATCGACGTCGTCATCGATCGTTCCCTCCGACTGGTGGGCGGGCGACGCTGGGCCATTCTGTGGATGATGTTCCTGCTGTCCGGGCTGCTGATGGCCCTCGGCTCCGTTCTCGCCGTCGGCATGCTGGCACCGATCGCGATGCCACTGGCCAAGCGCAACAACATCAATCCCTTCCTCATGGGCATGGTCGTGAGCCACGGCGCTCTTGCGTGCTGCTTCTCCCCGATCAACCTGTACGGCGCTTTCGTCAACGGCCTGATGGATTCCACCGGAGTCGGCTCACATCCGCTGGCCCTGTTCCTCATCCCGTTCGTGCTCAACACCTTCATCGCTCTCGTGCTCTTCCTCGTTCTCGGCCGCGACCTGATCACAGATCGAACGCGTGCGTTCGACGTTCAGGACCTGCGCGACCAGGCGGGCGGGCTGCCGACGCCGTCCGGACCGCGTCCGGGCCACACCGGGTTGCCCGAGGGCAGCGGTGGCGGCACCGCAGTGCAAGTCGAGGCCGATCCCATCGAAGCTGCCTCGGTCACAACGGTTCCCGATCAGCCCGTTCCGCTGAATCGAGTGCGTATCCTCACGCTCCTCGGCATCGCCGCCCTGGTACTGCTGTCGGTGACCTTGGGTGTCGACATCGGCGTCAGCGCGATCTGCGTGTCGGTGGTGCTGCTGCTGTTGGCACCCAAGACCCACCCCAAGGTGGTCGACAACATCGCCTGGCCCGCCGTGGTCCTCGTCTGCGGCGTCCAGACCTACATGACGGTCATGACCCAGAACGGCACACTGGGATTCCTCGGCGACGCCGCGTCGGCCCTCGGCTCACCACTGCTGACGGCACTGATCCTCTGCTACGCGGTGGCCATCATCTCGGCATTCGGATCGTCGATCGGCACCATCGGTATCGCCCTACCCCTCGCTGCACCGATGCTCGCCGCCGGTGAGCTGGGTGCCATCGGATTCGTTGCTGCCATTGCTTTCTCGGCGACGGTGGTCGACGTCAGCCCGTTCTCCACCAACGGTGTCATGGTCCTGGCCGAAGCACGAGTGGACGACAAGGCCCGATTCCAGCGAAAGATGCTGGGGTACTGCGGACTCGTCGTTCTGCTCGCCCCGCCGACGGTCTGGCTTCTGACTGTGGTTGCACCGTCGGTCACCTGACTCGGCGAACCGACACGCCCCTGCTCACCGCCCTCATTCCCGCGAGGGTCGGTAGGCGGGGGCTTTCGGCGTTCGATCGGTCTCTGCGGTGTTCAGCAGCGGCATCGTTCGGAACTCGACCAGCTCCGAAAGCACCACCACACTCGTCGACCGGGCGATCGTACGAGACTGGTTGAGTACGATAAGAGTTCGTTGCAGATCGTCGTGCGAGGCAGCCGCGACTCGGCACAACACATCACCGGCACCCGTGGTGGCGAAGGCTTCCAGGACGCCGGGGATCTGCTCGAGCACAGCGACGACGTCGCCGAGCGCACCTTGCGCGATCTCCAAAGTGACGAACGCCTGGACCCCGTAACCTGCTGCAGCCAAACCGATTCGCGGCCGGTATCCGGTGATGACACCGCTGTCCTCCAGCCGTTGCAGCCTCGCTGTCACCGTCGCCCGTGCCACCCCGAGGTTCCGTGACAGCTCGAGCACCCCGATTCTCGAATTGTCCTGCAGCGCAGCGAGTATTGCGCGGTCCAGCTTGTCGAGCGTCGGTTCCATCGTGCACCTCGGTGGTCATCGTATTTTCTAGACATATCGTATAGCAAAACGAGAGATCGTCTGCGCTATCCGTACAGCTGAGACAGTAGAAACGAGGTCGATTGACGACCTATCCGCCAGATGTTTTGCTCGACGGAACAACTGGTCGACACGACGCCAGCTCGGCAACAGGGAGATTCAATGAGCCTCGACAACATCCTCAACGACGACGAACGGTTGGCCGATCTCGACGCCGAACAATTGCGTCAGCTCGTCGGCCTGGTCGAGTACGACGACAAACGCGACCCCTTTCCGGTCAGCGGCTGGGACGCCATCGTGTGGGTGGTCGGCAACGCGACGCAGACCACGCACTTCTTCCAGTCCGCCTTCGGCATGGAATTGGTGGCGTACTCCGGCCCGACGACAGGCCAGCGCGACCACCACGCGTACGTACTCAATTCGGGCGCAGTGCGATTCGTCATCAAGGGAGCCGTCGATCCTGACAGCGACCTGGTGGCGCACCACACGCGGCACGGCGACGGCGTCATCGACATCTCACTGGCCGTCCCGGATGTGGATCGATGCATCCAGCATGCGCGGGCGCAGGGCGCGCGAGTACTGCAGGAACCAACCGATATCTCCGACGAGCACGGCACGGTGCGGACTGCGACCATCGCCACCTACGGCGACACCCGGCACACGTTGGTCGACCGATCCCGGTACACCGGCGCATACCTCCCCGGCTACGTGCCGCGGACGTCGACACTGCAGCGACCGGTAGGCGCTCCCAAGCGGATCTTTCAGGCCCTCGATCACGTGGTGGGCAACGTGGAGTTGGGCAAGATGGACGAGTGGGTGGACTTCTATCACCGCGTCATGGGATTCACGAACATGGCCGAGTTCGTCGGAGCCGACATCGCAACCGACTACTCGGCGTTGATGAGCAAGGTCGTCAACCACCGCGTGAAGTTCCCGCTGAACGAGCCGGCCGTCGCCAAGAAGCGATCGCAGATCGACGAGTACCTCGACTTCTATCGAGGCCCGGGCGCACAGCATCTGGCGCTCGCGACCAACGACATTCTGTCTTCGGTCGATGCCCTGCGCGCAGCGGGCGTCGAATTTCTCGCCACCCCCGATTCGTACTACGAGGACCCGGAACTGCGGGCCCGCATCGGCAACGTCCGGGTACCGATCGAAGAACTGCAGAAGCGTGGAATTCTCGTGGACCGAGACGAGGACGGGTATCTGCTGCAGATCTTCACCAAGCCTCTGGTCGATCGCCCCACGGTGTTCTTCGAGCTGATCGAACGCCATGGCTCGCTCGGCTTCGGCATCGGCAACTTCAAGGCCTTGTTCGAGGCCATCGAGCGTGAGCAGGACGCTCGCGGCAACTTCTGACTCGTGATCTGTTCGACGCCGCCCACCGTCAGCGTTCGGTGGGCGGCGTCGTGCGTCCCAGACCGCCTCGGTCCTCGTCGAAGATCAGCCACGTGCGAGTCGCGCGGACTCCGTCGAGTGATTGCAACCCCTCCAGCACCACCTGCCGCAAACTCTCGTTGTCGGGAGTCCTGATGAGCACCAAGACGTCGAAATCGCCACCGAGCAAACTGAAATGGTCGACGAATTCCATTGCACGCAAACCCTCGGACACGGTCCGCCACGAATCCTGCCGGATGGACAGCGCAATGAACGCAGAGGTCCCCAGCCCTGACGCCGCATGGTCGACCTGCACGGTGAACCGCTCGATGACCCCCGAGTCCTTCAACCGATCGACACGCGTATACGTATGTGCACGAGAGAGATTCAATCGATCGGCCAGTACCCGCATCGAGACCCGACCGTCGGCGGTCAACTCGGTGAGGATGCGCCGATCGGTGTCGTCCAGCTCCACACGCCTCGAGACGTCGTCCATTCGTCCGCTCCTACCTGGTCGTTCTATGCACTGAACGGACATATCGCTGGTGTACGCGAGGATCGGTAGCCATATGTCTGCAATTCTACGACCATAGGACTTCTTCCTCACCGAATCGGCCAGAATCGCCGTACAAGCCGATTTCAGGAGAGTGCGCCATGACGACCGTCGAGAAGGTTCCGGCAACGTCCTATCAACAGTTCATGCCCGCCGACCGTCCCGTGCAGTATCTCGCACCCGACGGGACAGGCGTCGACAGCGCCGCACGGTATGCGCGCCCGTCCGACGAACGGCTGCTGGAGATGTATCGCTCGATGGTGCACGGTCGCCGATTCGACCAGCAGGCAACGGCATTGACCAAGCAGGGCCGGCTCGCGGTCTATCCCTCCTCGCGTGGACAGGAAGCCTGCCAGATCGCCGCAGCCCTCTGCCTGGGTGAGCAGGACTGGATGTTCCCGACGTACCGGGACTCGATGGCTCTCGCGGCGCGAGGCGTCGACCAGGTGGAGTTGCTCGGTATGCTCGCAGGCTACTGGCACTGTGGTTACGACCCGACCGCCTACAAGGTCGCTCCCCAATGCACACCGCTGGCAACACAATTGCTGCACGCGACCGGTTTCGCGTACGCCGAGGCCAAGCAGGGACGAGACACCATCGCCCTGGCATTCTGCGGAGACGGCGCAACCAGCGAGGGCGACTTCCACGAGGCCCTGAACTTCGCCGCCGTCTTCCGGGCCCCGGTCATCTTCCTGGTCCAGAACAATGGTTTTGCGATCAGCGTTCCGCTCGCGCGTCAGAGCGCGGCTCCGTCGTTGTCGCACAAGGGCGTCGGCTACGGCATCGGTAGCGAACAGGTCGACGGCAACGACCCCGTCGCGATGATGGCCGTCATGGACGAGGCAGTGAAGTACGTCCGCGCGGGCAAAGGACCGGTGGTCGTCGAGGCGCACACCTACCGCATGGACGCCCACACCAATGCCGACGACGCCACCCGCTACCGCAAGGCCGACGAGGTCGAAGGATGGTTGGCCCGAGATCCGCTCTCACGCTTGGACTCCTACCTCGAGGGCCGAGGAATCCTCACCGACGAGCTCCGCGAGCAGATGACGGTATCCGCCGACGCCGACGCTGCAGCCTTGCGCGCCGGCATGAACGTCGAGCAGGACGTCGACCCCAACGATCTGTTCCGGTTCGTCTACTCCTCCCCTACCCCCGGCCTGACCGACCAGCGCAATCAGGTCGCCGCCGAAATCGCAGCAGGAGAACTGTCATGACCACGATCACCATGGCCGGAGCCCTCAACGCCGCCCTCCGCGATGCGTTGACCGAGGACGAAAGGGTCGTTGTTTTCGGCGAGGACGTCGGCACGCTCGGCGGCGTCTTTCGCGTCACCGACGGACTGACCCGCGACTTCGGTGACGACCGCTGCTTCGACACCCCGCTCGCGGAGTCGGGCATCGTCGGATTCGCGATCGGGATGGCGATGTCGGGCTACAAGCCCGTCGTCGAGATGCAGTTCGACGCGTTCGCCTACCCGGCATTCGAGCAGATCGTGTCCCATGTGGCCAAGCTGCGCAACAGAACTCGTGGCTCGCTCACCGCCCCGATGGTCATTCGCATCCCGTTCGCGGGCGGCATCGGCGGCGTCGAGCACCACTGCGACTCGTCCGAGGCCTACTACGCCCACACCCCGGGGCTGAAGGTCGTCTCCCCGTCCACCGTAGCCGACGCGTACTCACTGATGCGTGACGCCATCGCGGATCCCGATCCGGTGATCTTTCTCGAACCGAAGCGGCTGTACTTCTCCAAGGACGACATCGAATTGGGAAACACCGAGCCGATCGGCACGGCGGTCGTACGCAGAGGCGGTACCGACGTCACGCTTCTCGCCTACGGACCCACCGTGTCGGTCGCCATGCAGGCCGCGGAATTCGCGGCCGAGGACGGCCGGAGCGTCGAGGTGATCGATCTGCGATCGCTCAATCCGTTCGACGACGAGACCGTCGCGGCCTCGGTTCGTAAGACCGGACGCTGCATCGTGATTCAGGAGGCGCAGGGCTTCGCCGGCGTCGCTGCCGAGATCGCCTCACGCGTATCCGAGCGCTGCTTCCATCACCTGCACGCCCCTGTACTCCGCGTTGCCGGACTCGATATTCCCTACCCGGCACCGAAACTCGAGCACTTCCACCTGCCGTCCGCAGACCGCGTACTCGACGCGATGGACCGGCTGCAGTGGAACGATGCTCCCGATCTCAGCAAGGCGGTCACGGTATGAGCATGCAGGTGTTCCTGCTCCCCGATCTCGGTGAGGGACTGACCGAGGCCGAGATCGTCGAGTGGAAGGTCAAGCCCGGCGATACCGTCACCATCGATCAGGTCGTCGTCGAGGTCGAAACTGCAAAAGCGTCCGTCGAGGTGCCGTGTCCCTTCGAGGGTGTGGTCGGCGAACTGCATGCGGCCGAGGGCACTTCACTGGCCGTCGGCGCGCCGCTGATCAGCATCACCGGCGGCGCTATCGCCGATACGCCTGCCGCCCATGAGCGGTACCGCGAGGAAGAACGCGCAGGCTCGGGCAATGTGCTCATCGGCTACGGCACAGGACACGGCCCGACCGGTCGTCGCAAGCGGAGTGCGGCTCCGCCGCAGCAGAGAGCGGCTGCGCCGCAGGTGAGCGGAAACTCGACCCAGGCTACGAATTTCCACTCACATGCGCCGAAGGTGCTCTCCCCCATCGTTCGGAGCATAGCGTTGAAGGGTGGGCTCGATCTGGGCAGTATCGACGCAGAAGGCAGCCACGGCGTCATCACTCGTGCAGACGTCGAGCGAGCTTTGGCAAGTTCGACGGTTGCTTCCTCGCCGGAGGGCGTCACGCGAATACCCATCACCGGTATTCGTAAGACCATCGCAGACAAGCTCTCTCGCAGCCGTTCGGAAATTCCTGAGGCCACCGTCTGGGTCGACGTCGACGCGACGGCTCTGCTGCAGGCCCGACGCGACCTCGATGCCTCCATAGACGGCGTCAAGGTGACGCTGCTGGCGGTCCTCGCGAAGCTCACCATGGTCGCGCTGGCCAAGTTCCCGGAGCTCAACAGCACGGTCGACACCGCTGCAGGCGAGATCCTGCGTTACGAGAACGTCGGACTCGGCATCGCCGCGCAGACCGACCGTGGACTGATGGTTCCCGTTGTGCCGCAGGCCGACAAGGCCGACCTGAAGGAACTGTCCGAACGGCTGGCCGAGCTGACCGAACTCGCACGGACCGGCTCACTGCCCGCAGCACGGCTGAGCGGCGGAACGTTCACCCTCAACAACTACGGGGTGTTCGGGGTCGACGGCTCGGCCGCGATCATCAATCATCCCGAGGCCGCGATCCTGGGCATCGGCCGCATCATCGACCGTCCGTGGGTGGTCGACGGCCAATTGGCCGTGCGCAAAGTCGCGCAGCTGTCGTTGGCGTTCGATCACCGCGTGTGCGACGGCGGAGTGGCTGGCGGGTTCCTGCGCACCGTTGCCGATTTTGTCGAGAACCCCGTCGTGGCATTGGGATCAGTCCGATGAGCGACGTGGACGTTCTCATTCTTGGTGGAGGGTCGGGCGGCTATTCGTGCGCCCTGCGTGCCGAACAACTCGGCCTGACGGTCGCGCTCGTCGAGGAAGACAAGCTCGGTGGCACCTGTCTGCATCGCGGATGCATCCCCACCAAGGCCCTGTTGCACACCGCCGAGGTTGCCGACGCGGTGCGCGGCTCGGCGCATGTCGGCGTCACCGCATCGTTCACTGGTGTGGACATGCCCGCGGCACTGGGCTATCAGCGCAGCGTGGTCGCCGGCCTGTACGCAGGTCTGCAGGGATTGCTGAAGCGTCCGGGCATCGAAATCGTGTCCGGTAGTGGCCAGGTGGTCGGTCCTCGCACCGTCGAGGTGGAGGGTCGACGCATCACCGGGGCCTCGCTGGTTCTCGCCACCGGGTCGTATTCACGCACCATCCCCGGTATCGAACTGGGACCTCGCGTGCTCACCAGCGACGGGGCGATGGCACTCGATCGGGTTCCGGAGTCGGTCGTCGTGCTCGGCGGCGGTGTGATCGGTATCGAGTTCGCCAGTATCTGGGCATCGTTCGGTGCGAAGGTCACCGTTGTCGAGGCGCTCGATCGCATCGTTCCCGGCGAAGACGAATGGTCCTCGAAGCAGTTGACCAAGGCATTACGCAAGCGCGGCATCGACATTCGTACCGGGACCAAGGTCGAGTCCGTCACCGAATCTCCCGACGCAGTCTCTGTGTCACTGTCGTCCGGGGACACCCTCTCGGCCGACCTCGTCCTGGTGTCCGTCGGACGCGGACCCCGCACCGACGGCCTCGGCCTGATCGAGCAGGGCATCGCCACCGAACGCGGCTTCGTAAGCGTCGACGACAATCTGCTCACCACCGTGGACGGCGTCTATGCCGTCGGCGACATCGTGGCGGGATATCAGTTGGCACACCGCGGATTTCAGCACGGCATGTTCGTCGCCGAGCACATCGCCGGCCTCGCACCGGCACGCATCGACGGCGATCTCATTCCGCGCGTGACCTATTCACACCCGGAGGTCGCGTCGGTGGGACTCACCGAAAAGGCCGCGGAGCAGAAATACGGCACAGTGACCTCCGTTGTCTACGACCTCGGCGGCAACGGCAAGAGCCGCATCCTGTCCACCGCCGGCGGAGTCAAAGTGATTCGAGCCCGTGACGACGGCCCGGTTGTCGGTGTTCACCTCGTCGGCGACCGCGTGGGCGAGCTGATCGGCGAGGCACAACTCGCCGTGGCATGGGAAGCACTGCCATCAGAAGTCGGGAGTTTCGTGCATGCTCACCCCACGCAGAACGAGGCACTCGGTGAGGCGATGATGGCGCTGTCGGGACGTCCGCTGCACGCGCACAGTTGACCGCTGCCGGAACAGGTTTCGTCATGGTCGACCCGATGTCAGGTCGGGCCCGGGTCGGGTGGGGCTCGAACTGTGCACGATCAGTGTGCGCGCAGAGTCGCAGACCTGGGCCGGATCGGTGCTGAAGAAATACCTCCACTCGTTCGACGGCGAGGCTGGAGCATCGGGGTCGAGCGGGGCGGCGACCAGGGCGCAGTAGAACCGTTGGCCGATGACGGCGATGGCACCGATTCTTTCCGAGGGTTGAACCAGGTCGGCGTGGCGCACCCCATCGGTGGCAGTGAACAGTGCGCGCGGTGCGTCGAGCGCTTTGACGTACGGGTGTCGGCGCGCCAGATGCTGCAGTTTGCGCGCCATGTCTGCGCTGCACAATTCCGGTTCGCGGAACGCGACGACGATCGTCAGAGTCTCGGTGGTCGTCATCGCGAAGTCGAGCAAATGGTCGGAGATGGACGTGAGGAGCGAGATCGACGTCGTGTCGGTGGCGCGGTCGTCGAGAATGTCCGTCAACGGTCTCGTCACAGGAGGGCGTGGCTGCACAGGAAAGGAGGAGGTCGGGGATGCATCGAGGGGGCCGGGACGGCCGAGATGAAACCCTTGCCCGTAGTCGGCACCCCACGCCAAGGCCTTGTCCTTCTGTCTCTCGGTTTCGATTCCTTCGGCGATGAGTGTCACCTCGAACCGGCTCGAGTATGCGAGCACGGCGAGCAAGGTGGCGAGCTTGTCGCCGGGGAGGTCGTCGTCGAGCAACGATCTGTCGAGTTTGATCACTTCCGGTGCCAGAAGGGGCAGCAGTACCAGAGAGTCGGGGTCGGCACCGACGTCGTCGAGAGCGATGGTGACTCCGTCACGTCGGAGTCGGTCCGCCGATCTGAGCAGGCGTGCAGGGTCGGTGAGCAGGGAGCGTTCGGGGAATTCCGCAACCGGCCGAACCTGGGAGCCGCCTGCGCGGAGCAACTGGCTGAGGCGGCGGACCGAGGCCGACGAGTTCTCGGAGGACATCGCTTCGGCTTCGATGTTGACGAACAACGTACGCGGCGCGTGGTCTGCAGGGGTCGACTGTGCCGCTGTGGTGACTGCCGACTCAATGCATCTGCGGTCCAACTCGTCGACCATTCCCATGGTGCGAGCGATGTCGAAGATCTGTTCCGGCGAGGTGTCCGGAAACGCCGGCCACCGGGTGAGTGCCTCGTGCGCGACGACCAACCCGGTTCTCGAGTCGACGATCGGCTGAAAGATCGAGGTCAGTGAGCCGAAACGCTCGTCGAAGCCCCTGTCGACGCCCAATTCTCACCCCACGTTCTCGGTCCCACCGCTGCACGTACACAGAGACTTTCGTTCCCTGTGCCGCGGCACGCGGGCGCGTTGTCCGTACGCGGGCTTCACCACAGCGGATGGACGGCGTCTGATTAGTTCTTATCAAGCGATCCGCAGCCTGGCAATGATTGCCGCCCGTTGTTCAGTAACGTGAACCAGCCTGGTGTCGCGTCCGGCTGTGGGACGTGATCAGTGCCGCCCGTCGGCGACAATCATCCGAAAGATGCGGAGACTCAGCAATGTCAGAGCACAGAGTGTTCGATCCGTCCGAGCACGAACACGACTCGATCGTCCGTGGTCTGATCGACGATCCCGCCATCGGCGTCGTCGACACGACACCCGACCAGTTGGCCTCGCTTCGTGGGCTGCTTCCCGCGATCGCGGGCGACCTCGCGGAAGAGCCACGGTGGGTGTACTACCCATGGCGGCGCTCACTGGTGCGGGTCCTCGGTCCACGCGGCTTCGATCGGCTGCGACTGGACCGCAACAGAAACAAGATCACCACCGAAGAGCAAGCCCGGTTCAGAGGTCTGCGGGTGGGAATCGTCGGGCT
The DNA here is from genome assembly GCF_002259075.1 of Rhodococcus sp. 15-725-2-2b. Taxonomy (NCBI): domain Bacteria; kingdom Bacillati; phylum Actinomycetota; class Actinomycetes; order Mycobacteriales; family Nocardiaceae; genus Rhodococcus; species Rhodococcus sp. 15-725-2-2b. The sequence continues at coordinate 159,714 of NZ_NPFL01000007.1, read as the reverse complement.
GAGTGTCGGTCATGCCGTCGCGCATACCCTCGCACTGGAGGGATTGTGCGGGGAGTTGCGTCTGGCCGACTTCGACGAGCTCGATCTGTCGAATCTCAACCGCGTCCCGACTTCGGTGCTCGATCTGGGCGTGAACAAAGCGGTCGTGGCAGCCCGACGAATTTCCGAGCTCGACCCCTATCTGAATGTGCAGGTCTTCGCGAACGGTGTGACGGCCGAGACGCTCGGTGGCTTTCTCGACGGACTCGATCTCGTCGTCGAGGAATGCGACTCGATCGACACCAAATTGCTGGTCCGCCAGCACGCCCGCGCCCGAGGTATTCCTGTGGTGATGGAGACCAGCGACGGAGGCGTCCTCGATATCGAACGCTTCGATCTCGAACCCGACCGACCGGTGTTTCACGGACTGCTCGGCGAAATGGACACCGAGGATCTGGCCGACATGACCATCGAGCAGAAAAGCACAATTGCAGCGACGTTGCTCGAACCGAGCAAGCTGACCCCTCGAATGATTGCGTCGGTGCCGGAGATCGGGCGCACGCTCTCGACGTGGCCCCAGCTCGGCGGAGACGTCGCACTCGGGGGTGCCGCTGTAACCGCTGCCGTGAGGGCATTCGGCCGCGGCGGACCACTTCCTTCAGGTCGGCGGCGGATCGATCTGGATGGGTTGGTACGCACCGGCCTCGACCCTGCCGCCGGTCCTGCAAACGTGTGAGCGGGCGCACCACCGGCGAGGAGCTCCGACAGATACTGTTTGTGGGGTTCGCCCAACCCTGATCCGAGGAATCATCCGATGAACGTGATCGACCAGTCGCCTCGTCGGCGCACGAACTTCTGGCGATCACGGCTCGACACCCGCACGGCCGCAGTCATCGCGAGCGCCACCGGTGCGGTGCCGCTGTTGGCCATTGCGCTGCTGTCACCGACATTCCTACGGCCGAACGCACTTCCGGTTCTCATCGCCGTGCTGACGTTCACCGCAGTCACCGTGCTCTTCGCCGCCAGGGTGGGGCGGTTGAGCGAACGCCAATTCGCGGTCCTGGGTTTCGGGGGTATGACCGGAGTCGCGATCAGTGCCTACCTGATCGCGGATCCGGCAGGAACGCGTGCGGTCACCTCGATGTTGGCCATCGTTCCGGCCATCGCCGCATCGAGCTCACCACCACGTGTGACTGCCGGCCTGTCCGCGGTCTCGGTGGTGATGGCCACGGCACTGTCGGTGATCAGTGTGGGGTCTTCCGGGTGGGCGGTGACTGCGGTCGCTATCGGTGCCGCCGTGACCACGGTGCTGGTGCCGGTCGCGCTCATCGGTGGCCTGCGCCGAACACTGTCGGTGGTCAACCGGAAACTGCAACAACTGGCCGACACGGATCCGCTGACCGGTCTGGTCAATCGACGCGGACTGCTGTCGAACGCCGGGATCCTGGTGCACGAGGCCTGCGAGCGAGGGAAACCGTTGTCTGCGCTCGTAGTCGACGTCGACTACTTCAAGGCCGTCAACGACACGGCCGGTCACACAGCCGGCGACCGAACGCTCGCCGCGGTTGCCGCCACCCTGGCGAATGCGGTGCACGCGGTGGTCGGCGCATCGGATGCGGTGGTTGCCCGGACCGGCGGCGAAGAGTTCCTGATCCTCGCCACACACCGAGAGGATCACGAGCTCACGCGGCGGATACTCGACCGAGTCCGGTCCGACTGCACGGTGACCGTGAGTATCGGAACGGTGACTGTGGACGTGCGACCGGCCGCGTCCGATGACGGTGCGTCACCCGCGACAAGCTTCGCTTCGACCGAATCGGGCGGTCTCGATCAAGTACTCGATGCAGTCGTCCGCGCCGCTGATGCCGCGCTCTACCGAGCCAAGACCGACGGCCGAGACCGCGCCTGCCACGCGGGGACCTTGACGATCAGCTGGCAGGGCACCCTACAGGGTCGGCAACACGAAAATGGTCGACGCCAGTGATGTAGCGAGCCGCTATGCCACGAACAGGACCTGCCGATCGTCCCCGCACAGTGCGCGGACCTCGTCGACCATCGAGCGCCACACCTCGGGCTGCGCGGCCTGCGCGAGGGTAGTTCGGTCCCACCACATCATGACGGTCCGGTACTGCTCGCTCGGATACGCGGCAGCGGGGATGCCGTGGTCGATCCGCCCACCGGAACTCTCCCACAAACGCAGGACGTGATCGGCCGCGCTGGCGAACAGGTACCGGCTGCCGGTCAATTCGAGCGTCGGCAACGCTGTTCGAGCCAGGACATTCGACACCGTCCGCCCTGCGGCCCCCGCATCGACCCACGCGCTTTTCATTTCGACGATTCCGTGGGGAAGTCGAGACCGAAGCAGGTCGGTAACCGGTGCCAGTCCGGGCGAGTCCTTCCACTCGGTGAGGACATGGGATTGCTCGACCATCGCGTACGGCCCCTGGGCTCGAACGCCGCCGAGCATCTCTCCTGCCTCATCGCACACCACGTAGAACAGTGCTGTCGTTGCGCCGGAAGCCACTTCTTCCATGTCGAGAGCCGCGGTGACACCGTGGCGTGAATACGACTCCCATGCTCCTTCGACGTAGCGGGACCACAGTTCCGGGGAGCCCGACGGCGTCGCGGCTGTCAATGTCAAGGCTCCGTCCGCGCAAGGCGTCGACCGGTGAACGGAGTCCAGCCCTCGCCCCCGGACGAGGCCCGTCCTGTCCGTCGGCACACTGCAAACCGAGCGGGAACGGTCTACGTATTCGATGGTGCGTGCCGAGGGCACGTCGGGGAGGAGAGGGGTAGTCATGGGCGCACTCCTGGCTGATCCCTCGACGCCCTTCTGGGGCAAAATCGAGGGCATGGTTGATTCCTGAACAATCGTCAAACCTATTGTGTCCAGAAAACAACCCTACGGACCAGCGGAATAGCCTAAAACGTACTGCAGACCTGTTATTTGTCGTAGCTCTGTGACATATCACTGGTCGAACCCGACAGAAGGTCTGCAGTCACTGTGGATAATCACATATCCAGGTCATGATGTCCGAGGCGGTCAGCGGCACGCTCTCCATCAGGAGAGTGATCCGTGTGAGCATCTGAATCGAACGAGCTGTGTCGATCGCGAGTCCAGCTGACCCACGGCTGCGTCCCTGAAATCTGCATAGGTGCGCATTGTTCGCTGGAACCGAGGATGCTGTCCGGCGGCCGTGGGACCCCGCATGCTGGCCGATGTGTGCTGTTCAGTGCGGGTAGCGCCGCAGAATCGCTCGGGCGGCTTGGGTGACGGTGGCTCGGTCGAAGGTCTGCACGAAGTCGAAAGTGCGGTCGAGGTCAGGGCCGTTGTCGTGGCGGTCACGTGCGGACAGAAGTGCCGCGTGGTGTGGACCGAGGGTGATGACGGTCCATTCCTGGACGAGTGGGTCGCCCGGGTCGAGTGGGGCATGTCGAACGTTGCCGTCGACGAGGGCGGGTAGGCCCACGCCGTAGACCCCGGCGAAACCAATGGTTTCTGCGAGATGATGCCATCGAGCGGAGGTGGTGGGTGTGAAGTGTTGTGCGCGTTGGAAAGTGCCGAGTGCGATCATCGATGATCCGGACGCTGCGGCGTGCGCTTCGAGGGATTTGCTCATCTGAATCAACAGCTTTTTCGTTCCGCGCCGGGCGGTGGCGTGTGCCGAGGCGATCGCGTAGGGGGTGCTCGAGTCGGTGGTCGGTGTGGTCCAGACCGGGTCAGCGGGCATAGGAACGACCGGCTCGTCGAGGAGTTCGGCAGGGTCTTCGACTGCCGGGAACAGTTGCCCCGTTCCGTATGTGGCTCCGATGGTGATCGCGGCCAGGCGGGTGGCTTCGGTGTCGACGCCTTCGGCGACGATCACTGCGTGGGAGCGCTCGGCGTAGGCGGCGAGGGCATGAGTGGTGGTTCCGACGTCGTGTCCGGTTTCGGTGAGCAGGTCCGCTGCGGTGATGACGATGTCGGGCTCGATCAACGGCAGAAGGGTCGTCGCGTGGGGGTGGTCTCCGACGCCGTCGAGTGCGATCAGCTTTCCACCGGTCCGCGCGGATGCTATTGCGGCCATGGCCTGGTGGGGGTCGGCGAGGACGGCTGAGGCGTCGACGGTGACGACGACGCGTTCGAGCATCGTCGATGTGCGTTCGCGGTCGCTGTCGTCGAGGGCGCGGCGTGACTGCGCGTCGACGGTGAGGATCAGGGGCAGGTGTTCGGCGAGGGTGCGTGCAGGTGCGGTGTTCGCAAGTGTGGTCTTGTGCAGATCGAATTGGGGTCGCTGTTGCATCAGGTGCGCGGCGCGGCGCAGCGCGTCAGCGGAGTCCAGTGCAGAACCGGCAGGGCCTCGTAGTTGGAGTTCGGCTCCGGCAAGGGCGTTGTCGTCGAGTCGTCGGATGGGTGCGAACTGCATGGTGACGACCAGTCCTATCGATTCCGAGAACGAGGTGGACGGTGAATGCGCGGTCTCGGTGTCGCGATGTGCTGCCATGCAGAATCCTCCCCGGCCACGCGAGGTCGCCCTGGCCTTCGTCGAAAAACCGATCCGAAGTCAGACGGATAGGTCGATACGAGTGCCGGCGACTCGACACCGAACCGACGATACCGCGCGAGGCGATCGCGCTGCCACGACACGTCTTCGAGCGGTCGCCTCCGGCGCAACCGGTCGCTGTGGAACTCTGAGTGCGGACCGTCTGTAGACGCACGAACGCGCGTACCGGACCGTTAGCGCCGATGCGGAACAATGACCGTGATGCCGAACGAACCTGTTGACGACGACTCCGAGACAACCCAGCACGCCCGCTTCGGATTTCCCTACCGCTGGAGACAGATCGACCCGGCGCGCCGCGGAATCGTGCTGGCGTGGTTGGCATTCACCGTCACCTTCGGCGGTGCCCGGCTGGTCACCTGGCTTATACATATCGACACCAGCGATGTCGGCGACATCAGCGCCGGCGGAGTGCACCTGCACCACTACCTGTGGGGGATTCTGTTGCTGGCAGCCGTCGCCGTCTTCGGTCTCGTGGACCGTTCGCCACGGACACGGTCGTGGATGGGAGCGGTACTCGGGGTGGCCCTGGCGCTGATCGTCGACGAAGCAGCATTGCTCATCACGCTCGAAGATGTGTACTGGCACAGCGAGGGCTGGTCATCGATTGCGCTGGCGATCACCATCATCGGCGTCGTGGGGACCGGACTGGTCCTCACACGCAGTGGCGTCGAGCGAGCCGATTGAAACGCACACTCCACACGTGTCGAGTATTCGAGCGGCCCGTTCACAGTTCGGGTCGAGCATGCATTCGCGCGACCGCGTCGCGTCCTGATCGGCACCCCGACAGCGGTCAGGCCGTCAGCCACGGGCCTCATCGAGTCGCCGGCGACGTCGAACTGGAGTAGTACTGTGCGTCGACAGTATCGACTACGTCAGGATAGCCCCTGCATATACTGCGCCGCAGCAGCTTTCGCGAACCTGGCGTCAGCGCGATTCCCTGACGAATCGAAGAGGCCCGGGGTGATCTCGCACTTCACTCGGGGTGAGATCGTAGTGTCGGCGAACCAAGGTCGAGAGCTGAGCGTGCGAGCTGAATCCCCATTCGGCGGCAATATCGCTGATGCTTTTGTTGACTGTCGTCTGCAGCGCGAGAATCGCGCGGTCGAGCCGCTCTTCTCGTATGGTCCTACTGACCGATGTTCCAGCCTGAGCCATCGAACGGTTGAGATGCCGCAGCGTCACTCTCAGAGCGGATGCGACGTCGGCGGCGGACAGCTCGGGATTCGAAATGTTGGCCGCGATGAAGGACAGGGCTTGTTGCTGTCGAATCGCACCGAGATCATTTGCCAGTCCGGCCATCGTCGCGATGAATTCCACAAGGGCGGATGACTTCTCGATCTCGATTCGGGGAGCAGAACCGCCGCCTTCCGGGCCGAACAGCGCGCCTGTGAGTGCTTGCACGGTCGCCGACTGAGCACTCGAGACGATCGGTCGGTCGATATCCGATCGCCCGAATTGCTGCTGCATTGTCTCTCGTGGCACATCGATGAGCAGCTGCCGCATGTCAGACCCGAATGCGAACCGCTGCCGTCGTCGGACTCGGCCCCGTCGGTCTACTCGTCGGCCAACTCCTGCGTATCAAGGGGGCTTCACGGCGCGCTAGCGTCTTTGCCGAATGTCACCAGCACGTGGCCGGTGGCATTCGGTCACCTTTGGAAGCTTGCCCGACTCAGTGGTCTTACAAGGCACCACCCGCGACCTGCGAAAGCGGCCTCCAGGCGACCGCCGAGTGATTATTTGAAAGAGCCGTGATCGTGGGCGATCCACGAATCGAGACGCCACTAATGTTGGCTCTCGGTCTCCTCGCCAGTGTTCTGTGCGCCACTTAGTAGATTGACGAACGCAGAACAGGTCACCAGCATGTATCGGGCGAGATTCTGATCAACCGCCGGTACCTGTTGGCCTCCGTGTCGCACCCCGTCGGAGTCGCTGACCCACCCATAAATTTTCTTCCACCCGTCGATGAGCGCTGGATGTGTGAAAGTTCCGGCCTTCTTGATCTCGTCCAACGCGGCACCGAGTGTGGTCTTGCCGGTCAAATCGCGAGTTTTTGATTCGACCGCACTGACGGATTCCTTAATGGAATTTGCATAGTCCGGTGCTTCGCGATCGGCGAAGAGCTCCAGTGCGCGCGTGAAGTGGTGACTGACACCGGAATGATCGGTGGCGATAGCACGCTCGACTTCTGCGATCTCCTCGTCAGTGGAGATCGGGGCAACCTTGCCGTCCACGACTCGGTAGCCCGATCGTACCGATTCCAGCACTCGGTTGATGTACTCAGCGAAAGAATCGTGATGTGGGTAAATCGCTTCGATCAAATCGTAGACTTCGTACCATGCTCCTACCTTTACCAGATTCTTCACATGTCGATCGATGTAGATGTTCCCGTAGTCGTCCGCGTCTCGCTCGAAGGTGAAAGCCCAAATGGGACGGAACAGATAGTCGATTTGGTACCGCTCCGAGCCATCAAATATGAGCGAGTAAATCATGTTCCAAATCTCTGTTCGCGCCGCGTCGTCCAATCCTTCGAGCTGGATGGCGGATCTGACCGCAACGTGTCCGTGCCGTTGTGAGAAGCGCATACAGCGATCATGCACCAACCGTCATTGGTGCCGACCTTAACGCGTATATACAACGACGTGGGCGTCCGCAGGCCCCAACCGTCGAGTACGCCACAGGGGTCAGCCTGGACGGCGACTTGAAGCCCCTACGCGACTTGGACAGAACAAATCTTTGCATTGACGACGGCGATGGTGGACAAGGTCAGCCCATCCGAGTGACTGCTTTGGGCCGAGCAGAATGCTCGGCCGTTCCATCGAGCAACTGAGTTGAGGTCGCAAAACTCAGACCTTGACGCCGCACTTGCATTTTGCAAGCATCGAGGGCATGAGCCTGTTCATCACCTGCCCCGTCGAGAGCGTGGAACGCGCGACCGCCTTCTACACTGCGCTCGGTTGGCCCCTGAACACCGAGATGTCCGATCACAACGTGTCGTGCTTCGCCATCACACCGGGGCAGTACGTCATGCTCGGCAGTCGCGAGATGTACGCGAGCGTGGGCGGCACCGAGGAGCTGATCGGCGGACCCGACACCCCGTCGAAGGTCACGGTCTCGTTCGACCTCGGTAGCCGAGAGGCAGTCGACGAGTTGACCGAGCGCGCCGGCGCTGCCGGCGGACGCATCGGAGACACCGATGACTACGCCTTCATGTATCAACGTCAGTTCGACGACCTCGACGGCTACCACTACTCGCCGTTCTGGATGAAGCCGGCCACCGATACGGCCGAATGAGCGACCTCGCCGCCGCCCTCGACATCGTCGGTGCCCGGTGGTCACTTCTCATCGTCGAGCGGTTACTCGCGGAACCGCAACGGTACGGCGATCTGCAGCGCGACCTCGGAGTACCGACGAACATGCTCGCTACCCGACTACGCGAACTCGAAGCGGCCGGCGTGTTGACTCGTCTCCCCCTCCGGCACAACACTCGGGCGTATGCGCTGACCGAGAGAGGTCTCGCTTTGCGTGATGCAGTCGGCGCACTCCAGCGCTGGGGCAAAGAAGCTGCACCACCAGTTCGTGATTCCGACGTGAGCGCGACCTGACCGGCACCCTCATCGTCGGCGACCTCATGGGAGTGATTGCACGCGCGGGACAACACACCGAACAACTGCGTGAGAGGGCTGTGGAAACGAGTGAATACGGCACAAGCCCTGATCGTGTTCTACATCGCGATCTGGGTCGGAGTGTCGGCGGTCGCGGCGATCGTCGGCAAACGGGGTGCGCTGTCCTGGGTGGCTGCGGTTGCATGGACCGTCCCCGCCGCCTGGCTGACGCTCGTCGGAGCATGGATACTTCCGGACCGAAATCTGTACGAGCCTGCGGCCTCGGTCGCACCGTCCGAGATGTGGCCGGTCTATCTCGCGTTGACTGTATGGGTGACGCCCTTCGCGGTCGTGGCTGTGTGGCTGCGAAGCGGGAAAGCCGTTCGTAACACATGCACGGCCTGCGGGATTGCTGCTGCGACGGGCGTAGCAGTGACCCTCTTCCAGATGACCAACCCGGACGAACTGATCTTTCTGACAACTCGAAGCGACCGGCCGCACGTCTACATCATCGTTGGCTTCGCCCTCGCCGTCATCGGGCTGGGTCTCGTCGCAAGCGTTGTCCGGCAACCGGGAAAACGTCACCTCAACCGTCTGGTCGCGGGCGCGGTCGCCTTCGGGGGTGCTGGCGTGACCACCTCGATCGGCGGTCTGCTCTGGCTCAGCTGGCTGTGCGTTGTCGCCGCGACAGTCACTCTGGTCACCGCAGCGATCCGCGCCGATCGCCGACGCCACATGCCACGTCAGCACGAACAATGCGCGAGCGAGTGAATCCGGGGCCGCGATCGGTCGGCATGATCGAAAACCCGGTCCTGCCTTATCCTTTCCCTGCAGGCAGTCTGGCGAAGATGGCAACGAGCGGGCGCGTTGGTCCGTGTTGATTCAGCCGTCGCGGTCGGTCTTGCGTACATACAACGAAAGCCCCGAAACCGTGATGGTTTCGGGGCTTTCGAGCAGGTGCGTCAGACGTTCAGATCCTCGTCTCGACGGTTCTTGATGCGCGAGGTTGCCACGAAGGAGATCGCCGCCAGGATCATCAGGTAGATCGAGATCGACATCGAGGTGCCGGTTCCCTTGAACAGTGCCTCGGAAATCGTCGGAACGAAAGCTCCACCGAGCACCGTGCCGATCGCGTAGCCGATGGATGCTCCACTAAAACGCACAGCAGCAGGGAACATCTCGGCGTACAGAGCCGGCTGCGGTCCGTACGACAGTCCGAGTCCGACGGCGAACAGCCCGAGGGCGACGTAGATCCAGTGCAACTCACCGGTGTCGACGAGAAGGAAGAATGGAATGGCGCACAACACCATTGCCGCGTTGCCGAGGTTCATGATCGTGGTGCGGGCGTAGCGATCGGACAGATGTGCGCCGAGCAGAGTGAACACTCCCCAGACGATGGCCGCGAACAGGCTGGCCACCAACACATCCACGCGAGCGAGTCCGTGTTCGCGCGTCGAGTACGCCACGATGAAACCGCCGACGATGATGTAGCCGTTTCCGTTGGTGCCGATGAACGACAGCGCAGCGAGCATGACCTGCTTCTTGTTGGTGCGCCACAGTGCACGAACCGGAGTGTGGTTGCGCTCCTTGCGTTCTGCGAGCTCCTTAAACACCGGAGTCTCCTCGACGCGGCGTCGGATGTAGAAACCGACGAGGATGAGCACGAAGCTGATCAGGAACGGGATGCGCCAGCCCCAGGCCTCGAACTGCTCCTCACTGAGCAAGCCGGTGCACAACGCCAACGTTCCCACCGCGATGAGCATGCCGAGCGGAACGCCCATCTGGGTTGCGGCACCGTAGATTCCGCGCTTGCCCTTCGGGGCATGTTCGACGGCCATCAGCGCCGCGCCGCCCCACTCGCCGCCGGTGGAGAATCCCTGCAGGATGCGCAGCACGATCAGGATGATCGGGGCCCAGATGCCGATGGTCGCGTAGGTCGGCAGCAGTCCCATACCGACGGTCGCCGCACCCATCAGGGTGAGGGTCGCGATGAGGACCTTCTTGCGACCGATCTTGTCACCGAAGTACCCCGCAACGATGGCCCCGAGAGGCCGGAAGACGAAGCTGATGCCGATGGTGACGTAGGCGACGAGCTGCCCGGACGAGCCCATGGGCGCGAAGAACAGTTGGGCGAAGATCAGCGACGCCGCCTGCGCGTAGATGAAGAAGTCGTACCACTCGACCGTGGTTCCGACCATGCTGGCCATCGCGGCGCGGCGGTGCTCGCGCGACACCCCGGTGGGCGTCTCGACCTGTGTTGACATCGACTTGTCTCGTTTCGTTCGGGCTCCGGCGCTCGGATACTGAAGGCGATTCGGAGTGTCATGAGGCAGGGTGAAAGGGATCGAACACGAACAATCTCGGCGACCGAAAACCGGATATAACTCACCGTCCATTCGGTCGGTAATCACTGTGACCGCCGACACGATGGTTTGTCAAGGTGGCACGGACGATGCCGAGCGTGGGTGCCTGCACATTCGTCGAAATCCACCGATCAACGCGCTGATGTTGGTCCGAAACGACGCAGACGCCGCCAGTGACGGAGGGTCATACTCGGACTCATGACTGCACCCTCGTCGAGGCTCGTGCTCGACTCGCCGATCCTCGACGAACTCACGCAGGCCCTCGGCTCCGACGCGGTGGTGACCGATCCGGACATCCTCGAAAGCTATCGACGCGACGCGGCAGCCCTCTGCGAATCCACACTTCCGCTCGTCGCGGTAATACCGACCACCGAGTCCGACGTCCAGGCGATCATGAGAATTGCATCGACACACCGCATTCCAGTGGTACCTCAGGGAGCATTGACCGGCCTGGCGGGCGCCGCGAACTCCAGCCACGGAGCCATAGCACTCAACACTCGCCGCATGAACGAGATCATCGAGCTGGACGTCGTCGACCGCGTTGCCGTCGTGCAACCCGGCGTGACGAACAAGGAACTGAAAGACGCTGCCCGTGAACAGGGTTTGACGTACCTGCCCGACCCGTCCAGTTGGGAGGCGTCGACGATCGGGGGCAACGTTGCCACCAATGCGGGCGGCTTGTGCTGCGTGAAGTACGGCGTGACAGCTCGGTTCGTGCGGGGATTGCGCGTGGTGCTTGCCGACGGCCGAGCGACGTTCGTCGGTCGCCGCACCGTCAAAGGTGTTGCGGGCCTCTCCCTCGCGGACCTGTTCGTCGGATCGGAAGGAACCCTCGGCATTATCACCGAGGTCACCGTCGGCCTCGACTTCCCCAGCGCTACTCCGCTGACCATGGCCGCCACCTTCCCGTCGACCGTTGCCGCCGGCGAAGCCGTCACACAGATCCGTGCGGCAGGTATCACCCCGAGCCTGTTCGAGCTGTTGGACCGCACCACCATTGCCGCGATCGACGCCTACGCACGGATGGACTTCGGAACCGACGCGGCGGCAGTGCTGATCGCGCAGTCCGACATCGGCGACGGTGCCGTGCAGGAACTCGAGGCCATCGCCGCACTGTGCACCGAATCCGGCGCCACCGACGTGGCAGTCGCCGAGGACGAGGTCGAGTCGGAACAACTCGTCCAGGCCCGTCGCCTGGCTTATCCCGCGCTGGAGCGCCTGGGTTCACCGTTGGTCGACGATGTGTCCGTACCCATTTCACAACTTGCGACGATGATCGACGAGGTGGGTCGGGTGGCGGACCGGCTGGGCATCGTCATCGGAGTCGTCGGCCACGCCGGTGACGGAAACATTCATCCGACGGTCATCGTCGACCCCAGCGATCCGGCATCGTTGGCCAAGGCTCACCGAGCGTTCGACGAGATCGCGGCCTTCGCTCTCTCACTCGGCGGAACCATCACCGGCGAGCACGGAGTCGGGCTGCTCAAACGGGACCTCCTCGAAACCGAACTCGACCCGGTCGCAGCCGAACTGCAGCGGGGCATCAAGGAACTACTCGACCCGCACTACTTGCTCAATCCGGGGAAGGTCCTGTCCGCTCGGCCCTGAGCCGCAGCGACATCCACACGAGCAATCGAGTATCGGGGTCATCGAGATCGAGATCGAAGAGTTCCCTCGTCCGCCGCAGCCGATAGCGAAAGGTATTGGCGTGCAGATACAGCGATGCCGACGCTGCGGCGACGTTGGATTCGTGCGCGAGTAGCGCCAGCACCGTCGCGCCGTAGTCGGTCCCTTCGGCAGCGTCGTAGGTGAGCATTCGTTCTACGGCCGGAATCGCCAGCGGCACGTCCGAGAGCGCATCGGACGCCCTCTTCAGGGTGACCGGCACCCGACTCTGCGCGAATGTCGTGGTGTATGCACCTGTCTCGATCGCTCCCAGCGTCCAGTGCGCGTGGGCACGCGCCACCGCGGGCCGGGCATGCGGCCCACCGATCGCGAAGGTCACCGGAACACCGAATGCACCCTGTGCCCGGTGCCGCACCTCCTCGGCCTCCTCGGCGACACCGCGGTCATCGTCCCTCGCCACGACGAAGAACACGACGTGACCATCGACGATGAAACCGGAATCCGCATCTCCGCCGAACGAGAGCTCCAACAGACCCCCGAGCCGCACCAACAGGGAACCGGGCTGCGCCGAGTCGACCGTCGCCGCCACAACCGCGAATCGGCTACCCGGCGAGGTGACGACGGCGGGATCAGTCAACAAGGCACGGGCCCTGGAGTTACCGGGTCCGGTCGGACGGAGCCGAGCGAGGAGCAGCGGTGCCGCGGCAGCCGCAGCGCGCGTCAATGCGGTCACCACACCTCGATCGGGTGGACCGGAGGGAGGTGTGGAGACGATGCACCAGATGGAGCCGAGGTACTCCCCGTCCGCCGAGACCGCCACTGCCAGACGCGGCAACGCTCCCGCCACGTCGACCACATGGACCGTCGAACTACGCCGGAAATCCGGATCGATGTGATGCACCATGTATCGGGCCGGAACCTGTTTGCCCAGGATGCCGTCGCGCCGTACGTCGTCGATCGGCTGCCCTGGAACCGACGAGTACGCGACCACGTAGCCCTGCGGGTCCATCACCGACACGGCACCGCCCACAGCTGCGGCGGTTGCGTCTGCCAGCGCCGAGAGGTCCGCAGTGGTCACCGACTCACAGTACTTCCACGGGTTCGATCGCTACCGCGCTATCGTGCGACTGTCGCCTCGGAACTCTGCGACCAGCTCACCTCGACACGACACCGACACGTCGTACAGCCCGTTGCGGCCGAACCTCGCACGCTCGACGGCGTCCGCGACCAGGACGTCGCCGGTCTTCGTCGGACGCAGGTAACGAATGTCGCAGCGGGCTGCGACGGCCGAGTCCTCGTGGGAGTTGCAGGCCATCGCGAACGTGGTGTCCGCCAACAAGAACACGTAGCCGCCGTGGGTGATGGCGTATCCGTTGACCATGTCCTCGGTGACGACCATCGACATCCTGGCATGCCCGGGTGACAGCTCGATCAGCTCGATTCCGAGCTTGCGCGATGCGGCATCGACCTCGAACATCTCTCGAGCGATCTTCGAATCCGTCACGGCTGCAACACCGATCGCTCGTTCTGGGTGAACATCGTGACGCCACCGGTCGCGAAGTTGCGCAGATCCTTGCCTGCCGCCTTCATCTCGGGCGAGGCCAAGCCGGTCTTCAGCGATGCCTCGTCCGCGAAGTACAGGCTGGCGATCGCGTAGTACGGCGGCGGTGAATCGTCGAGCGAGTCGAGCGTGCCCCAGGTGAAGTCGACCAAACCGGGGACAGCCCGCGCGAGGGGCATGTGCACCTCGGCGTAGTGACGATCGAATGCGGCAGTGTCCTCGGGCATCCCGTAACAGACGGCTACTCGCATGCTCATGATGCGGCCTCGGGCTTCGCGACGAGAGTGAGCACGTCGTACGTGGCGACCGGGTCACCGTCCTGGTTGACGACCACTGCGTCCCAACGCACCTCACCGTAGTCGGCACTCTGACGCGGAGTGATCAACTTGGCGGTCAGTGTCACCGTCAGTGAATCCTCGGCCTTGACGGGCGTCAGGAAGCGCAGGTTGTCGACGCCGAAGTTCGCCAGGACGGGGCCCGGTGCCGGGTCGACGAACAGACCGGCTGCCAGCGAGACCACCAGGTAGCCGTGCGCGACGATTCCGCCGAACAACGGATTGGCCGCTGCTGCTTCGGGATCGGTGTGTGCATAGAACGTGTCGCCGGTGAACTCGGCGAAGTGATCGATGTCTGCGCGGGTGACCTGCCGTGGTCCACCGATGATGGTGTCGCCCAGTTTCAGCTCGCCGAGGTTCTTACGGAACGGGTGGACGTCGCCGGTCGTCTGCTTCGCCCCGGCGACCCACTTGTTGCCGATGGCCGTCAGGACGTCCGGTGTTCCCTGAATTGCAGTGCGCTGCATGTGGTGCAGGACGCCGCGGATACCACCGAGTTCTTCACCGCCGCCCGCTCGGCCCGGACCGCCGTGCACCAGTACCGGTAGTGGCGAGCCGTGGCCTGTGGATTCCTTGGCGTCCTCGGAGTTCAGGACCAGGATGCGGCCGTGGTACGGCGCACTGCCCAGCACGACCTCACGGGCGATCGCAGCGTCCTTGGTCACCAGAGATGCGACCAGAGAACCCTTTCCGCGGGCCACCAGATCGAGCAGGTCTGCAGCGTTCTCGTAACCGATGACGGTCGAGACCGGCCCGAACGCCTCGATCTCGTGCGGTTCGGATGCGGTTTTGTCGCCGGCCTTCAGCAGCACCGGTGCCATGAACGCACCCGCTCGCTGATCCACCGTCTCCGGGTCACCGAACACCACAGTGGCGGACTTGGTCAGTCCGCGAATGGATTTGAGGACTTCGTCGCGCTGGTCGATGCTGGCGAGTGCACCCATGGTGACACCGTCGTCTGCCGGATCACCGACGACGACCTTCTCCAGCTTGGCCTTCAGCGCCTCGATGACGGGCTCGACCGAGTCCTGCGGCACCAACACGCGGCGAATAGCCGTGCACTTCTGACCGGCCTTGGCCGTCATCTCGGTAAAGACACCCTTGACGAACAGGTCGAATTCCGGATCATCCTGTGTCACATCCGAACCCAGGATGGATGCGTTCAGAGAGTCCGCCTCGGCCGTGAAGTGCAGTCCCTCACCGACGACGTTGGGGTGTGAGCGCAGGGTCGCTGCGGTGTCGGCCGATCCGGTGAAGGCCACCGAGTCCTGACCACCGAGGTGGTCGAGCACGCCGCGCGCACTGCCGCAGAGCAGCTGTACCGAACCCTCGGGCAGCAGGCCCGACTCGATGATGCGGCGGAACACCAGCTCGGTGAGGTATGCAGTTTGGCTGGCGGGCTTGACGATCGACGGCACTCCGGCGATGAACGCGGGTGCCAACTTTTCGAGGAAGCCCCAGACGGGGAAGTTGAACGCATTGATCTGCACGGCGACACCGCGCCGCGAGGTGTAGATGTGCTGACCGAGGAAGGTGCCCTTCTTGCCGAGCTGCTCGATGGCGCCGTCGAGGTAGACCGTCTCGTTGGGGAGTTCGCGTCGAGCCTTGCTCGCATAGCTCAGCACGGTTCCGAAACCGCCGTCGATGTCGACGCCGGAATCGCGAGTGGTGGCTCCGGTGTGCCGGGAGAGTTGGTAGAACTCCTCTTTGCCGGCCAGCAGCGTCAGCCCCAGTTGCTTGAGCAGGGCTGCACGCTCGTGGAACGTCAGGGCAGCGAGCGCGGGCCCTCCGACGGTGCGGGCGTAATCGACCATGCCTGCGACATCGAGACCGCTGGATGACACCCGGGCGATCTCACTGCCGTCGACTGCGCTCAGCAGCGGCGTTCCCTCGTCGGTCGCGGAATACCACGTGCCCTGGGCATAGCTTTCCAGAAGTCTGCTCACAACGCCTCCATCTCACCGTACGTTCGGTCGGTAATTACCATCGCCGTCGAACGCCGAGAAGTCAAGACTTGCGTTGCTAGGTGCGGCGCAGGCCGTCGAAGGTCAGCGCCACCACGGCGTCGGCCAATTCCTCGACGGATCCGCCGGTGCGCGGGCGATACCACTCGATGAGCGAGTTGACCGTGCCGAACACGAGCTTGGACGCCAAGGCCGGATCCACCCCTGGACGTAGGTCGCCCTCTTCGGCGGCGGCGACCACGAGCCCGGTGACGAACGAATCGAACTCGCGGCGACGGGCGAGCGCTCGACGCTCGACGTCGGTGTTGCCGCGGACGCGCAGAAGCAACGTCACGTACGGCAGTTCGGCGCACAGGATGTCCACGCTGCGACGCACCAGGTATTCGAGGCGGTCGATGTACCGCCCGGTCGTGGCCCGATCTTCGGTCGTCACGGCGAACAGTGCGTTGAGAGCCCGCGACAGGGCGAGTTCGAGAAGCTCCGACTTGCCCGATACATGGTGGTAGATCGAGGACTTGGTGATACCGAGCCGCTTCGCCAGAACCTCCATGCTGGTGCCGTCGTACCCACGGTCGTTGAAGACCTTGACCGCCACGGCCAGCAGTGAATCCAGATCGTATCCGGGCCGGCCCGGCATGCCGGTCCTGCGCGGCGCGCGTGCGGTTGTCATGTCCACATCTTCTCAGCCGAAGGCCGATTCCACAGCACCATGGGCAGCAGCCCTTGCCAAACGACCGAATGTTCGGTTATTAATGACGCAACCGTACGAAGGAGTTCCCAGTGGGCGAAGTATTTCTCGTGGCCGGTGCGCGCACGCCGCACGGACGCTACGGCGGCGCACTGTCGACCGTGCGTCCCGACGACCTGGCGGGGATCGTGGTCGCCGAGGCCGTCCGCCGAGCCGGCGTGCCCGTCGATCGAATCGACGAAGTGATTCTCGGTGCCGCGAACCAGGCGGGCGAGGACAATCGTGACGTGGCGAGAATGGCAGTTCTGCTCGCAGGACTCCCCCACACGGTGCCGGGCTACACCGTCAACCGACTGTGCGCGAGCGGACTGACGGCAGTGGCCAACGCCGCGAGCACCATTCGCAGCGGTGAGGCCGACATCATCGTCGCCGGTGGCGTCGAGTCCATGACCCGCGCGCCCTGGGTCATGGCGAAGCCGGGGACGGCGTGGGCCAAGCCCGGAGACATCTTTGACACCGCCCTCGGCTGGCGATTCACCAATCCGACCTTCGCTGCGCACGACGCGGGGACCGACCCCAAGATCACCCTGTCGATGGGCGAGACGGCCGAGGAGGTCGCGCTCAGCGAGGGCATCACCCGCGCCGAGTCCGACGCCTTCGCCTTCCGCAGCCAGCAGCGTGCCATCGCTGCTCAGGATGCCGGACGCTTCGCCGACGAGATCGTGCCCGTCTCGACCAAGAACGGAGACGTCACCCAGGACGAGACACCGCGGCGCGGAACCACATTGGAGAAACTCGGCACGCTGAAGACCGTCTTCCGCAAGGACGGCATCGTCACTGCGGGCACTTCGTCACCGTTCACCGACGGTGCGTCGGCGCTGGTGGTGGCGTCGGAGGAAGCCGTGAAGAAGTACGGCCTCGAGGTTCGTGGCCGCATCGTCACCAGCGCCAGCGCCGGTATCGCACCGCACATCATGGGGCTCGGGCCGGTGCCGTCGACACAGAAGGCGCTCGCTCGCGCCGGGTGGTCGGCCGACGACCTCGGTGCCGTCGAACTCAACGAGGCCTTCGCAGCCCAGTCGCTCGGCGTCATCCGGCAGTTGAAGCTGAACGAGGACATCGTCAATGCCGACGGCGGGGCCATCGCTCTCGGCCATCCTCTCGGCTCGTCCGGCGCGCGAATCCTGTTGACGCTGTTGGGCCGGATGGAACGCGAGAAGGCGTCCCGCGGACTCGCGACGCTCTGCGTCGGCGTCGGGCAAGGCGTGTCGATGTTGATCGAGGCACCGTGAACACACTCGTCGTCGAGGAGCAGGCCGACCGCGTCGTCGTGACGCTGGCCCGTGTGAAGCAGCGCAATGCGATCGACGCCGAGATGATCGGTGAGTTGCACGAGGTGTGCGGGCTCGTGGAGCAGGATCCGAAGATTGTGATCCTGACCGGTGAGGGCGAGCACTTCGCCGGGGGTGCCGACATCAATCAGCTGCGCGCCCGCACCCGCGACGACGCATTACGCGGCATCAACCGAAACCTGTTCGACCGCTTTGCCGCACTGCCCCTTCCGACGATCGCCGCGGTGCGGGGTTACGCCCTCGGCGGTGGGGCCGAGCTGTCGTACGCCTGCGACATCCGTATCGCGTCGCCGACGGCCGTGTTCGGCAATCCCGAACCGGGGCTGGGCATCATGGCTGCCGCCGGGGCAAGCTACCGGTTGCCGACGTTGGTGGGTGTGTCCGTCGCGAAGCAGGTTCTCCTCGGTGGCCGAACGCTCGACGCCGACGTGGCACTCCGCTCCGGCCTGGTGCTGGACGTCGTCGACGAGCCGTTGGCTGCCGCCCATGCCCTGGCTGATCGCATCGCCAAGCAAGCACCCCTGGCGCTGACGCTGACCAAGAAGATCCTCGATGCACCCGGTTCACATCCATGGGCCGACGACATCGCGCAGGCGGTGCTGTTCGAGACCGAAGACAAACAACGCCGGATGACGGCATTTCTGGAGAAGAAAAAATGACCGCTCCCGTGAAAGTGGCTGTCGTCGGCGGAGGACGGATGGGTGCAGGGATCGCGCAGGTCTTCGCGGCGCTCGGATCCACCGTCGTCATCGCCGAAGCTGCCGATCAGCAGGCCGCTCTCGGTCGAGTCGAGACGGGCTTGGCTCGGGCGCACGAGCGCGGCAAGCTCAGCGAGGACCCGTCGGCCATTCTCGCCCGGGTCTCCACGGTCGCGGGGCCGTCCGACCTGCATGCCGAGCTCGATCTGGTTGTCGAAGCGGTGCCCGAGATCCCGTCGCTCAAAGTCGAGGTACTTGCTCTCGTCGACAAGATCGCCGGGCCCGAGACCGTTATCGCGTCGAACACGAGCTCTATTTCCATCGCCGAACTCGGTGCGGCGCTGAGTGATCCGAGTCGCTTCGTCGGGATGCACTTCTTCAATCCGGTTCCGGCGTCGACTCTCGTCGAGATCGTGCGCGCGCCGGCCACCGCCGCGGACGTGGTGGAGCGAGTACGGCAGTGGGTGTCGCTGCTGGGCAAGACCGAGGTGCTCGTCAACGACTCCCCCGGATTCGCGACGTCACGGCTCGGGGTTTGCCTGGGGCTCGAAGCCATTCGGATGTTGGAGGAAGGCGTCGCCGACGCCGAATCCATCGATCGCGCCATGGAACTCGGTTACAAGCACCCGATGGGTCCGCTGCGGTCGACCGACCTCGTGGGGTTGGACGTCCGGCTCGCGATCGCAGAACACCTGGCGTCGACCCTCGGCGACAGGTTCACACCCCCGCAGTTGTTGCGAGACATGGTTTCTCGCGGCGATATCGGACGCAAGTCCGGTCGCGGCTTTCACGATTGGACGAACGCATGACGGTACGGTTCGACATCACCGACGGCCTGGCGACCATCACACTCGCTCGCTCCGAGGCACACAACGCCCTCGACGTGACGACAAAAGTCGCGCTGGCGGAGGCCGTCCAGAACGCTGCCGCACCCGAGGTGCGCGCAGTACTCATCACCGCCGAAGGCAAGAACTTCTGCGTCGGCCAGGATCTGGGTGAGCATGTCACCGCGCTCGAGGCCGATCCGGCCACAGCGATGGATACCGTCGGTGAGCACTACAACCCGGTCATCCGAGGGCTCGCAGCGCTCGACGTACCGATCGTCGTGGCCATTCCTGGCGCCTGCGTCGGCGCCGGTCTCGGAATCGCGCTCGCAGGAGATATTCGGGTCGCGGGCACCAAGTCGACGTTCGCGACGGCGTTCACCGGCATCGGCTTGGCCAGTGACTCGGGATTGAGTTTCACTCTGGTCGAGGCACTCGGATCGAGCCGGGCCGCGGGTCTGATGCTGCTCGGCGACAGGGTCACCGCCGCGCAGGCCCTCGACTGGGGCCTGATACATCGCGTCGTCGACGACGCCGACGTTCTCGAGACAGCACGCACGCTGGCCGCGTCACTCGCAGCCGGACCAACCCAGGCCTACAAGCAGGTCAAGTCGCTGATCGCGCGCTCCGGACTGTCCGACGCACTGGACCGCGAGGCGCAGGCGCAGACCGCCCTGGGCCAGACCGCCGACCACAAGGCCGCCGTCGACGCGTTCCTGAACAAGACGAGAGCCTCCTTCGTCGGCATGTGAGCGGGAGTGGAGCCTGCGGAACGACCCATGTGAACAGAAACTCGACCCATGCTACGAAGTTCCACGCACGTGAGGCGCAGCCGCTCTTGTGCGCGGAGCCGCACTCGAGGCATACTGGTTACCAACCGATCATTCGGTAATGAAAGTAGGACTTATGACCACGTCAAACACCTTGTCCGCCGAGACGCTGCAGGACGGGTTCGACGACACCGTTGCCCGCGAACAGCGCGTCGAGCCCCGCGACTGGATGCCCGACGGCTACCGCAAGTCGCTCATCCGCCAGATCGCCCAGCATGCGCACTCCGAGATCATCGGTATGCAGCCGGAGGGCAACTGGCTCACCCGTGCGCCGTCACTGCGCCGCAAAGCGATCCTGATGGCCAAGGTGCAGGACGAAGCCGGCCACGGCCTCTACCTGTACTCCGCCGCCGAGACGCTCGGTGCAGACCGCGCCGATCTGACGGTCAAGCTCATCGAGGGCAAGCAGAAGTACTCCTCGATCTTCAACTACCCCACCCTGACGTACGCCGACGTGGGCACCATCGGCTGGCTCGTCGACGGTGCAGCGATCTGCAACCAGGTTCCCTTGTGCCGCAGCAGCTTCGGCCCGTACGCACGCGCGATGATCCGCGTCTGCAAAGAGGAGTCGTTCCATCAGCGACAGGGTTACGAACTGCTCGCGACGATGATGCGCGGAACCGACGAACAGCGCGCCATGGTTCAGGAATCGGTGAACCGCTGGTGGTGGCCGGCACTGATGATGTTCGGCCCGCCGGACGACGAGTCCCCCAACACCGAGCAGTCCATGAAGTGGGGCATCAAGCGTCACACCAACGACGAACTGCGCCAACGCTTCGTCGACATGTCGATCCCGCAGGCGAAGGCCCTCGGAGTCACGTTCCCCGACCCGGACCTGAAGTGGAACGAAGAACGCAAGTCGCACGATTTCGGCGAGCCCGACTGGTCCGAGTTCATGCAGGTGATCAAGGGCAACGGTGCCTCCAACGTCGAGCGCATCGCGAACCGCCGCGCAGCGCACGAGGACGGTGCCTGGGTTCGCGAGGCCGCAACCGCATTCGCAGCAAGGAACGCATCATGACGGAATTCACCGCAGAGGGCGGACACGGCGCAGTACCCACCGACAATGTGCCGGTCGAACCGAAAAGAGAAGCAGTCAAAGCCGATTGGCCGCTGTACGAGGTGTTCCTACGCGGCAAGCGCGGCCTGAACCACGTGCACGTCGGATCGCTGCACGCCGCCGACGACCACATGGCCCTGCGACACGCGCGCGACGTCTACACCCGTCGCAACGAAGGCGTCAGCATCTGGGTGGTTCCGTCCAACTCGATCGTTGCGTCGTCGCCGTCGGAGAAGGATCCGTTCTTCGCGCCGAGTGGCGACAAGGTGTACCGCCACCCCACGTTCTACGAGATCCCCGACAACGTTCCCCACATGTGAGACCCACTCTGCAAGAGGACAAGCACTCATGACCGATCACGACAACGCCTACGAGGGCCTCGTCGACGAGAATTCGCACGGGCAGTGGGCCTTCGGAACAAGTTTCGACGACCCACTTGCCGGGGTCGACACCACCGTGCCCGACGACGTCGACCTGAAAGCCCTTGCCGCGTACTGCCTCATGCTCGGCGACGATGCGCTGATCAGCTCACAGCGCCTGGCCGAGTGGAGCACCCGCGCACCGGAACTCGAAGAGGAAGTGGCACTGGCCAACGTCGGCCTCGATCTCCTCGGCCAGGCCCGGCTACTGCTGGCCCGCGCCGCCAAAGCCGACCCGACGGTCGTGCCGTTCATCTCGGACACCTCCCCCGCGCCGGCCGAGGACGCGCTCACGTTCTTCCGCGACGAGGCCGACTTCCGGAACGTACGACTCACCGAGCTCGACAACGGTGATTTCGCCAAATCTCAGGTGCGCCTTCTGGTGTTCTCGACGTGGCGTCTCGCACTCTTCACTCGGCTGCAGGATTCCCGCGATCCCGTTCTCGCCGCGGTTGCGAACAAGGGCGTCAAAGAGCTGACGTACCACCGCGACTACTCGGCACGCTGGGTCGTCACTCTGGGCTGCGGCACGGAGGAATCGAAGCGACGCGTCCGCGACGCGGTGGCTCGGATCTGGCCGTACGTCTCCGAACTGTTCGTGCCGACGGACGAGGAAATCGCACTCGCGAAGGTCGGTGTCGGCGTCGACCCACGCGACGTGCGCGAGGAGTTCGATTCCGTTCTGGCACAGGTGCTGCACGCCGCCGAGTTGGAGGCACCCGAGGGCAAGTCCGTGGGCACCATCGGCGGCCGTGGAGGCAGGCGAGGTATCCACACCGAGGCATTCGGGCCGCTGATCGCCGAGATGCAGGTCGTGGCGAGAGCGCATCCGGAGGGAGTCTGGTGACCACTCTCGAACGAACGGCACGCGAGATCGCCGCCACCGTCATGGATCCCGAGATGCCGCTGCTCACTCTCGACGACCTCGGCGTCCTGCGCGACGTCGAGGTACGCGAGAACGGCAGTGTGCTCGTCACGATCACACCGACGTACTCAGGATGCCCGGCGATGGCGACGATGCGCGACGACATCGCGCACAAGCTCACCGACCACGGCTACTCCGAGGTCGAGATCGTCACCAGCCTCTCCCCCGCGTGGAGCACCGACTGGATCTCCGAGGAGGGCCTGCGCAAGCTTCGCGAAGCCGGCTACTCCGTACCCGGCCCCGCCCCGGCGCGGACGAGTGGTCCGGTCCCGTTGACCCTGACAGTGAAGCCGCGGCAGATCGCCTGCCCCCAGTGCACTTCCACCAATACCCGCCTCACCTCCGAGTTCGGTGCCACCCTCTGCAAAGCCCAGTACCGGTGCGACGACTGCCTCGAGCCCTTCGACCACGTGAAGGAAATTTGATGACCGTCACCGCTGAACCCGTACAGAAGAATCTGCGGAACAAGCCTTTTCACACGTTGACCGTCGCGGATGTCGAGTCACTGTGCGACGACGCCGTCGCCGTCACGTTCGACGTGCCAGAACACCTCACGGACGAATTCGACTTTCGCCCAGGGCAATCCCTGATGCTCAGCCGCACGGTGGACGGCGTCGAGCACCGTCGCTCCTACTCGATCTGCGCACCGGTGGGCGCGCGTCCCCGCGTCGGTGTGCGGGAGGTGAGCGACGGCCTGTTCTCCTCGTGGTTGGTCCACGACGTCAAGGCAGGCGATCGAATCGACGTCCAGGGCCCGAGCGGTAGTTTTCACGCCGACCCGGCCGCAGGCGGCCGACACGTGCTCATCGCAGCCGGCTCGGGCATCACCCCGATGCTCTCGATCGCCGCTTCGGTGTTGGCGAACCCCGACGCCGAAGTCGTTCTGCTGTACGGCAATCGGCGTACCAGATCGGTGATGTTCGCCGAGGAGATCGCCGATCTCAAGGATCAGTACGGCAGCCGGTTCGACGTCATTCACGTCCTGTCCAGGGAACCGCGCGAGGTCGAACTGTTCAGCGGAAGACTCGACGCGGACCGGTTGCGCGAGATACTCGACTCCGTCGTCGCGACCCCCGAGATCGATCACTTCTGGCTGTGCGGTCCGTTCGGAATGGTGACCGACGCCCAGCAGGTACTCGGCGATCTCGGCGTGGCCAAGGACAACGTCCATGCCGAACTCTTCTACGTCGACGACGTGCCACCGCCTCAGGAGAAGCATCGCGAACCCGGCGTGACCGGACCGAGCAGCGAGGTCACGATCACCCTCGACGGCCGCTCCGTGACTGGCACTCTCCCCCAGGACGAGTCGATCCTCGATTCCGGTGAGCAGCTGCGCTCCGATCTCCCCTTCGCGTGCAAGGGCGGCGTGTGTGGCACCTGCCGCGCGAAGGTCACCTTCGGCGAGGTCGACATGCGCCGCAACTACGCCCTCGAAGACAACGAGGTCGCTGCCGGCTTCGTGCTCACCTGCCAGACCTTCCCCCTCAGCGACACCGTGACCGTCGACTTCGACGCCTGAGACACGAGAGAGCAATCATGACCAGTGTGCTGTCCGCCCCCACCGATACCCCCGATATCGAGTTCGCGTCTCGCGATCGGATCTCCACCCTGCAGTTGGAGCGCCTGCAGTGGTCACTGCAGCGTGCGTACGACAACGTTGCTCATTACAAGAAGGCCTTCGACGACGCGGGGGTGCATCCGACCGATCTGAAGGACCTGTCGGATCTGGCGAAGTTCCCGTTCACCGCCAAGGCCGATCTGCGGGAGAACTACCCGTTCGGCATGTTCGCCGTCCCGCAGAACCAGGTCTCGCGCATTCACGCGTCCTCGGGAACCACCGGCCGACCCACCGTCGTCGGCTACACCGCGAACGACATCAACAACTGGGCCGACCTCATCGCTCGCAGCCTTCGTGCCGGCGGGGTGAAGCCGTCCGACAAGGTGCACGTGGCCTACGGCTACGGACTGTTCACCGGCGGCCTCGGCGCGCACTACGGCGCGGAACGTCTGGGCTGCACCGTCATTCCGATGTCCGGCGGTATGACCGATCGTCAGATCCAGCTCATCGAGGACTTCGAGCCCGACGCCATCATGGTCACACCGTCGTACATGCTCACGATCGTGGACGCGATGATCAAGAAGGGCATCGACCCGGCCAAGACCTCACTGAAGACCGGTGTCTTCGGCGCGGAGCCGTGGACCGAGGAGATGCGCAAGGAGATCGAGAAGACTCTCGACATGGACGCCGTCGACATCTACGGCCTGTCCGAGGTGATGGGGCCTGGCGTCGCGATGGAATGCGTCGAAACCAAGGACGGACTCCACATCTGGGAGGACCATTTCTACCCGGAGGTCATCGACCCGGTGACCGGCGAAGTCCTGCCCGACGGCGAGGAGGGTGAACTGGTGTTCACGTCGTTGTCCAAGGAAGCGATGCCGATCATCCGGTACCGCACCCGCGATCTGACGCGACTGCTGCCGGGCACGGCCCGCACGATGCGTCGGATGCAGAAGGTCACCGGTCGCACCGACGACATGATCATTCTGCGCGGCGTCAACCTCTTCCCGACGCAGATCGAAGAGCTGATCCTGACCGTGCCCGTGCTGGCACCGCAGTTCCAGTGCGTGCTCGAGAGGGCAGGCCGCATGGACTCGTTGACCGTTCTCGTCGAGGCCCGCCCCGACGCCGCACTCGACTCGCACGCACCAGCAGCGGCGACACTGAAGAAGCTCGTCAAGGATCGCATCGGCGTGAGCGTTGCGGTCGACGTCGTCGCACCCGCGGCCCTCGAGCGTTCCATCGGCAAGGCTCGCCGTCTGATCGACAACCGTCCCGCCGTATGACATGAGCCCGGTGGCACAGAGTTTCGAGCAATGGCGCGAGAACGTCTCGACGGCGTTCGTGCCGTTGGACGCTGTGTCCACCGGGCCGTCGTCGTTCGAGGGCACGCTGGTGTCATCGACGCTGGGGGCCTTGCAACTGAGCGAGGTGACCGGCCGCGAGGTCGACGTCCGGCGGACCCGCGCGACCATCCGGCGGTCCGATCCGGGCTTGATCAAGGTCGGTCTTCAGCTGACGGGGCGCGGCACGATCGTTCAGAACGAGCGCGAGGCCGTGCTGAACCCGGGTGACTTCGCGGTGTACGACACCAGCGCCCCGTACGAGCTGCATTTCGCCGGCAATTTCGAGATGTTCGTCGTGATGTTCCCGCGTCGAGAACTGCGTATCGACTCTCGTGAACTGACCACTGTGGCGGCGCGGTGCATCGAGGGTGCCCGCGGCGTGGGCG
This sequence comes from Rhodococcus sp. 15-725-2-2b, assembly GCF_002259075.1. NCBI lineage: Bacteria > Bacillati > Actinomycetota > Actinomycetes > Mycobacteriales > Nocardiaceae > Rhodococcus > Rhodococcus sp. 15-725-2-2b. The sequence goes on along the minus strand of NZ_NPFL01000007.1, from coordinate 133,654 downwards.
CGTTGGTGTCGCCTTTTCTGCATACCCTGCGCCGCAACGCCCTCGACGGCACTCTGCCCACCACGCCGATGCTCGAGCACGCGGTACTCGATCTTCTCGGTGCCGCTCTCGACGACGCAGCACCCCACGAGGCTCCGGGTTCGACACTGCTGATCGAGGCCAAGGGCCTCGTCGAATCGCACCTGTCCGATCCCTCGCTGTCCACGGCCTCTCTCGCTGCGCGCCTGCACATCTCGACGCGCTACCTACAGAAGCTCTTCGAGTCCGACGGTCGCACGGTGGCCGGATGGATCAGATCCAGGCGGCTCGATCGCTGCCATCGCGATCTCCGCGACCCTCGATTCGCCGCGGACAGCATCGGAACCATCTGTGCGCGCCATGGTTTGATCGATTCCTCGAACTTCTCGAAACTGTTCAAGGAGACATACGGGATGTCACCGCGGGAGTATCGCGCCGGGTGAGAGCGCACGCCCCCTCACCCGACTACGATCTACCTCCCCAGAATCAGATCCGAGGCCCGCTCACCGACCATGATGGACGGCGCGTTGGTGTTGCCCGACGGCACGGTGGGCATGATCGACGCGTCCGCGACCCGCAGCCCTTCGACGCCACGCACTCGAAGATTCGCTCCGACAACAGCATTGGGATCCGAGTCCGCACCCATCTTGCAGGTGCCGACCTGATGGTGGTACGTGCCGGCGGTCTGTCGAACATAGGCCCGCAGGTCGTCGCGTGTGCGCGCACTCGGCCCCGGAACCACCTCGGCCTTCCGCCACGGCGCGAACGCGTCGGAGGCACCGATCTCACGGCAGATCTCCACCGCGTCGACCATCGCTTCGAGGTCGTACGGGTCGGCCAGAATGTTCGGATCCGCCAGTGGCAGTTCACTCGGGTCCGAGGACGCCAACCGCAACGTCCCGCGCGAGCGGGGAGCGACGATGCCGGGTGCGATGGTGTAGCCGTTCTCGGGCACCGGGTATCCGTCGGCCGGGTACGGAATGTGCATGAACAGGGGCTGCAGATCCGGTGCAGCGCCGGCCCATCCATTGCTGCGGGCGTAGAGCTGCGCCTCGAGCAGATTGTTCGTACCGGCTGCGAGCGGCGCGAGGGACTCGTAGATGTTGCTCAGCAGCAGGTGGTCGTGCAGATTCTCGCCGACACCCGGCAGGTCCACGACCGTGTCGATCCCGAGTTCGGCCAAGTGCGCGGCGGGTCCGATTCCACTGAGCAGCAAAGTCTTCGGTGATCCGAGAGCTCCACCGCAGAGGATCACCTCGTGATCCGCGAACGATCGCTCCACCTCGGAACCCCCGCGGCTGTACTCGATTCCCACCGCACGGCCGTTCTCGAGAACCACCCGGTGAACGAGTGCCCCGGTGGTGACGGTCAGGTCAGGATGCCCGATCACCGGGCCTACGAAGCTCTTCCACGCACTCATCCGTTCGCCGTCGCGTGTAGTGGTGTGGTTGTAGCCGGCACCCACCATCTCGTCGGCGTTGAAGTCGTCGATCAGCTTGTGCCCGTGTTCGACGGCCGCGTCGACGAAGGCGGCCGCCAGTGGATGCGGGGTACCCATGATGGACACCGGCAGTGGCCCGTCGCCGCCGTGGAACTCGTTGGCCCCTAGTTCGTGCGACTCCGAACGCTTGAACAGCGGCAGCACGTTCTCCCAGGCCCACCCGGCATCGCCGGTCGCGGACGCCCACCCGTCGTAGTCGCTGGAATGCCCTCGTACGTAGATCATTCCGTTGAGGGACGAGCTGCCGCCGAGTACGCGTCCGCGCGGCCAGAAGATCCGTCGATCGTTGGCGTGCTTCTGCGGAGTGGTGAACAGTCCCCAGTCCTGCGAGCCTCCCAACAGCGTCGGCCAGCCCTGCGGTGAGTGGATCGCCGGATCGGTATCCACAGGTCCGGCCTCGATCACGTGCACGGTGTGACCGGCATCGAGCAGCCTCCTGGCGATGACACTTCCTGCTGATCCTGCTCCCACTACGATGTAATCCGTCGACATGCGCTCCCTCTTTCTGTTGTGACCGTCGACACAACAGTCGCCGATCGTCGCGACGGAAACATGTCACTGAGCGCACACATTCTGGGTCAGACGCGCCCTCGTTCAGTGGCGAACCCACGTGGAGGCGCTGTAGACCTCCACACCCCCGACCACGGTCGACACAACGGGCACCGAAGGAATGTCGTGCGGATCCATCGCAGCGAGGTCACCGTCGAGAATGCACAGGTCGGCCACCTTTCCCGGTTCGAGCGAGCCCTTCCAATCCTCGGCGAAGTCCTGCCACGCTGCGTTGATCGTGTACGTGCGGATCGCGTCGGCCAAACCGATGGTCTGCTCCGGCCCGCTGACTCTGCCCGACGCCCGGCTCTCCCGCAGCATCATCGTCGAGATGCCTTGCCTCCAGTCCGGTGTGGTGACCGGCGCATCGGACGAGCTCATCAGTGCCACTCCCGACTCGACGGCACTTCGGTACGGCCACTCGTACGCCGCTCTCTCGACGCCGACGACACCCTCTTCGAGATCGGCGATCGTCCACTTGATCGTGGGGTTCATGTTGACGCCGATATTGTGCTCGGCCAGGAGCGCGAGTGTCTGCGCACTGATGAAGTCTCCGTGAATGAGGTAGTGCCGCGCATCGTCACGCGGATGGGACGTCTGTGCCGCGATCAACGCGTCGGCAACCGTATCGATGGCTCGATCACCGGTGACGTGCACGCCGATCTGATGCCCCGCTTCGTGTCCGACCCGAATCATCTCGGTCACCTCGTGTACCCGACGCTCGTCGGTGTCACCGCCCACGCACAGTGACCCGCAGCCGCCGCCGACGTACTCCTGGTGCATCCATGCCGTCTTGCTGGGCGGAATACCGTCGGCGAACACCTTCACGCCGAGGATCCTGAACATGCGCGGATCCACGGTCGACGGCGGCTCCATCGCGCTGAGGTTGCGGTCGAATTCCGCGGCTGTTCCGCTCATTCCGGTGGGAAGCATCAGGGCCGAGACTCGAATCCCGAGCTCCCCCGACGCGGCGAGGTCGGCGTAGATGGACAGGCCCTCCTCACCCATCGCACCGCCGGCCAGATCTTCGCCGCCCGGCCCGAGTGCCGGGTCGGTGAAACTGGTGATTCCTTCTCGCTGCAGGATGGAGATCGCGGACCGCACTGCTTCCGTTCGCCTTTCGCGTGTGAGCTTCGGCAGAGCAGACTGGACGAGACTCTGGGCACCCTCCTGCAGGATGCCGATCAGGCGGCCGGACGGCTCCGTCGGTATCACTCCACCGTCCGGCACCATCGTCTTCTCGTCGACGCCGGCCCGCTCGAGCGCGGCAGAGTTCACCCACGAGACATGGCGGGAGAAGTCCTGCAGGAACACCGGATTGTCGGGCGAAACGGCATCCAGATCGAATCGAGTCGGTCGAACCGCCGGATCGGACACGCACTCGTCCAGATATCCCTCGTCCCAACCTGTTCCGACGATCCACTCACCGGGCTCCGCCTTCGCCACCGCACCGGCCACCGCGTCGACCACGTCGGCGATGGATCGGACGGCCGGAAAGCTCAGGTCCAGCGACAGCGGCGGTGTGTCCAATCCGAAGGCCACCGCATGCAGGTGCGAATCGTTGATGCCCGGCAGAACTGTCTTACCTGCGAGATCGATTGTCACGGTGCGCGGCCCGACGAACTTGTCCATGTCTTCGTCGGTTCCGGTGGCCAGGATCACGCCGTCGGCGATAGCGAGCGCACTCGCGATCGTGAACTCCGAGTCCACGACGAACACTGCGCCGTTGCGATAGACGATGTCTGCTGTAGTCATTGTTGTCTCCTGGATAGTGGAATCAGAAAGCTACGGGTGCCATTCCGAAGATCATGAGAAGGGAGCCGGCCGCCACCGGTCGTTCCGAGCGTCTCCGGTGCAACATGGTGATTGTCAGAGCGATCCATGCAACCAGCAGAACCAGAACTGCGATCCTCGGATCGAGACCGGCTCCGTGCCGGTGCATCGGCGCGGCGGAGCCTGCATCGGTTGCCGAATGGGTATGGAGCGAGGGCATCAGCAGCAGTAGGACCGCCATGCAGGTCAGGTCCACGACGCACGGACCGGACGGCGACGTCGGTGAAATACTGCCGGTCACATACAGAGCCGCGACGACGAGCGCGAGGCCCGCCGGAATCGCGATGGCGGCGTCCATGCCGAACATCGCCATCACCAGCATCACGACGCCCATGCACAGGTGTGCGACACGAATCCCGCCGGTACGGCTCCGATGTCCGACGACCGGCAGCACCGCACCGATCGCTCCGAGAATCATCGCCCCTGTCATGAGCACGGGTCTCAGACCGCCGTGGATTCGGGAGTGCGCCGCCGAGTCATCCGCGCCGTGACCGTTCCCGCCGCGAAGAACACCGCCACGACGACCAACAGCAGCGCGGCGAGCACCCCTGAACCGCCGATGAGCAGTGTGAAATTGTCCAGCACCAGAACGAGAATCCCCACCAACCCCACGGTTCCGAGCGCCGGGGCGACAACGGTGTGCCAGGTACGCGTATCGACGGTCGATCGACGGAAGAACGCGATGATCGCGCCTCCGGTGAGGATCATCAGAACCAGGATGCTCACGGTGGCGAGTCCGGACATCCACGTGAACAGTTCCAGCACCGGGTCGGCGCCTGCTGCCGCGAAGACCACGAGAACCACTGCCGCCGAGACGGTCTGGAACAGTGATCCCAGGTGCGGGGAGCCGTGCCGAGAGTGGGTGCGCGCCAACATCGACGGGGCGACACCCTTGCGGGCCAGCGCGAACACGTACCGTCCGATCGCGTTGTGGAACGCAAGCAGGGCAGCGAAGAGACTGGTGACCAGCATGATTTCCATGATGTCCGCCGCCATCGGGCCCAGGTACTGGGCGGCAGCGGCGAAGGTCAGCCCTGCCGTGTCGTCGGTTGCGGCCTGCCCGACGGACGAACTGCCGAAGGCGAGCACCACCGCCCAGCTCGAGACCGCATACACCAGACCGATGGTGACGACCGCGGCGTAGGTCGCGATCGGAACCGTCCGGGTGGGGTTGCGGGCTTCCTCGCCGTAGATCGCGGTGGCCTCGAAGCCGATGAACGACGCAATGGCGAACATCAGGGCGATTCCCGGGGATCCACTGAAGAAGGCCGAGGGAGTGAAGGATTCGACGTCGATGCCGGCGGCACCACCCTTGGCGAACACCGCGACCGACAGCATCACGATGATGCCGATCTCGAGCACCAGCAGTACCCCGAGGACCTTGGCACCGAGATCGATGCTGCGGTACCCGAGCGTCGCGACGATCGCGAGGAGGCCGAGCGCCCAGACCCACCACGGCAGGTCGGGACCCCCGTACTTCACCACCAGGCTGTCGACGGTCGATGCAGCGAGGCCATAGATCCCCGCCTGAACAGCCGTGTACGTCAGCAGCGCCAGACCCGCGGCGCCGAGGCCCATGGTTCTCCCGAGCCCCTTCTCCACGTACGCGTAGAACGCGCCCGTGTCCACCATGTGTCGGCTCATGGCCGCGTATCCGACGCTGAAGATCAGCAGGACGATCGCCGCGACTATGTAGGCGAGTGGAGCGCCCGCTCCGTTGCCGGTCGCGATCATGACCGGTAAGGCTCCACCGATGGCGGTCAGCGGCGCCGCAGCGGCGATGACCAGGAACACGATCCCGACGACGCCGATGGAACCGCGCAGTACGCCTGCCGAACTCGACTGTGTATCAGACATTCTGCTCACCGCCTGCGCAACTGGAGACGGCACAGTGTGCAGACGGCGAGCGCGGCACGTCGAGGGTGGGGTTGCGGTCGAAGAATCCCGCAGGCTTCAGTTTGAAGCCGGTGTAGTCCACCGGCATGATCGGCCAATCCTCGGGCCTCGGGAAGTGGGTCAGCCCGAAGGTGTGCCACAGCACGATGTCCTCGTCGACGAGGCTACGGTTCGAGGCGACGAAGGCCGGCAGGCCAGCTCCCCCGTGGTGCTGATTGACGAAATCACCTGCGGCATACCGTTCGCTTCGGTCGAACTGCGTCACCCAGAGATGCTTGGTGGCGAACGTGGCGCGTCGCGCGATCGACGAGTTGTCGTCGGCCAACAGCAGCGGCTGCCCCTCGGGATGCAATGTGTATCCGACGGGCTTTCCGAGCCGGCTCGAGGAGGTGGGATTGGTGACGTGCCAGACGCGGCCGACCCTGCCGTCGGCGACGCGTTGGGCCTCCGATTCCGTGGCCAGCGGGGTATGTTGCAGAGCAAAGGCATTGCCGTGCAGGTTGTCCGGGCCCATCGGTACTCGGCGGGTCTCGATCTCCTCGACGGCGTTGCCGATGCCGTCGACCATCATGTCCAGTCGCGCACTGAACAGGTGCTGGTGGCACGGCGCACCGAGCCCCGGGGCGATCTCTGTCGCGTAGGGGTAGTCGCCACCGGGATGCCCGGAGGTGAAGACGATTCCTGTTGCCTTGACCTCGAATTCGATGCTGCCGTCGAGGTACAGGTACCAGAAGAATCCGTAGTCGTAGTTGCCGATGGTGGTGAAGAAGGAGATCACGAGACGTCGCTGACGCCGGGTCTCCTGCGAACCCGACCACAGATCGGTGTGCTTCCACAACACCCCGAAGTCCTCCTCATGCATGCACACGGCATTCGGCAGCGTCTTCGGATTGCCGAATTCATCCGCGATCACAGCATCGAAATACGTGATGTCCCCGACGCAGTCACAGCCGAGTTCGAGTGAATTCGCGTACCGTCCCACCAGATACTCACCGGTGTCGAAGTAGTTCTGCCACGACCGCACCGGGGATGGGTCCCCATAGGGCACAACCATTTCGGCGATCGAAGCGCGGTGGATGATCGGCCGGACGATACCGTCGTCCTCGAACCCGATCTGGTGCAGAACCAGACCTTCACGCACATCGAAGCCGACTCGGAAGGACCACTTCTCCCAGTCGACGCGATTGCCGCGAACCGTGAAGCTCGGCCCCTCGGGTTGAGTGATCTCGATCGGCTTCTGCGTGGTGCGCAGCGGACCGGTGACGGCCGGATCGTCGAAGTTTCCCGACTCTTCCGGGATGGGAACCACGCCCAGGTCGACAACCTTGTCCACCGTCCGATTCATCACGTCCACGAACGCGACCAGCCCGTCTATGGGATGGGCCCACGCGTGATCGGCGGGGTGGTCCTGCCGAAAAGCCAGGCCACGCAGTATGCGTCGGCCATGCTCGCCCGGGTAGTCGAACACGCCTGCCGACAGGGGTGCCACTCGAACGTCGGTTACGTCGAGTCCGCGCGCGGCCAGTGCGGCGAGCCAGTCCGGGTCGGTGGAGAGCACATTCTCGACGAGCTCGAATTCCTCGTCGAGTACCGGCATCTGACCGTCGCGGATCGCGTCGAGCCGGGTGGAGTCGACCACCTGACGGTCGTCGAGGGAGACGAGAAGGTCGACGGCATCGGGCGTCGAAATATCGTGCAACAGCACCCGGAAGGTCCGCCGGGTGGTCGGTTCGGAGACGTACAACTCGGCCTTGTCCGGTTCGTCCAGTCCGACGTAGACGAATCGCGTTGCGGCCGTGACGAATCCGGCGGTGTCGACGATGTCTCGAACCTGTGCGATCTCGTCTTGGGTGGGCAACGACAGAGCGTGGTCGATTGCGTGGGGCGTGAGGGTTGGCATGGGTAGTCCTCGAGGTCTGGTGTTGGTTCTACGTACGTTGAATAACGAAGGCATGCGGCATTGCAGGATTCGCCTGCCCTCAGGGGTGGCTACAGCTGAGCTATGAACCGGTCGAGCATCTCGAACTGCCGGTCGGCAGTGGTGTCGTCGGGGGTGAGCACGCCGAGAATCTGCATACCCATCATCATGTTTAGCAACATTTCGACGGCGAGATCGACATCGAAGTCGCCGGCGTCGCCTTCTGCGCGAGCCTGCTCGAGAAACTCCGCCATCCGCGCCCGCCACGACACCAGGGATCGACGGTTCGTGTCGTCCATGTGCTCGTCGTACATCGCGCGCTGCCACAGCGAGACTGCAATTCTCGCCTCGAGCAGAGTCTCTTCGGTCGTCGGCATCACTTCTCGGCAGAAGATGCGGAGGGCATCGAATCCCGTTGCGTCGCCCAGAGCTTCGTCGATACGGCGGTTCGTAGCCTCGAAGACGTGCTCGAACGCGGTTCGGAGAATCTCGTCCTTACCCGCGAAGTAGTGGCTCAGCGCGCCGTTCGTGTATCCCGCCTCGGTCGCGATGTCCCGCATGTTCGCGGCATCGATCCCCTTGGCAGCGATCAGACGCCACGTTGCCGCGGTGATCGCGCGGCGGCGTTCGTCGTGATCCACGAGCTTGGGCACAGCCCTACGGTAGCGGCTCCCTGCTCGGACCTAGGGTTCGGGCATCGTCATCATCGCCTTCCGATCCGTTCGCACGTTGTTCTACGTCCGTTGAATCAAAGCTTGAGGCCTACTCGTTACGAATCGAGTTTCCTTCGGTAAACACCGCGTTACCCCAGGTGAGCGGAACTTCGACCCCTGCTACGAAGTTCCACTCACATGGGTCGTTCCGCAGGCTCCACCCCCGCTCACCTGCGGGGGCTCTACAGAACGATCGTCACGACCTTCTCCTCGGTATTGGCCTCGATGCCTGCCCACCCGAGCTCACGGCCCGTGCCACTGGTCTTCATGCCGCCCCACGGGAGTGCGGGATCGATTGCCGCCCAACCGTTCACCCATACCGCGCCGGAGCGGACCTGCGCGGCCAGGGTGTGCGCCCTCGACACGTCGCGGGTCCAGATCGAGGCGGCCAGTCCGTACACGGTGTCGTTGGCGATGCGGATCGCTTCGTCCGCGGTATCGAACGGAATCACCGTACCGACGGGCCCGAAGATCTCCTCCTGGGCGATCTTCATGCCGTTGTCGGCGTCGGCGAAGATGGTCGGCTCGACGAAATACCCGGCCCCGTCGGGACGGCCACCTCCGGCCGCCACTCGGGCACCGCCGTCGCGTCCGGCCTGGATGTACCCCAGCACGCTGTCGCGCTGCGTGGCGTTGACGAGTGCGCCCATGGTCGTCGACGGATCGAAGGGATCGCCCACCACCTGAGCCGACGCAGCAGCGGCCAGACCGTCGACCACCTGTGAGTACAGCGAGCGATGCACCAACACTCGGGTGCCGGCCGCACACACCTGGCCCTGGTTGAAGAACAGGCCCATCGCGGTTCCGTTGATCGCTGCCTCGAGGTCCGCGTCCTCGAGGATGATCTGCGGCGACTTGCCGCCGAGTTCGAGGGTGGTCCGCTTGAACGTGTCGGCAGCCTTCTTTGCGATGAGCTTGCCGACTCGAGGACTTCCGGTGAAGCTGATCTTGTCGACGTCCGGGTGACCGACCAGCGCGTCGCCGGTCACTTCTCCCAGTCCCGGAAGGACATTGACAACTCCCGCAGGTACGCCCGCCTCGTCGATCAGTCGAGCCAGGTGCAGGATCGACAGCGGTGCGTCCTCCGGCGGCTTGATCACTACGGTGTTTCCTGCGGCCAGTGCGGGCGCGAGCTTCCATCCGGCGATCATCAGCGGCGTGTTCCACGGGACGATCATGCCGATCACGCCGACGGGCTCGCGAACGGTGTACGAGTGCGTCGGCTGCCCGAAGTATCCCGCAGTGGGAATGGAGCTGCCGGTGATCTTGTCTGCCCAGCCGGCGAAGTGCCGGAAAGTGGCTGCTGAATTGGGAATGTCGAGCATCGCCGGTTGACCCACCGGCTTGCCGACGTCGAGGGCCTCGAGTCGAGCGAGCAGGTCGCCGTCGCGCTCGATGAGATCGGCAATCCGGTTGAGCAGCTTCCCGCGGACTGCTCCAGGAGTCGCGCCCCACTCACCACCGAGCTGGGCCCGGGCCGCGCGCACCGCTGCATCGACGTCCGACGCGCTAGCCGCAGCAACCTCGGCCAGGGGCTGTTCCGTCGTGGGGTTGATGTCGGTGAAGGTGCCACCGTCGGATGCGCCGCGCCACTGCCCGGCGATGTAGAGCTCGGTGGCGGTGCCGGTCGGCAACGACGGTGCGGCCGATTCCTGTACTGCAGTCATGTTTCTTGGCTCCTTCTCGGGTGCCGATCGCGGCACCTGTGGCGTGTCTGCTCCAGACTGCGCCCGTGCCTACGAGAAGGTCTTGTGTGATCGCGCACACATTGTGCGGCAGATGCGCACCGCCCATCGAGCTCCACGCGTGACGATCGTGTGTCCACACACGAGGTCCCGGTTACCGCAATGTTTCGGTATCCGACCGTGCGACGGAGAGTCAATTTTTCCGACACTTCGAGGCCATCGAATGGCCTTTCAGCAGGCAAAACTGGGGCACTCCCAACGAAAGGCCCGTCCATGAACCACCATCAGTTCCGCGCCGCAGCAGTCCAGGCCGCGCCGATCTTTCTCGATCTCGACGCCTCGATCGACAAGGCGATCGGCCTGATCGAGGACGCAGCTCGCGCCGGAGCCGAGCTCGTCGCGTTTCCCGAGACCTACCTGCCCGGCTATCCCTGGTACATCTGGCTCGACGCCCCGGCATGGGGATTTCAGTTCACACAGCGCTATTTCGACAACTCGCTCGAGTACGGAACTCCGCAAGCAGCTCGAATTGCGCAGGCCGCCAAAGACAACCACATCATGATCGCGATGGGCCTGAGCGAGCGATACAAGGCCAGTCTCTACATCGCCCAGTGGATCATCGACGCGGAAGGCAAGACCGTCGCTATGCGTCGCAAGCTCAAGCCGACTCACGTCGAACGCACCGTCTACGGCGAGGGCGACGGATCGGATCTGTCGGTGTACGACACGGACCTCGGACGAGTCGGCGCACTGTGCTGCTGGGAGCACTTGCAGCCGCTGTCGAAGTACGCGATGTACGCCCAGAACGAGCAGGTTCACATCGGAGCCTGGCCCAGCTTCTCGCTCTACACCGGAGCGGCCTACGCCCTCGGGCCAGAGGTCAACACGGCCGCCAGCCGCATCTACGCCGTCGAAGGCGGCTGTTTCGTCATCAGTCCGTGCGCGACGGTCTCGCCCGAGATGATCGACATCATGTGCACCGACGACGCCAAGCGCGCGATGCTCACCGCGGGCGGCGGGCATGCCCGCATCTTCGCTCCCGACGGCCAATTGATGCACGAACCGCTCGCCCCCGACGCCGAAGGCCTGGTGTTCGCCGACATCGACACCAGCCTGATTTCCATCGCCAAGGCCGCCGCCGACCCGGCCGGCCACTACTCGCGTCCGGATGTGACGAGACTGTGGCTCGACAAGACTCCCGGCGACCGCGTCGTGTCGGGTGCGCAGCCAGTGGCGAACGCGCGCTACGACTCCACCGAGGACGTCGCCGCCGAGGTACGGCTCGAGATCACCGAGCAGCTCGCTCACGACGAGGACGCCGCCCGTGTCTGAGCTCGAATCCGCGATACCCGATCACCTCGTCGTTCCACGGTCGTGTCCGCGCAGAACACCCGAGAGCTACCAGCCGCCCTTCCCGTCGTACGTGGCTCGCTTCCCGGTATCGACCGAGCGAGTCGTGATGGGCTACTTCGGAATACAGGGCGTACCCGACGCCTCCCCGTGGGGTGACGACGGCCCACCCCGGACGGACCGGGCGCGCTACACCGACGAGGAGGGCATCGACACGACGGTGTTCATCGGCTACTGGGACGACGTGGCCGCCTTCGACCGCTGGTTCGACACCGTCGGCCGGCACTGGACGAGCGTCCGAGGCCGCTTCGTCGAGATCATCAGACCGACCGTCGACCGTTACGAGACGCTGTTCTCGTCCACCGGACGAATGGAAGGTGTTGCCACTCTGACCGATTCACTCAGTGGAACCATCGTCGAGCATGCCTACTGGGGCGGGGTTCGAGATCGAATCCCGTTGTCGCAGAGTGACTCGCTTGCTCCCAGCGGGGAGCCTCGGGTGGTGCGCGAGGGCGACAGAGTCAGGATCATGCCGCAGGAGAACCTCTGCCTCATCCGATCCGGGCAGGATTGGGCCGATACCGCCGGGGCCGAACGAGAGATGTACCTGCGGGACGTCGAACCGGTATTGCGTGCCGGCATGGACTTTCTCCGCGACGACGGACTGGCCATCGGATGCTTCGCCAATCGGTACATGACCGTCGTGACCGACGACGGCACCGATACCGACAAATCGTTCGGTATGAGTTGGTGGCGCAGCCTGAGCGATCTGGAGGCATGGGCCGAGTCGCATCCGACGCACGTGGCCATCTTCGGTGCCGCGCTGAAGTATCTGTCGACGATGGGCCCCGCAGCCGCCCTGAGGCTCTATCACGAAGTGACCGTCGCGGCGGCGGACGAGCAGTACTTCGAGTACTTCGGCTGCCACGACCGCACCGGTCTACTGCGCACCGCTGCCGAGCGTTCTACTCTGTGACCGGACGGGAGGTACCTGACATGGGCGATCCGCTGCGCACCGATTCGGTGGACCGGGCCGACAGCGTCGACTTCTGGACCGCGGCGGTGAGCCGGACGTACGTCGATCTCGAGTGCACGATTCCCGAGAACGCGTCGGCCATCACCGGGCATATCGAGTCCACCGGACTTGCGACTCTCGGGTTGTCGCGAGTGTCGGCGACAGCTCAGAGCGTGCTGCGAACGCCTGCAGGTATCTCCCGAACCAGTGACGACTACTTCCTGGTCAGTGTCCAGACGTCGGGAACCGGGTTCGTCGTCCAGGACGACCGAACTGCGGTCCTGCAACCGGGAGACTTCGCGCTCTACGACACCACCCGGCCCTACAGTCTTCGCTTCGACGACCCGTTCGCCCAATACGTTCTGATGCTCCCCGGAGCAACGCTGAGGACGCTCGTCCGGGATACGAATTCTCTGACCGCGCGCGCTGTGTCCGGACGGCACGGAGCGGGAAAACTGCTCGTCAGCATGATCTCGTCGATCATGGACGACGCCGACATGAGTACCGCGTCGGCCGAGGCCGTGTCGCAGAGCGTCGAGTACATTCTGGTCGCGGGCCTGGTCGGACTCACCGGGGTCGAGAAGCCCGCCCCGTATGCGGCGTCGGAGAGACTCGGCGAGATCAAGCGCGCGATGACCGCGCGACTGCGTGATCCGGACCTGACCGTCACGGAAGTGGCTGCCTCGCTGCACTTGTCGCTCAGTACGGTGCATCGAGCATTCGCCGGTGAGCCGTGCACCGCCAGTGAATGGATCTGGATGCAGCGACTCGACGGCGTCAAACGGGCACTGTGCGAGCCGCAGAATGCCCGCACCACCATCGGCGCGTTGGCGGCATCGTGGGGATTCACCGACCCCGCGCATTTCAGCCGCGCGTTTCGTGCGCGCTTCGGCTGCACCCCCAAGGACTTTCGCGACATCAGCCGCAGCTGAGTCGGCTCAGATCTCGAGCGACCCGGCCAGTGTCGGCCAACTCTTGGGCAGCTGCTCCACCCAGTACGGCCACGAATGAGTTCCGGTCTCGGTGAAGTCGAATGTCGCCGGGATGTTCAGCTGGCCGAGTCGGTCCGCCAGTCGATGGGTGCAGTAGTTCGCGCCCACTTCGATGAGGCCGCCGACCACCACCACATCCAGTGCCGCTGCGCTGTCGAAGCTCTCGTGCGGTCCCGGCGCTCCCGTTCCCACCGACACGTACACGTCGGTGCCGCGCAGACTTTCGGCGTTGACCACCGAATCGTGTTGCACCCAGGCAGGATCGAGAGGTCCGCCCCACATGTTGTCGGCATTACCGCCGAACGCTCCGACGATCGCGCGAATGCTCGCCTGCCCCATCGGCTCCGAGGAGGCGAAACAACCACTGTACGACGCAACCCCGGAGTAGAGATCGGGGTGACGTGCGGCCAGCATCATGGCGGACTGCGCACCCATGGACAGCCCTGCGATCGCGTTGCGTCCGTTGCCATCCACGGCTGCGTCGATCAACGGGGGGAGTTCCTCGGTCAGGAACGTCTCCCATTGGTATCGGCCGAGTTTCGGATCGTCCCGTTGCCAGTCGGTGTAGAAGCTGCCGGGGCCTGCCAGCGGTAGGACGACGTTGACGTTCTTGTCGGCGAAGAATTCGGCCGCGCCGCCCTTGCGGAGCCACATGCTGTTGTGGGGGTCCTCTTCTCCGATGCCGCTGAGCATGTACAGCGTCGGCCGCGAGCCGGACTGTGCTGCCGGGGTGAGCACCTGCACCTCGACGACGGCCCCCATCGCTGGCGATTCCACGCTCAGCGTGCGCAGGGTCTGCGACGCGATGGACGTGTCGACGATCCGCGCGACCGGCGCGACGGGATCGGCCGTCGCGACGCCTACCGAGGACACCGACAGAGCTGCGGCGACGACGAACGTGGTGAAGATGCGTCGACGACGCATGGCGATCCTCTCGGGAGGTGTCAGCAGGGCAGGATTTGTCACAACGAAATGGCGAATTGCATGGAGCATTGCACAGCGACCGACCGGATGGAATGCCGAACGTCGATCCGCCCGATTCGGACCGACCGGGACTCTGACAACACCTCGCCGCGCGAGCATTTGCCCTTCTTTGCAACATCTTTCGGGCATCGAGTACCGACTTTCGATATCGCATCGCCCACTAATGGTTAGTGCACTACTCAATTCTGGTAGCCTGGGACCGTGGCCACCGCCGAAGATCCACTCGCACTCGATCGACAGGTCTGCTTTGCACTCGCCGTCGCCAACCGTGCCGTGCTGTCGGTGTATCGGCCCCTGCTCGAGCCGATGGGGCTGACGCATCCGCAATATCTGGTGATGCTGGCACTGTGGGGCGAGTCGCCGATGTCGGTCAAAGCCATCGGATCGGCACTGCAGCTCGACTCCCCCACCCTGTCGCCGCTTCTCAAGCGTCTGGAGTCGATGGGGTTGCTCACCCGCAATCGAAGCGTCGAGGACGAGCGCGTTCTGCTCGTCGCGCTCACCCCGGCCGGGGCCGCACTCCGCAAGAAGGCCGAGAAAATTCCACCCGCCGTCGTGGCGAAGCTCGGCGCGTCGCTCGCCGAGCTCGACGAACTGCGACGCGTCCTCACCCGCGTCAACGACGCGGCCATCGCAGCAGGAGCACTGTCGTGAACGCTCGCCCGACCCGCACCCGTCCGCCCCTCGGCCAATGGCTGGGCTACGCCGTCCTCGGCCGCAAACTCCCCGACGAGTTCCAGGGCTGGGTCCGACGCGACCTCGTCGGTCCGGGAGCGACGCCGCGTCACATCCTGCGCTCGATGATTCCGTTCCTGCCGATCTTCATCGGATTTTTCGTCCTGTTCCCAGGAGCGATCTGGCTACGCGCCTCGATGGTGTTGCTCAGCCTGCTGCTCGCGCTGTTCTACACGGCGGCGTACATGGATCAGAACCGTGCCCGACGCCTGGAAATCCACGGGCTCCCGGCCGGTCTGAAGAGCGAGAAGAAGACGGCCGAAATGGAACGGGAACGCGAGAAGTACCGCCGCAATCACTGACGCTCTCGGTCGAGCCCGGCGGTGAAGTCGTCGACGATCATGGTTGCCAGGTCGCGGGTCTTTCGGTTGGAGTTCTGCGACAGTTCGGTCAGCTGGGTGAACGCGGCATCTTCGTCGATGCGGTAGACCGACATCAGAATTCCCACTGCCCGGCCGATCGTTCCGCGGGTGTCGAGGGCAGTGCGCAGCGTCGAGGCCTGGTTGTCACTTTCGGCGAGGATCTGTTCGCGCATACGGGAGAGTTCGTGGTGTACCCGCACACGGGCGACGAGTTCTCGATCGTGGAACGGTTTGACGATGTAGTCGTCGGCCCCGCGGCCCAGGCCGTCGAGCACGAAGTCCGTTCCCGCTCGCGCGGTCAGCAGTATCACGGGCACACGCTGCAGGCCGGTGTCGCGGCGGATCTCGTCGACCAGGTCCAGTCCGCTGCGCCCGGGGAGCATGACGTCGGTGAGCACGATGCCCGGCGGCGTCGACCGTGCCAGATCGAGTGCGGTCTCGATATCGCCTGCGGTGGCGACCGACCACCCTTCCTCGGTCAGCAGCCTCAGCAGGTAGTTGCGCATGTCGACGTTGTCCTCGACGAGCAGAATGTCCGCTCGATCGGGCGTCGCCTGCGTCGATTCGTGGGCCACGAAGATCGCCGACACCGAATCGGTCGGTGTTGCCGGACGGTCGACGGGCACCGCAGCCTCGACCGGCACCCGGGGCACGACCACGGTGAACGTGCTCCCGATGCCCACCTCGCTGTCGACATCCACATGCCCGTTCAGGGCTGTGAGCAGGTCCGATACCAGCGCGAGCCCGATGCCGAACCCTTCGATACTGCGCGCTCCCGCGTGCTCGACCCGGTGGAATCGATCGAAGATGCGCGACAGATCGTCTTCGGGGATTCCGAGCCCGGTATCGGCGATCACGAGCCGAACGGTGTCGGTCTCGGCCCTCAGACGCACCGACACCCGGCCCGTGGGGGTGTACTTGATGGCGTTCGCGACGAGGTTGAACACGATCTTCGACCACATCTCGCCGTCGCTGAGCACGACGACGTCCTCGGACGTATCGACTTCCAGGTCGAGACCGCGGTCCGACGCCACCGTCGCGAACAGCGTCGCGCAGTCACGCGTCACCGCCGTGAGATCGGTGGGTTCGAGACGGGCCTCGAGTCGGCCCGCGTCGGCGCTGACGACATCCATCAGATCGTCGACGAGTCGGCGTAGTCGTACCGATGCGCGGTGGACCACGTCGAGGGATTGCCGATCGGGTTCGCCCAACTGCGAGGAAGCACTCTCGCGTACCGAGTCCAGCGGACCGGCGAGAAGGGTCAGCGGTGTTCGGAATTCGTGCCCAACGGTTTCGAGCAGCCGCGTCTTCGCCGCATCGGCCTCGGCCAGCGCCACGACGCGTTGCCGCTCCATCTCGAAGGCCTGGGAGGCGGTCAGCGCAGTCGATACGCGTTCGGCCACGACGCCACAGAACGAGGTGAAGGCATCGTCGATCACTCGGTGGCTGCTCACCCCGATCAGCAGCGCACCGACCGGCTGCACACGGCCTGCCATCGTCAACGGCACGACGACGGCCCGAGGAACGTTGCCGTCCACGCCGACCGTCGCCACGGCCACTGCGCCGTCGGCGACCCGGGCGAGATCGGCGCACTCCCACGTCGAGCGCTCGTAGCCGACGTCGCCGCCGGTCACGACACACTCGACGCGGCCGTCCGCATTCATGCCTTCGCGGAGGTAACCGGAGACGAGCGGAAACTCCGATGCTTCGGCCGCGAGCGCGCCCACGGCCGCCCGGCAGATGTCCTCGGCACCGTCGGTGTCGATGCCTGTCAGCGTCCCCAGGCTCAGCAACGCCTGCATACGACGGTCACCGAGCACCTGCTGGGTGACCTCCGACGTGGCGACGAACACGCCGAGGACCGCGCGTCCGGGACCGTGGATCGGGCTGTAGGAGAAAGTGAAGTACGTCTCTTCGAGGAATCCGTACCGGTTCATCATGAACCGTTGGCGAGCACCGTGCACTGCCGTGCCGCCGTCGACGACCTGTCGGGCCAACTCTCCGATCTCGTCCCAGATCTCCGCCCAACAGACCTTGGCCGGCTGCGCTGCGGCCGCGGGGAACTTGTCCCCGAGGAAGTCGGTGTACGTGTGGTTGAAGATCTGCACCAGGTGAGGACCCCACCAGATCAGCATCGGAATCGTCGACGGCATGACGGTGCGAATCGCGGTGATCAACTCTTGCGGCCACTGGTCCACCGGCCCCAACTCGGTCGCCGCCCAGTCCAGTTCCCGAAACCTGGCGTCGGTCGCGTTGTCACCCGGAAACAGCTCGTCCAGGCGGGCCGAACCGGCATCGGGTCGTGGGGAGTTCATCGCATCGTCCTTCGTAACTTGCGCCCGCTGGTGCTCGGCGGCCGCAATCTCGCCGTCGATAGTAGCCGAACGCTCGGTATGCAGGCGTTTCGCTCGAGCGTTACGGGGGTACTGCCGCGACCATGCCCTCCTCATTCAGTCTCCCGTACCCCTTGGGCGTCTCACGTCTGTCGAACGACGGTGCCAACCTTGCCGTCTACTCCGAAACAGCGGACTCGGTCTCCGTGGTCGTATTGAACGACGACGGAACAGAGCGCAGTACAACGCTTTTGACGCAGCGCACCGGCCACGTCTTTCACGATCTGGTTCCCGACGTCACCCCGGGAGCGCGGTACGGTCTGCGCGTCGACGGTCCGTGGGACCCCGCGTCGGGGTTACGGCACAACTCGGCGAAGTTGCTCCTCGACCCGTACGCCACCGCCATCACCGGTCAGGTCGACTGGAACGAGTCGGTCTTCTCGCATCTGCACGACGAGCCGGAGACCCGCAACGACGAGGATTCGGCACCGTACATGCCGTATTCCGTTGCTGTGCAATCGAACTTCGATTGGTCGGGAGACGAGTCACCGCGCACACCGTTGGACAAGACGGTCGTCTACGAGGTGCACGTCAAGGGATTCACCGCCACCAATCCCGATGTGCCCGAGGACATTCGCGGCACCTACGCCGGACTGGCACACCCCGCAGCCATCGCACATCTGAAACGAATCGGCGTCACGGCAGTGGAACTGCTGCCGATCCACCAGTTCGTTCAGGATTCGCATCTGCTGGAGGAGGGCCGTCGCAATTACTGGGGCTACAACTCCATCGGCTTCTTCGCCCCGCACAACGAGTACAGCAGCACCGGCGACACCGGCGGCCAGGTGGACGAGTTCAAGGCCTTGGTCAAAGCCATGCACGACAACGGCATCGAGGTCATTCTCGACGTCGTCTACAACCACACCGCCGAGGGCAACCATCTCGGACCGACCCTCTCGCTCAAGGGAATCGACAACGGCTCGCACTACCGACTCGTCGACGACGACCGGAGCGCGTACTACGACACCACCGGTACCGGCAACAGCCTCAACGTCGGTCACCCCGCCGCCCTGGCACTCATCCTCGACTCACTGCGCTACTGGGTGACCGAGATGCACGTCGACGGCTTCCGCTTCGACCTGGCCAGCACCCTGACTCGTCAGGACTCGGACCTCGACGTGCACAGCGCGTTCCTCAGCCTCGTGCATCAGGATCCGACGCTCGCGCCGGTCAAGCTCATCGCCGAACCGTGGGACACCCAGGGCTACCAGGTGGGCGGCTTCCCGGCGCGCTGGTCGGAGTGGAACGGCAAGTTCCGCGACGACGTTCGCGATTTCTGGCGCGGCGAGAGCGGCGCTCTGCCTGCACTGGCGCAACGTGTCACCGGCAGCCCGGACGTCTACGAGAGCACCCGTCGACCCACGTTGGCCAGCGTCAACTTCATCACCGCACACGACGGCTTCACGTTGGCCGACCTGAACTCCTACGACGACAAACACAACGAGGAGAACGGCGAGGACAGCCAGGACGGCGAATCCGACAACCGCTCGTGGGGTTGCGGTGCCGAGGGCCCGACCGACGACGAGGGTGTCAACGCATTGCGAGCTCGCCAGCAACGCAATCACCTTGCGACGCTGCTGCTCTCGGCCGGTGTGCCGATGATCCTCGGCGGCGACGAGCTCGGCCGGACGCAGAACGGCAACAACAATGCCTACTGCCAGGACAACGAGGTCTCCTGGTTCGACTGGAGCACAGCCGATCAGGACCTCATCGACTTCACCACGCACCTCATCGCGCTTCGCACCGAGCACCCGGCACTGCGCCCCACCTGGTTTCGGCACGACAGCGATTCCGACGAGGAGGGAGCCGGCCCGGACACCGTCGACTTCTATCGCGCCGACGGCGAGAAGCTGTCCGACGAGGATTGGTCCGACGGCAACGCCCACAGCATTCTGGTCCTCATGCGCGCCGGGGAAAGTGATGCCTCGTTCGCGTGGATGGTCAACGCCTCACCCGGAGCCGTGGAATTCACTCTGCCGAAGGGCACCTGGACTCAGACGATCTCGAGCGACCCGGATCAGGCCTACGAGGCCGGCGGCCCGTCCATCCTGATCCGAGAGCACTCGTTCACGTTGCTGCAGGGCTGATCGAGGCGGAACACTCTGCTGTCCACCGGTCTCGAACAGCCTGCCATTGATTCGAGTCCGATCGTCCGGCCCATGCGATGTATCCATCGGGCCGGACGAGGACTGCCGGACCGTGGTCGGCTCGGCGGGGGATATCCGTTCGGCTGCAATCGTTCTCGCCGATCATCAGAAAAGTGGTGTCGCGCAGCGCCGTGGTGACGGTGCCGTCGATGAGGGGTATCTGCACTGCGCGCCGGCCAACCAGCGGGTGCTCGCCACGTCGGCAAGCATACGAGATCGAAATACCGGAAAACATCCCGGCTATCCTGCCGACGGCACGTTGTCTACGAAGCACCCGTGCGGAGACGATGTTGCGCAACGTCCGCGCTACCACCGAGCGCAGCAACAACATGCGAATCGTCACGCCGCTACTGCGCAACACCAGCTTTCCCACTGGATGCCGCTCGTCGTGATATGTGTCGAGGATCTTCTGGTCGGCACCGCCGAGGACGGCTGCCAGCTTCCAGCCGAGGTTCATCGCGTCCTGGATTCCGGTGTTCATGCCCTGTCCCCCGGCAGGCGAATGTACGTGCGCCGCATCGCCGGCCAGGAATACCCGGCCCACTCGGTAGCGCCGGACTTGCCTCTCGTCGCAGGAGAAGCGCGAACTCCATCGCACGTCGGTCCAGCCGTAGTCGGTTCCGAGTGCGCGGCGCACCACGTCACGAAGCCGCGTCTCGTCGACGGATGCAGCTACGTCTGCGGTGTCGGTACGGTCGCAGGCGATCACTCGAAACCACCCGTCGCCGAACGGCGCGACGAACGCAAAGCAGTCCTTGCCTGCGCCGATGTTGATCAGACCGTTGGGCGGATCGACCAACCGGACATCCGCGAGCATGATCGACCGCAGCAATTCCCTGCCGGGGAAGTCGAGTCCGATCGACGTGCGGACGATACTGTGCACTCCGTCGGTTCCGGCCGCATACGACGCCGTCCACTCCTGCGCGCTGCCGTCGGCCACCGTCCCGCGCACCACTACTCCGTCGGCATTCTGCTCGAGACCGGTGACCTCGACCCCGCGCAGAATCCGCGCACCGGATGCCCGCGCGTACTCCTCGAGTCGAGAGTCCACGTTGGTCTGTGGCGTGACCAGCAGATACGGAAACTGCGACGGTAGTGCGCCGAGGTCGAGGGACAGTCCGTTCCAGAGTTTCAGTCCCGGCGCGTGCGCTCCGGTGGAGAGCAGGTCCTCGGCCAGACCACGACTGTCGAGAATCTCCAGCGTGCGGGCATGTACTCCGAAAGCTCGCGACAGCGGTGATTGTGCATCGTGTTTCTCGAGCACCGTCACCGAGCGGCCCGCACGCGCGAGTTCCCCCGCCAGCATGCAGCCCGCCGGACCTGCACCGACGACGATCACGTCCGAATGGTTCATGACGCACTCCCACTGTGGTCAGCGAATTCCTGGGTCAGCGAATTCTTGGTCAACGACTGTTGACTTCCGACGATAGACCCGTCGAGCACTGTGGTCAACGGTCGTTGACTTAGGCTACGGAGATGACCGAACGACAACCTCGATCCGCGACCGCCACCCGAGCTCGCATTCTCGACGCAGCCCGCACCCAATTCGCGGCCGACGGCTACGACCGCACCACCATGCGATCCGTCGCCGCCACCGCGGGCGTCGACGCGGCGATGGTCGTCAGGTATTTCCGAACCAAGGAAGCGTTGTTCGCCGAGGCCGCCACGTTCGAACTCGACATTCCGGATCTGACCCACGTCCCACCGGAGCGCATTGCAGAAGTGTTGATGCCCAGGTTCTTCCAGGTCTGGGAGGAAGACGGAACGTTCCTCGCCCTGATGCGCGCTGCGGCTACCAATGCCGCGGCGGCAACGACCATGCAGCAGGTGTTCGCCACCCAGGTCGCGCCGGCGCTGGCCGCAGTCTCGCCAGATCGGTATGCGGAGCGGGCTGCCCTGGTGGGAACCCAGGTACTCGGTCTGGTGTTCGCACGCTACATCCTCGCGGTACCTCCATTGGCCGAGATGACCCACGAGCAGTTGGTTCGGTGGGTAGGACCGACGCTGCGGCGCTACCTCACCGAACCACTCGACTGAGTAGGTCAGCTCACCCCGGCACGCACGTCCGGTGCCCCGAGACGGGCTGCATCAGCAGTGTCGTCATCGGGCTGTTGCTGCGAATCCCGTTCTGCCAGAACGCGAAGCCGATAGTGCTCGATCTCTTCGGCAACGTGCTGGTCGTCCCATCCCAGGATGGGTGCCACCAACCGGGCCACCTCGTCGGCCGCCGCTTCACCACGATCGGGAACCTCGATGGAGATGCGGGTACGACGCGTCAGAATATCTTCGAGGTGCCGCGCGCCTTCGTGACTCGCGGCATACACGGCCTCGGCCTTCAGGTACTCCGGCGCACTCTCGAGAGGCTCGCCGAGCTCGGGGTTGCCGTCGATCAAGTCCAACAACTCACCCATCAGAGTGCCGTACCGACCCAGCAGGTGCTCGACGCGTGAGACACGCATACCGGTGCGCTCGGCCGTCAGGGCACGGGAGTTGAACGCCCCGAGGTAGCCATCGGCACCGACGAGCGGAATGTCCTCGGTAACGCACTTCGGTACCGTCCGCTCGAGCCCGTGCACTGCGGAATCGACTGCGTCCTTGGCCATCACGCGATAGGTGGTGTACTTGCCACCCGCGATCACCGTCAATCCGCGCACCGGACTGGACACCGCGTGCTCACGCGAGAGTGTGCTGGTGGAATCGGATTCACCGAACAGCAACGGTCGCAATCCCGCGTACACACCGACGACGTCGGTGCGGTCCAACGGATCGGCGAGCAGCTTGTTCACGTGGCCCAGGATGTAGTCGATGTCGCTCTGGCTCGCGGCCGGGTGAGCCAGATCGAGCTTCCAGTCGGTATCGGTCGTACCGATGATCCAATGACTTCCCCACGGAATGACGAACAGCAGACTCTTCTCGGTTCGCGTGATGATGCCGGTGGCACTGTTGATGCGATTGCGCGGCACCACCAGGTGCACACCCTTGGACGCGCGAACCTGGAATTGTCCACGCCCACCGACCATCTGCTGCACCTCGTCGGTCCAGACACCGGCGGCATTGATGACCTGCTTGGCCCGTACCTCGAAGGAGCGGCCCGTTTCGAGGTCGCTCGCCACGACGCCGACGACCTTGTCGTCCTCCCGCAGGAAGCCCGTGACGCGAGTGCTGTTGGCGCACAACGCACCGTAGGCGGCCGCCGTACGGGCGAGCATCATCGTGTGCCGAGCATCGTCGACCTGACCCTCGTAGAACTTCACCGCACCGCGGATCGCCGAGCGCTTGCCGGACGGGAAGGACTCGAGAGTCTTCTTCTTGCCGAGGTGCTTGTGATGACTCGGCACGCCGCGTCCGGCACCCATGACGTCGTACACGCCGATGCCGAGCCCGACGTACGGGCGGTCGATCACCTTCTCCAGCGGATAGATGAACGGCACCGGACGAGCGAGATGCGGGCAGAGCTTGTTCAGTACCAGCGAACGCTCCTTGAGCGCCTCGAACACCAACGCGAAGTTGAACTGCTCGAGGTAGCGCAGACCGCCGTGGAAGAGCTTGCTCGAGCGGCTGGACGTGCCGGCCGCGTAGTCACGCGCTTCGAGCAGACCGACCTTCAGGCCGCGTGTGACGGCGTCGAGTGCGGTGCCCGCGCCGACGACGCCGCCGCCGATCACCAGGATGTCGAGCTCTTCGGCTTCCATCCTCGCCAGCGCGTCGGCGCGCGACTGCGGGCTCAAAGCCGTTGTGGTGGAACTCATTCTTCATCAACCCAATCGAGAGTACGTGTTACTGCCTTCTTCCAGCCGGCGTAGAGCTTCGCCCGCTGGTTCTCGTCCATGGACGGCGTCCATGTCTTGTCCTCGGCCCAGTTCTGACGGATGTCGTCCTCGCTCTCCCAGTACCCGACGGCGAGGCCGGCCGCGTATGCCGCTCCGAGAGCGGTGGTTTCGGCCACGACAGGCCGAACCACGTCGACGTTCAGGATGTCGGACTGGAACTGCATCAGCAGCTCGTTGACCACCATGCCGCCGTCGACCTTGAGTACCTCCAGATCGACGCCGGAGTCTGCGTTCATGGCCTCGATCACCTCACGCGTCTGATACGCGGTGGCCTCGAGGACGGCGCGGGCCAGGTGTCCCTTGTTGACGAATCGCGTCAGTCCCACGATGGCACCGCGGGCGTCCGACCGCCAGTGTGGGGCGAAGAGACCGGAGAACGCGGGGACGAAGTAGGCACCGCCGTTGTCGTCCACCGACCGTGCGTCGGTCTCGATGTCGGCGGCCGAGGAGATCATGCCCAGGTTGTCGCGCAGCCACTGCACCAGCGAACCCGTCACGGCGATGGAACCCTCGAGCGCGTACACCGTCGGCTGGTCGCCGATCTTGTAGCAGACCGTGGTCAGCAGGCCGTTCTTGCTCATGACCTTTTCGGTGCCGGTGTTGAGGAGCACGAAATTGCCTGTGCCATAGGTGTTCTTGGCCTCGCCGGGAGACAGGCAGGCCTGCCCGAAGGTGGCTGCCTGCTGGTCGCCCAGGATGCCGGAAATCGGTACCCCGCGGAACGGACCGCGCTCACGGCCGGTGCCGTACACCTCGGAGCTCGAGCGAATCTCGGGCAACATCGACATCGGGATGTCCATGTCCGCACAGATCTGCTCGTCCCACTGCAACGTGTCGAGATCCATGAGCAGGGTACGCGAGGCGTTGGTCGGATCGGTGTAGTGCAGCCCACCGTCGGTTCCGCCGGTCATGTTCCACAGCACCCACGTGTCCATGTTGCCGAAACACAGTTCTCCCGCTTCGGCTTTGGCGCGTGCTCCGTCGACGTTGTCGAGGATCCACTTGACCTTGGGTCCGGAGAAGTAGGTCGCCAGGGGCAGCCCGGTCTTCGCGGTGTACTTGTTGGCGTCGCCCCCACCCAGTGCGGTGGCGATCCGATCGGTACGGGTGTCCTGCCAGACGATGGCGTTGTAGATCGGCTTGCCCGTCGCGCGCTCCCACACCAGCGCCGTCTCACGCTGGTTGGTGATGCCGACTGCGGCGATGTCCTCGCGCGTCAGATCGGCAGCGGCCATGGCACCGGCCGCGACGGCGCGCACGTTGTCCCAGATCTCCGACGCGTCGTGCTCGACCCAGCCGGCCTGCGGGAAGATCTGCTTGTGTTCCTTCTGATCGACCGCGACGACGGTACCGGCGTGATCGAAGATCATGCAGCGTGAGGACGTGGTTCCCTGATCGATCGCGGCGACGTACTTTCCTGCGAACTCGGTCATGGCTTCTCTCCTGTGGTCTGGGTGTCTGCTGGGAGTCGTGATGGCGGCTCGGGCGTCGAACCTTCGTCTTTGCGCAGGTTCTTACCGATGAGCAGGTCGTACAACAACACTCCTATCGGTCCGCCTACGAGAGGTCCGACGATCGGGACCCAGAAGTACAGGCCGCCGTATTGATCTCGCCAGGCTCCACCGTATCCGGTGATGTACGACGCCAGGCGAGGTCCGAAATCTCGGGCCGGATTGATCGCGTATCCGGCGTTGGTGGCCCATGCGAAGCCGATGGCGACCACGATGAGGCCGACGATCAGTGGAGCCATGTTGGCCATCGGCGCGGTGCCGAGCGAATCGGTCACTGCCACAATGAGGAACAGCAGGATCGCGGTGCCGATGATCTGGTCGATCAGTGCCGAGGAGACGCTGACGGGCAACGTTCCGTTGCCGGGAAGCGTCGAGAAGATCGTCTGGGTGGCGGTGGTGTGCCCGGGGTCGACTGCATTGATCATGTCGTTGTAGTTCCAGCGCACCAGCAGCGCGGCCACGAAGGCACCTGCGGTCTGCGCGAGGATGTAGGGCGCAACCATCTTCCAGCTGAATCCGCGGAAGAGTGCGAACGTGATCGTGACCGCGGGGTTGAGGTGCGCGCCGGTGATTCGACCGGCGACGTAGATGCCGAACATCACCCCCAGGCCCCATGCCCAGGCGATCGAGTCGTGGTCTCCGAGACTTCCCGATTCACCGCCCGAGACCACCTGCGCGACGACGCCGGCGCCGAACAGAATGAGAATCATGGTTCCGGCGAACTCGGCAGCCATGTGCGCCGGCAGTCCCCATTCCGGTTCCTTACGAGCCATTGTGTAGCCTCCGCAAAGTTGGTGATGCACGCCACATTGCGTGCTGTTTGCCACGGTAGACGGCCTGCACTGCGTTGCACAGCTGATGCACATATGTGCAAATCGGTCGTACACTGCGACGGTGACGGACCCACGCATTGCGCCCGAATCGGATCTGCGGACCGGCCATGCCACCCAGGCAGCGCGCCTGTACTACTTCCAGGACATGACGATGGCGGCGATCGGCCGTGAGCTGGGCGTATCTCGCTCGACGGTCTCACGACTCATCACGTTCGCGCGGGCATCGGGACTGGTGGAAATCAAGATCTCCACCCCGCTCGGTCAAGCACCGCGAATCGAGCGTGCATTCGCCGATCTGTACGACATTCGTGCACATGTCGTCCCCGTGTCGGAAACCGTCGACGAATTGCAGCGCCTCGATCGCGTCGCCACCTTCGCGGGCCGATTGCTGACATCGTTCTTCGAATCCGACATGGTGATGGGCGTCGCCTGGGGAACCACCGTCAGCGCCGTCAGCCGCAAGCTCGCACCCAAACGAACCCACAACTCCACCGTCGTGCAGCTCAACGGCGCAGCGAACACCCGAACCACCGGAGTCTCCTACGCCACCGACATCGTCCGAACCTTTGCCGACGCCTACGGTGCTGTCGCGCAGGGATTTCCGGTGCCCGCCTTCTTCGACTACCCCGAAACCCGCCGACACCTGTGGCGCGAACGCAGCATCAAGCGAGTACTCGAACTACAGGATCGGATGAACCTCGCCGTGTTCAGCATCGGCGTCATGAGCGGTGCCGTTCCGAGTCACGTCTACAGCTCCGGCTACCTCGAGCGCGAGGATCGAGCCGAGCTCCAACGGGACGGTGTCGTGGGCGACATCGCCACCGTGTTCCTGCGCTCCGATGGCAGCCACGACCGAATTGCTTTGAACGACAGATCGAGTGGACCGAGCCTGGATCGGCTCAAGGTGGTTCCGCGCCGAGTCTGCATCGTCGCCGGAGCGTCCAAACTCGATGCCCTCACCGCAGCGCTGCGCGGCGGATTGATCACCGACCTCGTCATCGACGACATCAGCGCGGCCCAGTTGATCCTTCGCTCACGCGGCTGACCTACGTGAGCGGAACTTCGTAGCAGGGGTCGAAGTTTCGTGCACATGGGTGCCCTCTTGCGCTCATCCGATTCTCGTGTCACTCTTTTCTTCATGACAACCGGAAAGGCGGACACCGCCTCCCTCACGTGAGCGCCGTGCCGATGCCGTCGACATTTCCCCGTCGCGGCACATTCAGTGACAATCCCGATGACTACGCCGAGAGCATCAGTGCGGTCTGCGCGCAGCGCGATCGATGGCTCCGCTACGGCCTGAAGGCCGGCCCCTCCGATAGAACCGCGGCGGAATCAGCCGTGGCACACTTGTATCGAAGAGCCGGTTTCGACGCGCCCGAGTTCGTGTGGGTACCGTCCCCCGCTGCCGCCGCGTCCTTCGTCACGGCAGAGCAACTGGTGAACGAAATCCCCACGACCGCAGCAAAAGCCGAGAAGGCACCTGCACGCATCGCATCGTTGCTGTCGAATTCCCGTCGACGAATGGACGAGCGAATCGACAAGCGAAGAATCGAATGGCCGCGGTGGTACTTCCACCAGAATCCGAACATGCCGAGCGATCGAGAAGCGCGGATGACCGTTGCAACACGTTCACCGGAGGACGCGGCCCGAGCCGGCATCAGTCCCGATCCCATCATTCGCCGGACAGTGTGGGATTCGTTGCGCACCAGTCTGTTCGACGGTGTCGCTTCTGCGACGAGAAGCCTCGCTCAGCACTCGTTCGGCAGTATCACCTGGTACGGCCAGCAGGAAGCGCATCGCGTCGCCTACTACGACATCTATCGCACCTTTCACCTCGCCGCGTTCGAGCGCGAGGACAACGAGCTTCTCGACATTCAATCGGCCCTCGTCGAATCGACGGGATGGTGGTGGGCGTTCGACGACGTCGCAGTGATGTCCGAACGCCCCACAGCAGTGCACACCGAGCCGGTTCCCAATCCGGTGCACGGTGAAGTGCGCCTGCACAATTCGTCTTCTCCAGCAGTCGAGTTCGGTGACGGCAGCGGTGTCCATGTCCTGAACGGGACCGTGGTTCCCAAGTGGGTGATCCACGATCCGACGGTCGAGCGCATCACCGTCGAACGCAACGTCGAGATCCGACGGAGCGCCATCGAACGAATCGGTTGGGACAACTATCTCGACCGAGCCGGTTTGCGACTGGTCGACACCGACGCCGATCCGGGCAATCCCGGTTGCGCCCTGCAACTGTTCGCCACCCCGGCGGGCTGGGGCAGCGAGGGGCGAATCCTTCTCGCCGTCAACGGCTCTCGTGAACGCGACGGCGAGCGCCGACGCTACGGACTTCGCGTCCCCGGCGCGTTCTCGTCCGCGGTCGACGCCGCGGGCTGGACCTACGGCCTGGCCGGAGCCGACTACGGCCGGCTACTCCGCAGAACCTGACACCTCACCGCGACACCACATGCCGGCTACACACACCCCGACGACACCCAAGGTGACTCACATGAACTCGAACATCACACTGTCCGCACTGACCGACCTCACCGGCCTCGACGTATTCGACTATCTCGACAAGGAGATCTCCGTGCCCGTCATCGACGGCCTGCAAGCTCAAGGCGATCTGATCGTCGTTCCGTACGTACTGCTCGACGGCATAGTCGTCCCCACCGGCCAGACGCGACGCGAGAAGGTGCCGTTGACGGGAATCGAACTACTGCGCAGCGCCGCAGGCGGTAACCCCCACAGCCTGGTGGCCGACGGTGGCGTCTGCTCGTGGGCCAGTCCCGTGCACGACGTCCGAGGTCTGGCCCTGGGCATCCTGACCAACTCGCAGACGGCATACCTCATTCATCCCGAACACGGAGCCACCGGAATCGCGCCGGGGACATACGTCATCGGCCGGCAGCGAGAACGCGGACAGGGCGGCTGGTTCCATTCGACCCACTTGGTTGCCGACTGAGGATAGTGGTGCCCATCACATTTCTGCCGAAGTGCTAGGTCCATCTCACAAACCGATCTTCGGTAGTAAGTGTGACGTTGTGTACCACTAAGGTTCGCGACATGGCTGCTGTTGTCGTCTCCACGGTCGCATGACCGGCTCCCCCTCGCCGGTCCAGAACCGACTCCTCGGAATCGCCCTTGTCCTGCTCATCGTCATGTTCGTCGGGTGGAGCGTCACCTCGTACAACAAGACGTTCGAGGACGTGGTGACGGTGTCGCTCGAGACCGACAGCGTCGGCAACGCGCTTCCCCGCAATGCGGATGTGAAGGTTCGCGGCATGATCGTCGGCGAAGTCCGCTCGGCGACGACGGCCGATGGCGTCGTCACCTCGGAGTTGGCCATCGAGCCGGACATGGCCGAGATGATTCCGTCGAACGCCACTGCGCGACTGCTGCCGAAGACGTTGTTCGGGGAGCGGTACGTCGCACTGGTCCTGCCCGAGGGTAAGCCGGCGTCCGCGATCACCGAGGGCACCGTGCTGAAGCAGGATCGCAGCGGTAACGCCATCGAGGTCGGGCAGGTACTCGACGGCCTGTTGCCGCTGCTCCAGGCGGTGCCGCCGGAGGACCTGTCGAACACCCTCGGTGCGTTGGCTCAGGGACTGAGCGGGCGTGGTGAGCAGCTCGGTCTCACGATCGACAGACTCGAGAACATTTTTGCCGGCCTCAACACGGAGTTGCCCGCAATCCAGGAAGACCTGCGCGGGCTCGCCGATTTCTCGCAGACCTACGCCGATGCCGCTCCCGAGCTGATCAACGCACTGGACAACCTACGGACCACCGGCAATACCGTCGTCGAGAAGCGCCCGGCCCTCGAATCGCTGTACGCCTCGGTGACCTCGGCCTCGTCCACCACCGCCGATTTCCTCGACGCCAACTCCGCGAACGTCATCGGATTGGCCGCGAACTCGCGAGAGGCCCTCGAAGTCCTCGCCGAATTCTCGCCCGCGCTCGGTTGCACCGTCGCCCAGTTCGCCGAGGGGGCCAGGCGTGGACGGATCGTCACCGGAGTCGGCGACGAGTACCCCGGCATCAACGTCTCGATGCCGTTCGTCAACCCGAAGGGTCGGTACCTACCGAACCAGGACGAGCCGAGATTGTTCGAGCAGAACCGCGGCCCGACCTGCCCTACTCCCATCGAGCGCTCGACCGGCGAGTACTTCCCGCAGTATCCGGGCGGCTCCGCGAACGACGGCTCGTACCAGGTGCCGACTCGAAACCCCGGTGACCAGGACATTCCGACGCTGCCTGCACCGCAGCTCTCCCCCGTGCCCGCCTCGTATGCGAATTCGGTCACCGAGCAGCAGACCCTGGCCGTCGTCTACGGCGGGGCCACCGGAATCGACCCCGCCGCGGTGCCGTCCTGGACCACGACGGTCGGCGCTCCCGCGCTCAGAGGAACGCAGGTCACGTTCGAGTAGGACCAACTGATTGAATGGTCCGCATGCCCCGTCGACGAGCGCGGCGGGTAACGATTCAGGAGTGCAGATGTCAGCCGATACGAACACCGCCGGATTCTCCATCCAGTCCAGCAACGACGGCCGCGCGGCCGTCATCGCTGTCGCCGGTGAACTCGACGTCACCACGGCCCCCGCGTTGTCGAACGCGATCGACGCCCAGATTTCCACCACGCCTGCCGCGTTGATCATCGATCTGAGCAAGGTCTCGTTCTTGGCCTCGGCTGCCATGACGGTGCTGGCATCGACGCAGAAGAACCACGGGGACAGCGTCGCCTTCTCGGTCGTCGCCGATGGGCCGACCACCAGCCGCCCGATCAAACTGATGGGTCTCGATCAGGAATTCGCGCTGCACGCAGATCTGGCGTCAGCCCTCGCCGCTCTCGACTGACGACACCCCCAGCGCCATCACTGCTGCATCGTCGGCCAATCCGTCGCCGAAGCTGTTCAGTAGGACTCGCAGATCCTCGACGATGATCGCTGCCGTCGCCGGGGCGTGGGCTGTCGCGAACTCGAGCAGCGCGCCCTCGTCGTCGTATCGACCCGTGCCCACCCGGGCCTCGGTCAAGCCGTCGGTGTAGAGCATCAGGGTGTCGCCTGCGCTCAACGTCACGGTGGCAGGCACGAAGCGGGCGGCACGCAGAATTCCGACGAGTTGCCCACCCGTCATGTGTACGTAGTGCGCGCTGCCGTCGGCCCGCATCACCAGCGGAGGTGGGTGACCGCCGCTGGCCATCGACACCTCGAATCCTCCGTCCGAGCGACTGAGCACCCCGAACACCGCGGTGCAGAACTGCGCATCGTTCTCGCGGAACTCCTGCCGCAGAACCGAGTCCAGGTTGTGCAGAACAGCGACCGGATCGTGGTCGTACACCGCGGCCGCGCGCAGGGTGTACCGCGTCAACGACGTCACGGCTGCGGCCGACGCACCCTTGCCGCACACGTCGCCGAGGAAGAATCCCCACCGGTCGTCCGACAGCGGGAACAGATCGTAGAAGTCTCCGCCCACCTCGTCGCTCGATGCCGCGTGATAGTGCGCGGCAGCGGTCATTCCCGACGGCGGCAGCAGGGCAGGCGGCAGCAACGACCGCTGCAGGGTCTTCGCCAGCAGCTCCGCTCGAGTTCGGGACTCGAGCAACTCGCGTTCGTAGGTGCGACGGTCCCTGGCGTCGAGCGCGGTGATGCGAATCAGTACCGGCGCACCCGTCTCGTCGGTCTTGACGTTCGCGGTCATGAACACGGGCAGCCGTCGCCGATCGGACGTCACGAAATCGATCGCGATGCCGTCGAGCTGGCCGTACATCCGCAGAATCGGACCGAAATGGGTCTCGTAGTGAATCCGGCCACCAGCGGTGAGGAGTTGGGTGAAGTCGGTACCGATCAAGGCGTCGACCTCGAATCCCAGCCAGTTCGCCAGCGTCGAGTTCAGTCTCACGATCCGCATGTCCGGCAGCACCGAGAGGTAGCCGCACGGCGCGTTCTCGTACAGGTCCTCGATGTCGAGTTCGTGGATCACGACGATCTCACGAAGGTCGCAATCGCCTCGGCGGTCTGTTCGGGCTGGGTGACGTGCGGGCAGTGCCCACTGGCGTCGAGGGTCTGCAGGGTGCTGCCTGCGATGTGTTCGTGGACGTATCTGCCGACCTGAGGCGGTGACAGCGAATCCCGAGCACAGTCGACGATCATCGTGGGCAGGGCGACCCCGGCCAGATCGGCGCGATTGTCGGACAGGAAGGTGGTACGGGCGAACACCCGTGCGCACTCGGGATCGGTTCGGCAGAAGCTCGCGGTCCACATGTTCTCGAGATCCGGCCGATCCGGTGCGTTCACCACGATCGTTGCCATCGACGCGGACCACCCGAGATAGTTGCTGTCCAACGACTCGAGCAACTCGTCGATGTCCTCGCGGCTGAAGCCACCCCGGTAGTCACCGTCGTCGATGTATCGGGGGGACGGCGTCAGGAGAAAGAGTTTGGAGAATCGCTCGGGAGCCGCCTGGACCGCGAGAACACCCATCATCGACGCCACCGAATGCCCCACGAACGTCACATCGTGCAGATCGAATTCCTCGGCGATGTCGACGATGTCGCGGGCGTAGGCCTCCAGCGGCGCGTACTTGTCGGCATCCCACGCCGCGGGGTCCGAGGCTCCCGACCCGACGTGATCGAAGAGCACGACCGAGAAGTTCGGAGCCAGGATATCGGTCACCGAACGCCACAGCGTCTGGTCGCAACCGAAACCGTGAGCCAGCATCACCACGGGCCCGTCGGCAGCCCCCACGACCCTGACGTTGTTCCTGATGCGCGCACTCACCCGCACAGTCTGCCATCTGCTTCCGACACCGGGGAGTGAGACTGCTCCGACGGGGTATGGCCTGTTTCTACAGAAACGAGAAAGTCATGCGAGTGCTGGTCACCGGCGCAACCGGATACATCGGGTCTCGGCTGATCCCGGTCCTGCTCGAACAGGGTCACGACGTGCACGCTGCGATGCGCGATCCGAGCAAGAAATCGCGCTTCGCCTGGGGCGCTCACGTCACCGCCGTGCACTTCGACCTCGACGAGCACGAGACCTTCGACACCGCGACCGAGAATGTCGACGCGGTCGTGTACCTCGTGCATTCGATGGACGAGGGCGACTTCGTCGAGAAGGATCGGCATGCCGCGCAGGCCATGGCCGCCGCGGCCGAACGCAACGGTGTGCGCCGGATCGTCTACCTCTCCGGACTCATTCCCGACGACGGCACGCCGCTCTCGGATCACCTGCGCTCTCGCCTGCAGGTAGAGGAGACGTTCCTCGACAGTTCCGTCGATGCCACCGCGCTGCGGGCGGCCATCATTCTCGGTTCCGGATCGACGTCGTTCGAGTTGGTGCGACGGATGACCGAGCGCCTGCCGCTCACGCCCATCCCGACGTGGATGCGCAGGCAGGTCCAGCCCATCGCCGTCGTCGACGTGGTCGCCATCATCGCCCGCGCTCTCGGCGACACCGCACGCCCGGGAACGTTCGACATCGGCGGAACCGAGACGATGAGCTACCCCGAACTACTGCAGGCGTACGGCAACGTCGCCGGTCTGCGTCGCATACAGATTCCGGTACCGCTGTTGCCGACCGGTCTGGTGGGGCGTGCCGTCGCCAAGATCACCGCCATGCCTGCCGGCACGGTGATCTCGTTGGT
The DNA here is from genome assembly GCF_002259075.1 of Rhodococcus sp. 15-725-2-2b. Classification (NCBI taxonomy): domain Bacteria; kingdom Bacillati; phylum Actinomycetota; class Actinomycetes; order Mycobacteriales; family Nocardiaceae; genus Rhodococcus; species Rhodococcus sp. 15-725-2-2b. The sequence continues at coordinate 99,757 of NZ_NPFL01000007.1, read as the reverse complement.
CGACAGCCTCACCCACGACATGGTGGTGCGCCGCGGGAACGCAGCAACAGAGGTGTTCGCCGAGCCCGATACGTCGCTGATGAGCGTCCGAGAGGCCCTCGAGCGTTCGATCACCGTCACCGCCGAGGAGGGCACCGATGCCCACGCCGATCCCCAGGCTGCCGCCGACACCGATCCCGAGTGGGCAGGCGGAGTCGTCGATATCGTCGACGGCCATGTGCGGCAACGCCCGTCGGGCATCGTCGGAAAGGCTCTGCTCGGAGTGACCCGCTAACCGATATCGGCGTAGCGGTGGGCCCACGGCACGGCTCGCTCCAACTGACCGGCCAGTTGGACGAGCAATGCCTCGCCGCCGAGGGGCGCGGTGAAGTGCGCGCCCATCGGAAGACCCTCGGGGGTCCAGTGCACGGGAACCGACAGCGCCGGACGCCCGGTGACGTTTCCCAGCTGCGTGTAGGGAATCCATGAGATGTTGTCGTCGATCATCTGATCCACGATGCCGGTGTAGCGCAGGATTCCTGCAGTTCGGCTGCGCAGCAACAACTCCGATGCCAGCTCCAACGGCTTCGCGAGATCGAAGGCACCGATCTTCGGGGGGAGCTCCGCGAGAGTGGGCGTGAGCAACAGGTCGTAGGTCTCGAAGAAGGTGGCCAGCGCACGCACGTGCAGATGGCGACCTTCCACTGCTTCGAGGTAGTCGACACCACTGGCGGATCTGCCCAGCGCCGCCATGATGCGGGTGTCACGCTCGAATCTGTCGTCGCCGCAACCGGTTCTGCGTTTCACCTCGTCCATCTCCCACGCCAGGTAGGTGAACCAGGCCAGCAGGAATTCGCGGTTGAGATTCGCGTCGTCGTACGGTGGCGCGTCGAGAAGTTCGACGGTGTGGCCGAGATCGGTGAGTGCCTTCGCAGCCGACTCCATCGCGGCGACGGCCTGCGGGTGGGGCGACGGATTGACCGATGTCACAGCGTACATTCCGATGCGTAAAGGCTTGGGGTCCTTGCCCACTCGGGACAGGAACGTTCCGTCCGGACGCGCGGGCAGATAGCCGGACGTCGCCTCACCGCCCGCCAGCACGTCGAGCATCGCGGCGGTATCGCGCACCGACCGCGACACGACACCCTGCACTGCTGCCCCGTGCATGGGTTCGCCGAACGTGGGGCCCGACGGCACCAGTCCGCGTCCCGGCTTGAGTCCGACCAGACCGCAGCACGACGCCGGAATCCGGATGGAACCGCCGCCGTCGTTGGCTCCCGCCACCGGGACGATGCCGGACGCCACCGCAGCGGCCGATCCACCCGACGATCCACCGGGAGTTCTGCTGCGATCCCATGGATTTCGAGTCGCGCCGTGCACCGCCGGTTCGGTGATTCCCTTCGCCCCGAATTCCGGAGTGTTGGTCTTACCGAAGATCACCAGGCCCGCATCGAGCCAGCGCTGCACCACCGTGGAATGCTCGGGCATCGGCAGGTTCGTCAACGCACGCGATCCACTCGATGTGGGCAGGCCCGCGTAGTCCTGCGAGAGATCCTTGATCAGGAACGGCACGCCGGCGAAGGGGCCCTGCAACGGTCGCGTCAGCTGGTCGTCGGCTTGCTCCCGCATCACCCGAATCACGGAATTGATCCGCGGATCGATCGATTCGACCTGCGCCAGTGCGCAATCGAGCAGTTCGCGCGGTGTCACATCTCCTGCGGCCACGAGACCGGCCAGACCGAGGCCGTCGTACTGGCGATACTCGTCGATGCGCATACCGGCCACAGTATCCGAGGCCATGTCGGCCTCGGAGCGGAATCAATGCCGCGAGTTCGACCCAGCGAGGGGCCGCAATGCCCCCATCACGATCAACGAACACGCCAGGAGCGCAGCGACCACGAGCAACGCTCGAAGTACGTCACCGTGCCCGCCGAGGAAGCCGATGAGGGGCGGACCTCCGAGAAAGGCGAAGTATCCGATGGAGGCGACCACACTGACGCGAGCGGCGGCAGCTGCCGGCTCGTCGGCCGCCGCACTCATGGCAACCGGGAAGCCGAGGGAGACGCCCGATCCCCACAGAAACGCGCCCAGAAAAGCAAGCGGCACAATCGGACTGAGCACGAACAACAGCACGCCGACCACCGAGACGCCCGCGAGACCTCGCAGTACGACGACGCGACCGTACCTATCCAGCAGACCGTTGCCGAACCACCGCACCGCGGTCATGGCGACCAGGAACGTGGTGAACGCCAGGGTCCCGGCGACGGCCGATGCGTCGTATCCGTCGATCAATGCGATGTTGAGCCAATCGTTTCCGCTGCCCTCGGCAAACGCGAACGACAAGGCCACGACACCGATCAACAGGGTGCGCGGCTCCTTCCACCGAGCGAGGGCATGTGGCCGCAAGGTGTCGGGGGCGGGCTGTTCGGGTTCGGCGTCGGACTCGTTCAGAAAGTTACGGACTCCCCACGGGATGGCTCCGACGATCGCGGCTGCGACCGCCAGCAGATGCACCGTCACCGAGACGTTCAGCACCACCATCAGTGTTCCGATCAGGGCTCCCACCACGGTGCCCGCGCTGAAACCCGCGTGAAAGCGCGGCATGATCGATCGCCCGAGCCGTCGTTCGGCCACTGCGCCATGGACGTTCATGGCAACATCCCAGGCGCCGTTGGCGAATCCGAGCACGAACAGCCCGAGAAGCAACGGCACCACACCGACGAGATAGCCGGTGGAGATGATGGTCAGACCGGCCGCGAGGACGACAGACATCACAGTCACCGTGAGCCGAGACCCGAAGCGGTTGATGATGATGCCGGACAGCGGCAGGGCGAGCAACGACCCGACGGCGATGGCCAGCAGCACGATGCCGAGTTGGGACGACGTGAGCTCGAGCCGGTCCCTCACCTGCGGAATGCGCGATGCCCAACTGGCGAAGGCGAAGCCGGCTCCGATGAACGCGATGTAGGTGGCCCGTACCGCGGTGGTCGTGCGCACCGAGGTCGCGTCGATATCAGACACTGTGAATTACCCTGTTTCTCTCGCTGTTCCGCAAGGGTAACGAACGAGGGGCCGGCCGCAGCGATCGCCGCCGAACTCGAAGTTATGGATGGATTCCGGCCGAATTCTGTCCATAACTTCGAGTTCGACAGTCCACCCGCTCAGAATCCGATAGGCAGTCCCGCATAGTTCTCCGCCAGTCCCGTTGCTCCTGCCTCGCTGGAGGCCACCCAACGCAACTGGGAGAGCTGCAACTGCGCGTCGAACGGGTCGTCGCCGGTGTGCAGCATCGTCGTCATCCACCACGAGAAGTGCGTGCAGCGCCAGACGCGTCGGAGTGCGTCGTCACTGTAAGCATCGGCGGCACGGGAGTCGTTCTTGCCCAGCAACGATGTCAGCGCCGGGGCCAACAGGGCCACGTCGGCAACCGCGAGGTTGAGGCCCTTCGCTCCGGTCGGCGGCACGATGTGCGCGGCGTCGCCGGCCAGAAAGAGTCTGCCGTGTCGCATCGGCGTCTGCACGTAGCTGCGCATCGGCAGCACGCTCTTCTCGGTGATCGGTCCCGGTGTCAGCTCCCAGCCGTCCTGACCATGACCGAGCCTGCGTGCCAACGCATCCCAGATACGCTCGTCGGACCAGGTGGCGATGTCGGTGCCGTTCGGAACCTGCAGATACAGCCGGCTGACCGTCGACGATCGCATCGAGTGCATCGCGAATCCATCCTGATGCCAGGCGTAGATCAGCTCGTCCGTCGACGGTGCGACGTCGGCGAGCACCCCGAGCCAGGAGTAGGGGTACGTTCGCTCCCAGGTGTTACGCACCGAATCCGGCATCGCCGCGCGGCTCGGACCGAAGGAACCGTCGCATCCGGCGATGACGTCGGCGTCGATCCGCATCGATGTTCCCGACGCGTCGGTGAACGTGACGAACGGGGCGTCGGACTCCACGTCGTGCAACGCGGTGTCGGAGACGTCGTAGTAGATCTGTTGGCCCGCTTTCTCTCGGGCCGCAACGAGATCCTTCGTCACCTCGGTCTGCCCGTACACCCACACGCTTCGGTCCACCAGATCGCGAAAGTCGATGTGGTGTCGCTCTTCCGGCCACTGCAGATAGATTCCGCGGTGCTCGTGGCCTTCGCGATGCAACCGCTCGCCCAAGCCGTGGTCGTCGAGCAGCCGAACCGTCGAATGTTCGAGGATGCCTGCGCGGATTCGCGAGAGCACGTACTGCTGCGTGCGCGACTCGATCAGAACGGAGTCGATTCCCTGCTCCCCGAGCAGGTGGGACAGCAGCAGACCCGCGGGCCCTGCACCGATGATGGCGACCTGTGTACGCATGCATCGAGTACATCGCGCATACGACCTCCGGACAAGAGGTAGTTTCCACTCAGTGAAAGCCCGCGTTCACCCCCGTAGGGTTCGCTCGATTCCTCGGGCCGCAACCTGCAGAGCTGCAACCAGTCTGGCGCGATCTCGACCGATGCTCGGAACCACGATTCCCAGTGCCGCCACCACCGTCTCGCTCTCGCCGCGGACGGGTACGGCCACCGAACACGCTCCCAGTGTCATCTCCTCGACCGTCTGCGCATACCCCTCGCGATACACTCGGCGTAGTTCACTGTCCAACTTTCCCGGGTGAGTCACCGTGTACGGGGTGATGCGGGCCAAGTTCCCGAGCACTCGGTCGTGCACCTCGCGCGGAGCGTAGGCCAGCAACACCTTTCCGACTCCGGTCGCGTACAACGGCAGACGGGCTCCGACCCGGCTGATCGCGGGCACCGACGCGTGTCCGGCCAACCTGTCGAGGTAGAGCACCTCGTCGCCGTCACGAATGGCCAGATGCACCGTGGCGAGGGTGGCTCCGTAGAGATCGTGCAGGAAAGGCGACGCGATCTCGCGCAGGTCGGATTGATCCGGGGCCAACATACCCAGCTTCCACAGCCGACGTCCGACCACGAACTTGCCGTCGTCGCCGCGAACGAGTGCTCCCCAGCCGAGAAGCTCGTGCACCAAGCGGTGAGCCGTGGCGATGGGAAGACCTGCGCCGTCTGCCAATTCGGTCAATGTCAACGCAGGCTTCTGCTCGTCGAACACGCCGAGCAACGCCAGCAGTCGAGACGCCACCGAGACCCCCGGATCCCGCGCATTGCCTGCCACCTGCACGACGCTAGCCGCCCCACCCACGTGAGCGAAACTTCGACCCCTGCTACGAAGTTCCACTCACATGCGGCGAAGCCGCGAAGCCGATTCTGTTGAAGCGCTTTTCGCGGGCGATCATCCGCATCGACGGATCCTGGGCGATCAGGTCGGCGAGCTCCCGGTGCAGCACCGCACCCACCCGGTCGCAGAACTGCTGCGATTCGTCAGCCGCGTCGGGCAGCTCGGGAATGATGATGTCGACGACGCCGGCTCGGAAGAGATCGAGCGACCGTACTCCCTGCTTGGTGGCCATCTCGGCCGCATGAGCAGTGTCCCGATGCACGATGGCCGACGCACCCTCGGGCGGCAGCGGCGAGAGCCACGCGTGTTGAGCAGCAAGAACGCGATCGGCGGGCACCAGTGCCAGAGCGCCACCGCCCGTCCCCTGCCCCAACAGCAACGACAGCGTCGGTGTTTCGAGGTCGACCATGTCCGCGATGCACCGAGCGATCTCTCCCGCGAGACCGCCTTCCTCCGCCTCCTTCGACAGCGCCGCGCCCGCGGTGTCGATGACGGTGACGAGCGGAAGCTTGAGATCCTGTGCCAGACGCATACCGCGTCGGGCCTCGCGAAGCGCTGCGGGACCGAGCGGGGTCCTGGTCGTCTGCCCACGTCGATCCTGCCCGAGCAGTACGCACGGCATGTCGCCGAACCGAACGAGGGCCAGAATCAGGCCAGGATCCGACTCTCCCTGCCCGGTTCCGTTGAGCGGCAGCACATCTGCTGCGGTGCTGAACAGCAACTCGCGCACGCCGGGACGATCGTTCCTACGGGAGGCCAGGATCGACGTCCACGCGGGCACGTCCTCGATCGTCCATTCGAGCGCCTCGACGGTGCGGGGCCGACACGACGGGATGTCGGTCATGATGCGCAGCGCCCGATCGACGATTTCGCCGAGCTGCTCGGGCGGGCGGATGGCGTCGATGAGCCCGTGGGCCTGGAGGTTCTCCGACGTCTGCACGCCCGTGGGGAATTTCGCGTCGTAGAGGGCCTCGTAGACGCGAGGCCCGAGGAAGCCGACGAGGGCACCGGGCTCGGCGACGGTGACGTGTCCGAGCGATCCCCAGGACGCGAAGACTCCACCGGTGGTGGGGTGCCGCAGGTAGACGATGTACGGCAGGTTCGCCGCCTTGTGCGCGGTGATCGCGGCGGTGATCTTGACCATCTGGAGGAACGCGACGGTACCCTCCTGCATGCGGGTTCCGCCGGAGGTCGGCAACGCGAGCAGCGGCAGCCGCTCGTCCGTCGACCGGTGCACGGCGGTGACGAGCCGTTCACCCGCCGCAACCCCGATCGAGCCGGCCAGAAATGCGAACTCGCCGAGCAGGATTGCGACCTTGCGGCCCCGAATCGTCGCGGACCCGGTGAGGACGGATTCGTCGAGACCGGTCTTCTCGCGGGCCGCCGCGAGTTCGCTCGCGTACTGGTCGTCGATGACGTAGTCCGCGGTCGGGGTGTCCCAGGAGTCGAAGCTGCCGGGATCGATCACCAGATCGAGCAGTTCGAGGGCGGTCATTCTGGTCATCGGATCGCTTCTTTCAGCCAGTCGCGGACGAGCTCGTCGTCGGCACCGAGTACCGGCGGAGCCAGATGATTGGTTTCGGTGACCTCGGTGCCGTCGGATTCGAAGAAGCGCAGCGGCGGCCCCGGAAGAGTGACCGTGCCCAACGTCGCGTGCTCGACGTCGACCAGCAGGCCTTGAGACTTGGTCTGCTCCCACTCGTACACCTCCTGCACGTTGCGCACTTTGCCTGCGGGAACACCGATCTCGTCGAGAAGGGCCAGCAGCGGTTCGGTGTCGTAGGTGCGGAAGATCTTGGAGACGAGTTCGATGACGTCGTCGCGACTGTCGACGCGTTGTGGGTTGGTGGCCATGCCTTCGAGATCGGGGTCGATACCGAAGCCCTCGCAGAACCGATGCCACAGGCCCTCGCTACCGACGGAGATCTGCACTGCGCCATCCAAGGTCGGAAACAATCCGTACGGGCAGATCGATGGGTGATGGTTGCCCTGCGCCGTGCCGATCTCGCCGGCAACGGTCCACTTGGTGCCCTGGAAGGCGTGTACTCCGACGACGCTGGCGAGCAAGGAGGTACGGACGACCTTGCCGCGTCCGGTGCGGTCGCGTTCACGCAGTGCGGCGAGAACGCCGAAGGCCCCGTACATTCCGGCCAGCAGGTCGGCGATGGGAACGCCGACGCGTTGGACGTCCTCGGGACCGGAGCCGGTGAACGACATCAGCCCGGCCTCACCCTGGGCGATCTGGTCGTAGCCGGAGCGGCCACCCTCGGGGCCGTCGTGACCGAATCCGCTGATCGACAGCACGACCGTGCGCGGGTTGATCTCGGCGATGCGTTCGGGCGAGAAGCCGAGGCGGTCGAGCACTCCGGTGCGAAAGTTCTCGAGCAGCACGTCGGCTCGTTCGATCATGTGCTCCAACGCTTCTCGGCCGTCGTCGGTCTTGAGATCGAGTGCGATGGATCGTTTGTTGCGGTTGGCCGAGAGGAAGTAGGTCGACTCACGTTCGGCGTCGCGCGGAGTGACGAAGGGGGGACCCCAGACTCGGGTGTCGTCGCCGCCCTTGGGGGTCTCGACCTTGATGATGTCTGCGCCGAGGTCGCCGAGCATCATGGCCGCGTGCGGGCCGGCCAGGGCACGGGTCAGATCGACCACCACGGTGCCTTCGAGCGGTCCGGTTCTGCCTGTCGTGTTGAGGGGCATCGAATTGATCCTTACGTCGAAGCGAGGTGGGAGCCGGACCCGAAGTCCGATTGGATGACTGGGCTAGTGGCCTAGCCAATTCCATTGGACCAGCGAACCCCAGAGAAGTCAAGTAACGATTTCCGGGACTTTGCCCAGCTCAGACGCGTGATGGCGGCACGTCGAACACACGTGCCGCCATCATCGAGAACCGCATCCGAGCTACTGTCGAGCTACATCCAGCCGGGTACCACCAGCAATCCCCAGGCGACCAGTGGACCGATGACCACAACCAGAGCGCTGTACTTGAGGATCTGCTTGTAGAACACATCTCGGTCGATGTCCTGGGCGTTGGCGAGCACCAGGGCTCCATTGGTGGAGAACGGGCTGACATCGACGATGGTCGAGGCGATGGACAGGGCCACGATGACTCCGATAGCGCCTACTTCACCCGCGAGCAGGAACGGGACGGCCAGCGGGATGGTGACGCCGAGGATCGCGGTGGACGACGCGAAGGCCGAGACGATGGCACCGATGTAGCAGAGCAGCAGCGCCACCAGGAGCGGGATACCGATGCTCGCGACCGAATCGCCGACGTATTCGACAGTTCCGGCTTCCTGCAGGACCCCGACGAACGTGAGTACGCCGCCGATGAGCAGAACCGTCGACCAACTGATCTGGTTGATCGCACCCTTTTGCGCCTTGGGCGATGCGAGAGCGAGAACCACGGCCACCGTCATCGCGATGAAGCCGACGTCGAGATCGAGCACGAGGGCGAACAGGGCCAGCGAGGCCAGGCCGACGAGCGTGAGAATCTGATCGAAGGTGATGGCCTTGACCGCGGTGGCCAAGGGCGGTGCATTCTCGACCGTGACCGTCTGACCGGACGGACGAGGCGTCGAGGAGCCGAAGCCGCGCATGACCGTCCGAGAACCCGAGCCGCCGACGCCGCCCGAGTCGCCGTCGGGACGACTGCCGTCCTCGTCGTGCACGCTGCGTCCGATGAGGGAGCGGCCACCGAGGAACATGAACAGCAGCGCACCGATCGCGGCGTTGAAGAACAGGCTGCCGAGGAAGAGTGTGAGCGGACTGTTGACGAGTCCTGCGTTGGCGGCGATGTTGTTGACCGTGACGCCGTAGATGCTGATGGGCGAGAATCCGCCCGCCTGCGCGCCGTGGATGACCATCATGCCCATGAGCAGCGCGTTGATCTTGTAGCGCGCGGCAAAGCCGAGCGCGATCGGGGCCACGATGGCCACCGCGGCAGGCCCGAGCGCCCCGATGGAGGTCAGGACGCCGGTGATGCCGAACATCACCCAGGGGATGAGCGCCACCCTGCCACCGACGAGTCGAACGGCTCCGCGGACCAGCAGGTCGACCGTGCCGTTGTTCTGCGCGATGGCGAACAGGTAGGTGATGCCGACGAGCGTGAGGAAGAGACTGCTCGGGAAGCCGGCAATGATGTCGTCGGCCCCCATGCCCACGGCAAGTGTTCCGACGAAAAACGCCGCCACGAACCCCAACGCACCCATGTTCACGGGGAACACGGTTGCGGCGAGGAACATGACGACGAGCGCAAGGATGGGTATCAACTCGGTCGACATCGAAGGTCTCCGGTCCGTCTGTGGTGTCACCCGAGCGGTTGCCCAGGATCTCCAGTGGCTAATTGGACTGGCCACTGAGTCAATAGGGACTCAACCAGTGAAGTGGATCACTTGTCAACCCCGAATGTGTCTGCCGTTACCACGTGGGCGGCGGCTAGGGTGGAGGTCCAGAGGAACAGAGAGCGAGTGACACAGTGGCTGAGCAAATTCGCCCCGTGACCCGACCACGGCTGTACGAGGTCATCGTCGAGCAGCTGTGCAAGCACATCGCCGATCGCGACATGAACCCTGGCGATCGACTTCCACCCGAGCGCGAACTCGCCGGCCACCTGGGAGTCAGCAGAGCGTCGCTGAGTCAGGCCCTCGTTGCACTCGAGGTGCAGGGCATCCTCGCCGTGCGCCACGGCGATGGGGCGGTACTCGTCCGACGACCCGTGGGCGACATGGCAATTCGCGCCTTGCGCGAGCACGCCGATCGACTGCCCGAGGTGATCGAAGCCCGAGAGGCACTCGAGGTCAAGCTCGCCGAACTGGCCGCAACGCGGCGCAGCGACGACGAGATGGCAGCCATCGACCACGCGGTGTCCGTGATGGCCACCGAGATCACCGACGGCGATCGCGGAGACTCCGGCGACGAGCTCTTCCATCACGCCATCACCGAGGCCGCGCACTCACCGCTGCTCGCTCGCCTGATGGGCGAAATCGCCGAGCTGATTCGCGAGACCCGCATCGAGTCACTGTCGCAGTCCGACCGCCCCCAGGCCTCGCTCGAGCATCATCGACGCATCGCCGAGGCCGTGCGCAATCAGGATCCGGCCGAGGCGGGCCGGGCAATGGCCGACCACATCCGACTCGTCTCGGACGTCGCGCTACTGCGATCGGTCGACGGCTAGAGAACTCCCCGCCGAGCTCGAAGTCATGGATGAATTCTGACCGGAATCCGTCCACAACTTCGAGTTCGGCAGCTCGGGCAACACCCATTGGTTGACATCCACGACATCGTCGCGCCATCATTATTGGCACAGCGCCAATAAACTACAGTCGCGCTTCGAGCCAAGGACCCCCATGACTGCACTCGCAGACCGCTCCACCGACGACCTCGCCACCGAGCTCGCCGACGTGCGCCAGCTCGCCCGAGGATTCTTCGAGAAAGAGGTCGCACCGCACCGGGAGGAATTCGCGGCGGCCGGACGCCCCAGCCGCGAGGTCTACCGCACCGCAGGCAGCCTCGGGCTGCTCGGCATGTCGGTACCCGAGCAATACGGCGGAGGCGGCGGCGACTTCCGCCACGAGGCAGTGCTATTCGAAGAACAGGTCCGCGCCGGCGACTCGGCCATGCAGCTCGGCGTGCACAGCGGCATCGTTCCGCATTACATCCTGGCCTACGCGTCCGAGGAGAAGAAGCAGCGGTGGCTGCCGAAACTGTGCTCGGGCGAGTGGATCGGTGCCATCGCCATGACCGAACCGGGCACCGGATCGGACCTGCAAGGCATTACAACCCGCGCCGTGCGTGACGGCGACGACTACGTGGTGACCGGCGGAAAGACTTTCATCTCCAACGGAGCTCACTGCGATCTGCTCATCATCGCCGCCAAGACCGATCCGTCCGCGGGAGCCCGGGGACTGTCCTTGCTCGTCGCCGAGGTCTCCGATGACACCGAAGGTTTTCACCGCGGACGCGTGCTGCACAAGATCGGCCAGAAGGGCCAGGACACAGCCGAACTCACCTTCGACGGCCTTCGCATTCCCGCCGCGAATCTGCTCGGGGGCGGGAGTGGAGCCGGCAGGAACGACCAGGAAAGTCATGAGGGTCGCGGTTTCGCGCAGTTGATGCAGCAGCTCCCCCAGGAACGCCTGATCTGCGGCATCGCCGCCGCTGCGATGATCGACGCCGCCGTCGCGCAGACCGTCGAGTACACCAAGTCGCGCAGCGCGTTCGGCAAGACACTGTTCGATCTGCAGAACACCAAGTTCGAGCTCGCCGAATGCGCCACCATCGGCCGCGTCGTGCGCACCTTCGTCGACGACGCCATGGCACAGCATATTTCGGGCACACTCGACGTCACCACGGCCGCAATGGTCAAATACTGGACCACCGACCGACAGTTCGAGGTGGTCGACCGGTGCCTGCAGCTCTTCGGTGGGTACGGCTACATGGAGGAATACCCCATCGCCCGCATGTTCGTCGACGGCCGCATCGCCCGCATCTACGCCGGTGCCAACGAAGTCATGAAAGACCTCATTTCCCGTTCCTTGTAGAACTCGGTAATTCTGTAGCCCCCAGAAAGGCACCATCATGGAGGCATTCCTCTACGACGCAGTGCGCAGTCCACGTGGCCGCGGCAAGAACTCCGGCTCACTGCACACCGTCAAGCCGGTCGATCTGGCCGCGAACACGTTGTCCACGTTGCTCTCTCGACACTCCCAGCTCGATCCGGCCCTGATCGACGACGTCGTGCTCGGTGTCGTCACCCCAGTCGGCGATCAAGGCTGCGACATCGCCCGAACCGTCGCGATGGCGGCCGGCCTACCGGACAGCGTGGCCGGCGTTCAGCTCAACCGCTTCTGCGGATCGGGGCTCGAGGCCGTCAACACTGCGGCGCAACGTGTTCGGTCCGGATGGGATCGGCTCATCGTCGCCGGTGGCGTCGAATCGATGTCTCGTGTGCCGCTCGGGGCGGATGGCGGCGCGTGGCCGTGCGACCCGCTGACCAACTACGGCAACTACTTCGTCCCACAGGGAGTCAGCGCAGATCTCATCGCGACGATCGAGGGGTTCGATCGGGACGAGGTCGACGCCTACGCGGTACGTAGCCAGCAACGAGCGGCGCATGCCTGGTCGATGGGTCACTTCGAGAAGTCGGTCATCCCCGTCTTCGACACGAACGGCCGGCTGATGCTCGATCACGACGAGATCATGCGACCCGAGACCACCACTGCCGACCTCGCCGCCCTGACACCATCGTTCGCACAGATGGGTTCGCTCGCCGGGTTCGACGCCGTCGCGATGCAGAAGTACACCGAGGTCGAGCGCATCGATCACGTACACCACGCAGGCAACTCCTCCGGCATCGTCGACGGCACCGCGATGGTTCTCATCGGCTCCGAAGAGGCCGGTCGCGCAGGCGGATTGACCCCACGCGGACGCGTCGTGGCCGGGGTCGTCGCCGGATCGGACCCGACGCTGATGCTCACCGGCCCGGTTCCGGCCACCCACAAGGTGTTGGCCGCGGCGGGACTCGGTCTCGACGACATCGCGGTGTTCGAGGTCAACGAGGCATTCGCTTCGGTGGTGCTCAACTACGCGAAGAAGCTGGACGTCGACCACGAGCGCATCAACGTCAACGGCGGCGCGATCGCGATGGGCCACCCACTGGGCGCAACGGGAGCAATGCTCACCGGAATGGCTCTCGACGAGCTCGAGCGCCGCGGCGAGCGCTATGCGCTGATCACGCTCTGCATCGGTGCCGGAATGGGCGTCGCCACCATCATCGAGCGCCTGTGACCACCCCCGCGCTCGAACAACGACCCGAGGACACGATGAATACCTCTGCTGCACTGACGACGTCGACGATCACCGGCGAGATCGGGACCGACCGCGTACTCGTGGTGACGATCGACGACCCGACGCAGTCCACCAACACCATGAACACCGCGTTCGGCGAATCGCTCGGTCGGACCGTCGACTGGCTCGAAGCCAACGTCGATGACTACGACGGCATCATCGTCGCCTCGGCAAAGGATTCGTTCTTCTCCGGTGGTGACCTCGAGTTGTTGCGCGACGCGGGCCCCGCAGACCATGCACGCATCGCCGATGCCCTCGACTTCACCAAGGACAAGTTCCGTCGGCTCGAGAAGCTGGGCAAGCCCGTCGTCGCTGCACTCGGCGGCACCGCGCTCGGTGGCGGCTTCGAGATCGCGCTGGCCTGCCATCACCGAATTGCCGTGAACAGAAGCAACTCTCGCTTCGGCCTTCCCGAGGTGACCCTCGGTCTGCTCCCTGGCACGGGCGGCGTCACCCGAACGGTGCGGATGTTCGGAATCGTCGGCGCATTGACACAGGTGGTGGGCCAGGGCCAACGCTACCGGCCGGCCAAGGCACTCGAGATCGGACTGATCGACGAGGTCGTCGACACCCACGAGCAGATGATGGCGAACGCACGTGCCTGGATCGTCGCCAATCCCGTTGCAGTACAGCCCTGGGACAGGAAGGGGTTCGAGATTCCCGGCGGCACCGCGGCCTCACCCGCGTTGGCTGCTCAGCTGCCTGCCTTCGCGGCCACCGTACGCAAGCAGGTCAAGGGTGCACCCATGCCCGCACCCATCGCGGTGGTTGCTGCCGCGGTGGAAGGGTCGGTGCTCGACTTCGAGTCGGCGTCGATCGTGGAAACCCGACACTGCACGGCACTCGCCTGCGGTCCGGTCTCGGGCAATCTGATCCAATCGATGTTCTTCGATCTCGGATCCATCAACAAGGGCGGCTCTCGTCCGAGCGGCGAACTGCACCGGGTACCCGAGAAGGTGCTGGTGATCGGTGCCGGGATGATGGGTGCCGCCATCGCCTACGTCGTCGCGTCGGCCGAGGTTCCCGTCGTACTGCGTGATATCTCGATCGAATCCGCCGAGCGTGGAAAGGATTACGCGCGTTCGATTCTCGGCAAGGCCGTCGCGAAGGGGCGCACGACCCAGGCCGACGCCGATGCGGTGCTCGCTCTGATCACACCCAGTTCCGACGCGGCCGATGCCGAGGGGTGCGATCTGGTCGTCGAGGCCGTGTTCGAGGATCCCGCCGTCAAGCAGGGCGCGTTCGAGGCCGTCGAGAAGTATCTGACCGCCGACGCACTGCTGTGCTCGAACACCTCGACCCTGCCCATCACCGAGCTGTCGACGGGAGTCTCGCGCACCTCGGACTTCGTCGGCACGCACTTCTTCTCTCCGGTGGACAAGATGCCGTTGGTGGAAATCGTTGTGGGAGAACACACCAGTGATTCCACTCTGGCCCGCGCATTCGACTTCGTCCGTCTGATCGGCAAGACGCCGATCGTCGTCGGAGACAGTCACGGCTTCTTCACCACTCGCGTCATCGGCCGGTTCATGGACGAGGCGATCTCGCTGGTCGCGGAGGGCGTGCACCCCGCCACCGTCGAGCAGGCCGCTCTCCAGGCGGGCTACCCGTCCGGTGCGTTGGCTCTCATGGACGAGATCTCGTTGACCCTGTCCAGGCACATCCGCGAGGGCATGGCGCAGGCCGCCCGCGCCGAGGGTCGACCGTGGATCGTGTCGAATTCGTATGCTCTGGTCGATCGGCTGGTCGACGAGTTCGATCGGCCCGGCCGCAAGGGCGGTCGCGGCTTCTACGAGTACGCCGAGGACGGCACCAAGGCGGGGCTGTGGCCGGGCCTGGTGGAGCACTACCACCGCCCCGATCATGGAATTCCGTTCGAGGACATGATGGATCGGATGCTCGTCGCACAATCCCTGGATTCGATCGCGTGTCTCGACGAGGGCGTCCTCCGAACCGTCGCCGACGCCAATATCGGATCCATTCTGGGCATCGGCTTCCCGGCCTGGACCGGCGGTGTGTTGCAGTTCGTAAACCAGTTCGACGGCGGACTCCCGGGATTCGTCGAGCGGGCCGACCAACTGCGGACACGGTACGGCGATCGGTTCGTCGTGCCGAGGTCACTGCGCTCGCGCACCGAGCGGTACCTCTGACGCCTCACGGAGTCGGCTCGGTGCGATCATGAGAACCATGCCGGCTGCAAGTACACCCAAGTGGAATCGACTCGAGCCGGACGAGCGTCGGACACAGATCCTGGCCAGCGCCGTTCGGTTGTTCGGCGACAAGCCGTACGCCGAGGTGTCGATGTCGGACGTCGCCGCCTCGGCCGGCGTCGCCCGCGGGCTCATTCACCACTACATCGGCAGCAAACGCGATCTGTACCTCGAGAGTGTTCGATTCCTGGTCACCGTGCCGCCGATCGAGGACGTACATCTGCCCACGGGCTCACTCGAGGAGCGGGCACGTGGCAGTGTGCACTGGCTGGTGGGGGTGATCGAGACACACGGCACGGCATGGGTGTCGATGGCGAGTGGTTCGGGTGTGGACGAACAGGTGGCGCAGATTCTCGACGAGGCCGACGATCTGGCTGCCGAACGCGTGCTCGATGCAACGGCATTCGAGGGCAGAGGCGGTGACCGTCGCATCGCGACGTCTGCGGTGCGCGCGTTCGGCGGCATGGTCAAGGCAGCGGGCCGCGAGTGGTTGGTGCGCGGCACACTGACGCGCGAGCAGGTCGAGACTCTGCTGACGGATGTGCTCGTCACCGTTCTCGCAACCGCACGTTCCTTCGACGACGCTCGGGAACGTTAGCAAGACAACCGTTTTCGCGGAATCGCCAGCCGGGTCGCCCTACACCTCCACTATTGACACAGTGCCAACAAGGTGGAACTGTGACGGTATTCACCCGGGCGCCCTCGCCCCCTCTCGCACAAGGGACTCGACATGTATCTCACCCAAGGCCTGCATCGCTCCGCCGCAACGACTCCGAACAGCGCAGCGACGGTGTTCGGCGATCGCGTTCGTACCTTCGCCGAACAGATCGACAGAGTGGCACGACTGGCGGCAGGCCTGCACTCCATCGGCGTCGAGTCCGGCGATCGAGTTGCGATGCTGGCGTTCAACAGCGACCGCTACTCGGAGTACCTGCTCGCGGTGCCGTGGGCCGACGCCGTGCTCAACCCCGTGAACATCCGATGGTCGCCCGTGGAGGTCGCGTACGCACTCAACGACTCCGACACCAAGGTCCTGCTGGTCGACGACACCTTCGGTGCGATGGTCCCGGCACTGCGCCCGGCATGTGCCGGCCTGCAGACCATCGTCTACTGCGGAGACGGCACCACCCCCGAGGGCATGGTCTCGTACGAGGACCTGGTCTCGTCCCACGATCCCGTCCCCGACGCCCGCCGTAGCGGCGACGCACTCGCAGGACTCTTCTACACCGGCGGCACCACCGGCTTCCCCAAGGGCGTCATGCTCTCGCACGCGAACCTCGTCACCTCCGGCCTGGGAACGGTGGCGACCGGACAGCTGCTCGACGACGCATCGATCCTGCTCCATGCCGCTCCGATGTTCCACCTCGCCGATCTGGCCGCGTGGGTGGGGCAGGTCATGCTCGGCGGTACCCACGTCATGGTTCCGTTCTTCGAGCCGACCGCCGTCCTCGGCGCGATCGCCGAGCATTCGATCACCGATGTGTTGTTGGTACCGACGATGATTCAGCTTCTGGTCGACTACCCCGCATTGAGCGAGTTCGACACCTCCTCGCTCAGTCGTGTGCTGTACGGAGGATCCTCGATCTCCGCAGGCGTCCTCGAGCGCACCCTGGCACGCCTCCCGCAGGCCCGTCTCACTCAGGCCTACGGCATGACCGAGCTCGCACCGGTCGCATCGCTGCTCTGGCCGGAACACCATGTGGGAGAACGCATCGGCTCGGCCGGTCGCGCGGCCCCGCACTCGGAGATCCGGATTCTCGGCCCCGACGACGAGCAGTTGGCCACCGGATCCGTCGGCGAGATCTGTGTTCGCGGTGGACACGTGATGCTGGGCTACTGGAACAAGCCGGACGAGACCGCCGCGGCCGTTCGCGACGGTTGGATGCACACCGGCGATGTGGGCTACCTCGACGCCGACGGATTCCTGTTCGTCGTCGATCGACTCAAGGACATGATCATCACCGGCGGCGAGAACGTCTACAGCGCAGAGGTCGAGAGCGCACTGAGCCGCCATCCCGCCGTCCTGGCCTGCGCCGTGATCGGTGTGCCCGACGGCGAATGGGGCGAGCGCGTCCACGCCTGTGTCGTGTTGGCCGATGGCACCTCGCCGACGGTCGAAGAACTTCGCGATCACACCCGCAGCTACGTTGCCGGATACAAGACCCCGCGCACCATCGAGTTCGTCACCGCGCTGCCCATGAGCGGCGCGGGAAAGATCCTCAAGCGCGAACTGCGGGACGCCCACGTGGCGAAGGACGCGCTCGGAGCGTCCCTGTGACCAGCCAGGTCCAGGCGCGAACCACGTTCGATTCCTTCTCCCCCATCGACGACGGTCCGGTCGCCTCGTTCCCCGTCGATGGGGCGGAGTCCGTCGCGCGGACGGTCGGACTCGCGCGAAAGACACAGCGCACATGGGCCTCGCTGCCGCCACGTTCTCGCGCCCGACACCTGCGGGCATGGCGACACGAAATCTGGAGTCATCGAACCGAATTCGTCGATCTCATTCACCGCGAGAACGGCAAACCCGCCGACGATGCACTGCTCGAGGTCGTACTGACCCTCGAGCACATCGCGTGGGCGGAGAAGCAGGCACCGAAGCTCATGCGGTCGCGCCGAGTCGGCCCCGGGTTGCTGCTCGCGAACTACTCCGCTCACGTGGAGACGGTGGCACTCGGTGTCGTGGGCGTCATCGGTCCGTGGAACTACCCCCTGTATGCACCCAACAGCGCGATCGGTTCGGCGCTGGCAGCAGGTAACTGCGTGGTGTTCAAGCCGAGCGAATACACCCCCGCGGTAGCGGCCCGATACGTCCGCGCGTTCCACGAAGCCAATCCGTCTCTGCCACTGGGCATTCTGTCACTGGTGACCGGATACGGCGAGACCGGTGCCGCACTGTGCCGATCGGGTGTGGACAAGATGGCGTTCACGGGCTCGACGAGAACCGGCTCGAAGATCATGGCCACGTGCGCCGAGACGTTGACACCGGTGGTCGTGGAATGCGGCGGCAAGGATCCGGTGATCATCGCTGCGGACGCGGACATCGCGGCAGCAGCCGAGGCGGTGGCCTGGGGAGCATTCGGCAACAGCGGGCAGACGTGCGTCGGAGTCGAGCGGGTGTACGTGGAGCGGAGTGTCGCAGCACAATTCACCGGCGCTCTCGTGCAGCATGCGCGCTCCATCCGGCCCGGTGGTGATGCGTCGGCCACCTACGGGCCGATGACGATGCCCGGCCAGATCGACATCGTTCGACGCCATCTCGCCGACGCCGAGGCGGCGGGTGGTCGAGCACTGATCGGCGGACTGTCCTCGATCGGCGAGCGATTCGTCGGGCCCACCGT
Organism: Rhodococcus sp. 15-725-2-2b; assembly: GCF_002259075.1. NCBI lineage: Bacteria > Bacillati > Actinomycetota > Actinomycetes > Mycobacteriales > Nocardiaceae > Rhodococcus > Rhodococcus sp. 15-725-2-2b. The sequence continues at coordinate 81,163 of NZ_NPFL01000007.1, read as the reverse complement.
GTTGGTGGACACCCCCGAGAGCTGCTCGGCCGTTCGCGAGGAGACCTTCGGCCCCACGGTCACCGTCCGTGAGGTCGACAGCATCGACGAGGCGATCGAGCTGAGCAACGATCATCGGTACGCTCTCGGCGCTTCGGTGTTCTCCCGCAGGCAGGGCAAAGAGATTGCGGCGCAGCTGGTGTGCGGTCAGGTCACCGTCAATTCGGTAATCGCGTTCGCCGGAATGGGATCTGTTCCGATGGGTGGTGTCGGTGCCAGCGGCTTCGGGCGGGTACACGGCGACGAGGGGTTCGCCGAGTTCTGCCGCACTCACAGCCGCGTCACGAAGCTGTTCGACATCCCCGGATTCGAGCTGGTGACGCTCCACCGCAAGCGCTGGGTCATGCCGCTGATCGACCGCCTGCTCGGGCTCCGTCACCGTCGGTGATCGGTCAGTCCTCTGCGCGCCGCGCGGTGGTGCCGTACGACCGTCGCACCACCTCGTCGAGGGTCGCCGCCAACTGCGCGTCGGTCATGGCGCGTGGCGTCGACACTGCGGCAGCGGACAGATACACCCCGCACAGCCATTCGAGCAGTTCGATGTTCGACAGTGCGGCCGCGAGATCGTGACCGGTGGCCACCGATCCGTGATGGGCCATGATCACCGCCGACCTCGACCGCATCGTGGTCACCACCAGGTCGGCGAGCTCGGCCGTACCGAACGGCGCGAACGGCACCACCGGAACCCTGCCGCCGAGGGCCAGCTGCGCATAGTGAACGGGCGGCAGTTCGTCCGCGACGAGCGACAGTGCAACGGCCGCCGAGGAATGCGTATGCACGACGGCACGAACGTCGGACGACGCGTAGATGCCGAGGTGCAGACCCAGTTCCGAGGTCGGTTCACCTGGTCCTGCGCGGACGATTCCGTCCGTACCGACGAGTGTGACGTCCTCGATCGTCGCGTCCGCCAACACCAGCCCGGTCGCCGTCACCGCCACCACATCACCCGCGCGTGCGCTGACGTTGCCTGCGGTGCCGAGAACCAAGCCCTTGCGGCCCAGTTTCCGGGCGGTCTCGGCGACGAACTGCCGTAGCTCCTCCACGTCGACCGACATCAGACGGTCCGGCAGGTGCGAGTGAACGTCCGAACGTACTCGAGGTCGTAGGTGCCGAAATCGGTACCGAGTCCCTGCGCAACCTGAGCCGCGGTCGCATTGCCGAGTTCGGCTGCCTCGACGACGTTCATGCTCAGGGACAGTCCGCGAACGAACCCGGCCGAGAACGCATCTCCGCATCCACTGGTGTCCACCACGTCCACGGAGAACGCGGGGACCTCGACGACACTGTCGGTCGTGACGACGAGAGTGGGCGACGCACCCGCGGTGGCCACCACGCAGGACGCTCCGAGCTCGAGCAGTCGACGACACCCGTCCTCGACAGTGGCGCAGCCGGTCCAGCCGAGGACCTGCTCGTCGTTGGGCAACAGGTAGTCCACATGGGGCAGCGCGGCCGCGAACGCACCGAGCCCTTCCGGAACGGACGGGGCCAGGCTGTCCACGGTGACGACGACACCGTCCTCGTGGGCGCGGCGTGCGATGTCGCACGCGGTGTCCGGTCCGTAGAACTCGGGCCCCCCGAGATGCAGGAAGTCGACGTTGTGAAACATGTTCCACGGAACATGCTGAGCCAGATAGCCGTTGGCTCCGATCACGTGCAGAGCCGGCCGGGATCCGTCCGGCCTGATCGGCAGTACCGATGCCGAGGTCTGGACCCCGTCCATGCGGTGAACGAGGGAGACGTCCACTCCGTCGTCGATGAGGAGCTGCAGTAGGAACGTGCCTGCCGAATCACCACCGACCACTCCCGCGGTGTGTACCGCGGCACCCAGTCGGGACAGCACCAGTGCCGTTCCCGCGGCCGTACCCGCGGCCGACATCGCGATCTGCTCCGCCAGGACCGCCGCCTGACCGTCGGGAATCTCGGTCACCGGCCGCACCAGAGTGTCGAGTATGTGCACCCCCAGGGTGAGGACCTCCGCCGGTGCTCTCATCGGATCGTCGCAGTTCGCTCGGAGAGGATCAGCGCCTCGAGGTTGCACATCGAGACGTCGAATCGTGCGGACATCCCGGCGGTCGCGATGGGCCGCACCACACGCCCCATCCAGCTCGGTGCAACATCGAACCAGAATTCGAAGGTCATCGCGGTGGAGGTACCGCCGGCGAGCGGCGCGAAGCGAAAGACGTTCGCCACGTTGACGAGTAGCGCGAAACCCTGACCCGAATCGATTCGCAGTCGGTTCGGTTCCAGCTCCCGGACGGTCCATGTGGCGTGAGTGGTGAAGCGGCCGAGCGTCGCCACCTCCTCCGTGTACACACCACCTGTGCGTGCGGTGCCATGATGAGCGATGACCGACCGGACGTCGGTGACCCACTCTGCGTACCGACCGGTGTCGGCGGTCAATGCCCACACTTCCTCGGGGCTCACCGAGAGGGTGCGATGGGCCGAGACTACGAAGCGTTGTTCCACGAGAGCTCTCCTTCGGTCGAAAGTATTGCTGCTGCTGCGTTTTCACCCGATCGCACAGCCCCGTCCATGTACCCGTTCCAGTAGTCGGAGTGTTCGGCTCCTGCCCACTGCACTCGGCCGAACGCAGTGTCTCGCCACCGGCCGAGTTCGGTCAGCACTCCGGGGGCAAGAACGGCGGTGGGCCCGCCGCGGGTCCAGTGCTCGCGAGTCCAATCGAGCTCGATCCATTCCGTCGGTTCGAGCGCGCGCGGCCCGACGGCGGAAGCGAAGGCGCGCAGCACCTCGCCGCGTCGTTCGGCGTCGGTGCCGTCCGACCAGTTCCGGCCGCCGCGGTGGCGTGCACCCCAGGTGCCGACGAATCCCATCAGCACTCCCTGGCTTCCGTCGGGTGGTGAGTTGTCGAACATCGAGGACACCGGTACGTCGCTGTCGCGAAAGAGCGCCTGGCCGGAGAGCCCGCTCGCGCGCCAGAACGGTTCGGGGTACACGGCCTCGCACTTGGCCAGGCCGCCGAAGTTCATTCGCTGGAACAACGCCTCCTGCGGTGCGGGAAGCGCGGGGCTCCAGTCGATTCGGGTGACCAGAACGGGCGGAATCGCGACGACCGCCGATCGAGCGATCCATGATTCGGTGTCGCTGCACACCACCACGCGATCCGGATACTGCTCCACACGTCGAACCGGGGTGTCGAGCCGGACGGCGTCACCGAGCTGCTTCGCAATTTCGATGCAGATCGCCTGTGAGCCACCGAGGAATCTCCACTGTTGTGCTCCACCGGCGACACTCATCAACCGATCGACGGTGCCGGGGGTGTACTCGTTTCCCGCCCCGGCTACGTACGCCAGGCCGAAGAGCGCCGATGCGTCGGCGGACGTGCCACCGAACACCGAACCGAGCAGGATGTCGAGCAGTTCCACGCCACCGGCGGTGGCCGAGTGCCTCCGGGCCCAGGTGGCGAGAGTCTGGGTGTCCCACTCGCGTGCTCGGGGTGCCGACCACGGTCGGTCGACGGGGATTTGGTTGGCAGCCCGATCGATTCGCGCCACGAGCACACCGACGTCGGGTAGCGCCGCCAGATCCGGCGGCACCCCGCCGTCGAAGCGTCGAGCGTTTCCGTTCTTGACGTACATGCTCGATCCGGTGTCGTACGCGGGGAACGTCCCGACGCCCACCGATGCGGCCAGGCGGAGGACATGGTCCTGCGTCGGACCCACGAACTGCCCGCCGGTCTCGACGACCGAGTTCTCACCGAGTGCGTGGTTGACCGTGCGCCCACCCACCCGGTTCCTGGCCTCGAGGACCTGCACGGTCAATCCTGCGGCCGTCAGTTCCCTGGCGGCGGTCAGACCCGCGAGTCCTGCGCCGACGACCACTACGTCCACGTGCGGGGCCTGCGACATCTCGGTCATGGGTGCTCCTTTCCGGGCTGTTCGATGTAGCGGCGACAGTAACCCAATATTGGCCATCCGGCCAGGATTGACGAAAAGTGCCTGCTGGAGAGCGCAGCGATGGAGGTGGAAGACAGCACTCCGACTAACGTTGCAGCCATGACCGAAGAGCGCCGGAAGACTCGATACGCGCGCGGCCGGGAGCGCCGCGACGCGCTGGTCGACGCTGCCATCGGCGTGATCGGAACACGCGGACTCGAACGCGTCTCGTTTCGGTCCGTGGCCGAAACCGCCGGCTTCCCGCCGTCGACCACCAGCTATTTCTTCGGCTCGGTCGGCGAACTCATCGATGCCGCAATCACTCGTATCGCCGAGAACGTGACGGCGAAGGTCACGGCTCTACTGGACGTCGCGAACGCAGGCGGGCTCACTCGCGACGATCTGGCCGACGCGATCATGGACCTCGTCTCGCTGCTGTCCTCCCCCGAGGACGACGACTCCCTCGTCCAGTTCGAGGCGTACCTCGCCGTGCGCAGACGGCCCGAGCTGGCGGATTCGGTGCACCGAATCATGCGGATGATCGAGGAGGCGGCCGAAGCGGCGTTGGGGGCATTCGGGATCGCCGAACCACACCTACCGGCTCGACATTTCCTGGCCCTGATCGACGGCTACACCCTGCACGAGATCGCAAGGCCGACACCGGGTGGCAATCGGGCGGAACTGAAGGATGCCCTGTTGCGCGTGCTCGACTCGTACGCGCCGCGAGGTTGAGCCCGGATACCGCTAGTCGACACCTACGAGAAGCGGCACGATGCTGCGGTGCGCGAACGCGAGCAGCTCGTCGTAGGTATCGAGCGGGGCGGCGGCCGAGGGTGTCAGTAGGATCGAATGGACCACGCGCACAACAATTTCCGGTGCGTCCGGCACGGCGAAGGTGTCCGATTCCAGTTCACCCCTGGTGATGTGCGTGGCAGCGTTGATCGCGGTCACGAGCAGTGCCGATGCGTTGGTGGTCAATTGCTCGAGCACCAGCGAGCTCTCGGAGTCGAACATCTTCAAGAGCACAGGGTTCGTTCGCACCGAGTCGATGGTCGTGGCGAATCCGTGTGCCGCCCGATCCGCACGTGACCTCTGTTCGGCAGCCGCAGCTGCCACCGCCGCGAACAGCCGCGACGACTCCCGCGCCATGACGGCCCGAACGAGTTCGTCCTTCGATCCGATACGGCGATAGACGGTCACGCGATTGATCTTGGCGCGCTTCGCGACGTCGCCGATGGTGGTTCGAGGAATTCCGACCTCACCGAACAGTTCCAAGGCGGCATCGAGAATCGGCCCGTCGTCCCCATCTGGATGCATCGCTCGATCCTATCGGCCGTCCACCGTCTATCCTGTGCAACATTGCAACATAATATGTTGCTATGTAGCATCGCTGGCAGCAGCAGCACGATCTCGAAGAAACGGAGTTTCGAATGTCTCGGAACAAGGCGGGCGACTCGGACGAGCAGTACACGGACGAGTCCTACGCGATAGTGGCGCGCGCGGTGACATTCGACTGGTCCGGAGTTCCACTCCAGTACATCCCCCACGAGTGGTACGCCACCCACTTCTGGAACGTGATGCACCTGGTTCTGCCCGAGGGAGAACGAGCAATGGCGGACGTGTTCGCCCGCGCGCTGCCGTACATCGACGACCGCAGACTGCACGAGGAAGTCGTGGGATTCGTCGGCCAGGAAGCCACGCACGCGTCCTCCCACGAAAGCTTCCGCACCTACCTCGTCGCGCACGGAGTGGACATCGAACCGATTCTGCAGCGCATCCGCTTCGCCGTGGGTGTGGTGTTCGGCGATCACGGCCTCACCGGCCGCGCAGGCAAGGCATGGCTGAACGAGCGCCTCGGAATCTATGCAGCAGCAGAGCATTTCACCGCAGTGGTGGGCGAGTGGCTGCTCGACAATGCCGAATTCGACCGCATCGGAGTCGACCCGACGATGCTGGATCTGCTGCGTTGGCACGGAGCGGAAGAACTCGAACACCGCAATGTCGCATTCGACGCGTTCCAGTACGTCGACGGTGGCGCATTCCGCCGCGCCCGAACCGCGGTGATCGCCAGCGCTGGGTTGGCCGTGCTGTGGTTCAGTACCGCCGCGTACCTGTACCGGAATTCGGTCGCCACGCCACGAACCGGTACGCGGCGGCTGCGAGCCCCGTGGCCGATCGCGTTCGCACGAGCCTCACGCAAGCACCTGATACCGGGCCTGTCGTTCCTGTTCGTGCAGCTCGCCCTGTACATCCGTCCCGGCTTCCACCCCTCGAAGATGGGCGACATCGACAAGGCCGTGCAGTACCTGGCAGTCTCCCCCGCGGCGCTGGCGGCCCAGCAGTGACGACCACAGTGCCTCCGGTGCACAGCCATCTCGGCGAGATCACCGTGACGGCACCGGGACGGGGACTTCGCGCCATCGGTGCCGCGTCCCGTTTCTACGCCAGGCTCGTCACCGATTCGGCGATCGTGACGGCCCTGTCTCCGGCGCAGCCCCGACGAAGCGTCGGATACGAATTCGAGACCGTCGTCGACGATACGATCGACGAGGCCGAGGACGTTCGCTCGCTGCTGCTCTCGCGCAGGGACGGTGCACCACTACCGACATGGCAACCCGGAGCGCACATCGACGTCACCACTCCGTCCGGTTCGGTGCGGCAGTACTCACTCGCCGGCCGACCCGGGTCAGGTGATCACTACCGCATCAGCGTCCGCAAGATCCCCGGCGGTAGAGCGTCCACCGAGATCCACGCGCTCTCCCGCGGCGCTGTCCTGCGAGTTCGAGGTCCCCGCAATGCCTTTCCGATGGCGAAGGCCGAGCATTACCTCTTCGTGGCCGCCGGAATCGGCATCACCCCCATCCGGGCGATGATCGAACGCGCCGTCCGGGACGGGGCGCGGTGGACGCTGTACTACCACGGTCGCTCTCGGGCGAGTCTGCCGTTCGTTGCCCTACTGCAGCAGTTGGCACTGACCTCGCGCGGGCATGTGATCGTCAAAGCCGATGATGTCGACGGATTTCCGGTTCCGGAGGACATCGTCGATCTCGGGATGGGCAACTCCGCGATGTACGTCTGCGGACCCGCGGCGCTGTCGGGCAGACTCCGCGACGAGTCCCTCGCCAGTACGGCCGTTCGTGAATTCCACACCGAGTTGTTCGCGCCTGCAGCGGTGGTCGACGGCATGCCGTTCGTGCTGAAGCTCGATCGCTCGGGAGACACCATCGAGGTCGGTGCGCAGGAGACCGCTCTCGACGCACTCCGCCGGTCCAGGCCGGATCAGCCGTTCTCGTGTCGGCAAGGCTTCTGCGGAGCGTGCGTCGTCGGTCTCGTCGCCGGACGCGTCGAGCACCGAGATCGCGTCCTGAGCCCGTCCGAACGCGAGAACTCACTCACCCTGTGTGTCTCGCGCGCTGCCGTCGACGGCGAAGCTCTCGTCCTCGATCTGTAGAAGGAGCCCATACCCTCATGCCTGCAACACCATTCGACAGTGCCACGCCCGTACCGCACACCGACGTCGCGATCATCGGCGCGGGCTTCGGTGGCCTCGGGGCCGCGATCAGGCTCGAGCAGGAAGGCCGCAGCGACTTTCTGATCTTCGAGCGCGATACGGCGGTCGGTGGAACGTGGCACGTGAACACCTATCCCGGTGCGCAGTGCGATATTCCGTCGGCGCTGTATTCGTTCTCGTTCGCACCCAACCCCGACTGGACGCGGCTCTACCCGCTTCAGCCCGAGATCGAGGCGTATCTCAACGATTGCACCGATCGTTTCGGTATCCGCGATCGCATCCGTTTCGGGCACGAGGTACTCGACGCGACGTGGAACGACGAACAGGCCCAGTGGGTGGTGCGGACGAGCGAGGGAACATGGTCTGCGCGCATCCTCATCGGAGCACTCGGCCCGTTCAGTGAACCGGCAACTCCCGACATCGGAGGACTGGAATCGTTCTCGGGCAGCGTGTTCCACTCGGCGAAGTGGGACCATCAGCACTCCTCCCAGGGCCGACGCCTCGCCGTCATCGGCACCGGAGCATCCGCGGTGCAGTTCGTTCCGCGTCTGGCCCCCGAGGCCGCGCACCTGACGCTGTTCCAGCGGACACCGACGTGGATCCTTCCGCATCCCGACCGACCGATCTCCGAATCCGGCAGGTCCCTACTCAGGAAGTTCCCCCGGGCCCAGCGGGCGATGCGCCGCACGTTCGATCTGTTCCAGGAAGCGTTGGTTCCCGGACTCATCGGCCATCGATCGTTGCTCGCACCGCTCACGGCATTGGGGCGCGCGCATCTCCGTCGTCAGGTGAAGGACCCTGTACTTCGCGAGAAGCTCACACCTGGTTACGAATTCGGTTGCAAGCGACCGACGTTCTCGAACAAGTTCTACCCCGCCCTGTGCCGAGAGAACGTCACCGTCGAAACCACGAGCATCGCGCGGATCGTGCCCGAGGGCATCGTCACCACCGACGGGACCGTGCACCAGGTCGATGCCATCGTCCTCGGGACGGGATTCACCGTGTCCGGCCACACCGGCTTCCGGCGGATCGTCGGTCGTGACGGAAAGTCGTTGGCGGACCACTGGCCCGACGGGGAAATGTCGTCGTACCGGGGCACCACGGTGCACGGCTTCCCGAATTTCTTCATGCTGCTCGGCCCCAACTCGGTGGTGTACACCTCCCAGGTGGTCACCATCGAGGCTCAGGTGAACTACATCCTTGCGGCACTGCGCGCGATGGACGACAACGCACTGGTGGCGCTCGAGGTCAGCATGCGGGCACAGATCGAATTCGCGGATCACACCGACGAGCGTCTCGCGGGATCGGTGTGGAACTCGGGAGGATGCAGCAGCTACTACCTGAGCCCGTCCGGACGCAACGTGACGTACTGGCCCGGTTCGGTACGAAACTTCACCCGGCGTATGTCCACCATCGAACTGCGCCATTATCACTGCCGCAGTGCGCTTTCCGAGGTAGATCCGCTGCTCGCGACCAGCAAGGAGCTCGCATGAGCGGCACCATCGAACTCGCGGGAAAGGTAGCACTGGTCACCGGCGGAGCCCGTGGAATCGGAGCCGCGACGGTCGAGAGATTGCGCGCGGCGGGAGCGTCTGTCGCGGTGGTGGATCGAGATTTTCCCACGGATCCGACCGGTACGGAAAGGACACTTCTGCTCGTCGGTGACGTCACCGATCCGGCAGCGATGGCGAACTGCGTCGCGGCAACGATCGACAGGTTCGGCCGCCTCGACATCGTGATCGCCAATGCCGGGATCACCCCGCCGCCGGCCACCATCAGGTCGATCGACCGCGCCGTCTTCGACTCGGTGATGGCGGTGAACTTCGGCGGCGTCCTCAACATCGTGCGGGCCGCCGCAGACGAGATCGTCGCGAGCGGCGGGCACATACTGCTCGTATCGTCCTGCGCTGCATTCACTCCCGGGATGGGTGGGTCCGCGTACATGGTGAGCAAGGCGGCCGTGGAACAGCTGGGCCGCGCTCTGCGCATCGAACTTGCTGCCGTCGGCGCATCGGCCGGTCTCGCGTACTTCGGAGTGGTGGACACCGATCTGGCACGGCACACCCTCGACGACGATCCGATCGGTCGGCGAATCGGAGGATTTCTTCCGTGGCCGCTGAGCCGACGCCTGCCGTCTCAGCGAGCCGCCGAGTTGCTCGTACACGCGGTCCGGACCCGTCGGGCACGATTGATCGCCCCTGCCGTGTGGACTCCGTACTTCTGGTTCCGGGGAATGCTCAACCCGATTCTGGAACGCAGGCTCGTCCGGGACCGTCGGGTTGCGCAGATCATCCGGGATCTGGAGGAGACACACTCACGCTGACCTTCCGCAGGCGCGTGGGCTATGCGCTCTCACCGTCCACGCTGGGAACGTCACTCATCGGCGGGAGCGGCCGGGCGCACAGGTCACGCGCATCGGCGTCGGACATTCCCAGCGCGAGCAGCACGCTGTACGCCATTCGATCCACGGCCTCGTTGTCGTCACGATCAGGTTGCTCGAGCAGTAGCTGGCCCAGACCGAGCAATGCGCCTGCCACCAGAGCCAAGGACAGCTGTATGTCCTCGACCCGGAAGTACCCCGCATCGACTCCGGCGACGATGTCCCTCGCCGCACGTGGACCGAGACCGTGCTGCGAGGTGATCAATTCGGGACCGGAGTGGATGAGCACGCGGCTGAGTTCTGGTTGCAGGCGGAAGAGTCGGCCGGAGATTCGAAACGATCGAGTGAACGCCTCGGCGGGGTCGGCGTCGACATCGGTCAGCGAATCGAGGTAGCCGCCCAGCAACTCCAGGGCACCGTCGACCGCCGACTGGAACAGCTGCTCTCGACTGACGAAGTGGTTGTAGAACGACCCCATACCCACGTCGGCGGCCTGGGTGATCTCTGCGATCGGCGCGTTCAGTTCGCCGCGGGCGATGAAGCCCTGCGCCGCTTCGATCAACGCTCCACGCGTGCGGGCCTTGCGGCGCTCGAGTCGATTCGGGGTTTCGGTCATGGTCCCTACTTCTGTCTGCGCTGGTCGACGGCCTGACTCTTCCTCATGGCTGACGATTCTGTCAATACTATTGACTGACGGCACTGTCATAGGTGACGATATTGTCACCAACGAGGGAGGCTCAATGGCACAGGACGTCGACGGCCACAAGGACATGCACGTGGACCAAGGCGCGCTCACCGGCGAGCACCCCGGTCGCGCGAAGGATCCCATCATCAAGGTTCGGGACATCGCGTGGCTGGAGTTTCGCAAGCCGGATCTGACCAAGGCCGAGGCGTTCGCCGTGGCCTTCGGTTTCACCGTCTCGCTTCGCACTCCGGAGGAGATCCATCTGCGAGGTACGCACGTCGGCGCACCGTGCGTGATCATCCGTCGCGGCAAGCGAACACGCTTCGTGGGCGCAGCCTTCGCCGCCGCAGACGATGCCGACCTGATGAGGCTGGCCGAGGCAACCGGGCAGCGCGTCCAACGACTACCCGACACACTCGGCGGTGTCGCCGTGAATCTCACCGACCCGGGTGGACAACCCGTCCAGGTGGTGTCCGGGTACACCGAGCATCCCGAGCTGCCCGGCCAGCCAGCGCACACCTACAACTTCGGCGACCCGCGCTACCGACTCAACGCGACGCAGCGGCCTCCGCGTCAGCCCGCCCGAGTCCAACGTCTGGGACACGTGGTGCTCCAGCGCACCGGCTACCTCGAGAACCTGAACTGGTACCTGCATCATCTCGGACTGATCGTCAGCGACTTCCTCTACTACGACGGCCAGCGTGATCGCGGTCCGGTGATGAGCTTCATCCGCTGCGATCGTGGCAACACTCCGGCCGATCATCACACTCTCGCAATGACTCTCGGTCCGTCCAACCGGTACGTACACTCGGCATACCAGGTGTCGGATCTCGATGCCATCGCCGCGGGCGGGGAATACCTGACCCAGCGCGGGTACCGGCATTCGTGGGGTATCGGCAGGCACATCCAGGGCAGCCAGATCTTCGACTACTGGCGGGATCCCGACGGTTTCCTGGTGGAACATTTCAGCGACGGCGATATGTTCGACAGCTCCCTCGAGCCCGGCTGGGCACCGATGACCGCATCCGGCCTGGCTCAGTGGGGGCCGCCTGCGTCCAAGGACTTCCTCGGGATCGCGCCGAGCAAAGCGTCTCTGCACGAGCTCAAATCGATCATCTCCTCGCTACGCACCGACAACGAATTCGACACCGAACGCCTTCGCGGCCTGATGAAAGTGGCTTCCTCATGAGCATCGCTGTACTGCGCACCGCCGACGCCTGGTGGGTGGAGACCCCGGCCGGGGCGTCCCGAATCGATACCTCGGCCACCACCACCGCCGAGCTACTCGCCGATCGAGCGGCCATCGAGTCGGCGCGCGAGTCCACCGATGTCGTTGCCGTGGAGACGTTGTCGCCGATCTCGCCGGTCACCGCGCCCTGCCGAATCATGGCGAACATGACGAACTTCGTCTCGCATGTGAAGGACTCGGGAATGAACCCCGAGACGGTGCCGCTGACGTTCTTCCGCAAGACCTCGGGCTCGATCAGTGGACCCACCGACGACGTGATCAAGCCCGCGCACGTCAAGCTGCTGGACTACGAGATCGAGATCGGCTTGGTCTTCGGCAAGACCCTCACCGTCGGCACCAAGATCGACGCGTCCAACGTGGCCGAGTACGTGGCCGGGCTCGTGATCACCAACGACGTCTCGGCGCGCGATGTCCAGTTGCCCAAAACTCAGTTCTACGAGGGCAAGTCGTACCCCACCTTCACGCCGGTCGGGCCGCGCCTCGTACTGCTCGAGGCCGGCGAGTTCGACCGGTTCGGAGACCTCGCATTGACCTTGCGCGTCAACGGTTCGGTCCGACAGGACAGTACGGTCGCCGACATGATCTACCGTCCGGTCGAATCGCTGAAGGCGCTGAGCAAGTTTCAGCGGATCGATCCGGGCGATCTACTGCTCACCGGTACGCCGGGGGGCACCGCACTGAAGGCCCCCGCCAAGCCGATCGAAATGATCGGATCGCTGGTTCCGCCGTCGGTCAAGTGGAAGGTCTTCTTCAAGAAGCAGGCCAAGAATCCGGCGTTTCTGAAGGACGGTGACGTGCTCGAACTGACGTGCTCCACTCCCGACGGAGCCCTCGATCTGGGAGTCCAGCGCACCCGGGTCTCCTACCGATGACCGAAAACACGTCCGACGGTCGCCACTTTCCCGTGGTGATCGTCGGCGCCGGTCCGACGGGCATGACCGCTGCGTTGCTGCTGGGTCGGTACGGCGTGCCCTGCCTCGTGTTGGACAGGTGGGAGGACGTCTACCCACAGCCTCGCGCGGTCCATCTCGACGACGAGGTGTTCCGCATTCTCGGCGATATCGGCCTGGCCGAGGACTTCGCGGGAATCTCGCGCCCTGGTCGCGGACTGCGATTGTGCGACAAACAGATCCGCACGCTTGCCGAGTTCGAGCGGGATCCCGACGATCGACCGCACGGGTACCCGCAGGCCAACATGTTCGATCAGCCCGATCTCGAACAGCTGATGCGCAAACACATCTCACAATTCGAGTGCGTGGAGATGCGCGGCAATTGCGAGATCACCGACGTCCAGAATCTCAAGAATTCGGTGCGGGTCCGGTACGACTCGACCGTGGACGGGACCCCACACTGGGTGACCGCCGACTACGTACTCGGCTGCGACGGGGCCAACAGCATCGTTCGAGCCTCCATCGGTTCGAAGATGCACGATCTCGGCTTCGCACAGCGATGGTTGGTGGTCGACATCGCCACCGATGCGGACCTCGATCAGTGGGACGGCGTGCACCAGGTGTGCGATTCCGAGCGATCGGCGACCTACATGCGCATCGGCCCGACCCGCTATCGCTGGGAATTCCGTCTGCACGACGACGAGACCATGGACGCCTTCACCGACCTGGCGTCGATCGGTCCACTGATCGCGCCGTGGCTGGAGTCTGTGGACGAGCCCGAGATGGAGCTGATTCGCTGCGCCGAGTACACCTTTCGGGCACAGGTGGCCGACCGGTGGCGTGATCGCCGGGTTTTCCTCCTGGGCGATTCCGCGCATCTGACGCCGCCCTTCATCGGGCAGGGGATGGGCGCTGGGCTCCGAGATGCGCGCAACCTGGTCTGGAAGATCGTCGGCGTGCGCGACGGGCATCTGAAGGAAACCTCGCTCGACAGCTACGAGACGGAACGAAAGACGCACGCCAAGCAGATGATCGAGTTGGCGGTCGCGATCGGATGGGCCATGACCGGCGGCAGCCGACTCACCGGCATCATGCGCACGAACATCGCACCCGCTCTGGGATATCTGCCGTTCATCGGCGCGAAGGTCACCGCCAGCACCACGCCGTCACTCGGCCGATCGCAGTACGTGTTGCGTTCGCCCGTGCCGGTTCGCACTCTGGCCGGAAAGCTCTGCCCCAACAGCACATTGGACAATGGAATGCGCCTGGACGACCTCGCGCCCGGCCAATTCCTGTTCGTCTCGTCGACGCCCTTGTCCATCGGGCACCGTCGAGAGGTCGAACGTCGCGGAGCCGTCGTCGTCGAGGTGGCGGCGTCGTCGGATCTCGGGGCCTGGCTGCGCAGCGGGCATGCTGTCGCTGCCATAGTCCGACCGGACCGCACCGTCATGGCGTCGGGCACCTCGGTACCTTCCCTGCACACCAAGGTACCGACCACCGCTTTTCGTCGGCAAGACTGCCCGGCACACGTTGCGACGAAGCCGAGACCTACCCGCACAGCAACAAAGAGGCGTAGATGAACACTGCACTTGTCACCGGAGCGACGTCGGGAATCGGCGAGGCCGTCGCCGAAACTCTCATCGCCCGCGGCTATCACGTCATCGGCACCAGCCGTAACAGCTCGAAGGTGGCCGCCCCGATCCCGGGCGTCGACTACCGCGATCTGGACCTGACGGATCCGCAATCGATCCGTGCGTTCGTGGACGAACTCGGCGACTCCCCGATCGATGTGCTGATCAACAACGCAGGCGAAAGCCAGTGCGGTCCACTCGAAGAACTCCCCATCGAGGCGATCACTCGACTGTTTCAGCTCAACGTGTTCGGCGCGATCGAGTTGACCCAGGCCGTATTGCCGGCCATGCGTGAGCGCGGCCGCGGCAGAATCGTCAACATCGGCTCGATGCTCGCGAGCTTCCCCCTGGCCTACCGTTCCTCGTACGCCGCAACCAAGGCCGCGATCAAGGGCTTCAGCACAGCGGCACGGTTCGAGCTCGAACCGTACGGAATCGACATCACCACAGTCGAACCCGGCTCGATCGCCACCGGCCTGTCCGCCCGTCGCACCAAGTACTGCGGACCGCATTCGCCCTACCTACGCGATTTCACCACGGTGATCGCGAAGCTCGACGCCAAGGAGGCACAGGGCATCACGGCCGAGACGGTCGCGAAGACCGTGCTGAGAGCGGTCGAGGACAAGAAGACCCTCCCGATCTACGCCGTCGGCAGCAATGCGCCCGCAGTGTTTCTCGCCAAGCGGTTGTTACCACGCACCGTGCTCGAGAAGTTCACGGCCCGCGCATACGGATTGCCCGGCAAACGCCCGGTCGGCTAGCGAAGCAGTCCTGCGACGAACGGGATCGTGTCGGCCTGTGACTGGACGAGGGCTCCACTGTGGTCGGTGTTGTAGGCCCGGAACGTCACCGGCTGACCGTTGGCGGTCAGACGCGCGACGTAGGCCGCGGTGGTCGGAAACGGAACGTCGATGTCCTGGAGACCGTTTCCCATGAAGAAGGGCTTGTCGAATCCTGTTTCGGGCATCGCCATGTAATCGTCGAGCACGGCCGTGAAATTGGGCAGGCTCGTCAGTGGCGCGGTGAAGAAGTCGCCGATCGTCACACCGTCGAGTTGTTCCTCGAAGTCCGATACGCACTCCGTCTCGGCCAGGTCTGCGTACTTCTTTCCGAGCGGGGTCAGGATGTTGTCCAGTCCGAGCTCGGGATGCGCGTAGCGCAGTGATGCGCCGATGTACGCGACGTAGGCGGTCAGTCCCGACGGCAGCTCCACCGGCGGAACGCCCGGTGCACCGATCGAGACCAATTTCTCGATGTACGCGGGAGTACCGGTGCCGACCGCCCCTCGGTAGTCGAGCTCGGGGCCGCCGAATTCCGTTGCGTACCGCGCGGTGTAGATCGCTGCTCCGCCGCCCTGCGATTGGCCGACGGCCACCCAGGATCGCGACAGGGCTTCGCTGTGGTTGCGGCCCGCCTTGACCATGTCCACGACGTTGTGTGCCGTGGTTCGACCGTCGAGATACGTCGGCAAGCCGGGTGTTCCGAGGCCGGCATAGTCGCTGGCCACGATGGCGTAACCCTGCGCGAGCCAGTTTCCCAGGTACGGCAGATCGCGCTCGGCGTACGCCGGACCGATCATCGACGGCGCACACGAATCCCCAAGACCGGATGTGCCGTGGGCCCACGAGATCACCGGCCAACCACCCGCGGGCGGCGTGCCGGGCGGCAGGAAGACGGTGCCGGTGCTCAGCGCTTTGTCGCCGAACGTGTCGGTGGTGACGTAGGTGAGCACTTCGGCCGAGGCCGCGCCGGGAACCCACAGTTCCTGCGGCAGATCACGAGTCGAGACGACGTCGCCGATCTCCTGAGTGATCGCCGGTGCTGCGGAAGCAGGTGCGGCCAGCAGCACCGTCACCATGCTCGACGCGACAGTCGCGGCAACTGCGAGAGCACCGATCCGACGACGAGAGGTCACTGGGTCTCCATTCCGTTCGAGTGCGCGAAGCCACCGCGTTCGTCGATGCGCGCCACCTTGTAATACACGACCGCACCGATCCACACGACGAAGAACGTGCCGACGACGAGTTGGCCGGCCAGATTGAGATCGATGACGGCCAGCGCGTCCCACAGGCCGCCGGTCAGCTCGAACTGCTCGGCGAGCAGCGACAACAACTGCACCGTGCCGATCACCAATGCCACGAAGACGGACAGTCCCGTCATCGTCATGTTGTAGTAGATCTTGCGCACCGGCGTCACGAACGCCCATCCGTACGCCTTGGACATGAAGATGCCGTCGATGGTGTCCATCGTGGTCATGCCCGCGGCGAACAGAACCGGCAGCGCGATGATCGCCATCGGCGGAAGTCCGCCTGCCATGGCCGTCGTGCCTGCGATCGCAAGCAGACCGACCTGAGTGGCGGTGTCGAATCCCAGCCCGAACAGCAGACCCAGCGGGTACATCTGCCACGAGTGGTTGATCAGCTTGTCGTAGCGGCCGCGGAACAGTCGATTCATCAGCCCACGCTTGGCCAGCAACTCGTCGAGGCCGGCTTCGGTGAACTCACCTCGTTTCGCGCGTCGCCAGACTCCGACGATTCCCGCGAGCACGGCGATGTTCAACGCTGCGATGAGATACAGGAACGTTCCGGACACGAGCGTGCCGATGATGCCGCCGACTCCGGCGAATGCGTCCTGGAACGCCGTGGCCTGGGACGCGACGAAGGCGATCGCGGCGACGAAGACGAACACGACCGTCGAATGACCGAGTGAGAAGAAGAGCCCGACGGCCAACGGCCGCTTGCCCTTCTGCAGCAGAAAGCGGGTGGTGTCGTCGATGGCCGCGATGTGATCGGCGTCGAAGGCGTGCCTGAGTCCGAGTGTGTACGCCAACACGCCTGCTCCGGCGTACACGAGGGTGCCGTCGGCCCCGGTGAGTCCGTGGATGCTCGGAATGGAGTCGTAGTACGTGAACAGCCCCCATCCGATCACGTGCAGAGCGGCTACGAAGCCGGCCATCGCCAACAGGCGGGGAATCTCGTCGAGAGTGAATCGACTCTGCCGTCGGCCGACCTCGGCGCGCGAAAGCTCAATCGTCATGGAGACATTGTGGCCGACGACAACGAATTACTCTTCCTGCGCGGCCGCGGCCAGGACGCGTCGCGCATCGGGTTCGACGGACCAGTAGGCAAGGAGGGCCAAGATCCCGCCGACGGCCAACAGCGGTAGCAGCGGAACCAGGCCGACGGTGAGTGAATCGGCCGCGTCGGACACCACGCCGACCAGAAGCGGCCCGACGGCACCGCCCGCGGTCGCGGCGATCTGAAGCATGCCGAATCCCAGACCCCGATCCCGGGCCGGGACCACGTCGGCGACACATGCGGTGAGCGTGGGGAGGGCAAAAGCCGAGAAGAAGGCGAAGACGGTGAGAAGTACGACGAACACCACCGTGGCGTTCATGCCGAGCGCAATCGACATGAACACACTGCCGAGGAGAATTCCACCACCACCCAGCACTACTCGCCACTGGGCGAGGCTGTTCCCGATCACGGCCCTTCGGGTTGCCATCGCCGCGACGAGCGTGCCGAGAACGATTCCCACAAGCGTCATTCCACCGCCCGCCGTCGCGGCGGCCGATTCGGACAGGCCGTACCGGCGTTGCAGCAGACTCGGAAGCCAGAAGGTCAGGCCACCGATCGACAGGCTCATGACCGTCAGAGCCGCACCGGTGAACCACAGCGTTCGGATGGGCAGCAGTCGGCGGAGCTGGGCGGCAAGCGGGCCGGACGGCGTGGGAGCCTCCAGGCTCGGGTCCGCGCGGGCCGCCAACCTGTCGGCGTATCCGCGTTCCGGTTCCTTCAGACGTGAGACGAGCACTGCGACAAACAGTCCCGGGATCGTCATGACCATGAACGCCCCGCGCCAGCCCAGCCAGTCCGCCAGCACACCACCCAGAACGATGCCCGCACCGCCCAGATACGCCGAGGTTCGCCACCAACCGAACGCGGTGGATCGTGTTGCGGGCGGGTAGAAGTCGGCAAGCAGGCTCGCGCTCGCCGGGTTGTCCACCGCCTCCGCCGCGGCAAGACCGACCCGCACGAGGTAGAAGATCAGGAACGTGGGCGCAAGCGCGGAACCCAGCGTCGCCAGAGACCACAGAACGACGACCCAGGTCACGATCCTGCCGCGATCGTGACGATCGGCGAAGTACGCAGCCGGTATCGCCAGAACGCCCGCGGCGATCGCGGATGCACTGGGCAGCGATCCCGCCACCGCGTCGCCGAAACCCCATTCGGCCTGAAGCTGAGGGAGAACGGCGGCAACGAGGCTGAATTCGATCCGGTCCACGAAGGCCACGAGGACCAACACGATTGCCGGTCCCCAGCCGAAGGGAAGAAGAGCAGACCCGGGCCCGGACCGCAGTGTCCCGATGGTTCGCCAACGGCTGCCGCGATCGACCACTGGGCCTGGATCGATACCGGTCGCCATGCGTCGTCCCTCGATTCAGCGTCGTTCGAAACCAGTGTGCACCGCCGGGCACAATCTCAACATCGGTTGATGTCTCTGTCATTTCCCTCGAACGTGCTGACAGTTCACAACGCGGAAGCGGACATTCGACGCTTTCGTCACGGCAGGATGAGGTGGCCGAAGCCGAAAACAGTGGGGACGAAGTTCATGTCACGGGTGAGAATCGCGATGTGCCTGCTCGCAGGTCTGGGATCCTTCGCGATCGTCGTTGCGCTTCTTCTGCCCACCCTCGTGTACGACCGTCTGGCGGTCACTCCCCTCGACATCGCCGCCACCACAGTGGCCACCACGGCAGACGGAGCGGGCGGCGAGGTCCTCGACTCGAAGACGATCGCCGGCCCGGGGCCCTTGTCGATCGCAACCGATGTTCCCCTCGTTCTCCAGCGGTACATCACCGTGGAGGATCCCTCCGACGCAGACCGCGTCACCTTCCAGGTCGGAGCCACGGTGCGACGCGCCGACCGCGACGGCGATGAAGGCCTGCTGACCGCCTCGGTGGATCGAGTGACCAGCGACCGACGCACCGGCCTACCCGTCGAGCCGGCGGGATCATTGCAGACCAACGTCGACTCACCTGCTATTCCGCTGCCGCGCACTGGATTACAGCATCGCTTCCCTTTCGATACCCAGCCGATCACGTACACGGTCTACGACTCGACGGCGTGGACGAGCTTCGAGGCGAACTTCGTCGAGGAGATCACCATGGAAGGTCTGCCGATCTATCACTTCCGATCGATCGTGACCGAAGCCGACCTGTCGACCACGACGCAGTCACCGATCAACTCGGTGACCCTCCCGGCATCGAAGTGGGGACTGGGCGACGGGGACGAACCGATCACGATGAAGCGGTGGTACTCCAACGTTCGCGACATCTACGTCGAACCCAGAAGCGGAAGCCTGGTGTGGGGCAGAGAAACCCCGTACCAGTACTTCGCGAGAGATCCGAAGGTCCCCGAGGTCACCATCTTCAAGGCGTCACTCGCTCTGGACGAGACGGGTCGCTCGGAGCAGGTCGCCTCGGCACGCGACGCTGCGAACAGCCT
This sequence comes from Rhodococcus sp. 15-725-2-2b, assembly GCF_002259075.1. Lineage (NCBI taxonomy): Bacteria > Bacillati > Actinomycetota > Actinomycetes > Mycobacteriales > Nocardiaceae > Rhodococcus > Rhodococcus sp. 15-725-2-2b. Next base: position 61,378 of record NZ_NPFL01000007.1, on the reverse strand, counting down.
GGCCTGGTTGACGTCTCGCGGACCACTCCTGGGATACGCGGTCGGTGGAGCCTGTCTCGTCGGTGCCGTCGCCGCCGGAGTGATCGGATCCCGTCGCGCGCGTTCGCCCGAGCCCACCCCACAGCAGGCGGACGAATCCGAGCGCGCGTCGGTGTAGGTGCGCTCGGCGTCCACAATTCGGATCCGAAAGCGGGATCGCGATCGTGTGGGCACATTGTGGACACTCAGGTCGGTGCGTCAGGCAGGAAGCCCCAACGCCCTCAGCGCCATTGCTCGCAAGACGGGCCTGGCAGTACGTGACGGACTGCGCCCCGCGCTGTAAGGCGTCGAATTGATCAGACCGAACACGCCGTGTGCCGCAGTGCGAGCGTCGGCTTCGTTCGACGTCGGGTCGACGGCGCACAGGACCTCGACCCACAGTTCGACGTACTCGCGCTGCATTCGGCGTACCTTGCGTCGAGCGCCCTCGGGCAGACTCTGCAGGTCGCGATCCTGGATTCTGATGAAGGCCGGTGTGTCGAAGGCGAAGTCGAGGTGGAACTCGACCAACGCGGACAACGCGTCCACGGCAGCCCCACCACGATCGACCACCGCACGGCCACCGTCGAGCAGATACCCCGAGATCCCGACCATCAGCTCGACGAGCACGGCCTCCTTGTTCGGGAAGTGACGGTAGACGGCGGGTCCGCTGACACCGACTGCCGCGCCCAGATCCTCGAGGCGCACCGAGGTGAATCCGCGTTCGGCGAACAGTGACGCCGCGGCGTCGAGCAACTGCTGCCGACGCTCGGCCTTGCGCTGCTCACGCACCGTGGTGGGCTTCGCCTCCAACTCCTGCACTGACTCCCCCTCGACCCTGGACTCTCGGTTAATCGTAGTTTACTATGACGTCAGTTATCAACCATTAACTGAACTCCTGTGACACCGGCGTCCAACCCCTAAGGCGTGCACCTCATGGCAATCGATATTGCTGCCAACCGGGCAGATCACGAGCTGCTCACCAGCGAGCTGGCCGCACGGCTCGCCGCGGCGGCGCTCGGCGGTAGCGAGAAATCCCGGGAACGACACATCGCGCGCGGCAAACTGCTCCCCCGCGACCGCGTCGACGAGCTGCTCGATCCAGGCAGCCCGTTCCTGGAGATAGCACCACTGGCTGCCAACGGTCTCTACGACGACGAGTGCCCCGGCGCGGGAGTGATCGCCGGCATCGGACGCGTTTCCGGTCGCGAATGCGTGATCGTCGCCAACGACGCCACCGTCAAGGGCGGCACCTACTACCCCATGACGGTGAAGAAGCACCTGCGCGCGCAGGAGATCGCCCTACAGAACACCCTGCCGTGCATCTACCTCGTCGACTCGGGCGGCGCGTTCCTGCCACGCCAGGACGAGGTGTTCCCCGATCGCGATCACTTCGGCCGCATCTTCTTCAACCAGGCGACCATGAGCGCCAAAGGAATTGCGCAGATCGCCGCCGTCATGGGCTCGTGTACAGCAGGCGGCGCCTACGTGCCGGCGATGAGCGACGAGGCCATCATCGTCAAGAACCAGGGCACCATCTTCCTCGGCGGACCGCCACTGGTGAAGGCAGCGACCGGCGAGGTCGTCACGGCAGAAGAACTCGGCGGTGGTGATCTCCATTCGAAGATCTCGGGCGTCACCGACCACCTCGCCGAGGACGACCGAGACGCATTGCATCGCGTACGCCGCATCGTCTCCACGCTCGGGCCCCGCACACCCCGGCCGTGGGACGTCGTCACGACGCGTGACCCGGTAGCCGACCAGACCGAGCTCTACGACGTCGTACCCACCGATCCTCGCACGCCGTACGACGTGCGTGAGGTGATCACCCGGGTGGTCGACGGCGGCGAATTCGACGAGTTCAAGGCCGAATACGGCAAGACACTCGTCACCGGGTTCGCCCACCTTCACGGTCATCCCGTCGGCATCATCGCCAACAACGGTGTGCTGTTCGCCGAATCTGCCATGAAGGGCGCACATTTCATCGAACTGTGCGACAAGCGCAGTATCCCGCTCGTCTTCCTGCAGAACATCTCGGGCTTCATGGTCGGCCGCGACTACGAGGCAGGCGGCATCGCAAAACACGGCGCGAAGATGGTCACCGCGGTGGCGTGTGCCCGCGTCCCCAAGATCACCGTCGTCATCGGCGGTTCCTACGGTGCAGGGAACTACTCGATGTGCGGCAGAGCGTATTCACCGCGCTTTCTGTTCATGTGGCCCAACGCGCGAATCTCGGTGATGGGCGGCGAGCAGGCGGCGTCGGTGCTCGCGACGGTGCGCAGCGAACAACTCGATGCGGCGGGAAAACCGTGGAGCGACGAGGACCAGGAATCGTTCAAGGCTCCGATTCGCGAGCAGTACGAGAGCCAGGGCAACCCCTACTATTCGACGGCCCGCCTGTGGGACGACGGCATCATCGACCCGGCCGATACCAGGCAGGTACTCGGACTGGCCCTCGCAGCGTGCGCCAATGCACCGCTCGAGCCGGTCTCCTACGGCGTTTTCAGGATGTGACGGACATGACCACGATAGACACCGTTCTGATCGCCAATCGCGGCGAGATCGCCGTGCGGGTGGCGCGAACGCTGCGCCGCATGGGGATTCGCACCGTTGCCGTCTACAGCGACGCCGACGTCGACGCCCGCCACGTCCACGAGGCCGATACCGCGGTACGCCTCGGTCCCGCCAACGCTCGCGAGAGCTACCTCGACATCGCCAAGGTGATCGCGGCCGCGAAAGCCACAGGAGCGCAGGGCATTCATCCGGGATACGGATTTCTCTCCGAGAACTCCGAGTTCGCATCCGCCTGTGCCGAAGCCGGAATCGCCTTTCTGGGGCCGCCGGCGAAAGCCATCGAAGTGATGGGCGACAAGATCGCCGCCAAGGCCGCGGTCAGCGCCTTCGGGGTCCCCGTCGTCCCCGGTATCTCCCGTCCCGGCCTCACCGACGCCGACCTCATCGCCGGTGCTCCCGACGTCGGATTCCCGGTGCTGGTCAAACCCTCCGCCGGTGGCGGCGGAAAAGGTATGCGTCTGGTCGAGCGTGCCGAGGACCTACCCGCCGCATTGACCAGCGCCCGCCGGGAAGCGGCGTCGTCGTTCGGCGACGACACCCTCTTCCTCGAGCGATTCGTGTTGCGGCCTCGGCACATCGAGGTGCAGATTCTCGCCGACGAACACGGCAACGTCATCCACCTCGGCGAACGCGAATGCAGCCTGCAGCGCAGGCACCAGAAGGTCATCGAGGAGGCACCGTCCCCCTTGCTCGACGAAGCAGCCCGTGCACGCATCGGTGAGGCGGCCTGCAACACCGCCCGCAGTGTCGACTACTCCGGTGCCGGCACAGTCGAATTCATCGTCTCGGCCGACCGCCCCGACGAGTTCTTCTTCATGGAGATGAACACTCGCCTGCAGGTCGAGCACCCGGTCACCGAGATGGTCACCGGCCTCGACCTGGTCGAATGGCAGGTGCGGGTGGCATCGGGCGAGCCCCTGACTCTCGCGCAGGACGACATCACGCTCACCGGACATGCGATCGAGGCCCGCGTCTACGCCGAGGATCCCGGCCGCGGATTCCTCCCCACCGGCGGCACCGTTGTCGGACTGCGCGAGCCGTCGGCGCCGGGGATTCGAGTCGACTCCGGTCTTGCCGTCGGCACGGAGGTGGGTAGCAACTACGACCCCATGCTCTCGAAGGTCATCGCTCACGGACCCGATCGAGCAACCGCACTGCGCAGCCTCGATCGTGCACTGGCCGACACCGCGGTACTCGGCGTCGTCACCAATATCGAGTTCGCCCGGTTCCTGCTCGCCGACAACGATGTTCGTGCCGGCAATCTCGATACCGGACTGCTCGACCGTCGCGTCGAGGACTTCGCAGCGGCCGAGGCGACCGACGAGGCGCTGATCGCCGCCACCGCCGTGCAGTGGCTCGACGCGTGGCAGGCTGCGGGACAGGATATCTGGGCAACACCATCGGCTTGGAGAGTCGGCGCGAAGGCTTCGTTCCACCGTCGCGTCGCGTCCGGAGGTCGGACGGCGCACGTGTCCATCGCCGGATCACTCGACGCGGCGACGGTCGTCGTCGACGACGGATTGCCGCGCACCCTCCGGGCAACGGCCACCGAGGATTCCGTGAATCTGGTGATCGACGGTTTACGCGAGTCGATGACCTTCGCCCGAAGCGGCTCGGCCACCTGGATTTCCAGTTCTCGCGGCACCTGGCGCATCGATCGGATTGCCGAGGCGAGCGTCCGCGAGGACGATGCGCACTCCGGTGACGCCGAAATCCTCTCGCCGATGCCGGGTTCGATCATCGCGATCGGAACGACCACCGGCAGTGCGGTCACCGCGGGCACCGCCGTGGTCGTCGTCGAGGCGATGAAGATGGAACACACTCTGACCACCCCGATCGACGGCACGGTCGAACTCACTGTCGCAGTGGGCGATCAGGTCCGCGTCGATCAGATCCTCGCCCGAATCGTTCCCACACCCACCGAAGAGGACCAGCCATGACCGATCACCTGTCATCCGCGAATCTGCCCGACGAGTACCAGCAACTGGTGAAGTCCGTCGCCGACTTCACCCGGACGGTCGTGGCCCCGGTCTCGGCGAAACACGATGCCGAGCACTCGTTCCCGTACGAGGTCGTCACCGGGATGGCCGAGATGGGCCTGTTCGGTCTGCCGTTTCCCGAGGAGTACGGCGGAATGGGCGGCGACTACTTCGCCCTCTGCCTTGCCCTCGAGGAGCTCGGCAAGGTCGACCAGAGCGTCGCGATGACGCTCGAAGCCGGCGTCTCGCTCGGTGCCATGCCGGTGTACCGCTTCGGCAACGACGCGCAGAAGGAGCAGTGGCTGCCCAAGCTCACCGCAGGCAAGGCCTTGGCCGCGTTCGGTCTGACCGAGCCCGGTGCCGGCAGCGACGCGGGCGGCACCAAGACCACCGCCAAGCGTGACGGCGGCGACTGGATCATCAACGGCAGCAAGCAATTCATCACCAACTCCGGCACCGATATCACCGAGCTCGTCACCGTCACCGCGGTGACCGGCGTCGACGAGGCGACCGGACGCAAGCAGATCTCGTCGATCCTCGTTCCCACGAACACCCCCGGGTTCGTCGCCGAAGCGGCATACAACAAGGTCGGCTGGAACGCCTCCGACACGCATCCGCTCAGCTTCACCGATGTGCGCGTACCCCAGGAGAACCTGCTCGGGCAGGAAGGTCGCGGGTACGCGAACTTCCTGCACATCCTCGACGAGGGCCGGATCGCGATCGCCGCGGTATCGGTCGGTGCCGCGCAGGGCTGCGTCGACGAGAGCGTGAAGTACGCCAAGGAACGTGAGGCGTTCGGCGCTCCGATCGCGCGCAATCAGGCGATCTCGTTCAAGATCGCGCGCATGGAGGCACGCGCCCACACCGCGCGCACCGCGTACTACGACGCGGCAGCACTGATGTTGGCGGGCAAGCCGTTCAAGAAGGCGGCGTCCATCGCCAAGCTCGTCGCCTCCGAAGCGGCCATGGACAACGCGCGCGACGCCACGCAGATCCACGGCGGCTACGGTTTCATGAACGAATACGTCGTCGCCCGTCACTACCGCGACAGCAAGATCCTCGAAATCGGTGAGGGTACAACCGAGGTTCAGCTGATGCTGATCGCACGGAGCCTGGGACTGTGAGCGACAAGCGGATTCGCCAGCGCGGCCTGTGGTTCGACGAGATGGAGCTCGGCACCGTCTACGAGCACCGGCCGGGACGCACCATCACCGAGGCCGACAACACCCTGTTCACCACGCAGACGATGAACACTCAGGCCCTGCACCTCGACGCCGCCTACAGCGAGACGACAGCGTTCGGCCAGCGTCTGGTGAATTCGATGTTCACCGTCTCCACCCTTGTCGGACTGTCGGTGACGCAGTTGACCCAGGGCACCATCGTGGCGAACCTCGGCTTCTCGGAGGTGTCGTTTCCCAAGCCACTGTTCCACGGCGACACCCTGTACGCCGAGACCGTGATCTCGGACAAACGCGAATCGAAGTCCCGACCCGGCGAGGGCATCGTGACCTTCACGCACACCGGCCGTAATCAGCACGGGGACATCGTCGCAGTGGCGGTGCGCAAGACGCTCGTCCGCATGCAACCACCGGAGGACGCGTCGTGAGCTGGGTTCCGCCGGGGCCGGCGTGGCTGTTCTGCCCGGCCGACCGTCCCGAGCGCTACGAGAAGGCCGCAGCGCGAGCAGATGTGGTCATTCTCGATCTGGAGGATGCCGTCGGTGCAGCGGACAAAGCGGGTGCTCGTGAGTCCGTGGCCACTACCCCACTGGACCCGTCGCGCACCATCGTTCGAGTCAACGCACACGGCACCGACGAGCAGGCTGCGGACCTCGAGGCGCTGACGCGCACCGGATACACGACCGTCATGCTCCCCAAATGTGAATCGGCCGAACAGATCGCGGCCCTGGCTCCGCTGAATGTCGTCGCGCTCATCGAGTCCCCGCTCGGTGCGATGACTGTGTTCGACGCCCTCTCCGCCGACAATGCGATCGGTGTCATGTGGGGTGCCGAGGATCTGGTGGCCGCCATGGGCGGTAACTCGAGCAGGCAGGCCGACGGCTCGTACCGCGATGTCGCACAGCATGTTCGGTCGCAAACGCTACTGGCCGCGAAGGCACGCGGGGTGTTCGCGCTCGATTCGGTGTTCCTCGACATCCCCGACCTCGACGGGGTGCGCGCGGAGGCCGACGACGCCGTGGCCGTCGGCTTCGACGGCAAGGTGGCCATTCACCCGAGCCACATCCCGGTCATTCGCGAGGCCTATGCACCCACTGCCGAGGAACTCGACTGGGCCACCGCCGTGCTCGACGCCGTCTCCCGCAATCGCGGTGTCTTCACCTTCCGCGGCCGGATGGTCGATGCCCCGGTGCTGGCGCATGCTCGACGCATCGTCGCGCGCAGTTCCCTCTCCTAGCCCAGTTCCCTCTCCTAGCCCAGTACTTGCACGCGCCGTTAATTGCCGGCGCGGTATGGTGGGTGGTCACGAGTACAGGTACCGAGAGGCACGACACATGAGCGCACACGACCCCGCCCTGACTGCCCTTGCGCAGAATTGGCTTGCGCTTTCCGTCCTGCACGGACGTATCGAGAGCCGCATCGAGCGTGCGCTACAGACCAACCACAATCTCAGCGCGCGTGAGTACTGGCTGCTCGACGTCCTGGGCAGGCAGCACGACGGGGTCGGCGGCCACCTTCAGATGAAGCAGGTGGCCGATGCCGTCGTACTGAGCCAGAGCGCCACGACTCGCCTGGTCACTCGCCTCGAGGACCGAGGGCTGCTCACGCGATACCTGTGCCCCACCGATCGACGCGGCATCTACACCGACGTCAGCGAAGAAGGCCTGGCCCTGCTCGAGGCCGCGCGGCCGACCAACGACGCGGCGTTGCGCGAGGCTCTCGACGACGCATCCGACGAGCCGGATCTCGTTCCGTTGGTCGACGCCGTTCGACGCGCAGCAAGCTGATTCACTCCACCTGTTGCACGGCTGCTCTGGTCGCGTCAGCCACCAAGGGATTCATGGCAGGCGAGTCTTCCACCCCCGACGTCGTCGCACTGAGCACGACCAGCAGGATCCTCTGCCCGTCCGGCCCGAGCAGCAGTCCGGCGTCGTTGGATACGCCGTAGCTTCCGGTGCCGGTCTTGTCGGCCGAAGTCCATTGTGGCGCAATGCCCGCCCGGAACCGGGCGGCGGACGTCTCGGTGTCGCCCATCCACTCGAGCAGCTGCTTGCGCGAGGCCTCGGTCAGAACGTCGCCGTCGAGCAGGGTTCGGTAGCCGGCGGCCAGCGAGTCGGGTGTTGTGGTGTCCCGTGGATCACCCGGGATCGCCGTGTTCAATTCCGGCTCGATGCGGTCGAGGCGAAACTCGGTGTCACCGAGTGATCGTGCGAAGTCGGTGAGCGCCGCGGTGCCGCCTGCCTCGCGAATCAGCAGATTGCCGGATGTGTTGTCACTCTTGGTCAGTGCGGCCACTGCCAAGTCTGCGATGGTGACGACCGAGCCAGGCTCCCAATCGACCGCGGATTCGGGCACCTTGTCCTCGGCGGTGATCGTTCGGGTATCGGTGAGCTGCAACCTGCCTGCATCGACGGCGGCGAGTACGGCACCGACGGCATACACCTTGAAGGTGGAGCAGAACGCGAAACGTTCGCCCCCGCGGTAACTCTGCGTGGAACCGGTCTCGAGATCGAGCACACTGACGCCGAGCCGCGCGGTATCCCTGGCCTCGAGCTCGAGATACGCCTGCTCGGCACTGGGCTGTTCGCTCGTGGACTGGGCACTGCCCGTGTCGGATCGCGGCGGTTCGGTGGTGGCCGTCGAGGAACAGGCCACGCCGGCGGTCAGCGTTGCCGCTGCGATCACGATGATCAGTCGGGTGGATGTCGAGGTACGCATGGGGTCATGCGATCACACCCTCTTGCCTCCGGGCCAAGTCCCGAGGCATGACATCGTCATTCCTCTTCGGTATCGCAGCTGGTGGACGTGTTTCAATAGGTCGATGGATCTTGTTCGCCATCTCGAGTATTTTGTCGCCGTCGCCGAGGAACGCCACTTCGGCCGCGCAGCGGCGACTCTGGGGGTGACGCAGCCACCCGTGTCTCGGGCGATCAAGACCTTGGAGAAGCACCTCGGTCTCGTACTCGTGGAGCGAACACCCGACGGTGCAGCCATCACCGAACACGGGGCTGCACTGTTGCCACGGGCTCGCTTGATCGTCGACGATGCACGCCGATTGACCACCACGGCAGAGTCGCTCACCGCGTCCGAGACGGTCCGCATCGGCCTCATTCCCCAACTGGACGATGCACTGGCCGCACGTATCGCCGCGTCCGTCGGAGTCCAAGCGCGGGTGGAGACCGGCGGAGCAGTGTCCTTGCTGGACCGTGTGAGATCACACGAACTCGATGTTGCCGTGATCGATCACCCGGTGGTACTCGATCGACTGGTGGCCGGACCAGTGATTGCGCTACCCCGGCGGGTCAGCGTTCCAGTCGGTCACAGGTCGGCCCGAGCGGCGCGGCCGCGACTGACCATGTTGTCCGACCTCGTCTTCGCCACCACACCGCGGGCTGCGAATCCACCAGCACACGACCTGTTGCTCGATGCGTTTCGGCGCCGCGCTCTCGATCCAGAGGTGTTCGTTGCGAACACCTTTCGCGCCGTCACGATCAGCGTTGCGTCAGGTCGATGTTTCGGGCTCGTACCTGCCGCGAGTCCAGTACTGCCTGGCACCGAACATCTCGACCTCTCTTCCGACGACGTTGCCCTGCGAGTGCGTATCGTGCGCCGCAACGACGAGGCCGAGGTTCTGGTGAATCTCATCGACCGAATCTTGTTGCAGGCCGGCAAGTGACTACGACCGACGAACAGCTGCGCGCCGTATTCGCCGACGCAGGCTGTCGTGGTTGGGTGCGCGCCGAGCGGATCGACGGCACGGGCACGGTCGTCGACTACGAGGGAGACGACCCCGTCGTCGCCGCGTCGGTGTGGAAGATCGTGCTGCTCGTTGCTGTGGCGCGCGCATTCGACGAAGGATCCTTGACTGCAACCGATTCGGTGCGACTCGTTCCGGCGCAGTGCAGTCCCGGGCCGACGGGTATCGCAAGTTTCGCGGATCCGGTGACCATGAGTTGGCGTGACATCGCACGCTCGATGATCACCGTCTCCGACAACGCCGCTGCCGACGCACTTCTCGGCGCAGTGGGGCTCGATGCAGTTGCCCGAGTGATCGACGATCTCGGACTCGAACACACGCGCATCGTGGGTGGCACGAAACAACTGGGTGATCAGATCGTCCGTGATACCGGCCGGTTGAATGCGGACGAAGCGGTGGGTCTACTGGCCAGCAACTACACAGTGGTCGACAGCTCGGGCTTCGATCCGGCGTACACCTCCTGCACCACACCCCGTGACAGCAACACCGTTCTGCGCTCGGTCTGGCTGGGCACCGCGGCCTCGCCGGCGCAGTGCCGGTACATGAAGGAGGTTCTGTCTCAGCAGGTATGGCCGCACAGGATTCGTAGCGGAATCCCGTACCCGGATGTGCAGGTCGCGGGCAAGACCGGCACCATCGGGCCCATTCGCAACGAGGTCGCCGTGGTGTCGTTTCCAGGCGAGACGCCCGTCGCGGTGTCGGTGTTCACCAGGGCAGCGCGGATGGACCTGAACCTCCCGCTGGTCGATCAGGCCATCGGCCATGCGGCCAGAATCGCAGTGACAGCAGTACGTCAGGCTTCGCGCTGAGTAGACCCCAGTGGTTCGCGGGTCCGAGCGGTCACTGCGCGGTCCATGTCGGATCGCGTTTCTGCAGGAATGCGGTGATTCCTTCGACGACGTCCATCGTGGTGGCGAGTCGATCCAATTCCCGACGGTTCTGCTGCCACGATTGTTCCTCGTGAGCGATGGTGCCGTCGGAGATACGTCGCGCGAGCCGCTTGGATGCGCGCACCGCGAGCGGCGCGCCCTCCGCGCACAGGCGAGCGAGACCGAGTGCCGTATCGAGGACGTCGTCGGGCGCGGCAACCCGGTTGACCAATCCCCATCGTGCAGCCTCCTGCGCGGAGATCGGCTGGCCCGTCAGGATCATCTCCAACGCAATGTGTTCCGGCACCGCAGTCATGAGCCTGAAGGCTCCCCCAGCACCGGCGACGAGTCCGCGGCGAATCTCGGGTAGGCCGAATACTGCCGTGTCCGAGGCGACGACCATATCCGAGGCCAGAGCGATCTCGGTTCCACCTCCCATCGCCGACCCGTTCACCGCCGAGATGATCGGAACCGAAATCGGGTGTTGGACAATCCCGGCGAACCCCCAATGCTCGGTCTCGGGCGGGGTCACGGCGCCGGGGCCTCCGGCGCCGAGGGCTTTCAGATCGGCACCCCCGCAGAAGGTCGCCGATCCCGCACCGGTCAAGACGATGGCACGGATGTCGCGGTCGGCCTCGGCCGACTCCCAGGCCTGCCTGAGCAGCGTGTGCACGCGTGCGTCGATGCTGTTGGCAGCTTTCGGTCGGTTGATCGTGACGACGAGAACATGACCTTCACGCCTCGCCAGTACAACAGGTTCGATGCTATCGGCCTCGGACACGAATGTTCCCCTCGTTCGACTCGACACTGACTGTTGCTCCGATGATTTCGCGTGCAGGTTCGCTTCGATAGAGGGACAACGCATGCGCACTGGCCGTGTCTCCGGGTGCCGTCTGCGCGGCAACGCGTCGTCCGCGCTCGTCCCTCCCGACGAGGAAGGCCTGGTTCGGTTCCTGCTGCCGTGAATGCTCGACGGAGACAGTCTCCACCACGAGATCCCCGTCCTCGACAGGTGCTCGCGCTGGCGGATCCGAGTTCAGCACTGCAGGTTCGGGATTTCCGGTGTAGCCGAGCGGATGTTGGTCGCCGGCCAACAGCACGGAGTGATGGTACGTCAGATAGCCGCCGTTCGCGTGCACCAGCGCAAGGCTCTTCCCGCCACGAATCTCCCGAACCGATGCGGTGATCGAATGCAGCGAATGACTACTGAGCGGTCCACCGAAAGAGGAGTGCCCACCGGTCACGCTGGGAATCAACGACTTCGGCGTCCCGAGGTGGCGTGTTGCGAGGGTCGGCACGATCGGGAAGCAGCTGTAGACGTCCAACACGTCCAGTAGCTCGACCCCGATCTCCGCGCCGTGCAACGCGCGGTCCATCGCGTCTTCCATCGCTGGGGACCGCCCGAAACTACTGCGGTCGAGAATGTCGACCGTGTCCTCGGCACCGGCACCGCCCCAGACGTAGACGATGTCGCTCTCGGGCACGCCACGTTCGCGGGCTTCGGCCAAGCTCGTCACAACGATGCACGCCGCCTGGTCGACGAACGGCATGGCGTTCATCGACAGCGGATACGGCTCGCACACGATGCGGTTCTTCGGCGACGGCGCTCCGATGTCCGCAGCCGTCCTCGCTCTTCCGTTCCACGAGTACGGATTCTTCTCGGAGACAACGGAGAATGTCGCATACAGCTCGCTGCACTCGGCCTGCCGCGTTACCGGATCCACGCCGGACTCGAAGCGAAATCGGCTCTCGAACAACGGATAGATCCGGACCGGTGAGATCAGACCGGCTTCTTGCATTGCAGCGCTGCCGAGTTGATCGAGGTCGAAGGTGGGCGGACCGCCCGGATCGGTGCTCCACCCGCCGTCGTCGACGGGGTCTCGACCTGCCTTGACCAGTGCGCTCATCGAGGCCTGGGCTTCACCGCCTGCGATCACCGCCACCGCCGACTCTCCGGAAGCGATGCGTGCGGCCGCGCGATCGAGGAGTCGGGCGGGCCATTGTCCACCGATCGGAGCGTCGAACACGTCTGCTGGTGTGGCACCGAAGATACGTGCCAGCGCCGCGGCGGGACTGGCGTAGGCCCAGCTGGCGATATGGCAGAACGCGATGCTGTCCGCGCGGCGAATCCACGGCTCCGAGGTCGGCGAGTCCTGGACTGCCGCAGTCGCAGCGAGCGTGATCAGTTCCATGGGTTCGACGCCCACGGGTTCGCCGCGGCCGCTTGTTTCACCGACAGCCACGATCACCGGAATACGCGTCGGATCCACCGTCGACGCCTCCTGGCGTACAGCACTCATGGACGCAAACCTATTACAGACAGAGATTGTCCGCAATGCCACCAGGTGCGACAATCCGGGGGTGACCGACGAAGCCAAAAGCCGACGAGGACGTCCTCGCGATCCGCACCTGGAAGACCGCGTCTACGACGCGGTGCTCGAGGTGTACTGGGAAAAGGGTTGGTCCGGTTTCACACTCGACGCCGTTGCCCGCCGTGCTTCGGTCGGTAGAGCCGCGCTCTATCGTCGATGGGAATCCAAGGGGGCCTTGGTCGTCGATGCGCTGGAAGCCAGGAGTCCACTCGCGACGCCGATCGATCTCGGCACGCTGCGGGCGGATCTCGTCGAACTGGCAGTGCAGCTTCTGCACGGTTACAGAGGGACAGCTGGTCTGGTCAGTCTGAGGGTCGCCCTCGATGCGCGGGTGCACCCCGATCTTCTCGGACACATGATCGACACTCTCAATCGGAGCCGACTGGTCGCAGCGCGCCTCATCGTTCATCGAGCTCAGGCTAGACGTGAACTACCGGAGTCCGCCGATACCACCCGAATCCTCGAACTGGTGACCGGAGCGGTATTCAGCCATGTCATCTTCTCGCATCGCTCCGATGCCGACAGAGCCGAGACCGACCGCGCCTACGCCGAAAACCTGGTCGACGCGGTCCTGGATGGCATCGGCACGACATGACACGTGCGGCCGCCGAGTCCGGTGGACTCGGCGGCCGCACATGAGCTGGTCTACTACTCGTTGTAACCGAAGATCGCGTTCCAGGCCTCCTGGTCGTCGGCGGAGTTCTCGATCGACTCGGACTGCGTGATTCGGTTGACCTTGGGGTCGGTGAACTTCGGCAGTTCGATTCCGCGGATCACCGGCGGGTCGATATCGTTGCGCACCGAGTACTCACCGAGATCACTGAAGACCTGCTGTCCCCTCTTGGAGAGGTTCCAGTTCATGAAGACCTGCGCGGCCGCAATGTTTTTCGCTGTGGATGCAACCCCGGTGTAGTAGTCGTAGGCGGTCAGTCCCTCCTCCGGTACCACGAAGTTGACCGGCGCATTCTCGTTGTTGGCGATGTTGACGCTGCTCACCACGACGGTCCCTGCTTCGATCTCACCGCGGGCGAGCGCATCGAGCTGAGCTCCGATGGAGTCGAACACCCTTGCCTCCGAGGAGTACTCGCGGAGGTAGTCGTCGCCGAGTACCTCGCGCTGGAACCGAGTCAGCGCCAGTGCACTACCGCCGGCTCCGGCCTGAGCGATACCCAGATTGCCCTTCCACCGGTCGTCGAGAAGATCTGCCCAGGACGCCGGCCTGTCGTCGCCCTCGATGAGCGCACTGTTGTAGCCCATCGTGTAGATCGGATCGAAGGTGCGGTAGTAGTTGCCACCGTCGAACACCACGTCGTCCTGCAGCTCGCCGGCCGTGGGCGGTGTGTACGGCTGGAACACACCACGCTCGCTGAGTCCGCTGACGAAGCCGGCGTCGGAAATCCTGACGACGTCCGCATCGAGGCGACCGGCACCGTACTCGGCCACCAGGCGCTCGTAGAGCCGGTTAGGGGTGAGGCGCACGAGCTTGACGTCGAGTCCGGTGTCCTTCTCGAAGTTCTTCAGCACCGTGGCCTCGGTGACCGCGGTGTAGCCGCTGTACAGGGTGATGCCACCCTCGGCCTGGGCCCGCGTCCACAGATCCGGATCGGCGATCTGTTCGCCGTCGATCACGAGGCCGTTGTCGGTGACGATCTCCTCCGCCGCTCGAGCCAGAGCGGGGCGTTCGGGTGGCGGTGAGCAGGCCGTGGCCGTTGCCACTGCGATACCCAACGCGATTGCTGAAACCAATTTTCTCATCAGACAGTTTCCTTGGATCCGAAGCGACGCGAGAGGACGGCGAGCACACCGATCACGACGCAGTACAGCAGGCTCAACTCGGCAGCCGACTGGAACGAGCCATTGTCGTAGGCGTCGAAGATCGCGATCGACAGCAGCCGGGTGTCGGAGGTGAACAGGAACAGCGCGGCGGTGAGCTCACGCATGGACAGCATCAGCAGCAGCAGGAAGGTCGAGGACAGACCGACCTTGAGCAACGGAGCGGTGACGAACGAGATCGCCCGGTGCCGCCGTGCACCCAACATGACGGCACTGTCCTCCAAGTCCTTGTCCAACTGAATGATCGACGCGGAGACACCGCGGTACCCCTGCGGGATCGTCACTGCCACGAACGCGATCACCAGCACCGCAAGCGTTCCGTAGATCGGCAGTGGAAGCGCCAGCCACGTCCACAGCAGACCCAGGCCGAGCACGATGGCAGGAACAGCCAGCGGCAACATCGCCAGGTACTCCAACAGCTTTCGGCCCGGAGCGTTCGTGCGGTACCTCGTGTACGCCAAGGCGAAGCAGAACGCGGTACCGATCGCGGCGGTCGCGACACCGACGATCACGCTGTTGGTCATCACGCTGTGAAAGTCGGCACTGCGCAACGTTTCTCCCAGTCCCCAGAACGACAGCGCTCCCGAGTCGAAGAGCTGACCGATGTTCGCGACGTACGGGCTGGTCTGCAGGGCCGCCAACACCAGGGCGACGAGCGGCAGGAGAACGGCGAGGGTGAAGTACACCCACGCGAACACGGCAGCCGGGATACGCCATGCCCGCAGCGGAACCTGACGCGCCCGAACACCTTTGCCGCTGACGGTGGTGTATTCCTTGCTGCTCATCGCGCGCTGCTGGAACGCGACGACGGCGACCAACAGGACTGTGAGAACCACTGCGACAGCGGCGGCGTCGTTACCGCGGGCAGGCGATGCGTTCATCAATCGGTAGATCAGGGTCGGCAGTGTGTCGACTCCGCCGGGCACACCGATCACCTGTGCCACCGGGAAGTTCTCCACGGTGAGCGCGAAAACCAGTATTCCCGAGCCGATCACGGCAGGCATGACGAGCGGGAACGTGATCTTGCTCAGCATCTTCGTCAACTTCGCACCGTGCAGACTGGCGGCGTCTTCGAGGTCCGGGTTCATCAACGAGAGCGCCGAGTGGACCATCAGGAACGGATACGGCGCGTAGTAGATGCCGAGGATGAAGATCATTCCGCCGAAGCTGTAGATGTCGATGAAGCCGGGCAGACCGATGGCAGTCAGAATCAGGTTGATGTAACCGGTGGCCGGGCCGGCCAGCAGTGCCCAGGCAAGTGCCCCGACGAGCGCCGGGAGAAACAACGGCGCAATACCGATGCCGTAGATCATCTTTCGACCCGGAACGTTGGTACGTGCTGCGAGGAAGGCGAGCGTGCACCCGATCGCCAGCGCGACGATGGATGACCCGATACCCACCAGTGCCGAATTCCACAGGGCACTGCGTGCCGTCGAGGATCCGAGCAGTGCGAAGTTGTCGAGGGTGAAGTTACCGAAGTCGAACAGCGATGTGCGCTCGGCGTTGTCGGTGAATGCGCCCATCACGATGAAGAACATCGGGAACAGCACGATCACGGTGAGCAGAGCCAACTGCAGAAGCGTCGGAATCCACTTCTTCGGACCCGGCCTGCGTTGGGGTGTCGGGGTGTCGACCGGCGGCTTCGTCGTGGTGACGGGCCGATTGTCGGTGGGGGCGCTCATACCGGCACCGCCTCGGAGGCGACGCGATCGTCGACGAGAACCTGAGCTCCGCCGGCTACTGCTGTGACCCGTGCGCGTTCTCCCATTCCCAGGATTCGGCTGGCGTGTCCGGTGGCGACGGCTTCGATCTCGGGGCCGTCGTCCAGTGTGACGCGGTATCGAATGGACGCACCCTGGTAGCTGGCGACATCGACTGTGCCCATCCAGGACTGGCCCTCGGGCTCGGCATCGTCCAGCGGGGTGACCAACAGATCCTCGGGCCGCAGGCACACCACGACGGGCCCGTCGGCCGCCGACGCTGCATCGACCGACACTGCAATCTGCCCGAAGTCCGTCAGCTCCATCGTCGAGCGCGGGCCCGAGGCAGGCGTGGCGCGGAAGATGTTGCCGACACCGAGGAACTCGGCCACCGAGGCGGACATCGGCGAGGTGTAGATGTCCTCGGGGGTACCGATCTGCACGATTCGGCCGTTCTGCATCAACGCGATTCGGTCGGCAAGGGCGAACGCCTCGACCTGATCGTGCGTGACGTAGACGGTGGTCAGTCCGAGTCGGAGCTGAAGCTCTCGCAATTCCATCCGAAGTCGTTCGCGCAGTCGGGCATCGAGGTTCGACAGCGGCTCGTCGAGCAGGAGCACGCTGGGGCGCATCACCAAGGACCGAGCCAGCGCCACCCGCTGCATCTGACCACCACTGAGCAAGCTCGCTCCGCGGTGGGCCATTTCACCCAACCCGACGAGGTCGAGGGCCTCGAGAACGCGCTGGTTCATCTCGGTCTTGTTGACCTTCTGCATCTTCAAGGAGAACGACACGTTGTCGAACACGGTCCGGTGCGGCCACACTGCGTAGGACTGAAAGACCATACCCACGTTGCGTTTGTGCGGCGGGATCGTCTTGTTCTTGTCGGAGTCGTGGACGACGCGGTCACCGATCGTGATGCGCCCGGCGCTTGGGGTTTCGAGCCCTGCCACACAGCGCATCGTGCTGGTCTTACCGCAGCCGGACTGCCCCAGCAGCACCAGGGATTCTCCGTCGGCGATCTCCAGGTCGAGGTCGCGGACAACAGTGTTTCCCGAGTAAGCGAGGCTCAGATTCTCGATGCTAACCTTCATGATCTTCCTTTTCTTCAGTCGTCGAAGCCGTGTTCACAGGTCGAGCTATCCGATCGAAAGTGCCGTTGCCGCAGCGGAAACGAACAGTTCTGCTGTCGCGATACGTCGTGCAGCGCGGTGCAGGGTCACGCTGGTGAGGTTGCCGTCCGAAGCGATATCGACATCGACGGCCAACACACCTGCCGGCGTCCCCAGTCGCAGCGTCGAGGTGGTGGCACCGTGGACGACCCGATCCACCACACCGCCGCGTACGGTTGCGGCAGCGGCCACCGCGACCGCCGACGTCAGGCCGATGGACGGATGCGGTGCCATCATCGAGAGCATGCGCACGCACACGTCGTACTCGCCCGCCGAGACGAGCGTTCCGTCTTCGAGTTGGTAATCCACCGGAGGCGCGATGATGCCGACCTTCGGCACTGCGTGCGTGATCGGATCCTGCGGGCGCGACAGTCCCATGAGCAGTGCTGCACTACGGCGCAATTCGACCAGTAGCGGAACACGTTCGGTCAGTTGGGCGGCGGTCTCGGCTCCGGTCATACCCAGGTCGGATGCATCGAACAACGCAGCGGGGGCGCCGGCGACCACCATGGTGCCGCGGTACTGCGATCCATGTAGCTCCACGGTGTCCTCCACCGCCCCGGTGGGGAGCAGCCGAGTGCGATCGGCACCCAGGTCGATGAACGTCAGCCCGACCGGAACGCCGAGGGCCGATGTTCCGGCAACCTGGGCCGACCCCTCGGTCGGAACCACGCCGCCCGGGGTATCGATCTCGGTGAGCAGCACCGCACCGGTGTTGCGGTTACGAAGCCGTACGACGGTGGTGATCGGATCGATCGGCACCAGTCCTTGCTGCAGTGCGTACAGGCCGATCGCGGTGGCACAGTTGCCACAGTTGCTTCCCCACTCCACCTTTCGGTCACCGATGGAAACCTGAGCGAAGAGGTAGTCCACGTCGATTCCGTCCTCGGAGGACCTGCTGACGATGGCCGCCTTCGAAGTGGTCGAGCTGCCGCCGCCGACGCCGTCGAGCTGGCGGGGGTCGCCGGATCCGAAGGCGGAGACCAGAATCTCGTCCAGAGATCCTGCTTGTTCGATCAATGGCTCGACGTCGACGGAGCTGAAGAGCCAGCATTTGCTGGTCCCGCCCCTCATCCACGTGCCACGCAGTGAATACATCCTCGGATACCTTCCGATCGTTACTCTCGAAAATGTTCTTGGAGTTGAACATTCGAGGGAGCCGTGCGGTCATGTGACGCAGCTCTCGTGCGGTTGCTGTTCATAGCCTGCATCACACAGCCGTCGAGTACAATTACGAAAAAGTCGAGATCCCTTAACTTTCACTTAAAGGTGGTTCGATCATGTTCGACACCCGACGCCTGCTGCTTCTGGTGGAGGTCGTGCGAACCGGATCCATCACGGCGGCCGCAACTCGCTTGAGCTTCACCACATCTGCGGTCTCGCAGCAGTTGAGCAAGCTCGAGATCGAAGCCGGGCAACCACTGCTCGAGCGCCACGCCAGGGGAGTTCGACTGACCGAGGCGGGTGAAGTTCTGGTGCGTCATGCAGAACGAATCGAGACGCAATTGCTCGCTGCACGAAACGAACTCGAAGACCTCTCCGGCCTGCGCGCCGGGACGCTGCGAATAGGAACCTTCCCCACCGCAGGGGCCAGTCTGCTACCGCCCGTGGTGAAGCTGTTCAAATCTCGTCATCCTGCGGTGGCACTGACGGTGCGCAGCTCGCGATTCGCCGGGCTCCGGGGAATGCTCGACACCCGTGAGGTGGAGCTGTCCCTACTCTGGGACTACGAGTGGGCCAGAATCACCGACTCGGACCTGACGGTGCACCAACTCATGATCGACCCACCCATGCTCGTCGTATCCGTCAATCATCATCTGGCCGAGCGTAGTTCGATCCACATGAACGAGCTGGAACACGAGCAGTGGATCACCAGAGAGGACACTCATCCGGTGGGTGCAGCGCTCGAACGGGCATGCCATGCTGCCGGGTTCTCGCCGTCGGTGTCGTTCGCAGCGAACGACTATCAGGAGGCTCAGGCCATGGTGGCGGTGGACCTCGGCGTGTCGTTCGCACCCCGGATGGCGCTGTCCAATATTCGAGACGATGTGCGATTGGTCCCGTTGACGGGCGCACCGTCGCGTCGGATCTTGCTGGCCCACTTGGCGGAACAGAAGCTCTCGCCGAGTGCGACCGTGCTACTGAAGATGTTCGAGGACGTCGCCGCCCGATTCTGAGAAGCGATGTCGCTCAGGGCCTACTGTGCACCGACGAGAGTGGGCATGGGCACGACGAACAGATCGGCGGTGGCGATACGACGCACCGCTCGATGAAGAGTGACCGATAGCAGAAATCCGTCCCGATCCGTGACGTAGTCGACGTCCAGCACACCTGCCGCTGTGCCGATGCGGAGCGATCCGGGCCAGCCGATGCGGGCGTTGGCAATGACCACACCACCCGTGACCGTGGCGGCCGCTGCGACAGCAACCGCCGACGTCAGTCCTATCGCCGGGTGCGGTGCCATCATGGAGAGCATGCGCACCGAGATGTCGTAGTCCGCAGCGGCGACGCGCTCACCGGTGGTCGTGGTGTAGCCCACGGGAGGTCCGATGATTCCGACCTTCGGAACGGCATGCGAGACGGGCTCTTCGGGCTTGCTCAGTCCCATTCTCAGCGCTGCCAGCCTACGCAGCGCAATGAGTGTGGGGACGTGCGCGGCGACGACATCGTTGCTTTCCGAACCGTCCAGCCCGAAATCGGCAGCATCGAAGAACGCGGCGGGTGCACCGGCACGAACGAATGTTCCTCGGAACTCACGGTCGCCGAGCGTAACTCGATCTATCTCTGCGCCGGTGGGAAGCATCGTCGGTCGGTCAGGGGCAGGGTCGGTGAAGGTGAGCCCCACCGGCACACCGAGGGCCGTGGTTCCGGGGACAGCCGCGCCGCCCTCGGCGGGAATGCGTCCGCCCGGGGTCGAGATCTCCGCGGTGAGAATTGCACCGGTGTTCTCGTTGCGCATGCGCACCACGGTGACGCGATCGTCGACGGCGACGAGACCGGTCTGCACGGCGTACAGCCCGATCGCCGTCGCACAGTTTCCGCAGTTGCTGCCCCACTCGACCGTGCGGTTCTCGATGGCGACCTGAGCGAAGAGGTAATCGACGTCGATACCCGGAGCGCTGGAGCGACGAACGATCGCGGCCTTGGAGGTCGTCGAACTGCCCCCACCCACTCCGTCGAGTTGCCGTGGATCGCCGGAACCGAACGCGGCAGTGAGGATGTTGTCGAGCCCGCCGGCCTCGGCGACGTACGGGTCGATGTCGACCGCGTTGAACAACCAGCACTTGCTGGTCCCCCCACGCATCCAGGTTCCACGAAGAGTGAACATCTGCTGTGCCTTCCGATCAGGATCCGATGCTTCCACCCTGGGCCAGAGGATGATCAAGCACAATTACGAAATATGTTCATGCCGTGCAGCAACGCTTAATGCACTGGTACCGGTTCAGAACAGGGCGGGGACGACGACCAGGATCAGCCAGCACAGAGCCGGCGCGATGGCCACGACGACTCCGGCATTGAGCAGCAACTGGCGATAGAAGCGTGGGCGTTCGATGTTCTGCGCGTTGGCCAGCACGAGCGCACCGTTGGTCGAGAAGGGCGAGACGTCGACGACGGTGGCCGAGATGGCCAGAGCAGCGACGACACCGACGACCGGCAGTGCACCGGTCCCGAGCAAGGGCATGGCCAGCGGAATGACCGCGGCCAGCAGGGCGGTGGAGGACGCGAATGCCGAGGTGATGCCGATGACGTAGCAGAGCACGATGGCCACGATGATCGGAGCGCCGATGGTGATCGCCATCTCGGCGAGATGATCGATGGTGCCGACTTCCTGCAGGATCGAGATGTAGGTGACCATGCCCGCGACCAGCAGAACCGTCGACCAACTGATGTCTGCGATGGCTTCGTTCTGCTTCTTCAGATCCGTGAACGCCAGGACTGCTCCGGCTCCGATGGCGATGAAGCTGATCGGCAGGTGCAGGACGAGAACGAGCACCAGGAGTGCGCCGATGAGGAACAGCGTGAGCTTCTGCACGAACGTGACCGGGGCCGGCGCGTCGACCAGCGTGGTTGTCGTCGGACGAGTGAGTACCGCAGTGCTGCCGCCTGCCGTGCTGCCACCGCCGGTGCTTCCGGTGCTGCCACCGGTGGGGACGGACGTCCCGATCGGTGATCCGCCCACCGGGCCACTGCCGGGTGCGGGATCGGTGGATCCTGTTGCGGTGTACTCGAAGCCCTTCATCCGGGCCAGGGCCGCGTAGCCCGTCACTGTGAGAACCGAGAGCAGCAGGTTGATGCCGTAACTGGCGAAGAACAGCGTCCACGGGTTGAGCGCGAGTCCGTTGTTCTCGACGATGTCACGAACCAGAACGCCGGAAACGGAGATCGGGGAGAACGCCCCAGCGTGCGCACCGTTGATCACCATGATGCCCATGACCAGGGGACTCATGCCGGTTCGTGCTGCGAACGCCATGGCAGCGGGCACGATCAATGCGACCGCGGCGGGGCTGAATGTGCCGAGCGCCGTCAAGACCGAGGCGACGAAGAAGAACACCCAGGGCACCACCGTCACCCGACCGTGCACCGCCCTGATGCAACTGTTCACCAGCAGATCGATGGTGCCGTTGCGTTTGGCCATGCCGAAGAAGTAGGTGACGCCGACGATGGTCAACACGATCGAGCTGGGGAACTCGTTCAAGATCTCCTTGTCGTCGAATCCCAGCGCGAAGTATCCGACCACGAAGGCACCGATGAATCCGAGGATGCCGATATTGATCGGAAAGAAGGTTGCGATCACGAACATCGCAACCAACGCGATGAGCGGGAGGATCTCGATGGAAGTCATGGGCGTCTTTCGGGTGGCTGGGTAAGTGCTCGGTTACATCCGCACTCGAACGTTGTCCCTGTCACATTATTGACGCGACACTTTTAGGACAATATCGTTTTGCTACCCGGTCGTTTAGCTGAGCTGAAAGATGTGCGCATGAACCACACGTTCGACGTCGTGACGTTGTTCCTTCTGCTCGACATCGCCGAGGCCGGCTCCCTGACCGCAGGTGCCGAGCGAGCGAACATGACTCCCTCGGCAGCGTCCCAACGCATCAGCAAACTCGAACATGGCATCAAACAGCCGGTCCTCACTCGCCTGCCGCGCGGCGTACAACTCACCGAGGCCGGCGAGATCCTGACCAGCCGGGCCCGCCTGTTTCGCCGCGAGATGCGTGCCGCGAGCGGCGACCTGGAGGCCATCCGGGGCCTCGAACGTGGATCGGTCCGGCTCGGCTCGTTTCCCACGGTCAGTGCGTCGCTGCTCTCCGACGCGTTGAAGGACTATCACTCGCGATGGCCGGGGGTGGACGTTCGTGTTCGGTCGGCCGTTCGACCGCAATTGCTGGACATGCTCCATTCGAGCGAGATCGACCTGGCACTGCTGTGGAGCTACGCCTGGACGGAAGAGGCAGAACGATCGCTGTCACTCGAGCCACTGATGGAAGACCAGACCGTGCTGCTGCTTCCGATAGACGACGATCGCCGGGGACGGGATGTGTCCTTGCACGACCTCCGAGGCGCGCGGTGGATCATTCGGAGCAACGACCACCCGGCAGCGGAGGTTCTCTATCGCAGTTGCCGCGTAGCAGGATTCGAGCCCGACGTCGTGTACGAAGCCCACGACTACCAGGAAATCGAGGCCATGGTGGCCGCAGGCGTCGGCATCGCCATGGTCCCCCGACTGTCGGTGGTCCACCACCGACCCGACGTCACCACCATCGCTTTCCTCGACACCGATCGTGTTCCGACCCGGGTCATATACATCGCCTCACTCGCGCGGCGCCAGTACACCCCGGCTATGTACGCGATCTCGAACGCTTTACGCGGTGCTGCCGAACGCAGTGCGCAGACGCCCGCGGGGTCGGATCGAACAGCTGTCGGCACTGCAGACAAGGATCAAAGAAGTTCTAGCACCAGAGCCCGGTGATCGGACACTTCCGGCGCGGCGACGATCTCGAAGCTTCGTACGGCGGTCGGTGACGACACCAACACGTAGCTGGCACTGCGAATTGCTTTGGTGTAGATGGATGTTCGAGTGTCGGCGTCTCCCACGAGGTCGGTCATCCCATGTTCGGCCAGCAGTGCGAACGTCTCGCTGGTCGGCAGCAGGTTCAGATCGCCACAGAGCACAACGACGTCAACCGACGGACGAACATGCTCGACCATCTCCGCCAATTTCCTGGCCTGCTCCAGCCGAATGGGACTGTCGCCCTTACCTGCTGGATCGCGCAGACCGTGACATTGGATGACGGATACGGACTTACTTGCGACGCGATCCCGAACGGTGACCGCCAGGGCAGCTCGTGGGCGATCGGTCGCGCTCCACTCGGCGTGATCGACGAACCGGGAATGGACGAACCGCGCGTCGAGCCCTACGACGGGAACGTCGTCACGCACCCAGGTCGCGATCCCGAAGTCCTGACGCAATTCGACGCCCTCACCGTCGGTGACAGGTCCGGTGTCGTTGGCGACGAAATACGGCGTGTACCCGGGGAGCGCGGCCGACACGTCGTCGAACAGGTTGAGCCGCTGCGGCAGTGTGCGCTCACCGTCGGCGAACGTCGCCCATCCCGACCGATGCGGAGTACGCGTGACTTCCTGAAGGCAAATGACCTCCGCGTCAACGGTGTCGAGCCAGGCAACGAGCTCGTCGAACATCGCGCCGCCCCATGCATTGATCGAGATGATCTTCACGGCGACATGGTGTCAGACGCATCGCCGGCCGCGCACTCCGTTTTCGGTCGCGGCGCGTGTACCCGAACTCGCCCACCGGGCGGATCGAACGTAACGTCGATACCGAAGCGCACTAGTCGTGCGAATAACGCACCGAAGGAGATATGGATGACCGATCCCGACGCGGCAACCGTTGCCGAGATTCAACTCCTGTACGGCAGGCAGAGCCACGCAATCGATTCCGGACGCGCAACGGAATGGGCAGAGACATTCACCGCAGACGGTGTCTTCGATTCACCCAGTTACCCCGAACCCGAGGCGGGGAGGGACCGGCTGATCGCCTTTGCGCAGCGCTTCTTCGACAGCGCGTCCGACGCGAACGAGCGGCGTCGGCACGTCATCACGAACATTGCCGTCGATCTCGTGAGCGTCGATGAACTCGCAGTCGACTGTTACCTCCAGATCATGGCAACACCGCGCGGCGGCGAAACGCGCCTCGTCAGATTCACGTCGGTCCGGGATCGTGTTGTGCGAGTCGATGATCGGTGGCGCATCCAGCACAGGACCGTGACCCGCGACGACGCCTGACACGACCCGTCGTCGCTGACTAGCGCAGCAAACGCCCCAACCGCGCCGCTGCAGCGACGACGGCCGCACCGAGCTGTTCTTCGTCGTCGATCTCGAACACCGACGCACCCAAACTCGCCATCGCGTCTCCGCGGCGACCCGGCACCACGGCGGACACTCCGCCGACCGATGGAATCACTTCGCCGTGGGTGACCGCGTATCCAACGCTTCGCGCCCGCGCCACTTCCACACGTTCGCCATCTTCCGGGGGCAAGGACGCGAGCATTGCCAGGCCTGCAGACCCCCGGTCGATCGGGTCGACCTGCCCTCCACGAAATGCCACGTGAACCTTCGCCCCTCGTGGCTCGACAACCATCAAAGCCCTTACTTCCGTTGCATTCTCGCGAACGACGAGATGGACGGTCGCACCCAGTTGATCCGCCAGTTCTTCGAGTACCGGGCGTGCCACGGTTCGCAGATCCTGCTCGACGGGTTCGGCGAGTGCCACCAGCCCGGCACCGAGGGCAATTCGCTTGAACTCGTCTCGCCGACACAGATGATGAGCCTCGAGCGTGCGAACCAGCCGATGCGCAACGGTGCGGTGCACACCGATCCCGTCGGCGATCTCTGTGATCGACAAGCCGTTCGGATGCTCGGCCAACAGCTCGAGCACGACGAGGCCGTGATGCAGCGTTTTGGACATCCCCGAATCGATGGACACCGTGGTTTTTCCGTCGGTCATGCACTGCCCCCTGTTGACGACTGTGAGGTGGACCACCTACAGTTCGATCTGAATCGCACACTGCGTGCGATTATCGCACATAGTCGAGGTCGGTGCAAACGGACCCGGCCGAGATCTTTTGCACGAGGAGAGCGCCATGAACAACCCCAATCCAGGACGCGTCGTCGATCGCACGATGACTGCGGTGTACCCCGAACTGGCGGGCAAGGTTGCCGTCGTCACCGGGGCCGCCCAGGGCATGGGATCGGTGTTCGCCAAGGGACTTGCGGCGCGCGGCGTACACGTCGTCGGTGCCGACATCAACGACGCCCGGATGAAAGAGACGGCCGAGCAACTGAATACGGAGCTGAGCACCGACTCACTGGTCGAACGACCCGGGACGATCATCGGCGCACGAGCCGACGTCACCGTCGCCGATGATCACGAGGCTCTCGCCCGGACGGCCCTGGCCGAATTCGGCCGGATCGACTTCTGGATCAACAACGCGGGAATCTTCCCGTTCGCCTACGCCGCGGACATCACCCCCGAGCAGATGGGTGCCACGCTCGGCGTGAACGTCGAAGGCGTTCTGTACGGCTCGCAAGCAGCGGGTCGTCACATGCGCGAAGGCGGCGCGATCGTCAACATGTCCTCGGTATCCGCACTTCGTGTCCGTAAGGGCCGCGGTGCCTACTGCACGTCCAAAGCAGCCGTCGCCCACCTGACGGAATCCCTTGCCGTCGAGTTCGGAGATATCGGTATTCGCGTCAATTCCATTGCACCCGGCTACATCGACACCGAAATGACGCGGTGGGTGCAGGAAGATCCCGAAGCGCTTGCCAAAGCTCTGGATTCGGTTCCTCTGCACAGACTCGGAGCACCGGAAGAAGTCTTCGGGCCTCTTCTGTTCTTGCTGTCGGACAGTGCTCGCTACGTGACCGGGCACAGTATCGCGGTGGACGGCGGGTCGCGTCATGTCTGACACCGATTACGACGTCATCGTCATCGGTGGCGGTGGAGCTGGGCTGGCGGCGGCGGTGACGGCGGCCGAGAACGGTGCGTCCGTGATTCTCTTCGAGGCGCGTAAAGAACTGGGTGGATCGACGGCCCTGTCGGCCGGATTGTTCACCGCTGCAGCGACGAGCGTTCAGCGCGACCTCGGAATCGACGACAGCGCAGAGAAGTACTTCCAGCATTACATGGATCTCAACCAGTGGATGCTCAAGCCCGGCCTGATCAGGACCTTCTGCGAGCAGGCCGGACCGACACTGGAGTGGCTTCTCGGCCTCGGATTGGACGTTCCCGCAAAGATTTCCGGTAACGCGCATCAACCGGGACTGAGCCAGGCGGGCGTCGAGGACGTCTGGAGGGGTCACGTCCCGAAGGACCAGGGATACGGACTCGTCCAGGTTCTGGACGCAGCGCGCCGCAGGCACGGAATCGAGGTCGTTCTCGACACTCGCGTGCAAGCGCTCCTCACCGAGGGCGACCGGGTCGTGGGTGTCGTAGCCGACGATGTCGAACTCCGTTCTGCAGCAGTCGTCGTGGCCTCCGGTGGTTTCGCCCGAGATCCCGAGCTGGTCGATCTTCATTTTCCGGCAGCCAATCGAGCCGGCTCCGCTGCCTTCGTCGTTGCTGCCGAGGGTAGTCGCGGCGACCACCTGCGCTATGCACCGTCGGTGGACGCGTCCATAACCGGTGACGGGTGGGGACTCATGCTGCCCACCGTCTACTTTCAGCGATACCACCACTGGCAGTCCGGGTTCCCCCCGAAATCACGTATTCACGTCAACGCTGCGGGGCGTCGATTCATGGACGAGGACGCCTCGTACGCCGTCTCGACCGGAATCATCGACGGTCAGGGTGGCTCCGCCTGGATGATCTTCGACGACAGCGCTCGACAGAATCTGCCTGCGGGATATGCCGATTGGGCACCCGATCGCATCGAGGACGAGGCAGACGCCGGCCGGACGCTTCGCGCATCCTCCCTCGCGGAGCTGGCCGTACTCATGGCGGTGCCCGCCGCGGCCCTCGATTCCACGGTCGAGCGATGGAACGCGCATCTGCCCCACGGCGAGGACCCCGACTTCCTTCGCCACCGAACACTCGCCAACAAGGGCAGTACGTCGAATCCCGAACCTATCGACACCGCCCCCTTCTATGCCGCACGAATCTTCCCCGCCGAATTGGTCTGCACACATGCAGGTTTGGAGATCGATTCCGATTCCGCCGTGCTCTCGACACGAGGCACCCGCGTACCCGGCCTGTTCGCTGCAGGCGAGGCAGGAGCGGGAGTTCTCGGGCAGCGCTACGTCGGTGGCGGCAACGCTGTGGCCAATGCACTCACCATGGGCCGGATCGCCGGTCGCAACGCCGCCCTCCACTCCGTCGATGCACAGCCACTGACGGCCTGACCACCCTGACTTCGAGGACACCGATGACTACGAACGAACCTGCCGTGCAGCCCGACTCGGACGCACACACACCCGGGACGAACCCGAAGCAATCCCCCCTGACAGTAATCCGTGCCGCCGTCGTCGGGACCGTCGTCGAGTACTACGACTTCGGTATCTACGGCTACATGGCCACCATCATCGCCGCGCTGTTCTTCGTGTCCGACGATCCGACGGCCGCGCTTCTCGGCACGTTCGCCGCGTTCGCCGTCGCCTTCTTCCTGCGAGTTCCGGGCGGCATCTTCTTCGGACACATCGGCGACAAGTACGGCCGAAAGAACGCGCTGTCCTGGACCATCCTGCTGATGGTGATCGCCACCGCCGGAATCGGATTGCTCCCGACGTACGTCACTCTGGGAGTGTGGGCCACCTCGGTTCTCGTCCTGTGCAGATGCCTGCAGGGCTTCGCTGCAGGTGGCGAACTAGGAGGAGCCAACGCGTTCGTTTCCGAGTCCGCGCCGACGCGGTGGCGCGCGACCCAGACGTCGATGGTCAACACCGGCACCTACATCGGATCGCTGCTCGCCTCGCTGTGCGCACTGGCACTGAACTCGGTGTTCACCGACGAACAGATCCTCTCCTGGGCGTGGCGGATCCCGTTCCTGCTGAGCCTGGTGATCGGCGGTGTCGGCATCTGGATCAGGAACCGCCTGGACGACACCCCTGAATTCAAGGAACTCGAGAACAAGGGAGAGACGAAGAAGCTTCCCCTCTCGGAGCTACTGAGCACGTCCGGCGGCAGTGTCGTGAAGATCATCCTGCTCGGCGCGCTCATCACCGGTGGTTACTACATCGCATCGGTCTACGCGGCCACGTACCTCAGGACCGAGGGCGGCCAGACCTCTCAGGCAGCGTTCCTGTCGACGTCGCTTGCCTTGGTTCTCGGAGTGATCACCCTCCCCATCTCGGGCTACATGGCCGACAGGTACGGCCGAAAGCCCGTGCTGTTCGCAGGCAGCTTCGCAGCCATCGTTCTCGGTGTCCCGATGTTCATGATGATGGCCGGTGGCACTCTGTGGCAGGCCGTCGTCGGACAGTCGGTGTTGTTCATCGCGGTGTCCGTGGTGAACGGGGCCTCGTACGTGACATACGTGGAGATGCTCAAGACCTCGGTGCGGTACACCGGCCTGGCTCTGGGGAACAACACCACGAACATGTTGCTCGGTGGCACAGCGCCTTTCATCGCCACCTACCTGATCTCGCTCACCGGTAATCCGCTCGCACCGGCCGGCTACTTCGTGTTCTGCGCCGTCGTCACCTTCGCCACGGTCTTTTTCGTGACCGAGACGAAGGGGACCGAACTGAAAACAGAGTGAGAGGCCCTCGCATGAACTTCGAGAACAAGACCATCGTCGTCACCGGCGCAGGCAGCGGCATGGGTCGAGTCGAATCGGAGATGCTGGCAGGCCGGGGAGCGAAGGTCTGGGTCACCGACATCTCGACGGCCACAGGTGAAGCCGTCGTGGCCGACATCCTCGATGCGGGCGGCCGGGCAGAGTTCTTCCAGCTCGATGTCACCGCACCGCAATCGTGGACGGCGCTGGCGAAGGCAATCGAGTCAACGGACGGTGACCTCGACGGGCTGGTGAACAACGCCGGGGTCAGCCACCGAGCGGGTATCGAGGACACGACCGTCGACGACTGGCACCGCGTCATGAACATCAATCTGAGCTCGGTGTTCTACGGAATGAAATCCTGTGCGCCACTTCTGAAACAAGGTGGCGGCGGTTCGATCGTCAACGTGTCCTCCATCGCCGGGATGCTCGGCTACTTCGCGGCAGGATACGGTGCCAGCAAATGGGGAGTGCGTGGTCTGTCCAAGGTGGGCGCGCTCGAATTCGCCGAGTACGGGGTCCGAGTCAATTCGATCCACCCCGGTCTGGTCGATACTCCCCTACTGCATTCCGGCTCATCGGCTTTCGTGGAGACCAGTCTGCAATCGGTACCCGCGGGGCGCGTCGCGGACGCCGACGAAATCGCAGAATCGGTCGCGTTCCTGCTGTCGGATTCATCGCGGTACATCACCGGCACCGAAATCGTCATCGACGGTGGACTGACGTCGGGCGGCATCTATCACCGCATCACCGACGAGTTGAAGGCGACCATTTGACACCTGCCACGCCGCGGCCGCTATGCGCGCAGCATCGCCCACACTTCGGGTCCTCCGTCGGGGAGTTGCACAGACGCGGTCACCCGGAATCCCAACCCTTCGTACAAGGCGAGGTTCGCTGTCGACGACGTCTCCAGGTAGGCCGGACAACCGTGCTCGCGGGCCTGCTGAAGACCGGGTTCGAGGACGGCGCGCCCCAAGCCCTGCCCTTGCACGGATGGATCGACGCCTACCGTCGCCAACAGCCACACCGACTCCGACGGCTTCAACGATTCGGTGGCTTCGTCTGCTCTTCGCGCGATATCGATGCGGTCACCATGCAATTGCTCGATGCGTTCGGCGACAGACTCGACTGCTTGTACTACGCCAACCGAAGACGGGGTGAGCCATACCGCCACCGCCGCAACATCATCGGAGACCCACACTCGGCCGCATCGCAAGCCGATCGTATCGAGATAGATGCGTTGCAGCGATGTCACCCGCTCGTGGTGATCATCGGCCGCGACGGTGTGCCGAGTGAACGGATAGTCCGAGAAAGCAAGGCCCAGTGACTTGGCAGCACGGTCCACGTCTGCCGGAACTGCAGGACGAATTGTCGGTTTCGCATTCACATGCGACAACTCTAGCTACAACCCGATGCGTTGCATCGATGCGCCGTCCCACGCGCCGTTGAAGAGCCGAAGTATGTCTCGGGCCCTGTGCTGTGTCTCCACCGGAACGCCAGGTTGCCTCCCCTTCACCTCACATGCATGAAGGTGTGGCGATGGAACCCATGCCACCGATCGACTACGTGGAGCAGTCGACTTCGGGAGCGGAAAAGCGCAAGCAGCGTTGGTGGCGAGTGTTTTTCGGATGCATGGTGATCTATCAGTTCATTGCCTTCGTCGTGTGAAACGTCGGGTTCTGGTGGGTGGCTCTGACGAGTGTTGCCCTGTGCGGATTGTACGAACTCCTGTGGGCCGTGCTCAACCGCTCCAACTCCCGCAGGAGGTAGCAGTTGAGTATGGCCGATCGAATTGCAGGAAGTCAGCGCTTGGATCGCTCGCCGATCACGGACGCGGCTGCCCCGACGACGAATACGAGCGCCGTCAGCAGGATGTTCGACCACAAGCTGAAGCGGCTGTCGAATGTAAGCGTTTGTGGCACAAGATTCTCCACGTTGTGGAGATTCGACACCAGACTCGCCGCGACGGCCGCGACTCCTACTGCGACCACTCCTCGCGACCGCAGAGCAACTCCCCAGACCAACACCGCTACCGACATGGTCAACAGCGGAAGAAGTCCACGAATCGTCAAGTTGCCCATGTAGAACAGCAGTCCGCCCTGCACGACAACGACCGTGGCAACGCACAATCCAACACTGACCGCGAGCCAGACACGAACGCGCAGTTCGGTGCCCGATCTACGTTCACTCCATGTGCTGTAAAGAGCGACCGCCCCGATGCACACCGGCAGCGCAATCAGCCAATAGAGACCCGCTGCCGGTGATGCGAGATACGCAGATCCGCCGAACCACATCGGACTCGATACCGACTCCCCGGAACCGAACGGCTGCCGAACGTAGAACGGCAGCGCGCCGATGAACGTCACCGCGATGATCAACAGCGGGACGGACAACCGCGCGGGCACGGCATGCGGTCGAGGATCGGCCCCGACCCCGCCCAGCCGACCGCGTTCGCTCGAGATTCTGTCCGGTCGATCGCTCACGCGCCCTCCCTCGAAGGTCTCAGCAAACCCTACGCCCGGTTTGTTTCGATTGTCCACGTATCTGCCGAGTCGGCCGCACACGCCGCGCACAACGACAGAGCCCCGAACCGCATCGCTGCAGTTCGGGCCTCGTCGTCCCTACGCCGAAGGGATTGAGATCTCGAGCGGCCCCTAAGCCACCCTGTCTTTCTTGCGGTGAGGTGGCGGGTTCAGAATCATCGGATCGTTACTGAGGTCCCGGTACAACGAGACACACAACCCGATCATGACGACCACGAAGGGTGCCGCTGCAATGATGGTCATCGTTTGGAGGCCGTTGAGCGCGTCGGAGCCTCCGGTCCACAGGATGATCGCCGCTGTTGCGCCGGTCAACGTGCCCCAGAACACCACAACCCACTTGCTCGGCTCGAGCGTTCCGCGCTGCGACAGCGATCCCATCACCATCGACGCCGCGTCGGCACCGGACACGAAGAAGATACCGACGAGCACCATGACGAGAACGGTCGAAATGCCGAACAGGGGCAGGTTTTCGAGCATTCCGAACAGCTGCGACTCGGTGCTGTCGCGGGTCGCGAGGTCGATGCCGTCCTGCTGTTCACCGATACCGGCACCGCCGAAGATCGCGAACCACACCAGTGACACAGCACTCGGGATCAGGATGACACCGACGATGAATTCACGAATGGTGCGGCCACGGCTGATGCGCGCCAGGAACATTCCGACGAACGGGGTCCACGAGATCCACCACGCCCAGTAGAAGATGGTCCACGACGAGAGCCACGAAGCCGTCTCGGGATCCGAGTTCGCCGCCGACCGGGCGGACATGTCGAACAGTTGAGACGCGTAGTCGCCGATACTCGTCGGAATGATGTTGAGGATGAACACAGTCGGGCCGACGACGAACACGAAGATGGCAAGGACCAACGCAAGCACCATGTTGGTGTTGGAGAGCCACTGAATGCCCTTGGAGACGCCGGACACCGCCGATGCCACGAACGCCAACGTCAACAACGCGACGATGGCGACGAGCAACAGTGTGCCGGTCTCACCGATCCAGCCGACCACCTCGAATCCGGAACCGATTTGCAGCGCACCGAGTCCCAGCGATGCTGCAGTACCGAACAGCGTCGCGAAGATGGCCAGGATGTCGATGATCTTGCCGATCGGGCCTTCGGCGCGGCGACCTATCAAAGGAATGAACGCAGAGCTGATGAGTTGCTTGCGACCGCGGCGATACGTGCCGTACGCGATGGCCAGGCCCATCACCGCGTAAATGGACCACGGGTGCAAACTCCAATGGAACATGGTGGTGGCCATGGCAGTTCCGACGCCACCGCCCGTTCCCGGAGGCGGTGTGACGAAGTGAGTCAGTGGCTCGGAGACACCGTAGAACATCAGGCCGATGCCCATGCCTGCACTGAACATCATCGCGATCCAGCTGACGGTCTTGAATTCGGGCTTCTCGCCGTCTGCACCCAGCGGGATACGTCCGAACTTGGACACCGCCAGATAAAGCGAGAAGATCACGAACCCGGTGGCGGCGAGGATGAAGAGCCAGCCGAGGTTGGTCACGAGCCAGTTCAGTGTCGAGGACGAGACGGACTCGAGATTGTCCGGCACCACCAGGCCCCACACGATGATGGCAACCACAACGACGGCTGCAACACCGAAGACCACTCTGTCGAGTCGAGGCGGGCGGATGGCGGAGGTCGACGTCCCGTTCTGCCCGGCGTCGACCTCGTGACGGTCAGGGTCGGAAGAGCCGACCGGGATGTGAGTTCGGGAAGTCATAGATGCCCAGGTAACGCCGTATTTCGTCCGTTGGCAACTCGGAACACCAAGTCGTACCTGGGACGTGCCGCGACCACGCCGACGAAAAAGCCCCGAACCGCATCGCTGCAGTTCGGGGCTTCTTCTTCTGTGCGCCCGAAGGGATTCGAACCCCTAACCTCTTGATCCGTAGTCAAGTGCTCTATCCGTTGAGCTACGGGCGCATGTTCAGTTATCCAACTGGTCTAGCAGAACGGTAACGATCTACCGTTCGTGGCGGAGGCGAGAGGATTTGAACCTCCGGTCCCGGTGAAAGGACAAGTCATTAGCAGTGACTCCCATTCGGCCGCTCTGGCACGCCTCCTAGGCTGCCGGCCCTCTCGGACCGCCGAGGAAAGAGATTACACACGGCAAAGGCCAGAAGGCAAAACGGCTGGTCGACGCCTCCGGTTCGCGCGGCGTTCCCGTAGAAGATGCTTGTTGCTCGTCAGCGCATGAAGCTGTCGAACCAATCGAAGATTCGGGTCTGCGCGTCGACGAGCGCGGCCGCTGCGGGGTCGCTGTGATCGGAACTGCCGGGTTGTTCGCGGGGATGATCGGCTCGGTGCTTCAAGCCCGAATAGCTGACGACGTTCGTGGCCACTGAGGCACGCGTGGCGGCGTCGCGAAGGGCTTCGATGTGATCCGGTGGGGTGTGGGGGTCGTCCTCGCCGTAGAGACCGAGCCAGGGGGCCTGCAGCTTGGGTGCGGCCTCGACCAACGCGACCGCGTCGGAGTTGAGCGGCTCGACGATGCCCGCTGCCGCAACACTGACCGCCGCCCCGACCGGACGACTGGTGGCCACGATCAACGCTGCCGTACCTGCATCGTCGAACCCGATCACCCCGACACAATCGGGGTAGACACCGCGCTGGACGAGCCAGTCGGAGGTGGCGTCGAAGTCCGCGAAGAGGTCGTCTCCGAAAACTTCCTTCTCGTCGCCGTGGCCTCGATGGAACAGGTTCGGCGCGACGGCGAGCCAACCTTCCAACGCCAGTGCACGGAGTAGGTCGAGCAGAGACTCGGGCACCTCACGCGCCTCGTGCAGTACGACTATTCCGCCGCGAGGTGGTCCATCGGGTTCGACGGCGGTCAGCGGTACTTTTTCCTGCGGGGGAGATTCGTGCGCGGACGTATCCACCTCGTCGTCCGCGCCGATGGTCGGCGCGGTGGCGGAACGAAGGACTGCGGCGTCGCTGAAGATTCCCGACATACTTACCGAAGATAGGACGATCTGCCCCGCCGCGCACAGCAATATCACGGACGCGCAGAAGTCAACCCCGAACCTGGGCGCATAATGGCAGCCGTGACCGCGCGCATCCGCCCCGACCTCGACGCCATCCCCGCCTACGTTCCCGGCCGCACCTTTCCTGGTGCGATCAAACTGGCGAGCAACGAAACGACGCAGGGACCGCTGCCGAGCGTGCGCGACGCGATCGCGGAGGCCGTCGGCGGCGTCAACCGCTACCCCGACAATCGAGCGACCGCCCTCGTCGAGTCACTGGCGAAGAAACTCGGCGTTGCGACGGAGAACGTCGCTGTCGGAAGTGGTTCCGTCTCGCTGTGCCAGGAGGTCGTTCAGATCACCTGCGGCCCCGGCGACGAAGTGCTGTTCGCCTGGCGCTCGTTCGAGGCGTACCCCATCGTCACCAGCGTCGCAGGCGCGACACCCGTCTTGGTTCCGTTGACCGCCGACCATGTGCACGATCTCGACGCGATGCTCGCCGCGATCACCGACCGCACCAGGCTGATCTTCGTCTGCAACCCGAACAACCCGACCGGAACCGTCGTCCAGCGCGAGAAGCTCGACGCGTTTCTCGACGCGGTGCCGTCGAACATTCTCGTGGTCCTCGACGAGGCCTACTTCGAGTACACCCGACCCGACACAGGCAATCACACCGACGGAGTGGAGTTGGCACGCGGACGACGCAACGTGATCGTGCTGCGGACGTTCTCGAAGGCCTACGGACTTGCCGGCTTGCGGGTGGGCTACGCGGTGGCCGATCCCGAGGTGATCACGGCGCTGTCCAAGGTGCGGATCGCATTCGCCGTCAGCACCGTGGCACAGCAGGCGGCGGTGGCGTCGTTGGAGGCGTCGGCGGAGCTGCTGGCCCGGACCGATGCCCTCATCGTGGAACGGGACCGGGTACGCGATGCTCTGGTTGCGGGCGGCTACGACGTCGGCGCATCACAGTCCAATTTCGTCTGGCTGCCGCTGGCCGAACGCTCGGGTGAATTCGCCGCTGCTGCAGCCGAACAGGGCGTACTGCTGCGCGCCTACGGAAACGACGGAGTGCGGGTCACCATCGGCGACCCGCACGAGAACGACGCGTTTCTGAAGTTCGCTCTACAGCCCTAGCGCGCGCTCGAGCGTCGGCCAGGATTCGCGCAGGTCGTCCTGCCAGTACGGCCACTGATGGATGCCGTAGGGGCGATAGACGACCGTCGCGGGGATGTCCAGCGACCGGAGTCGAGTATCGAACACGGTCGTGCAGTACAGCGCGGCGGCTTCGAGTGGTCCGCCCATCAGCGCACCCTCGACTCCGCTACCACCGGGGCCGAGCTCGTACGGACCGGGCAGGCCGGTGCCGACGGACAGATAGACGTCCTTGCCGCGGAGTGCTTCGGCGTTACGTGACGGATCGTGCTCGACCCACTGGGGATCGGTGTTCTCGCCCCACATGTTGGTGGCATTGCCGCCGTTGGTGGCGACGGTGGCGCGCACCGCATCCTTGAAGTTGGTCTGCGAATTGTCGTAGCAACCGCTCAGTCCGGCGACGCCGGTGTACAGGCTGGGGTGACGGGTGATCAGGTCCATCGCGGCCTGGGCACCCATCGAGACACCCGAGATCGCGTTGGTGCCGTTGCCGTTGAAGCGCGCATCGATCAGCGGCGGCAGCTCCGACGTCAGGAACGTCTCCCACTTGTTCACACCGAGCACCGGATCCGGAACATTCCAGTCGGTGTAGTAACTGCTCGATCCACCGACCGGGAGCACGACGTTGACCTGCTTGTCCGCGAAGAAGTCGACGATGTCGGTCTTCTGCGTCCAGGTGCTTTCCTTGTAATCGGATTCCTTGCCGGCACTCACACCGTCGAGCATGTAGAGCGTCGGACGTGACACC
This sequence comes from Rhodococcus sp. 15-725-2-2b, assembly GCF_002259075.1. Classification (NCBI taxonomy): domain Bacteria; kingdom Bacillati; phylum Actinomycetota; class Actinomycetes; order Mycobacteriales; family Nocardiaceae; genus Rhodococcus; species Rhodococcus sp. 15-725-2-2b. The sequence goes on along the minus strand of NZ_NPFL01000007.1, from coordinate 24,714 downwards.
GCTTGCGCGGCCGGAAGAAGAACCTGAACCTGGATGGCGCGGCCCATGGCAGGCGACTCCACCCACACCGCTGCGCGGCGGTCGGTCAACATGTCCACACGATCGATCCGTGCCGATGCCAGAGGCAGGGACTGAGCTGTGATTCCGGGAGCCACACCGCCGCCATCGGAACTGCCGGTACCGGGGAGCGGCTGCGCCCCGGCGAGACCCGACCCCAGCAGCGACACTGCCAGAGCAGTTCCCGCTACTGCCAACACTCGGCGGTGCATCAGATTGCCCATCCTCCCCCGGCGCACCCTCACGGGGCGCAACACGAACAACATCCGTCACTCAACGTACCCACCGATATGCGCGCACGCTAAAGCTGTGGGTTCGCTCACAATAGCCGCGCACATGCAGGTCCAAAAGTCCGCGTGATCCTTTGTTACATGTACTCGAGACAGAACGGTCTACCTGGTCGGATGCACTCGTGGACACACTTCCCACGAGGGCACTCGATGTGACATTCGGTGGACTTTCGGGGGGTCGATGTCACATCGAGTGGACCTCTGGGGGTCGATTCAGCCGCGGCCGGTTTCGCCCTGCAACTTGTCGATCATCTCCGAAGCCTGCGCCTTGTTGAGACCCTCGGGAACTTCTTCGCCGGCTTCCTGCGCAAGGGTGCTCAGGTAGCTCTTCTGTGGGCCGGTCATCGGCTCGTCACCGGTGACCCAATCGTCGGGATCCTTCTCGGGGTTCTGGTTGACCTGCTCGTTTTCGCTCATACGTTCGTAGATACGCCGAATCGGCAGGTTCCAAACACGCTCGGGTTTTGTTGGTCGCGACGTCGATCACCCGAATGACTTGATTGACAGTTCAATAAATGGTCGAGGATGCTCCAGATCACACCCCCTCGATTGGAGCCTCATGAAGACGAAGAATCTGCTGGTCAAGCTCGGCATCAGCGGCGCTATCGCTGCAGCCGTCCTGGTGTCCGCACCGGCCGTCGCCTCGGCCGATCCGATCACCGATTTCCTCTGCAACAGCGGTTCGGCTCAGTTCTGCCCGGTGCTCCCACCGCCTCCGGCCCCGCTGGCGGCACCCACTCCTGCACCACAGCCTCAAGGTGCTCCTGCCCCGGCACCCCAACAGGGCGGCGCCTTCCAGTACGAGAACTGCGATGCGGCCCGCGACGCCGGTGCCGCTCCGGTCTATCGGGACGAGTACGGCTACGGGCCTCATCTCGATCGCGACGACGACGGCATCGGCTGCGAATAGCGAATTCGCACTCGTGCAGGCAGAAGACACCGTTTCGTCTGCTCGAGTGCGATCTCGGCGGGCGGATACGCTCACTCGGTGAGACGACGCCAGCAACCACCCCTGGCGAAGCGGCACGGTCTCGATCCCGCCCGACTCCGGATGCCGGAGGACGGAACCTGGCGCACCGTCCGCGACTTTCTCACCGCCACCGAGTCACGGATTCCTCCAGAACGGATCGAGGCCATGTTCGCGGCCGGTGACATCGTCGACATGACAGGCCCCATCGCACCGGATGCACCGTACGTTCCCGGTGAGGCGGTCTGGTTCCACCGCGATCTGCCGTCGGAAACCGTTGTGCCCTTCGATATCTCGATCGTGTACCGCGACGACGCGCTGCTGGTGATCGACAAGCCCCACTTTCTTCCGACCATCCCCCGCGGCGGCCACATTCTGCAGACCGCGCTCGTGCGATTGCGTCTCGAACTCGACCTGCCACAACTGGTGCCCGCTCACCGACTCGATCGCGTCACGGCGGGCCTGGTCCTGTTCGTCGTCGATCCGACCCTGCGCGGCGCATATCAAACGCTCTTCCAGGATCGAAAGGTCCACAAGGAGTACGAGGCAATTGCGCGCTTCGACCCGTCGCTCGTGTTGCCGACCGTCGCTCGTGTTGCCGACCGTCGTTCGCAGCCGAATCGTCACGGAAAAAGGCGACTTCACCGCCCGTGAGGTGCCCGGAGAACCCAACGCGCACACCACCGTCGAACTACTGGAGCATCGAGACGGACTCGGTAGCTATCGACTGACGCCGTTGACCGGTCGCACCCATCAACTGCGCTTGCACATGAACTCGTTGGGCGTGCCCATCCTCGGCGACGACCTGTACCCGACGGCCACCGGCCGAGCCGTCGACGATTTCACCGATCCACTCCAATTGCTCGCCAGTGCAATCGAATTCACGGACCCGATCTCGAAGGCAATCCGACGCTTCGAGACGCGATTGGGCTTGCAGCGTTGGATCTCGGATGGCAGGGCGTGACCGCTCGACTACTCGGAATTGCGGTGACGTTCTGTTTTCACAAGCTCCTTGGTGCGCACCAAGCGCAGCGCGGTGACCAACACGACGCCACCGATGATGTTGAACAGCACCGTGTATCCGAACCAGTCGATCCACTCTCGATAACTCACGTCTGCGCCTGCGTGGATGGCTCCGAAGATCAGCAGGGAATCGAGAATCGAATGGAACATCTGCAATCCGGCCAGCAGAAACCCTGCCCCCATGGCGGCGATGATCCGCGCGACATCCGACGTCGTACCCTGCTGCATGCGCGTCAGCAGCGTTATCGTGCTGCCACCGAGAACCGCCAAACAGACCGACCGAAGATCGAGCGGTGCGTGAACGAAATGCTGCGCGGATTCGGACAACACCTTCTGCCACTGCGGAAATGCGTGCGCTATCAACCACATCACGAGCCAACCACCCAGCAGATTCGCCAGCAGCGTGCCGATCCACAGCCTCGCGAGCTGCAGCGGAGTTCCGTTGCGGGCCACCACCGCGGCGATCGGCATCAAGAAGTCCTCGGTGAACAGCTCACCGTGTGCCAGGTAGATGGCCACCAGGCCGATGCCGAACGCCAGACCTGCCAGCAGATGGCTGCCGGTCTCGTCCAGCACAGCCAGATACGCCATCACACCCAGGGAAACTTCGAGCCCGCCGAACAATCCTGTGATCAGGACCGTACGCACGGTGCGATTCAAGCGCTCTGCACCTTCCTCGACGACAGCGTCGAAACTGTCCTCGAGCTCCTCTTCCAGAGGCCCCTCGTTGTCGCCGTCGTTGCGCCGCGCTTGTTCACTCATCAACAGGCAGTACCCACTGAGCCGGTTTCGATACCAAGCAGGTCGCGTCGGAGCTCAGCTTCGACCGGGACAAACGAAACCGGTCCACCCATGCGGGTGGACCGGATTCCGAAACGAACATGTGGCGGAAGCGGAGGGATTTGAACCCCCGGACGCTTTTACACGTCTCTCGCTTTCAAGGCGAGTGCATTGGGCCGCTCTGCCACGCTTCCGTGTGCGATCTTAAACGGCCCGGCGGGCCGAGGCCCAATCGCCCCTCGTCGTCCGCCGCTCATCGTCGCGGTGTGGAACCGGACGCGTCCATCGCGGCGTCGACCTTCTCGAAGATGTCTCCGAGCACCTCGAGTTCGTGGGGCGAGAGAATGTCGATGAGGTGCCGACGGACGCTGCGGACGTGGGTCGGTGCCGCCTCCGCCAATCGCCGACGGCCTTCCTCGGTGATCACCGCGAGCACGCCTCTGCCGTCGTTGACGCAGGTACTGCGAGTCACCATGTCCTGGAGTTCCATTCGCCTGATCTGATGCGTCAGGCGACTTCTCGAGGACAGGACGCCGTCGGCCAGCTCACTCATTCTGATGGAGCCGTCGATCGATTCCGACAACATCACCAGGATTCGGTATTCCGCCATCGACAGGTCGTGGCGATCCTGCAGATCCTTGTTCAATACCCCCATCAATCGTTGCCCGCCGTCCATATAGGCGCGCCATGCTTTCATTTCCGCAGTGTCGAGCCACTGCGGGTCCCCCCCGGGACCAATGGCTAATTCGGCCGTCACGCGTGTCATCTTAGGCAAGAAATCTACCGGCGAGTAGGTTGACGCGGTTCGAGGCCCAGTTCGGTGCAGCGCCCTATGGTCGAGGTATGACCGATCCCAACATCGACCCGCCGTACGTCGCCGCCGCCGATCGCTACGAGTCCATGCTCTTCCGGCAAGTGGGGTCCCGCGGGCCGAAGCTACCGGCGATCTCACTGGGGCTGTGGCACAACTTCGGTGACGACGTACCGCTGATGAACCAGCGCGCGATCCTGCGTCGCGCATTCGATCTCGGTATCACGCACTTCGATCTGGCCAACAATTACGGCCCGCCGTACGGCAGCGCGGAGAAGAACTTCGGCCGCATCTTCTCCGAGGATTTCGCCGGGTATCGCGACGAGCTGATCATTTCCAGCAAGGCCGGCTGGGACATGTGGCCCGGCCCCTACGGCTTCGGTGGCTCTCGGAAATACCTACTGTCCTCGCTCGAGCAGTCGTTGACGCGGATGCGACTCGATCACGTCGACATCTTCTACAGCCACCGGCCCGACCACGACACCCCGATCGAAGAGACTGCAGGCGCACTGATCAGCGCTGTCCAGCAGGGCAAAGCGCTGTACGCGGGCATCAGCTCGTACAAGCCCGAGGGCACGCAGAAGATGGCGGACCTCCTCGCCGACGCGGGCGTTCCCCTGCTGATCCATCAGCCGAGCTATTCGATGGTCAATCGGTGGATCGAACCCGAACTGCTCGACACCCTCGATGCCGTCGGCGCAGGCGTCATCGCGTTCTCACCTCTGGCCCAGGGCATGCTCACCGACAAGTACCTCGACGGCGTCCCGTCGAATTCGCGAGCAGCGCAGGGCAAATCCCTGAATCCGGACTGGCTCACCGACGACCACATCGGACATCTCCGGGCGTTGAACGACATCGCCTCGACTCGCGGCCAATCCCTCGCACAACTCGCCCTGAGCTGGGCACTGCGCGACCCGCGCGTGACCTCGGTACTGATCGGCGCATCGAGCGTCGAACAGCTCGAGAACAACGTGGCGGCACTGCAGAACCTGGACTTCAGCGACGCAGAACTCGCCGAGATCGACACGCATGCCGAGGACTTCGGAATCAATCTCTGGGACCTGTAGGTGCCTGCGGCAGTGGTGCGGGCGAGTGCCCCCTGGGGCACCTAACCGCACCACTGCTCATCTGGGTCGTGCCGCAGGCTCCACTCCTGCCGCCGGAGGCGCACTATGGAGACATGCGTGCCATCACACTCAAAGAATTCGGTGACCCCGACGTCATGGAATGGACCGAGGTTCCCGACCCACGTCCGAGCCGCGGGCAGGTGATCGTCGACGTCTCGGCCACCGCCGTCAACCGTGCCGATCTCATGCAGCGTCAAGGCAACTATCCGCCGCCCCCGGGTGCCAGCGACATTCTCGGACTCGAATGCTCGGGCATCATCTCCGAGCTCGGCGAGGGCGTCAGCGATTGGAACGTCGGCGACAGGGTGTGCGCTCTGTTGGCCGGCGGTGGGTACGCCGAGCAGGTCGCCGTACCCGCCACCCAGCTCTTTCCCATCCCCCAGGGCCTCGATCTGCATGTGGCAGCAGCACTTCCGGAAGTCGCCTCCACAGTGTGGTCCAACCTGGTGATGGATGCACACATGCGCTCGGGCCAGGTACTGCTCGTCCACGGTGGTGGTAGCGGAATCGGAACGCACGCAATCCAATTGGCCAAGCAGATGGGCGTCACCGTCGCCGTCACCGCCGGCTCGAAGTACAAGCTGGACATGTGCGCAGACCTCGGAGCCGACATCCTGATCGACTACAAGAACCAGGACTTCGTGACCGAGATACGTTCACAGACACAGGATCACGGTGCCGACCTGATCCTGGACAACATGGGGGCGAAGTACCTCGACCGCAACATCGACGCCTTGGCCATGGACGGCACCGTCGTCACCATCGGCATGCAGGGCGGCGTGAAGGGCGAGCTGAACTTCGGAAAACTCCTCGCCAAGCGTGGCTCGGTGCACGCAGCCGGGTTGCGTGGCCGCCCCGAAACCGGGCCGTCGAGCAAAGCGAACATCGTCGCAGACATGACCGCACACCTGTGGCCGATGATCTCCGAGGGACGCGTCACCGCCGTCGTACACGCCGAGATCCCGATAACCGAAGCAGCGCAAGGACATCGAATGCTCGACGAGGCCGAGACCATCGGGAAGGTGATCCTGCGCGTGCAGTGATGTGCGCCTCAGGTCGTGCATAGAAGTTCGTAGCCCACTACGAACTTCTATGCACGTGCGGCGGAGCCGCTCCCGCTAGAGCGCGAGAGCGGACAGCGCAGCCTGGAGCTGATCGATCTCGTAGCGGGTGGTGTACGGAGCCAGACCGATGGTGACGGCACCACCCTCGTCGTTGACGCCCAGTGCGTCGAGCAACCGACTGCCACCGTGGACTCCGCTGACACTGCCGATTCTGGCCTGCGCGAGTTGCTCGGACACCTTCACCGCGGGAACACCATCGACGGTGAAGCTCAAGGTGGGAATACGCGTCGGCGCATTGCCGAGCACCATGACGTGGTCCAGGGATTCGAGCGCCTTCATCAGGTAATCGAACAGGCCGTCGTGGTAGTGCTGCAGGGATCCGATCGACAGCTCGAGGCGCTCGCGACGCGTCCCGGTCGCTGCGTCGTCGAGATTGGCCAGATAGTCGATGGACGAGACCACACCCGCCAACAACGCGTACTGATGCGCGCTGACCTCGAGCCGCTGAGGCCCCTTCGCCGACGGGTTCAGCGACATCGAAGGCAACTGTTCCAGGAGCGTCGGATCGCGGAAGATCAGCGCACCGACCGACGGCCCGCCCCATGCGGCGGTGTCGATCGCGACGACGTCGGCTCCGAGTTCCTTGATGTCGACGTGGGCGTAGGGGGCCGCTCCGGCCGCGTCGACCACGATCAGCCCACCGACCTCGTGCACCAGATCCGCTGCGACCCGAACATCAGGTGCACTGCCGACGATCGGCGACGCCGCAGTGACCGCGACGAGCCGAGTGGTCGAGGTGATGAGGTCATCGAACTGCCACGTGGGCAACTCGCACGTATCGATTTCGACCTCGGCCCATCGCACGTGCGCGCCGGATCTGCTGGCGACCCGCAGCCACGGCGCGACGTTCGCTTCCTCGTCCAGTCGCGAGAGCACCAAGCCGGTTCCGAGCCCCAGCCGCGAGCTCATCGAATCCGCGAGCCAGGACAGCAGCGTCGCTCGGTCGGGACCGATGACCACACCGGACGGATAGGCACCGACGAGATCGGCGATGGCGACGCGAGCGGATTCCAGTAGAGCTGCGCTGCGCTTGGCCGCGGTGTTGCCGGCCGAATGATTGGAGGCACTGTGCCGGAAAGCGGTGGACACGGCGGTCGACACGCGGTCCGGGATCAGCATGCCCAGCTGAGGGTCGAGATGAATCCACCCGTCGCCGAGCGAGGGGATGGACCCTCTCACTCGCGCGACGTCGTAACCCATGCCGGACACTCTAAGCGCCGACCGGTGCAGCATGTGTTCCACGTCCTGTTTCGCCAGGGAACGGTTGCCCACCTCGCACGCTCGATCCTCCCGGCCTCCACTTGTTCCCGACGACCGAACCAGGATAATCGCCCCAGACGATCGCGCAACGGCGAGCGAGGCGTAAAGATGGATATATGACTCAATCCGAGCCGAACAGTGCGCCCGACGACCACGTTGTTGTGATCGGCCCCAACGGAGAACCGCTCGCCCTGAGCCGCGAGGAAGCGACGGCCGCTGCGGCCCGCGCCGCCGGATCCTCCACGAACGATGGATCGGACGATGGATCCGGCCTGTCGGAGATGGTGGAGCAGCCGGCGAAGGTGATGCGTATCGGCACGATGATCAAGCAGCTTCTCGAGGAAGTGCGCGCCGCACCGCTCGACGACGCGAGCCGGACGCGGCTGAAGGAAATCCACAAGTCCTCCATCCACGAACTCGAACAGGGCCTGGCACCGGAGCTCCGCGACGAGCTCGAGCGCCTGGTTCTGCCCTTCGGCGACGACGTGGTCCCCACCGACGCAGAACTGCGCATCGCGCAGGCTCAACTCGTCGGCTGGCTCGAAGGCCTGTTCCACGGCATCCAGACGGCCCTGTTCGCTCAGCAGATGGCCGCGCGAGCTCAACTCGAGCAGATGCGGCAGGGCGCGTTGCCTCCCGGCGTGATGGGCGCTCCTGGTGGCGCAGGTCACGGTGGTAGTGGCACCGGCCAGTACTTGTAAAGAGTCGACACCTGTGAAGAGGTAGTGTCGACCGTCGTGTCGGCACCAGCGAAGGATCCCGAGAGCGAGGCAGGAGAACAGATGCCTGCTCCGGTTTCGGACTCACAGACTTATCGGCGCGCGTTCGGCGACCTCAGAACCGGTTTCGCTCAGCGCGAGCTGTGGCTGCATCTCGGCTGGCAGGACATCAAGCAGCGGTATCGCCGATCGGTGATCGGTCCGTTCTGGATCACCATCGCCACCGGTGTGCAGGCGATCGCCATGGGCCTTCTGTATTCGGTACTCCTGGACATCGACCTGCGGTCGTTCCTGCCGCACGTCACCGTCGGTCTGATCATCTGGAACCTCATCAGTGCCGCGATCCTCGAAGGCGGAGACGTCTTCGTCGCCAACGAGGGTCTCATCAAACAGCTGCCCAGCGCGCTGAGTGTGCACGTCTATCGCCTGGTGTGGCGTCAGCTGCTGCTGCTCGGCCACAACATGCTGATCTACGTGATCATCATCGCGATCTTCTGGCCCGAGGGCGGTCTGCACTGGACCGTGGTCTTCGCGATCCCGGCGCTGGTGCTGATTCTGCTGAACGCGATATGGGTGTCGATCCTGTTCGGCATCGTCGCCACCCGCTACCGCGACATCGCCCCGATCCTCGGCAGCTTCGTCACGCTGATGTTCTTCATGACACCGATCGTCTGGACCACCTCGGGACTCGAGTCGATGGGCGGTGAGGCTGCGAATCGCGCCAAGCTCGTCGAGATCAACCCGCTCTTTCACTACCTCGACATCATCCGGGCCCCCCTGATCGGCGAGGATCAGCAGGCGTACCACTGGTACATCGTGCTCGGCTTCACCGTCGTCGGATGGGCGCTGGCCATCGTCGCACTCAAGAAGTACCGGGCCCGCGTGCCCTACTGGGTTTAGGGGTATTCGAGTTGTCCATCAGCATCAGCACCCATGACGCGTGCGTCGACTTCCCCATCTTCGACGCCAAGACGCGGTCTCTGAAGAAGGCGTTCCTCGGCAAGGCCGGTGGCGCGATCGACCGCAACTCCTCCGACGTCGTCGTCGTGGAAGCACTCAAGAACATCACGATGAACCTGAAGGACGGCGATCGCGTCGGACTGGTCGGTCACAACGGTGCGGGCAAGTCGACGCTGCTGCGTCTGCTCTCGGGCATCTACGAGCCGACGCGGGGCAGCGCCACCATCCGCGGCCGCGTCGCGCCGGTGTTCGATCTGGGCGTCGGTATGGACCCGGAGATCTCCGGCTACGAGAACATCATCATCCGCGGCCTGTTCCTGGGTCAGACCCGCAAGCAGATGCTCGCGAAGATGGACGAGATCGCCGACTTCACCGAACTCGGTGACTATCTCGACATGCCGCTGCGCACGTATTCGACGGGCATGCGCGTGCGCGTCGCGATGGGCGTGGTCACCAGCATCGACCCGGAGATCCTGCTGCTCGACGAGGGCATCGGAGCCGTCGACGCCGAGTTCATGAAGAAGGCGCGTCATCGGCTGCAGGAGTTGGTGAAGCGCTCGGGAATCCTGGTGTTCGCCAGCCACTCCAACGAATTCCTGGCTCAGCTGTGCGACACCGCGATGTGGATCGATCACGGCCAGATTCGCCAACAGGGCGGGATCGAGGACGTGGTGCGGGCGTACGACGGTGATGACGCGGGAGACCACGTCGCCCAGATCTTGAAAGAGATCGAGCGGGAGGACGCAGGAGTGAAGCCTACGGAACGACCAGAGGATACGGCCGGTGGCTGACAAGATCGTCGGCGTCATCGTCACGCACAAGCGGCGTGAGTTGCTGGCACTGTCGCTGGACGTGATCGGCGCGCAGACGCGTCCGCTCGACCATCTGGTCGTCGTCGACAATGCCGATGAGCCCGCTGTACGCGAACTGGTGGAGTCGATCGACCTGCCGACGACGTATCTCGGCTCGCAGCACAATCTCGGCGGTGCAGGCGGGTTCGCGCTCGGGATTCTGTATGCGCTCTCCCTCGGTGCCGATTGGGTGTTTCTCGCCGACGACGACGGCCGCCCCGAGGGCCCGCAGGTACTCGAGACTCTCTACGACTGCGCTCTGACCCACGGACTCGATGAGGTCTCCCCCGTCGTCTGCGACATCGACGATCCGGACCGATTGGCCTTCCCGTTGCGCCGCGGCGTCGAATGGCGTCGGCTGCGGTCCGAATTGATCGACCCGGCGAACCCGGACGACGATCTTCTCGAAGGCATCGCGTCGCTGTTCAACGGCGCTCTGTTCAAGGCGTCGACGATCGATGCGGTGGGCGTGCCGGATCTGCGCCTGTTCGTCCGCGGCGACGAGGTGGAGGTGCACCGTCGGTTGCAGCGCTCGGGCCTGAAGTTCGGTACCTGCCTCACCGCCGCCTACGTCCACCCGAACGGGGCCGAGGAGTTCAAGCCGATCCTCGGCGGCCGGATGCACACGCAGTACCCGGAGGACGCGACCAAGCGCTACTTCACGTACCGCAACCGCGGCTACCTGATGTCGCAGCCAGGTATGCGAAAGCTGCTGCCGCAGGAGTGGATTCGCTTCACCTGGTTCTTCCTGATCACCACCCGCAACCCGAAGGGTCTGGCCGAGTGGTTCCGGCTGCGCGGGCTGGGGCGTCGGGAACACTTTCGTCGACCGTAGAGCCGTCCACCATGGGGTGCGCGCACCCGCGTGATACCGCTACCGTGTGCCCATGACGGAACCTCGGAAGCTCGCTGATCGCATCAAGTCGTCGGCACGGGAGAAGCTTCAACGAGCGATCGGCGAGGTTCTGGCTCAGCAGACCGCCCAGCTGGCCGAGCAGACCAGCGATCAGCAGGCGAAACTGCTCGACGTCCTCGAACGCCAACGACGCGAGATCGACGATCTGCACGCGTTCATCCGCGGTCTCGAGATGCGGATGCGTCGGGACATCCCGTACGCCTCCGACGTCGAAGCCGCCGCCCAGAGCGCAGAATTCGCCGAAGAGATGATGCCGCAGGCCCCGACGTTCCTACGGCCGCACGCGACGCTGCGCTTCGCCCTCGGCGAGGTCTCCATTCGCGGCATGGCGCTCGAGTTCGGCGTCGCCAGCGGGACGACGCTCGAGATCATCGCCGAGGAATTGAGCGCGCGGAAGGACATCACCGTCGTCGCCGGATTCGACGTCTTCTCCGGCCTACCCGAGACGTGGCGCACGGGCTTTCCGAAGGGCCTGTTCGAGCAGGACACCATCCCCGAAGTGCCGGGCGCGCAGATCGTCCCCGGCCTGTTCGAGGACTCGCTGCCGGGCTTTCTGAAGGGGCACCACGAGAAGTTGGCGTTCCTGCACCTCGACGCGGACCTGTACTCGTCGACGGTCACCGTGCTGGATCTGGTGGCCGATCGACTCGCCGTCGGCACCGTCATCGTGTTCGACGAATACTTCAACTTCCCCGGCTGGCGCAACCACGAATACCGGGCGTGGACGGAATTCGTCGCACGCACCGGCACCGAGTTCGACTACCTGGGCTACACCGCCGACAACGAACAGGTCGTCGTCCGTATTCGCACGGCCCCGAAGGTCCGCGCGAACTAGCTACTGCCCGTACAGGCGAGCCCAGTTCTCTCGGCTCGTGAGCTGCGGCACGGCGGCGCGGTAGGATGCGGCGACCGTCGGCGTCTCGGTGCGCAGACGCTTGAGTGCGGTGACGCCGCGCTTGAGCAGTTCGGTCGCATGCGCCTTGTTGCGCTTGCGAACTCGGACGCCCTCCTGCGAGCGATCGGTGACGATGGCGTGAGAGAACAGCGACACGTGCCACCAGTGGGCATCGTCGGCCGAGATGGCGACCGGGCCCGGATTCACGGTGCCACGCCACTGATTGAGCACGCGCTTGGCCAGTACTGCGAACTCCATGCTCTTCTTCGGATGCGGACCGGCGGGAGTGATGAACATATCCGCCGGACGCACACCCGGAACGTCATTGGCGTTGTGCCGCTTGGTTTCTCCGTAGGCAGCCCGCTCGCGCCGGATGGAACCGGCAGCGTCCATTCCGCCGTCGAGCAGATAATCCGGACCGGCCAGGAAGTCCTCGACGGCCTTGATCAGCGTGTACGCCATGCCGTACTGCATCGACACCAGGTAACGCAGCAGATCGGTGAACAGTTGCTTGGCGAGCGCCTTACCGTCGAGTTCGATGTGCAGGGCGGCGGTGATCATGCCGTTGCGCAGGTTGAAGTAGCGGTGCCACTCGTCCCAGTCCTTCCACGCGAAGTCGGCATGCCACACAGCTGCGCCCGGGAGCGTCACGGTGGCGAATCCGTTTGCACGCGAGCGGTATCCGTACTCGATGTCGTCCCACTGGAAGAACAGCGGCAGCGGGTAGCCGACCTGCCCGACGATCTCGGACGGGATGAGGCACGACCACCAACCGTTGTAGCCTGCGTCGACCCGGACGTCCTGCTGACGCTTGCGCTTGAACGCACTCTTGTCCGAGATCGCGTTCTTGACGTGCACTCCGGCTTCGAGCTTCTGCAGGTTCGCCACCTCGGCACCGACGTGCACGCGATCGGGGTGCAACAGGTACAGCATCTGGGCGCCGATGATCGCCGGCTCGACGGTCATGTTGGCGAACGAGTTCATGCGCACGATCGCCTCGGGTTCGCACAGCACGTCGTCGTCCATGAAGATCACATTGGCCGGGTCGCCGCCCTTACCCTGCACCTCGTAGAGCCCGCGGGTGAATCCACCTGCGCCGCCGAGGTTGGGCTGAGTGATGTAGACGAGCTTGCTGCCGAGCTCCGCCGCGACGCGCTGGAACTTCTCGCGCGTCTGCACCTGATCGGTGCCCTGATCGACGACGTAGACGTTGTCGACCCCGAGCAGGGCGATGGGATCGTCGGCCATGGCAGCGACGGTGTTGGCGCAGTCGTCGGCGCGGTTGAACGTGCAGATCACCACCGAGGTGGGACGCAGCTTCTCCGGCGCGGCGACGGTCCATTCCGCGTCCTGCACCGACAACTCGGTCGAGGTCGTGGTGAAGCGGACGTACAACGCACCGCCGTCGAGGAACTGCGTGGTGGCGACGGGAACGGCCAATTGGGTCGACGCGTTCGCGGAATCGACCGTTGTACTGGCCATCGTGCGCTCGTGGCCCTTGTAATCGGTGGCCACCAGATCGATCCGACCGGCACCGGCGACGCTCGCCCGGAACACCACCTCGGTGACGGTGGTCCACCGCTGCCAGTAGCTGGCCGGGAACCGTCCGAAGTAGCTGTTGGTGTGCACCACGCTGCGCTTGGCGATCCGAACGCCCGTACGGGTGCGCTCGGCGTTGCCCTTGCCGACCGAGCTGTACATATCGGCACTGACCAGGGGCGACGGACCGTCGAACAGCAGTCTCTGGACTGTCAGTTCGGGCTCACCGTCACCGCCGGCAACAGCCGACGAATTCGACGCGGAGCCGAGACGATCGAGAGCAGTGCCGTCCATACCGAGAAGTACCCCATCCAGTTCGAGTAGTGGCTCTGTGCGGCCGTGGAGAGAAGAAGACCACTGACCATGGTTGCACAGCCCCCGACCGATCCGTCCGACGCTCGCCGTCTACTCCGCTTCCCGCACCCTCGCCATCAGCACGCGAGCGGCGTCGACCGGGTGCGTGTACGGCCACCAGTGGCCCGCATCGACCTGGTCGACGCGCAGGTCGGGGATCCATCGATCCAGACCGTCGGTGAGATTGGGCGAGAGCATGCGGTCGTCAGTCGGGACGACCACGGTGGTCGGGACGGCGCACTGCGGGAAGGGTCCGCCGAGCAGACGCCTGAGCACGTTGGCGCGGTACAGGGCGATGCCGCGCTGCTGGTCGGCCGCCGTCGGGGTCGGCTCACCCTGGGCGTTCAGGCGCGCCAGCAATCCCGGAACCCGCCTGCCCAGCACGGGCACGTGGAACCCGAAGACGTACCAGGACCGCGCCAACTGCTCGACCAGTGACGGCCAGCAACGGGGTCGCACCAGCCGCGCCCGCGCCACCTGCCGCAGGTGATCCAGGCTCGGGCCCGATACCGACGTGTACGACGCGAAAGCGGTGGATGCGCGAGGCGAAGCCATCGCCTCCCACATCTGGACCGACCCCCAGTCGTGGGCGAAGACGTGGACCTTCCCGGTGAGCCCCGGTATCGACTCGACCACCGCGAAGGCGTCGCGCGCCAGTTGCTCGATGGACACGTCCGCTGCGGGCTCGAGCGCGGACGCTCCGCTGCCTCGCGTGTCGTAGGCGATCACCCGGACCCGGTCGCCGAGCTCGGCGATCAGCGGATCCAACACATGGCGGTTGTCGGGATAGCCGTGCACCAGCAGCACCGTCGAGCGCGCCTCCGGGTTCCCGTGCTCGACGACGGGAAGTTCTGCGCCGGGCGTGCGCACCGTCCAGTGGGTCATCCCGCGTCGCTCAGGGCATGCAGAGTGCCACCGCGCAACAGGTGCGCAATCATCCTCAGCCGCATGGCCTCCTGTTCGGGCTGCGGGTGCACCACGGCGGCCAACGCCTCGCCGTCGAGCAGATGCACCACGCTGAAGATCACCGTCTCGAGATGCCGTGGGTCGAGCACGCCTGCGACCGGTAGTGTGCGAGCGAGTTCGGCGATCTGCTCGTGATAGCGAACGGTGAAGGGCTGCAGCCTCTCTCGCAGCTCTTCGTCACTGCGGGCTGCGGTCAGGAGCTCGTACCAGGCACCGTTGATCGGGGCTCGGCACGCAGCCCTGAGCAGTTCGAGGCAGTGTTCGATCGACGCGCTACCGAAACCGGACAGGCCATGACGGAACTCGCCGAACTGGCGGCGACGAACCTCGTCGGCCGCAGCGACGATCAGGTCGAGCCTGGTGTCGAAATGTCGGAACATGGCACCGGAGGACACCCCGGCGCGGCCGACGATCTCACTGACACTGGTTGCGGCATAGCCCTTCTCGCACAACGACGCGATCGTCGCGTCGAGCAACTTTCCGATCGTCTCGGTCCGGCGCTGCTGTTGACTCGGGCTCACACACGCTCCCGGCGACGAGGAGCCGTCGGGGTACCCGCCCGCAGGAAACTGCCGGCCCGCTCCGACACACCGAACCACGGAGCGAAGGTGCCGCCGGAGAACACCACTCGGCCCGCGACCAGAGTGGCGGCGACAGCGCGATCGTTGCGGTTGACCATGCGGCTCAGGCCCCCGAACTCCGGCATGGTCTCCTCTCGATAGGCCAGGACCTCCTCGTCCAGCCCATTCGGATCGATCACCACGATGTCGGCTCGATCACCCACCCGCACGTGTCCGGCGTCGACACCGTAGAAGTCGGCCAACTCGCCGCTGAGCTTGTGCACGGCCTTCTCCACGGTCATGAACGGCCTGCGATCGCCCTGCGCATCGTGCACGCGGTGCAGCAACCGGATACCGAAGTTGTAGAACGCCATGTTGCGCAGATGAGCGCCTGCGTCTGAGAACCCCACGGTCACCCCGGGCTGGTTGATCAGCTTGTCCATCTGACGCTTGCGATGATTCGCCACCGTGGTGTGCCAACGCAGTTTTCTGCCGTGTTCGACCACCAGATCGAGGAACGCGTCCACCACGTGCACACCGCGCTCGGCCGCGACCTCGGCAACGTTCTTGCCGACGACCGACGCGTCGGGACACTCGGTGATCTCGGCGTCGGCGAAGTCTCGATGCCAGACGCGTGAGCTGAACTTCTTCTCGAAGTCGGCGCGGAACCAGCGGCGGTACGCCTCGTCCGAGAGCAACTCGTTGCGTCCCAACTCTTCTCGTAGATGCAGAGCTGCTCGGCCCGATCCGAACTCCTCGAACACCACCAGGTCGATGCCGTCGGAGTACACGTCGAACGTGGTGGGCAGATGCTGCCAGCGGAACTGGCCCTTGCCCGGTCCGTTGACCATGCGCGCGAGCGGGCCGAAGACGCGATGAATCCACGGCGACGCCTTGGCATCGGCCGCCGCCAGCAGCGAGATCTTGAGCGGAGTGCGGCCGATCCCGGTGGCCGAGGCGAGGAAGAACAGCATGTCGTACTTGGTGTTCAGGTTCGGAATGCTCTGCAACAACCGACCGCGTCGACGCAGGATCTTGTGCAGCGCACGGAACTCGCTCCACCGCGCGTACGAGGACGGCAACGACCGAGACCGGTACCGATCGCCGTCCAACTTGTCCCACGGGTTCGTCATCGTCGACATCCCGAGCAGTCCGGCATCGAGTGCCTGCTCGAGCGCGTCCGACATGGCGCGCCACTCCTCTCGGGTGGGCCGCTGACTGCGATCGGTCGAGCGATCCAAGCCCATCACGTGCGCCCGTAGATCCGAATGTCCCACCAGAGCAGCGATATTGGGACCGAGAGGCAGTCGTTCGAGCGCAGCGATGTACTCGTCGGGGCTGGTCCACGTCTTGTGCGTATCGACGGCTTTGAGCACATGATCTCGCGGCAGCGCCTCGACCCGACTGAACAGATCCGCGATGTCGACCGGAGTGGAATAGAGCGTCGACAACGAACAGTTCCCCAGCAGAACCGTCGTGACCCCGTGTCGGACGGACTCTTCGAGTCCCGGGCCGACGAGCACCTCCGCGTCGTAGTGGGTGTGCACGTCCACGAAGCCCGGGGTGACCCACTTGCCGGTGGCGTCGACCACCTCGGTCGCCGGACCCACCTCGAGCGGCGTGGCCGACACGGCCCGCACGACACCGTCGACGATGCCCACATCGGCTCGCACTCCGGGACCGCCGGACCCGTCGTAGACGGTGCCGCCGGTGATGACGACGTCGAAAGCAGTGTTCGAGTTCAATGTGACCTCCGTCATAGTGTCACGTCAATCTAACTTAGAGAGTGATCGCTCGCAATAGTCGGTTTTCCGCCAACACCTGCGGGTCACACGCGTCGACGTTTCGGTTCCCGGACACCTCGGGAGCTACAGTCGGGTGTCTTTGCCCGCACTCACGGAGTTGACCCTTGACCCCCACGGATACCCAGATCGCGCGCGCCGCCCTGCCCGACAGCAGGAGAGAGCGCCTCGCGTGGGGAGCAGCGGTCGCTGCAGTCGTCGTTCTCGGCTACCTCCTTGTGCTCAGCGTCGATCCCCGCTTCTTCTACATCGACGACACCGAATCGGGTGCCGTACCCAACTGGCTCCAGCTCGGACGCATCATGCGCGACGGGCACTTCCCCTCGCTGGTGCTCGATCAGTGGATGGCAGGCAACTACCCGGTCGAGGGCCAGGGCGGCCTGTGGAATCCCGTGCAGATGGCGATCAACTACATCTCGCCGTCGATCGACAACTTGGTGCTGCTGGCCACGGTCGTCAAACTCGGCTTCTCGATTCTGTTGGCCTGGGGCGTCTTTCGCGTCGCTCTGGCCTACGGAGCGCGGGCGAACTGGGCTGCGGTAGCGGGCGCGAGCGCACCGTTCGTCGGCTTCACGCTGTTCTTCGAGAACACCTCGTGGGTGACCGCACTGATGGGTACCGCGTGGATCATGAACGCGTGGGCGAGCTCGGTGTCCTACGCCCGCGGCCGCAGCGGCCCCATCGTGCCGTTCGTCTTCCTCTACCTCGCCATCAGCGTGGGATACGTCCACGCCGCGGTGATGGCCGGAGTCATGATCGGATCCGTCGCGATCGGCGAACGCCTGTTCCAGCGGCTGTGGCGTCCGGCAGTGAAGGTGTGTGCCGTAGGCGTCGCCGCCGCGGCCTGCGGGGCCGTCACGTTCCTGCCCGGCGTGCTCACCTCGGCGGTCACCTGGCGTAGCGGCGACGAAGGCACGTTCAACGACAACTTCCTGACGGCACCGTGGTCGGAATCGCTGACCGCGAGCATCCCGACGGCGGTGACGAGCATCGAATCCTGGGCGGGCGAGACCACCGAATCGCCGGTCACGTACATCGCCTGGTTCGTGGTGCCCGCGCTGGCGTTCATCGCATGGCGTCGAGTGCCCGCGGCTCTGCGCGAGCTGGCAGCCCCGCTGATCATGCTGGCGTTCGCACTGATCTTCACCGCGGGCCCCAGCGACATCGGGCCGATCCGCTGGCCCGCCCGCATCCTGCCGTTCGTCGCCCTCGTCGCGCTGATTCTCGTGGTCACCCTGATCAGCCGGTACGGCACTCTCGACAAGCTACGGCCCCGGCTGCTCGCCGCCGGCCTGTTGACGCTGGTGCTGCTGCTGCGGGCCGGTTCTTCGGGCCCGGAGTTCTTCGGCCGCCATGTCCTCGCTGCGCTGGTGATCCTGCTCGTCGGAGCACTCGCCCTGCTGTTGGCCCACCGGTTCTCCACGCGCGCGACCGCGGCACTGCTGCTGGTGACCATCGCGCCGGTCGCGATGTACCAGGTGGCCACCTACGAACCGCCCTTCGACAAGTGGTGGCTGCCCGCGTCCCAATCCGAGGCCAAGGCCGAGTTCCCGCAGTGGCAGGGCGCGACTCTGCAACTCGGCAGCCGTGCGCTCACCGAGACCGGGGCCGACGGACCCGACGACCCCAAGCTGCCCTGGCACTCCCAGGTGTACGGCAACTCCGCCAAGATCATGGGCCTGGACTACGTCAACGCGTACACCCCGGTCGGATATCTCGACTTCGCCAACCTGCTGTGCTTCGAGCACGAGGGATCGACCTGCGAGGACGCCTTCCGGCGCGTGTTCGAGATCGAGCCGTACACCGGCAAGACCTACGCCGATCTGATGCAACTCGATCGAATCGTGCTGCAGAAGAACCAGTATCCGCTCGCGAATTCACGACCCGCACCCGCAGGCTGGGAGTGGGTGACCGCTCCCACGCCCGAGTCCGCCCGCCAGATCTACGTCCTCGAACGCGTCGACGGACTGATTCCCGCCACGTCGGGACGCGTCGTCGCGACCGTGAACGCCACGGCCGAACCTCGATCGTCCGACGCCGACTCCGAGCACGTCGACGTCAGCGCTCCGAACGGCGGCAGCGTCGTGTTCTCCCGTCTGGCCTGGCCCGGCTACACCGCGACCCTGAACGGTGAAGAGCTGCAGACCAAGGGGTTGGCCGACATCTTCCTCTACGTCGACCTGCCGCCCGGTACCGAGAACGCAGATCTGCACATCACCTTCCGGCCGCCCGGCGAACGTCTCGGACTCGCCGCGATGGCGGGCGGGGTGCTGCTGCTGGTCGGTCTGGTGGTACTCGATGTGCGACGACGCAGAAGCCCTGCCGCGCCGGAGTTCGATGGCGACAGCGGGAACGGATAGGGTAGGCCCTCGTGATGTCCGACGATTCTGTTGCTGATCCGCACCGCATTTCCATCGTGGTGCCGGTCTACCAGGGTGAACGGACTCTCAGTGCGTTGATGGACGAGATCCTTCCGTTGACGCAGGTGACTCACACCCCCGTCGGGCGGCCGATGATCGTCGAGGAAGTTCTGCTCGTCTTCGATCACGGACCCGACGATTCCGCTGCGGTGATCAGGCGGCTGACCGCTGCGCACCCGTTCGTTCGTGGAGTGTGGCTGAGTCGCAATTTCGGTCAGCACCCCGCCACCCTCGCCGGCATGGCGTCCAGCGGCGGCGAATGGATCGTCACGAT
Source organism: Rhodococcus sp. 15-725-2-2b (assembly GCF_002259075.1). Taxonomy (NCBI): domain Bacteria; kingdom Bacillati; phylum Actinomycetota; class Actinomycetes; order Mycobacteriales; family Nocardiaceae; genus Rhodococcus; species Rhodococcus sp. 15-725-2-2b. The sequence continues at coordinate 5,019 of NZ_NPFL01000007.1, read as the reverse complement.
GGACGAGGACGGGCAGCACGACCCGGCAGCCATCGGCGGCATGCTCGACACCGCCCTCGACCGGCAGTCCACAGTCGTCTACGCCAAGCCCACCAACGTCGCACCGCACGGACTGTGGCGCAACACCGCCTCCCGCGGCGCGAAATGGCTGATCGCCAAGGCCCTGGCCGGGGACAACACCGTCGACTATCAGAGCTATCGCCTGGTGCTCGGTGAGGTCGGCCGCTCCGTCGCGGCCTACGCCGGTTCGGAGGCGTACCTGGACATCGCACTCGGGTGGATCGCGGGCGACGTCACGACCAGCCCGGTGGCGCTGCGCGAAGAGGTGGACCGTCGATCGGGCTACCGCCTGCGCACCTTGCTCTCGCATTTCTGGCGGATGGTGCTCTCGAGCGGCACCAAGGGCCTGAGGCTGGTCAGCTTCATCGGCATCGCCTTCGCGGTACTCGGCCTGATTCTGGTGGCCTACGTACTGGTGTCGTACTTCGTCTTCGACTCCGGTGCCGAGGTGCGAGGCTGGGCATCGACGATGGTGATTCTGCTGTTCGGGTTCGGGGCGACTCTGTTCTCCCTCGGTGTGGTGGCCGAGTACGTGGGCGTCAACGTCAAGACGGCCATGGGCAAGCCGCCGTACCTGATCGTCACCGATCCGGGAAACGGCCCACTCGGACGCACCGCGCCTGCAGGATCAGGCGAAACTCCACAGTCGACCGACAACACACCGTCGGCGTGACCGCAACGCACACGTGGATCGTCGGCAGCGGCGGACTCCTGGGCGCTGCGGTGACCCGCGAGGCCGGTCGTCGAGGGCACCGAGTGCACACCAGCACCATTCCGTGGTCGGACAGGGAATCTGCCGAACAAGCTCTGCTGCAGCGCTGTTCGGAGTTCTTCGACTCTTTCTCCGACGGTACGTGGAACGTGATCTGGGCCGCCGGTGCGGGTGTGAACGGAACCAGCGCAGCGCAATTCGCCGAAGAGAACGGTCTGATCCGAGCCGTGTTGGCGCGCATCGAAAGTGCCGCCGGCGACCGCGCGGGCACCGGAACCGTGTTCCTCGCTTCGTCCGCCGGAGGCGTCTACGCCGGCGCGACCGGAGCCCCGCATCACGAAGGGACACTGCCGGTTCCGTTGGGCGACTACGGCTTCGCGAAACTGCAATCCGAGGCCATCGCAACCGAGTTCGGTGAACGCACCGGGATCAACGTGGCCATCGGGCGGTTCGCGAACCTCTACGGGCCCGGCCAGAACCTCGCGAAACCGCAGGGCCTGATCTCACACCTGTGCCGGGGCTACCTCATGGCCTCACCCGTCTCCATCTACGTACCGATGGACACATTGCGTGACTATCTCTACGTGTCCGACGCGGCAGAGATGGTCGCCGACACCCTCGGTATGTCTGCCACGCAACGACACTCGCCGACGATAAAGATCTTCGCCTCCGGTGAGGCCGTCACCATCGGCTCGATCCTCGGAGCCTGCCGGACGGTGTTCCGCCGTCGACCGAACGTGGTGCTGGCAGCGTCGCCGCTCGCGGTGTTCCAAGGTCGCGATCTGCGACTGCGCTCGACGGTCTGGCCGCAGATCGATCGTCGAACGCACCGCACGTTGCCCGCAGGAATCGCCTCCACACTGTTCGCGACCCGTGAGGCATTGGGGGTCGGTCGATGACCGAACCACAGACCCCCGCTCCCCCGGCCGGGATGAACGGCGCACCGGGGCCGCTGATGCGCATCGTCAAGAATCAGAAGATCGCGTTCCTGCTCGTCGGCGGCGTCAACACTGCACTGGGTACCGCGTGGTTCATCTTGTGGCAGTTGCTGATCGGTGAGCGATACGGATATCACGCCGCGATCGTGCTCGGCTACCTCTGCAACGTGCTGTGCGCGTTCGCGATGTACCGATACCTGGTGTTCCGCGTGCGTGGGCACTTCCTACGCGATCTGCTGCGCTTCTTCGTCGTGAACTTCGGCGCGTTCGTCGCCAACATCTCTCTGATGACGATCGCCGTATCCGTCTTCCACTTCCCGCCCATCCCTTCACAATTGGTCGTCACAGCAGTGATGGCAGTCGTCAGCTTCTTCGGCTACCGCGACTTCTCGTTCCGCAGAAAGAGCCAGGCCCCCACACCATGACACCCCGTGTATCCGTCGTCGTCCCGGCGTACAACAACGCCGAGTACCTGGCCGAGACCATCGATTCGATTCTCGCCCAGACCTTCATGGACTTCGAGCTGGTCATCGCCGATCATTCGTCGACCGATGGCACCCTCGCCGTCGCGCAGAAATTCGACGACCCGCGCATTCGTGTGCTGACGACCCCGGCCGGTGGCGGCGCGCAGGCCAACTGGAATCGGGTCACCGAAGAGGCCACCGGCGAATTGATCAAACTCGTCTGCGGCGACGACACCATCGCGCCCACCGCGTTGGCGACTCAGGTCCAGGCATTCGACGACAACCCGACCGCCGTTCTGGTCGCCTCTCAGCGGACGTTGATCGACGCCTACGGCAAGACGGTGATCGCCGCCCGCGGGCTCGGCGGCCTGCACGGAACGGTCTCGGGTCGAGTTGCCGCGCGAACCGCAGTCCGAGCCGGCGCCAACATCTTCGGCGAACCCGGCGGCGTCATGATGAAGCTCGCGGAGCTCCGCGAAATCGGGCTGTGGGACAACAGCCATCCCTACCTGATCGATCAGGCCACGTTCATCGCTGTCGCGCTCCGCGGCGACATCGTGGCAATTCCCCGACCACTGGCATCGTTCCGCATCAACTCGGGGCAGTGGAGTGTGGAGCTTGCGACGCAGCAGGCACGTCAGGCCGCCGACTTCCACCGCTCACTACAGGCCAGCGACCCGAGCCTGTTGTCCGACAACGACGTTCGCATCGGAAACGCCAAGGCACTGATGACGTCGTTCATGCGTCGCGCGGTGTACCTGCTGCTGCGCCACCGGATGTCGCGCAGCAGCTAGGCCCTGCTTCAGGGCAGGACCGACTCCTTCGCCGCGTAGACGGCCTCGGTGGCGTCCTTCTGCGGTCGCCACCACTGCTCGTTCTCGCGGTACCAGTCGACGGTCGCCTTCAGGCCGGCACGGAAGTCGACATACGTTGGCGTCCAACCCAATTCGGTGCGGAGCTTGGTCGAGTCGATGGCGTAACGCAGGTCGTGGCCGGGGCGGTCGGTGACGAAGTCGAAGGCGTCGGGTGCGTTGCCGGTCTCTTCGAGAATCGCTTCGAGGACGGTGCGGTTGTTCGCTTCGCCGTCGGCTCCGATGAGGTAGGTCTCGCCGATGCGGCCGCCGTCGATGATGGCCCAGACGGCGCTGTTGTGGTCGTCGACGTGGATCCAGTCACGCACGTTCTGCCCGGCGCCGTAGAGCTTGGGCCGGGAGCCGCTGAGGATGTTGGTGATCTGGCGCGGGATGAACTTCTCCACGTGCTGATACGGGCCGTAGTTGTTGGAGCAGTTGGAGATGGTGGAGCGGACGCCGAACGAACGCGTCCAGGCCCGCACCAGCAGATCACTCGACGCCTTGGTGGACGAGTACGGGCTCGACGGGTTGTACGGAGTGGACTCGGTGAACCGCGCCGGGTCGTCGAGTTCGAGGTCGCCGTAGACCTCGTCGGTGGAGATGTGGTGGTAGCGGACGTCGTGTTCGCGGACCGCATTGAGCAAGGTGGTGGTGCCGATGACGTTGGTGTGTACGAACGGCCAGGGATCAGTCAACGAGTTGTCGTTGTGGGATTCGGCGGCGAAGTGCACGACCAGGTCCGTCTCGCGCACGAGGCGGTCGACGAGATCGGCGTCGGCGATGTCGCCGTGCACGAACTCGATTCGATCGGCCACCGGATCGAGGGAAGCCTTGTTACCGGCGTAGGTGAGCTTGTCGAGCACGGTGACCTGGGAATCGGGACGCTGCGCGAGGGTCTGATGTACGAAGTTCGCGCCGATGAACCCGGCCCCACCCGTGACGAGAATTCTCATGAACAGGCACTTTACCGGGGGATGCTCGTGCGGGCCGATCTTGTCTGCCACGCGTGCTAGCTTCTGCTCGACTTCGGGGGAGTAGTAATCGGATGGGTCTGGGGAAGATTCTTGTTCGTCTCGCGACATCGATAGCGCTGTTGTTCGGCCTCATGTGGGCAATCCCGCAGCTGGCACTGGAAGTGCCCGAACCGTACGAGGGAGTGCCGTGTCGGCCCTACCGAATCACGTAGGCCGATGTCGCCGACTCGGTTGAGTGATCGGCCGTCGGAACTGTCAGGAGCCTCGGACGGTGCGGCCGGCGAAAGCCGCCAAACGCTCGTACGCGTTCGCGTCGTCGGGTGCCGGTTGCTCTGGATCGAAGGCACCACCGCGCCGTTCGTCGGTCATGTTCGCCGACATGAACACCATCCCCTCCTCGGGCACGGTCTGGTCGAGATCATCGGTGCCGCGACCGAGTGCGGTCGCGAGATCCCACGCGTGCACCGAGAGTTCCGCGGCAACCATGCCGAGCGGCAGCGGCGAACCTGCGTCGATCTCGGCCAGCAGTTCGCGAGTCCGCTCGGTCCACAGCGGAATCGGATCCGAGGACGACTCGGGTCACGCTGACCAGTCGATATCTCCACCCCGAGCCATGGTCACCAGGTTGGCAGCGGTGTTCACCAGGTGATCGGTCAGGTCGGCGACGGTCCACTCGGTGCAGGGCGTCGCCGATGCGCGTTCGGCTTCGGTCACTGTGGAGAGCAGAGCGGTGACCTGATCGATACCGGTGGCGATCTGGTTCGTCGTCGTCACGTGGCTTGTCCTCGGTTCTCGGTGGTCAGTCGGTCCCGTTCCCCACAGCTGCGGGGCAGGACGAAGTTTAGAGGCGGATTCCACATCGCGCGCGGAAACGGAGCGGCACAAGCGAGCGGGTGATCGGAGGGTCTGGAAGACTTCGCCGTCATGCGGGGAATCATTCTGGCGGGCGGCACGGGCTCGCGTCTTCATCCGATCACGATGGGCGTCAGCAAGCAGCTGGTCCCGGTCTACGACAAA